>JBKQTJ010000067.1:0-29088 GCA_052143255.1 Streptosporangiaceae bacterium | reverse complement strand
CGGTAGCTGTTCAGGTCTTCATCGGCGGCGAGCACGAGACCCAGTCCGTGCACAACATGACGCGGCTCGTTGACGAGGGCCAGCGAGCCGGGATACCTGTGCTCGCGGTCACCGCAGTCGGGCGTGACCTCACCCGGGATGCGCGTTATCTGAGGCTCGCAGTCCGGATCTGCGCGGAGCTTGGTGCCCACGTCGTGAAGACGTACTACTGCTCCGAGGGCTTCGACACCGTCACGTCAGCGTGCCCGGTGCCGGTCGTGATGGCAGGCGGCAAGAAGCTGTCCGAGCTAGAGGCACTGACGATGGCTTACAAAGCAATCGAAGCCGGCGCCGCCGGTGTCGACATGGGCCGCAACATCTTCCAGAGCGACCAGCCGGTCGCGATGATTCGCGCCATCCGCGCCGTGGTACACGACTCTGCCAAGCCGGAGGACGCCTACGAGGAATTCGTGCGGCCGGTGCTCCAGCGCAACTGAGCGCACCGAAACGAGTCAAGCAGGCAGCGTAGCCGTCACGATCACGCCGCGTCCGGGCGCGGTGCTTGCGACAACTCACCGACGATCGCCGTCAGGTTGGCGATGTCAAGCCCTGCGCGGCCGAGGAAGAGACCGTCGGGGCACTGACCTGGCGCGGCGACTCGCCTCAGCTCGCTGAACAGCCCCCTATCAGCCGATCCGCCGTAAAGGACCCGTACCAAGAGCCCGGCCTCGTCCGCGACCATCCTGATCGCCCCGGTGACAGCTGCGATCCAGCGCGGCGACGCTGACTGGGTGGCGCCGATCGCCCACTCCGGCTCATAAGCCACCAGCAGCTCCGATCCCGGCTGGACCTGCGCTAGCCGATAGGACAACTGGTGACGCACGCTACCGACGGCGTCATTGACATTGCCGCGTGAGGCCTCACCAACGCACAGGACAGGGGTCAGCCCCGCCGCCAGGCTCCTGCTGACCTTGGCCGCGACCTGGGCATCGGTCTCGCCATGCAGCCGACGACGCTCACTGTGGCCCATCTCCGCGTGAGTAGCCCCTGCTTCCGCGAGTGCGGCGGCGGTGATCTCTCCGGTCCAGGGGCCCGGCCCTTCGGATGACACGTCCTGTCCGCCTACGTGTATGCGGGTGCCTGCGAGCACCCGCAGCGCGACGCCCAGTGCGAGATAGGACGGCAGCACGAACAATCGCAAGTTCGCAGGCACGGTAAGCTGCCGGACTCCTGTCAGCCATCGCTCGGTGTCGGCAAGCCCGAGATAGGCCTTCAGGCTGACGCCGAGCGTGACCTCATTCAGCATGCCGGCGCGTCTTCAAGCCGGTGACCGTCGGCCGGATGCTCAGTGTTCTCGTATGCCTCCAGCATTGCGAGCTTCACCGAGGACGGTGAGGTCTCGTCGAATCTGAGGGCAAGCCACTGCTTCACAATCGTCGCGGCCAGGTGCCCGCCGATCACACGTGCGCCGAGCGCGAGGACCTGGCAGTTGTTCGAGAGGATCGAGCGTTCCACCGAGTAGGCGTCGTAGGCGACTGCTGCACGCACGCCGGGCACCTTGTTCGCGCTGATAGCCATCCCAATGCCAGTGCCGCAGACGAGGATGGCGCGGTCGATCTCGCCGCGAGCGACTGCCTCCGCAACCCGGACCCCAACCTGCGGGTAGGGCTCCATAGCATCAGCACTCGCCACGCCGAAATCGATCACCGTCATCCCAGGCAGCCTGCTGGTCTCAGCCAGCAGCATCCTCTTCAGCTCGTAACCCGCATCATCGGCGCCGAACCCGACCGTCATTTCACTGCGAACACGGTGCTCGCCGTCGTCGTAGCTGTTGTGTCGACGGGTGACTTTCATGCGCGCTCCCGCTCTTGCGAGCCGCTCGTTTGGTCATCGCACCGGGCGGACAGCACAGTGCCGACCGCATCTATGCACAAGCTCATGGAAATCGCACCGGGATCAGGGCTGCCCACGCCGCGTGCTCCCAGTGCCCGAGCACGCCCGATCCGCGCTGCGAGCCCCGCCGTTTCCCGGGCTGCCTGCGCGGCTGCCGAGGCGGCCGCCTGCCAAGCCGGAGCAAGGGGCAGCCCGTCGCTGGCACCCTTGTCGAGAACCTCGGCAAAGGGACTGAGCGCGTCCAGCAGCGTCTTGTCCCCCGGTCTGGCACCGCCACGTTCCGCAATGGCGGCTGTAGCGTGCCTTATCGCTGCGGCTACCGACGGGGGGTCCGGCTGGACGGTGTCGCCTAGCTGTGTGCCCAGATCGATTAGGAGCAGGCCCCAAAGGGCGCCGCTCGTTCCACCGGCATCGTCGGCCCAGGCTGCACCGGCATGGCGGAGAACTGAACCGAGCCCCTGGCCCGATCCGACTGCTTCGTGAGCGGCAGCCACGGCCGCGGTCATGCCGCGCACCATGCCGGAGCCGTGATCACCGTCGCCAGCCACTGCGTCGAGGCGGCCAAGCTCGGCTTCAGCCAAGCGCATCGCCACCAGCATTGCTTCAAGCGCATCCTGGGCGGTCTGCACGACATCGTCCAGCTCGGCCGGGCGTCGGGCCGAGGCTGGTATGGCAGACCGTGCGCTCACGACGGCAGCATGTCTGGTCGCGGCAGCCGTGATCGAGGCGGCGGTAGCCACCGGCAGGACGTTGCGACCGTCCCGGAGCTGGTCACGCTGCGGCCGGCGGAAGGCTGGCGTATCGCATGGGGCCAGCCACAGGTCCTCTAGCTCTCGATCGAGCCACGCTACTGTGAGCGAGCAGCCTCGCATATCTAGGCTGGTCACGAGCTCGCCGACTTCCGGTGCGGCTAGATCAACACCGGCATGTACCAGGAGGGGATGAATGTGGCGCCAGAGGCCGAAGAGCTCTTCGTATTTCACCCCGCCGAGGCCATTAAGCAGGACAGCAGCTCGCTGAGAGCGTGCCGGCCGCTCGGCAAGGAGACTCTCGACCATGAGCGTTGCTAGCTCAGCTGGGCCGGGGCTTGGCATGGCGCGGACGCCTGGCTCGCCGTGAATGCCTAGCCCCAGTTCCATGAGCCCGTCCGCCACAGAGAAGAGCGGCACGGAGGCACCGGGCAGAGTGCAGCCTCCCCACGCCACGCCAATCGTGCGCGTCCGCTCATTGGCAAGCTGCGCCAGACGCTCGACTTCGTCTAGCGACATGCCGGTCTGGGCTGCGGCGCCTGCGACTTTGTAGACCACCAGATCTCCGGCGACGCCCCGGCGCAAGTGCGCATCGTCAGGTGCGGCAGAGGCGATGTCATCGGTTATGACGACCGTCCGGCAGTCGATACCCTCGGCTCGCAGTCGCTCCTGCGCCATGTCGAAGTTTAGCCGGTCACCGGCATAATTGCCGTAGCTGAACAGCACGCCGACGCCCGCTTCCAGGGCACAACCGGTCCGGTAGGCCTGCTCGGCCGAAGGCGAAGTGAAGACCTCGCCGACCACGGCGCCATCAAGCAATCCTGACCCGACCAGACCCATGAACGCGGGATAGTGACCTGACCCTCCGCCGCCAATCACCGAGACGCGGCCCGCCGCCGGCCCACCTGACCTCATGACAGCGGACGCGCCCGGGACCGGCTCAACATAACGGGCATACGCAGCTACGAAGCCCGCGACGGCATCGTCCTTGAAACTCGTAGTGCCGCCGCCCACTTCTTCAGCTCCTTCTTCTTACGGGCTCGAGCATCTCACCGAACTCAGGCAGCGTTAGGCCCATGGTTCCAGTTGCGAACCAAGAATTTGTACGCATCACTGGCGAGTTCGTCCTCGCTGTCGAAGAGCTTTCGCCAGATCCTCGTGGCAGCGGCAAGGTTCGGGAGGAAGTTGCCGAACGCCTCGACAGTGAGCCAGCCGTCGTAACCGATGTCCCGAAGCGCGGCGAACGACGCGTCCCATTGAACGCTGCCCGTTCCTGGCACACCTCGGTCGTTCTCGGATATGTGCACGTGCGCGATCCTCGGGCCCGCGCGGCGGATGGCATCTGCTGGGTCTTTCTCCTCGATATGGGCGTGGAAGGTATCCAGGTGGATGCGGCAGTTGGGATGGTCAACCTCGTCGATGCAGCGGATCGCCTGGTCGAGGGTGTTCAGGTGATACAACTCGAAGCGGTTCACGACCTCTTCTGCCAGCACGACGCCAGTGCGCTCCGCATACTCAGCCGCGCGGCGCAAGTGATCGACACTGCGCTTCCACTCCTCGTCGGTAGCGCCCCTACCGGTGAACACGCCAAGAGCTACCTGGTGCGGACCGCACAGAAGACTGGAGCCGACAGCGGCACAACAGTCGATCACCTCCTTCAGGTGCTGGTAGGCCGCTTCGCGGACCGCCGGGTCGTCGCTGAGCGGGTTGTGCTCGGCAGCAATGACAGTGTTCGCTGTCCGCTGCAGTCCGAGGTCGTCTAGGCGCTGTCCCCAGACTGCCCACTTCGCCTGGTCGAGGTCGAAGATTGGCACCTCGACGCCGTCGAAGCCGATCTGCTTCAATCGCTCGAGGATCGGCATGAGCCCGTCGTGCATTTCATCTGCCCACAGATAGAGGTTGATGCCGAACTTCATCTGGTTCCCCTTTCATCACCAGCGATCGGCCGCGGGCGCTAGTCAAAGCCTGCTGCGGCATGCTGCTAGTTCTCTCGCCGCCGGGCATAAACAAGCGGCACTGTGGGCTGACCTGGCGCGGACTGCAAGCTGAGAGCATTCGCTCAAGCACTGGCCATCCGCTCCCTCGGAGTATCAGCCTGTGGGCGGGCGTTGGCAAGGGCTTGCTAGCGATTCTGTCGGCTTGATGACACCGATTGACCTCAGCTGACAGGCTCCCGCATTCCCGCCGCCTCGAGCGGCGGCGCGGCGGCCACAGCCAAGCTGACTGGCGAGCGGACCTGCTGGACAGGCTGTGCAGGTCTTGGTGTGGTTGGCGAGGCGCTTCCGATATCAGGCGTAGTGTCAGGGAGACTTCGCGCCAAAGATCTGGCCATACGAAAGGAGTACATAAATGGAGCAGCGACCGCTGGGTCGAACCGGCCGCAACGTCTCGATCGTAGGCCTCGGATGCTGGCAGCTAGGCTCTGACTGGGGCGCCGAGCAGATGAGCGAGGCTCAGGCGCTGGCGGTGCTCAACGGCGCCATTGATGCCGGCGTAACCTTCCTCGACACCGCGGACGTGTACGGAGATGGTATAAGCGAGAACAGGGTCGGCCGACTCCTGGCCGAGCGGGGCAGGGACGGGCTGACGGTGGCGACCAAGATGGGTCAGCGTGCCGAGCCCCACGTTGCCGAAGCGTACAACCTTCATAACTTCCGCTCGTGGATTGATCGCAGCAGGCGCAACCTCGGAGTCGATGTCATTGACCTAATGCAGCTGCACTGCCCACCCTCCAGTGTCTTTTCCGATGATCGGGTATACGACGAACTAGACCAGCTGGTGTCCGAAGGCTCCATCGAGTCCTATGGTGTCTCTGTCGAGACATGTGACGAAGCACTGGCGGCCATCGCGCATCCACGAGTCACCAGCGTTCAGCTGATCCTGAATGTCTTCCGCCAAAAGCCGCTTGAGCAGGTCATTCCCGCAGCAGCAGCTGCAGGCGTCGCGATCATCGCCAGAGTCCCGTTGGCCAGCGGCATGCTCTCAGGCAAGTACACCGAGAGCACCGCCTTTAGTCCTGCCGACCACCGAAACTACAACCTGCACGGCGAAGAGTTCGATGTAGGAGAGACATTCAGCGGAGTCCCGTACGAGGTCGGGTTGCGCGCAGCCCAGGATGTCGCGAAGCTGGCTCCCTCAGGCGCGACGGCCGCACAGCTAGCGCTCAGGTGGATCGTCGACCAGCCCGGAGTGACGACCGTCATTCCGGGTGCGCGCACTGCTGAGCAGGCGATCAGCAACGCCCAAGCGGCATCACTGCCTGAGCTGACCGACACTCTGCAGACGGAACTGCGCGGCGTCTACGATCGCGATGTCCGCCAGTTTGTGCACTCGCGGTGGTGAACCCGTACTGATCCTTTCGGGCAACCCCGCTAAAGCGAGTGGTAGCCAACCGCGTGCGCGGGCAGCCCTCTCGGCCAGGTAGCCAGGCCGCGCGGCGGTGACGCGGCCGGGCACCGGCGGAAGGGTCAGGCCGATAGGTGGCGGCCCCAGTGCGCTACCTCGGGCTGGGTCGCGCGCCCAGTGACTTTCTCCACCGCCATCCGGACGACAACGCGGATCGCGCCTGGCTGGTCCTGGACAGGGTCCTTGCCGTCGTACTTCCAGGAGAGTTGAGTGTCGACCTGGCGCCCGACATCTGGTGTCACCGACACCCGGCCACGCAACTCGACGTAGTTTTCGGGGTCCGACCAGTCGATCACCGTGAGGCTCACACGCGGGTCGCGCAGCATGTTGCGGTGCTTAACACGGCCCTCCACCGTTGTGAAAAACACGTCGTCGCCGTCGCGGCCGACCCACACGACAGAAGTCTGCGGGCTGCCGTCCGGATTCAGCGTCGCGAGAACTGCGTAGTTCCTCCCGTCGACCAGCCGCAGCGTTCGTTCGCTGAGCGCGATACCCATGGCGGCACCGTAGCAGCGCTGACGCAGGCAGCCCGTCAGCCCGGCCCCGACGCGCGTCCGGCGTGTTGTGCAGCTCGCCGACGCTGTCTGTCTTGCCCGCCGCCGATTTCCTTCCGCGAGTTCTCCAGCACGCCCTGCACTGCGACCCTGTTCGGGCCGGACACCAGGCGACGCGGACATCGGCCCTCACCATTACCGAGTGATGTCGCCGCGCCATCTTCCAGGGCAGCGGCCTCAGGTCGCCGATCGGACGAGGGGAACTGCGCGAGCGCGCTCGCTCAGCCGCGCCCGACGAACGGCATCTTCGTAGCGGTGATCGTCAGGAATAGGACGTTTGCGTCTAGTGGCAGTCCAGCCATGTAGAGCACCGCCTCAGCTACATGACAAGCATCGAAGGTGGGCTCTGCGAGCGCCGATCCGTCTGCCTGCTGCGCGCCCTGGCTGATGCCCTGAGTCAATTCGGAAGCCGCATTACCTATGTCGATCTGGCCGCAAGCAATGTCAAAGCGGCGGCCATCGAGTGCGATCGATTTGGTCAGCCCGGTGATTGCGTGTTTGGTCGCTGTATAGCCCACATTGCCCGGCCGCGGGCTGTGCGCTGATATCGAGCCATTGTTGATGATCCGGCCGCCGCGCGGGTCCTGCACCTTCATCATCTGCACCGCATGTTGCGCACACAAGAACGAGCCGGTCAGGTTGGTGTCCACTATCTGGCGCCACTGAGTCAAGGTCACCTCATCAACGGCGCCTGCCGGGCCGAACACGCCGGCGTTGTTGACGAGCAAGTCGAGGCGGCCCCAGTGCTTGCCGACCGCAGCGAACAGGGCGGCCACCGAATCTGGCATCGTGACATCCGAAGGTACGACAAGTCCGGCGTCCGCCGGCCATTCTCCTGGCAACAGAGTTTCGCGTAGCGCCTCCTCACGGCGCCCGGCCAATGCGACCTTCCACCCCGCCGTTAGCAGAGCGCGGCTGATGGCCCGGCCGAGTCCAGAGCCTGCGCCAGTCACCACAGCCGTCCCGGTAGTTGCCACTGTTTCCCCTTGCCTTGGTCCTAGCGTCATTGGCTACTAGAGGGTTCCTTAACCGCTTAGCCGCGGCGCGCGTACGGTCAGGCGTCATGTAGCTGGCGGGCGGCCATGGTGCCAGATCGACAAGCACCTCGGCGTGGCCAGTTGTGACTTCCAGCGGATCACTTACACCGGAATGGTCCAAGGTCGGTGTCGGGCTGCGTCGATCAGCAGTATCACCCTGAGTGACGAGGAAGGTTCAAGAATAAACGCTCGCCGAACCGCCGATCTGGACGGCGACGTGATCGTTAGCGTAGTGCGGCTTGGCACGCCCTAACCGGACGATATGCGCGCGCTGCCTGCGATCTTCATCGGGCCCGGATGGCGGCCTTGTGGTATGGTATCCGGTATGGCGACAAGGAAGGTCACCGTCACGCTCGACGAGGCCCAGCTGGACCAGATCCGCGCCCTGGTGCAGGCACAGACCGCGCCGAGCGTGTCCGGGTTCGTGCAGCACGCGGTCGCAGTCGCCCTGGATGACATCGCCGGCTGGGGCGCGATGCTCGCCGATGCGCTCCGGCAAACCGGCGGGCCGCTATCCGACGACGAGCGCGCCTGGGCCGATGATGCCCTCGGCACCAGCACGCGGCCGGCTGCCTGATGCCCGGTGTGACCCTGGACGCGGGCGGCCTGATCGCCCTGGACCGGGACGATCGCCGCGTGGTAGTCCTGCTCGCCCGCGCGACAGAGACAGGTGCCCGCGCGACGGTGCCAGCGACCGTCCTTGCTCAGGCCATCCGCCGGCCCGACCGTCAGGTCCGGCTGTCACGGCTGATCCGCCAGCCGACGACCGACGTCGTCGACCTGGGCCGGGTGGATGCCACGAACGTCGGCAGGCTGCTGGCGGCCAGCGGAACTGCTGACATCGCCGACGCCCACGTGGTGGTGTGCGCGCGTCGCGCTGACCAGCCCGTTGTCACCTCCGATCCGGGCGACCTGCGCCAACTCGACCCGAATATCCGGCTGGTCGTTCTGTAACCCCGGCTGCAGACCGCCAGGACGCGAAAGGCCCTGGCATGGCAGCTCTCACGATGCGTCACCAGCGCAAAGCAAAGCGCGCCATACACTCCCGCCGATCTGCGTGGCAGGCCGGGTCGTCCTTCAGGCAATCTGGGCGGACATCGCGGTCAAGAGCATGAGCGGCGACGTAGCGCTCAACGGAACCGTGCCCAGCTACCCCCAGTACCTCAGGGCGGCTGCGGCAGCGCACCGGGTCCAGGGTGTGACTAGCGTGCACAACCACCTGATGGTAGACCTGCCGCCCGGCAGCTACCGCGATGACATTCAGCTGACCACAGCGGCGAACAACGCGCTCGCCCAGAACGTCAACCTGCCCAATACTCTCGAGGCAGCCGCAGATGCGGGCAACGTCTGGCTGACCGGCTCTGTAGGGAACGCAGCCCAGCGCAACGATGCGGAGATGACGATCGCGCCCCTTATCTCCTCACGGAGCTGCGGTTGGAGACGGTCGCGGTCCGGCCGGAGAACGGCTTGTCGAGGCGATCGCACCCGATGGCCGAGCGTCACCCGCCAGACTCGACTGCACGGCAGGTACACAAACGCCGCCGCCGATGACGGGCAGCGGCCCGGTTGGCCCGAGCCGCTGCCATCGCCGACCCCGCCTGGGACGAGCCGACCCGAGAGCCGGTCCGTTCAGCCAGTAACGACTAGGTCATCGCGGACATTCTCGACGCCGACGCCCCGCCAGGCGGCGTCGACGACCGCGTCGTGCTCTATCCAGTCCACGACGCTGCCGCTAAGCATGATGGTGCCGTCGCTGGCGTCCACATGTATGTCGCTGTCGCCGGGCAGCAGCCCGTAGCGGAACAGGGCGTCTTGCACCAGTTCGGTTACGTCTTCGGTTTGGATGTCGGTGAAGATCTCGATGTCGTCGGCGATGCCGCGCACGCCGGTCAGCCCGGCCACGGCGCGCTCGGCCTCGTCCCGCTGGAACCGGTTGCCGACGGTGCCGGTCAGCCAGACATTGCCTTCGCTCGCGCTGGCCTCGACGCTGTTCGGGATGGTGACGGTCAGGGTGAGCGCGTTGTTGGCGGCCGTGGTCAGCATCGGGTCGTCCCGGTAGTCGTTTACCGGCAGGTCCACCATGAGGTGGTTATGCACCCTGGTGACGCCTTGCACCCGTTTGGCTGCCGTGGCGGCCTGCAGGTACTGCGGGTAGCTGGGCACGGCGCCGTTCAGGGCCACGTCCCCGTTCATGTTCTTGACGGTGATGCCCGACGGGTCCACCAGCGGGTCAAACTCCAGCTCCTTCTGCACCGCCTGGCGGATGTCCTTGGTCATCTGTGCCGCTTGGCGCGGGCTTTTCGGTGCCACGGTCAGGTCCCCCTCCTCGCCTCAGGATGCTGCTCCTGTCCTTCCCCTCTCTTCCACCGACATCTACCCGGCAGCGCCGGCCGGTAGTCCCGACGCCAGCCGACGGCGCCAGTTCGCGCGCTGACAGGCTCGCGCTTCCTCCGGCCTTGCTAGCCCCGACAGCAGCGCGAGCGTCAGGGAAATAACCCAGCTGGCCGACCCTGTCTCGTTAGGCACTCGGGATGACGCCTGGATCAGCCGCAGCAACCCAGGCACGCTTACGGGCGTCTAGCCCAAACGAGGACGTGAGCTGGGCGCAGATGCACAGGGCCGGTGCAGCAAGTGCTCGCGAACGAGCCCTCCGTTGTGAGGAACCGCTGACAACGGCTGGATCCTCATTGCCATGCGCGGATCTCTGGTAGCGGGAGGGCTGCGAGGCGTTCGGCTTCGGCTGCGGGGACGCCGAGCATCCGCAAGTTGGCCTCGGCGAGTTGGTCGACGATTGCCTCGTCAATGTCATCGGGGTGACGTTCAAGCTGGCGCAGGAGGCCGAGCAGGCCGCCAGCCACGGCGCTGAGCGTGATCTCGGCGTCCGAAACGGTGAAGCGGCCGGTAGCCTGGCCGGCTTTGATGTCGCGAAGGGCCCGGGGCGCGAGGCCAGTAGGGGCATCCAGGACGTTCAGCCCGGTGCCGGTGAGGAACCGGGCCATGTCCGGGTGGGTCCATCCGAGCCTGCCGGAAATCCGGAATGACATGGCAAATACCTCGGCCGGGTCGGCGATGCCCGCGCAGGCGCGGTCGATCATCTGACCCCAGCGTTCCATTACCTCTGCTGAGGCCGTGGCGAACAGCTGGTCCTTGCTGTCGAAGTGGTTGTAGAACGACCCGAAGCCGATGTCAGCCGCTTCCGTGATCTCCTGGATGCTCGCCCGGTCCCCGCGGCCCTCGGCGATGAGCTGCACCGCTGCGTCAACCAGCGCCTGCCGGGTGCGTGCCTTCCGCCGGTCCAGTCGCGTAGGCCGGGGCGTGGGGGCGAGCGCCGCGTCCGTCATGATCTCCCTCCTCAGAGCTGACCAGCACTCATGCTGGCCACGCCGCCGTGCGCCCTACCGTATCGAGGCCGTAAGGGTGACCATCCCGGCATCGATTCTGGGACGCAATCATTACTGATGAGTAGCAACAGAACTGATCCTACCAGGCTTCAGGGCGCCCGGGGCTCGAGGTCGGCCTCCCGTACGCGGGAGCCGCCAACGCGGGCACATGGCTGGCAAGGCGGCGGCGGTGGGGATTAGCCACCGCCGCATCGCGCCAGCCAGCAATGCGTTTACGCAGCGGCGTTGTGCTGGTTTCCGGACGTGGCAGGGTTTTGGATGCGCTCGGGAACGGCCGAATGCAAGGCGTTCCTGGTGCGCCGCAACTCGATGCCCTGCACGAGCGTCCGAGCCCCGTAGACCAGGTTGAACAGGCCGAACAGCAGCGCCACGGTGATCGCGCCGACTGCCGGGTGCGCGAACAACACTGCGCCGAACGCGACCGAGATCAGGCCGCCGAGGGTGAACAGTGCCCGGGTGCCGGCTGACTCGCGGCCGCGGAAGGCAGCTGCGACTTCCGTCACCCCGGCGATGACCGCCCAGCTGGCCACGATCAACACCAGGACCAGGGCGGTAGGTCCGGGCCAGGCCATCGCGAGCACTCCGGCGGCCAGGTCGATCAGCCCGACCAGAAGGTGCCCGAAGACCGGCCCGGCGGTACGGCTGCTGAATGCCCGTAGGGCCTCGAGGCCGGAGGCCATGAACGCGTACACGGCGAACAGGACGACCAGCGCGAGGACGGTGATCCCGGGCCAGGCCAGTGCCGTTACACCGACGGTTAAAGCGAGGATGCCCCGCAGGATCAGGCTCGTGCTCAGCGACTTCAGCATGGCTGCGCTCCTTTCAGTCTCTCCGCTGGCGCCTTTGCCACCAGCGCTTGACAGCTAGCTTAGTCATAACTGATGATAGATCACAAGACTGATCCAAGCATCAATTTTAAGGACCAGGGAGCCAACCCGGCCCGTGAACCGAAGCTTGCGCCCGGCCCCGGTGTGGTCAGGCCGGGCCTCAACCCGGCCAATAACTAAGGAGGTTGTGATGTTTGCTGCTCTCTCAGTACTCCTGCTCATCGGTTGCCTGCTGCCAGCCGCCGCCAAGCTGGCCGGCCACCCACGAATGCGGGAGTCAGCCCGGCATTTCCAGATACCTTGGCGGCACTATCGGCTAATCGGCATCGCAGAGCTGGCCGCCGCCGCGGGAGTCGTCGTCGGCTTGTGGTGGCATCCTCTCGGCGTGGCAGCCGCTACCGGGATGGCAATCCTGCTGGTGGGAGCGCTGATCGCACACCGGCGAGCGCGAGACCACGGCAAGGCAGTCGCGCCCGCCCTGATCACCTTGCTCGTTGCTGTCGGGTACCTGATAGCGGCTCTGACCTGAAAGCCCAGGTTGAAATCGTCCAGAGCAGACGTCGGGACTGCGCACGGGCGCAGGCTTCGCCGACGGGGATCGCTAGCCGGATCGCAAGCGCGCAGGGCGACGGCGGCGGCGTGCGTGCGCAGCCACTTGATCGCGCGTGCAAGTGTCCGGGCATTCCGGGCCGAGCCCGAGGTGCGGGCGGCGCTAGCCGCGGCGCGGGTGCCGAACCTGCTCAGCTGACCCTGGCCCGCGGGGAGAGCTCGGGGACATGGCCGGTGCGACGGTTGACACCGACGCGCTCGCCTAGGACGGCGGTATCACATGGTGGTGGACGTCGATCCGGCCACTGGCGGCATCTGCGTCGGCTTTCACTGGCGCACCATCCTGGGTTCGGTTCCGCGACTCACGTCACAGGAGGTCCCAGTATCTGGCTGAATGCATTGGCGAGCTCCCGGCGGGGCTCGCCGGATGCAGTGAGCTTGCGCCAGGCGATGAAGCGGTCCGGGCGTACCAGGATGGCTCCGTCGGCGGCGATTTCCCGGTGCCGCAGCCAGGTGCAGCGCGGGTCGAACAGGTCGCCGTCGAGGTGGCCGATGCGGACCGCGTCGAGCGGGATGCCCACCTCTTCCGCAAGCTCCCGTGCCGCGTCGCACCAGGCGCGCCCGGACTCGCCCGCGATGAGCAGAAAGCGCCCGGGCCTGACGAGGTCCTTGATCGGCCGCCTGCGGCCGTCCTCGTCATCGACCCAGGCGTGCGGCAAGGGGTTTCCCGGCCGGGTGCCGGGCCGGTACACCCGGACGTCGTCGAGGGGCGTCGGCTCCACGCCTCCGTCGGGAATGATCGCAGCGGACGAGTAGCGAAAGCCGTACTCCACGTTCAGCTCGCTGAATTCCATCGACTGGGCCCGCATCGCGCGCAACACCGCTGACCGGTGGCTGGCGTCGTCCGGGAGGCCGCTCCACATCCGCTGGAGCTGGGCCATGTTCTGCTCCGGCGAGTTCTCCGGCGCAACCCCGAGGGCTGCGGCGATCTCGAAGTGGTTCATCGCGTTCTCCAGCGACCGCTGGGCATTGCGCTCGTCGACCGGGCGGCGCTCGTCGGCATAGCTGTCGAGAAGGGCCGGCGTCGCGTGCCCAGCCAGCACCAGCGCTACTTTCCAGCACAGGTTCTGCGCGTCGTGGATCGCGCTCGTCAGTCCCAGCCCGCCCGTGGGCGGATGGCGGTGGGCAGCGTCGCCGAGCAGGAACACCAGGCCGACACGGAACGCGGAGGCCATGACGGCGTCGACCGACCACCGGGTGATCTTGTGGATCTTCATCGGGTGATCCGGCAGTCCGAGCGCACGCCGGGCGTCCGCTTCCACCTCGGCGTCGGACTGGGCGCGCGGATCGCCGACCGGGTAGTTGAGGTGTCACCCATTCCTCTGACTGCGGTCCCCAGTTCTCGGGTCCCATCGGGACCAGCACGACTAGGGTGCCGGCCTGCGGTGAGAAGATCCACCGGATGAGCACGTCTGGGTCCACCGCCCACGCCGACAGATCCGCCGTGACATGCAGCGTCGCGGTCTGGGTGACGACCCCCAGACCCTCGTAGCTGACCCCGATCAGCCCCGCCACGGTCCGGCCGCCATCGGCCCCGACCACGTACTTGCTGGCCACGACGTAGGTAGAGCCAGTGGCGTTGTCCCGGATCGTCGCGCTCACGCCGTCGTCATCCTGCTCCAGGCCGATGAGCTCATGACCAAACCGGATTGCCCTGGGCGACAGCTGCTCCGCGCGCTGCTTGAGCAGGGGCTCAAGGCGGATTTGCGGAAGGTTCAGCTGCCGGCGGGCGCTGGCCGCGCGCCAGTTCTCGTCCGCGCCGCCGGCTCCCCAGCTCTCCAGCCGGGCCAGCCGCCGCCCGTAGTCGTCGGCCTGTCCGGTCAGGCCGGCGTAGTACGCGGTCGCCGCCATGCTGGCGGCCGGGGTGCTGCGCCGCTCGATCTCGGCGGCTACTCCCGCATCCTCGAGCACCTCCATTGCCCGCTGGTTTAGCACATGCGCCTTGGGCAGGTCGGAGGTCTGCGGACGAGAGCTGACCAGCAGGTGCCGGATGCCCTGGCCGGCGAGCAGCATCGAGGCAGTGGGCCCAGCTCCGCCGCCTCCCACGATCAATACCGGAATTTCCTCATCGACACGGACTGACGGCCGCATTTCGGCGCTCCTTACTCAGCTGACCGGCAACATCTCGCAGTGGCATGGCGGCCCTCGCTCCCCTTCCTGGCTGCTCCCGCGGCGTGGTCACTCATCGGGCCAGCGCGATAATCAGGTAGGCCGCCGTGATCACCGCTGCTGCCACGGCAGGCGCCATCGTCTTGAGGTCATCCCGCGCCCTGCGGTGCGCAACCAGGGCGGCGATCAGCAGCACTCCCATCCCGAACGCGGCGGCGACGCCGAGCGGACGCACCCAGAGGCCGGCCAGCGCCCCAGCTGCGGCGGCCAGTTCAGGCACGCTGATCAGCCGGTACCGGTTCCACGAGATGCCGAAGTGCGCGGCTGACTCCTGGATAGCGGGGGCGCCCGCGAGCTTCGCGCTGGCCGGGACGATGCGGGCGAGAAGGAGTAGCAGCGAGATGGCGATGAACATGGAGATCTCCCGGATCAGCGGCCGGCTTGCCCGGCAGGGTCAGGACCGATGGGTGTGCCAGCCGCCCGCCGCCCATCGGAATGGGGCCTGATCGGCCACGGCACCACGGGCAGCCGGCGTCCGGCCGCCGCTGCGGCGATCACGCGGTCCGGGCGCACCAGGATGGCTAGCCCCGGATCGGCGAGCAGCGCCTGCATGGGGCCGGACGGCTCGCCGCCAGCCGGCGGGACCTCGATCCACCGGTCCAGCGCAAAGTCGGACCGCCCAGCGGCAGGGCCAGGCCGGGCTGGCTCGTCCGGTTCCGTCCCCGCGCGAACGCGGAGCAGCTGGACGCCGTACCGGTCGCATAGATCCTCCAGTGCCGCCTCGGGCTCGCGGGCGGTGAGCATGGTGATCCGGCCGGCCAGGATGGCGTGCAGCCGGAGTGGCCCGGCACCGGGCACCCAGACCATCGGGTTCGGGATGAGGCCGCCCGGATGGATCCGCGTACGGCGCCGGGCCAGCACCAGTCTTGTACGGGGCCGCAGCGCCCCGGCCTTCAGCCGTGGCGTCGCGGTCGAGGCCAGGGCGTCGCGGACGGGTGCGACGCGCACGGCGGCTGCGAGCGCGACTCGGCGGACGGCGGCGGCCCGGTCCTGGCCCCCGGTCATCGTCCAGCCGATCATGACAGCTTTTTTCACCATCGCACGGGCATGTGGCCGGCGTTCGGTGTCGTAGCTGTCGAGCAGATCCGTACCAGACCTGCCAGTCAGCACGTGCGCGATCTTCCATGTGAGGTTGTCGGCGTCACGCAGCCCGGCGGCCAGGCCCTGGCCGATGAACGGCGGGGTCAGGTGGGCGGCATCACCGAGTAGGAAGACCCGCCCGGCCCGAAAGCTGGAGGCCAGTCTCGCCCGGAAGACATAGGTGGCGCTGCGGGTCCTCGCCGTCGTGCAGCTGGAACTCCCAGCGGTACCGGTCGCCGGTGACCTGCATGAAGGTCGCCGCCCTGGCCGGGTCGCAGACCTGCTCCACGCCGTCCCAGGTGTCCAGGCCGCCAGCCACCCGGATGTCGATTACCAGCCAGCGCTCGGTGAAGCCGAGGTCCTCCATGCTGAGGCCGACGAGGTCCCGGATCGTGCTGGCAGTACCGTCGCAGCCGAGCACGAAGCTGCCCGTGAACTCGCGTTCCTGTCCGCTGGCCCCGGTCCGTGCCGTCACGGCGACGGGCCGGGAGCCAGACGCGCCGACCGGGTCGGCGAGCCGGATGACATCGGCCGTCCGGTGCAAGGTGATGAGCGGGTGCGTGGCTGCGCGGCCTAGCAGCAGGTCCTCCAGGTCCGGCTGGTGGAACATGTTGGCCTGCGGGACGCCGTGCACGCCCGATGCGGCCCGGCCTAGCTCGGCCATGACGTGATGCCGGGCGTCGAGCAGGCGCAGGCCGCTGCACGACCGGGAGCTCGCGAGGAATTCCGCGCCGATTCCGGCGCGCGACAGCGTGCCCACCACCTCGTCGTCCAAGTGCACCGCCCGCGGCAAAGGGTGCGGGCCGGCGTGCCGTTCGAGCATGATCACGCCGATCCCGGCGTCGGCCAGCAGTAGCGCCGCCGTAACGCCGACGGGGCCGGCGCCCACGACGATGACCGGTCCGGGCGGCTGTCCTCCTGAGGGGGCGCCCATCGCTAGCTCACGACCCGGATGGTGAGCGGCAGGCCTTCCTGGGTGGATCGCACCTGCCCGGGATCGGCACCAGGCACGGTAACGACCAGGCCGCCGTCCTCGGCGGTGACTGCTGCCTCACCTGAACCCTGGAGACCCGCTCGGTCGAGTGCCTCAGCTGCAGCGTGCCGGGCGGCGTCGGCGGCCAGCGCCGGCTTGAAGTACTTGCCGACGGACGTAACCGGGATAGCCGGGATGGCGTATATGCGCTTGGGCCTGGCCGCTGGCTCGCCGATAGTCTTCGCGGCCCATTCGAGCAGGTGGGCCTCGTCGAAGGCGGCGGGATCGGCCGGGACGACGTAGGCGACGGGCACCTCGCCCGCATAGGCGTCTGGTGATCCGACGGCCGCCGCGGCCGTGATATCAGGGTGGTCGAGCAGCGCTTCCTCGATCACCCGGGGGTCGATGTTGTGCCCGCCCCGTATGATCAGGTCCTTGGCCCGGCCGGTGAGGTAGACGTAGCCGTCGGCGTCGACATGGCCGAGGTCGCCGGTATCCAGCCAGCCGTCGCGGACCGTATCGCCCCGGCTCACCCGCGGGCCACCGTCGTGGGGTTCGGTGACATAGCCGGCGAACACGGCGGGCCCGCCGATCACAAGCAGGCCCGGCCCGCCGGGGGCGCAATCCTGCCAGGACTCGTCGGCGGCGACCCGGACCGCTTTGACCCGCTGGCCGGGGAGCACCTGGCCGACCGAGCCGGGCCTGTCTGCGCCGGGCCGGTTCCAGGTGCTGGCGCAGGTCGCTTCGGTGAGCCCGTAGCCCTCGAGCAGGTGCCGGCCGGTGTGCCCGGCGAATCCTTCGCGGACGGCCGCCGGCAGCGGCGAGGCACCGACGATCGGGATCCGCAGGGAGCTGATGTCGGCGTCGACCGGGACCTGTCTCAGGGCGCCGTAGACCGTGGGCACGGCGGACATCGCCGCGATCCGGTAATGCTCGACGAGCTGCCAGAACCGCTGGTAGAGCGCCGGGTCCCGGTAGCCGGCCGGGCCCGGCCAGACAACCCGGGTCCCGCTCAGCAGCGGCGCGATGACGGTCACAATCAGGGCGTTGACGTGGAACAGCGGCAGGCCCGCCAGGACGCCCTCGCCCGGCGCAAGGCCGGCCGACTCCGCGATTCCCCGGGCGCAGGCGACCTGGTTCGCATGGGTGTGCGCGGCGATCTTCGGCGTTCCGGTGGTTCCGCCGGTGTGCACGAACGCGGCCAGGTCGCCGGCTGCAGGAGGGCTGACCGCGGCGAGGTCCTCCGATGACTGTCCGTCGGCCAGGTCTTCCAGATACCGGGCAGCCAGGCCCGGCGCGCTGTGCAGGGCGGGGGGGCTGGCCGGAGGCGCCGTCCGGCCGCAGCGCGATGATCGCGCGCATCCCGGCCTGCCGAGCTACATCGGTGAGCCGCGGCCAGAGTTCCGGGTCCGCCTCCGGCCCGGCTGCGATCATCACCCGTGACTGGGTGCGGCGGATCAGCCCGGCGATCCGCTCCCCGCCGAGCGCCGGGTTGACCGGAGCCGCGATCCCGGCTGCCTGCGCGGCCAGGGTAGCGGCGAGCAGCCCGGAGGAGTTCGGCCCGCATAGGGTGACCGCGTCCGCCCGGCCCACGCCGAGGGCGTCCAGGCCGTTGCCGATCCGGGTCACCTGTCCGGCCAGCTCGGCATATGTCACGGCCACGCAGCGAAGATGGTCGGCCGGGTCCGGGATCCACTGGGCCGCGATGGCGTCCGGCCAGATCCGCGCGGCTTGCCGGAGCAACTGGTAGGTCGTCTCCGGTCCGGGTGACCAGGCCGCGGTCATGCCGTCTTCCCCACGACCGTGCTGCGCTGTGTCCCGAGGTCGAGATCGCCGTCGGCGGCGATGCTGGCGGTGATGACGTCGCCGTCGCGAAGATAACGACGGTTACGCGCCTGCCGCTGGAAGAACATCTTCCACTTTGTCGCCGGCGGCAGCAGGCCGGCGAGCTTCTCGACGGCCTTGGGTGGTGCCTGCAGAGCGGTGCCGCCCGGGGTGCCGGTGAGCAGAAGATCGCCGGGCGCTAGCGGCTGGAACTTCGACAGCGCGGTGAGCGCCCGCGCCGGGGACACGATCATGTCGCTGGCCAGCGCGTCCTGGCGCACCTCGCCGTTGACGCTGAGGGTGAGCCGCAGCGTAGCGAGCCGGGCCAGTTCGGCGGCGCCGACAAGGGCCAGCCACGGCCCGGCCGGAGTGAAGTTGGGATAGGACTTGGCCTCGTAGAACTGGGTTTTGACGAGCTGGATCTGCCGGGCGCTGACGTCGTTGGCGATCACCAGCGCCGCCACGTATTTGTGCAGGGTCGCGTCGGATACCGTGCTGCCCACCGGCAGGTCGGCGCCGATGACCAGGCTGAGCTCGACTTCGTAGTCGAGAAAGCCGATGCCGGCCGGGCGGAGGATGTCACCGGATGGCCCGGTCAGCGAGTGCGAGGCTTTGCGGAAGAAGACCGGCGGGACCTTGTCGGATCGAATCCGGATTCGACCGCGTGCGAGCGGTAGTTCACCGCCTGCGCCACGATCCTGGCCGGCGCGGTGACCGGGCTGAGCAGGTCCAGCGACTCGGCCGGCACGGCCAGCTGCGGATCCGCGGCGGCCGCTGCGCGCGCTGCCTCGATGGCCGAGGCGAGGGCGGCCACGTCCACCAGCAGCGCGCCGGTGCTCGTCGCCTCGAGGCCGAGCCTGATCAGGCCGGCCTGGGTGTCGAGCCACCAGCCGTCCGCGGTGCGGGCCAGCCGGGCGCTCATGAGCTCATCGCCTTCACCAGGCCCCGCAACGTGGGCAGGTCGATCTCGCTTCCCTTCTCCTGCAAGGCCCGGATCGCGGCGACCAGGGTGCCAGGATCACGGGCGCCGGTGAATTCGGCGGTCGCCCGCGGTCCCCATTGGGCCAGGCCGCTGACCGACAGCGGCGCCCATCCGGGCGGGACCGAGGAGTCGAAGACGTCCCCGTCGGCGTAATGCTCGAACATCAGCCGGTCGGTGTCCCGCCAGTAATCGAAGATCTGGCTGCCCTGGATGTGCCGGCCGATGCCCCACGAGTGCCGGTAGCCGCGATCGCGCAAGTACTGCCCGCTCGCCGCGACCTCGTCCAGGTCGGTGAGCTGGTAGGCGGAGTGGACGTAGCCGGTGTGCGGCTGCAGCAGCATCGCCAGGGTGTGGTGGTCGGTCGGAACACTGCCCTGGTCGCACCGGATGAACGCCATCACCGGGCCGCGCTCGCGCCGTCCGTCCAGGTAGCAGAAGTCGCTCACGATCAGCCCGAGCGTGTCCAGGTACCAGTCCAGCGCCGCCTGGAACCGGGTGGTTCCCAGCACGACGTGGCCAAGCCGCTCAATCTCTGCCGGACGCTGCTCCGGGCGCTGAGTGACGTTCACCCGGACCGGAGCTGGCCCGAAGTTCAGGGGCAGCGGAGCCCGCTCCGGCAGTGCGGCCAGCTCGGGCACGCCGAAAACGACGCGCACCGGGATGCCGCTCGGGTCCCGCAGTTCCACCGCCTGCCCGCCGCGATACCCCGTCACGTCCGCACCGGCTCCGCGGGCCAGGCGGTCAAGATCTGGACGAGCATCCGCCTGGAACACCGGCCCGGTGAATCGCGGCCTCGGGCCGCGCCGGATGAACAGGCATGGCGCCGCGGCTAGCCGGCCCCGCAGCACCACAGCATCGGGCGAGCGGTCGGCGACGGCGAACCCGAAGTCGGTGAGGAACTGCTCAGCCTTGGCCACGTCCGGCTTCTCGAACTCCAGCCAGGCCAGCCCGGCGACTTTGATGAGCGGATCGCGCGACCGGCCGGGATGCTCGCCCCGCCGGGCCCCGTCCACGCTGTGCAGCGCGCGATGCGGATCCTGGTGATTTTCCTGGCTGTCCGGCGAGCCGCGCCTGCTGCCGTGCGTGACCATGGGATCCCCCTCAGGCTCACGTAAGTGCATAGTTACATCAAGACTGATGATTGGTATCAGTTATGAGTCCCCGATCGTCAAGTGGGTCGTCCTGGCTGCGCCTTTGCCCGTGCCCGCCAGCGAGCCACGGGCCCCGCGAGGTCTCTCCGGCAACCGTGACCAGTGCAGAGTGAGTCTACGATCAGTTCTGTCACCAGTCGTCAGGAATGCCGCCGATCCGGACCGGCGCTGGGCGTCGTGAGGGTCGCGACACGCCGCTCGACGCCTATCGCTGGCATCCAAGAAGACAGCCGCTGGCAGGCTGGTCGCACATGTGCGCCAGCGCCGGGTATCCACAGACAGAGCAGACGGTCGGGTTGCGGGTCCGTCGGAGGATAAGTGCCAGGTCAGCGTGCATCCGCGCGAAACAAGAAGGCGGCCTCTGCCGCCAGGCATAGCCCGCTGACCTGGAAGCTGTTGATGCGCCATGCTGTCGTCGTCGCCGTCGGCGGCCTGGTCATTTACCTGCTGTTGCCCAAGCTGACCCGGGTGCTGGCCTCGTGGCCGCGCCTGGCCGGCCTGGCTCCGGCCTGGATGGTGCTAGCGCTGGCCGCCGAGGTGGCATCGTTCACCTGTTACTTCGGCCTCCAGCGCCTCGCGCTGCGAACCAGCGCGTGGTTCGCAGTGGTGACGGCAGGGCTGACCGGAAACGCCGTGAGCGGCATCCTGCCCGGCGGGTCCGCCGCCGGCGCGACACTCCAGTTCGAGATGCTCTCCGCCGCTGGACTGGATCCCGATAGCACTGTCAGCGGCCTTGCCGCCATCTCCCTGATCAACACGGCCGCCCTGCTCGCGCTGCCGCTGCTCGCCCTGCCGGCGTTGCTGGCCGGCATCGCGGTCAGTCCCGGACTTGTGCACGCTGGTCTTATAGGCATCGCCGGCTTCGTACTGCTCGCCGCGGCCGGTGCCGTCATCCTGAACGCCGACTGGCCGCTACGCGGCCTCGCGCGGGCCGTGCAGAGCCTGCACAACCACGTCTTCGCCCGCCGCCGTCAGCCGCTGACCGGGCTGGACAAGCGCTTCCTGGCCGACCGGGACTCCGTCCGGGAGGTCCTGGGGCGCCGATGGCGCCAGGCGCTGCTGCTGACCACGGGCAGGATCGGCTTTGACTTCGGCTGCCTGCTCGCCGCCCTGCGGGCAACCGGCGCTCACCCTCAGCCGTCGCTTGCGCTGCTGGCCTACGCGGCAGCCAACATCGTCGCCCTCATCCCCCTGACACCCGGCGGACTAGGCGTCGTGGAAGCCAGCCTCGCCAGCCTGCTCGTGCTCGCGGGCGTGCCCAGCAGCGCGGCCTTCGTCGCCACCCTGGCATACCGCCTCGTCTCCTACTGGCTCCCTCTACTAGTCGGCGGGCCGGCGTACCTGCTATTCCGCCATCGCTACGGCGCGGGCTGGCGGCGATCTTCACAGCATCAGACCGACAAGTAGCCACAGCCCGGATCCGCGCTCAACTCAGACCGCGCGACGCTGAGGCTGGCGGATCCCGGACTTTATGGCCGGTCAGCATCTCTGGCAAGAATCATGATGGCTTCGGCCCGCCGATGGGTACTGCCGCCTGGAAGACGATCGGCACGCGCGTGACTGCTGCCGACGATGATCCTCGTTCGGAACGGAGGAGGATGAGATGAGCGTCAGAAGCAGCTCCAGGGTGGAGTCAGGGCCGGCGCAGGTCGCCAAGCGGCTGACCGGGCCGTGGTGGGCGTACCTGCTCGCAGGGATCGCCTGGGTCATCATCTCGGTGATCATCCTGCGCTTCAATATCGCCTCGGTGGCGACCATCGGCCTCCTGCTCGGGGCCCTGTTCCTGCTATCAGCGGTGGAAGAGTTCGTGATCGCCGCAGTCCGGCCCAACTGGGGCTGGGCGCACGCCCTGCTGGGCCTCTTGTTCATCGGCGGCGCGATATGGGCGTTCGTGACGCCCTACGGAGCGTTCTGGGCACTTGCGTCTGTCCTGGGCATCCTGCTCGTCGTGGCCGGCACAATCCACATCATCACGGCGATCTACAGCAAGGTCTTCAACGACGCATGGTGGTTCGGCGTCATCGGCGGGCTCCTGGAAGTCTTCATCGGCTTCTGGGTCGGCGCGCAGTCGTTCCGCGCGCAGGCGTTCTTCCTGATCATCTGGGCCGGCCTGCTCGCGCTGTTCCGCGGCATCTTCGAGATCGTGCTGGCGTTCGAAATGCGGTCGGCGCAATCGCAGCTAGACAGGGCAGCTCCTCGACGGGCAACTGCAAACCGGTAAGTTGCCGCTCCCGGATGGCGATGAGCCACCGGGCGCGGTGTCCCGCCACAGCTCCCGGATGACGGCCTGAAGCGCTGCGGCCGTCGGGATCGCCAGCAGGGCCGCCACCAATCCGCCCAGGACTCCGCCCAGCCACCCGCCGATGGACGCCCCGACCAGCACCGAGACGAGCACGAACAAGGGGCTGACCCGCACCGTCTTGCTCATGACGACCGGATTGAGTACATGGTTCTCGAGCTGGGTGTAGACCACGAAAACAACCGCGGTCACGATGCCCGCCGTCAGCGAATGGGCCGCGGCGAACAGTACCGTCGGAATCCCCGCGAGCGCCCCGCCGACCATCGGCAGAAAGTCGACAAGCGCGACCCACAGGGCCCACAGGAACGGGAAGGGAACGCGCAGGATTGCTAGCGTGGCCAGCACGACGACGCCAGCGATGAGCGAGGTCAGGCAGTTACCCGCCATGTAGCCGGTCGCCGCACGACTGGCCTCGCTAGCGATCCGGGAGAATCTTGCGGCATGGGCAGACGACATCGCGTTGAGCATCCCTCGCATCAGCGCCGGCCCCTCCAGGAGCAAAAGCACTACCAGCACGAAGACCGTCGCCAGTGCCGCCAGCAGCGAAGCGGCGCCCTTGCCTACGGTCAGGGCCGGCCTCGCCAGATCCTGGCCGAATCTGACGAGTTTCGATTCATTGCGGCGGACCCAGGCGGCCACGTGGTATTGCCGCACGAGATGACCGACCCAACCTCGGCCCTGTTCGGCTTCTCTGACATACGCCGGGGTAGCGTGCGCCAGATGGGTGATCCCGTGCGACAGCGGATAGCCAAACGTCGCAGCAATGGCGGCAAATACCAGCACAGCCAGCAACGTGATGACAAAGACACCCGCCCCGCGGCGCCGGATGCCGCCGTGCTGCAGCGCGAGGACAAGAGGATTCAGCAGCACCGCGATGAATCCGGCCACGAGGAGTAGCAATACAACGTCGCGCAGCCGGTAGAGCAGCTTTCCGGCCAGGTACGTTGCCGCGACGATCGCCACCGTCGCGACGATTGCCTGCAGCGGAATGCCCTTGGCGTTGGCACCAGCCCAGAACCTTTCCGCGCGGGAGGCTGGTCGCCGATCCTTTTCCATCTAGCCGCCATGACAAGCAGGGTGGCGCAGCGGTGGCAACGGGATCAGCCCATGACTACCACGTAATCGCGGACGTTCTTGACGCCAACGCCCCGCCAGGCAGCTGCTATCACCGTGTCATGCTCGGCCCAGGTGCGGACGTGACCTGTGAGGCTGACGGTGCCGTCACTGGCGTCGACCCGCACGTCGGTGTCGACTGCCATCAGCCCGTACCGATCGAGGGCGTCCTGCACCAGGTCGGTCACCTGGGCCGCCTCGACATCGCTGAAGACCTCGATTTCGTCGGTGATGCCGCGCACGCCGGTCAGCCGGGCAACGGCCTGTTCAGCGGCGTCCTGCTCGGAGTGGTTGCGCACCTGGCCGGTCAGCCAGACGTCACCGTCGCTGGCGCTGGCCTCGACACTGCCGGGCACGCCGTTAGTCATCGAGAGCGTGTTGTTGGCGGCCGTGGTTAGCACGGCGTCGTCCCGGTAGTCGGCCAATGGCAGGTCCACCATCAGGTGGTTGTGCACGCCGGTGACGCCCTGCACCCGCTTCGCCGCCGCGGCTACCTGCAAGTACTGCGGATAGCTGGGAACGGTGCCGTTTAGCGCCACGTCGCCGTTCATGTTCTTGACCGTGATGCTAGTCGGGTCGACCAGCGGATCGAAGTCGAGCTCCTTTTCGACCGCTTCGCGGATGTCCTTGGTCCTTTTAACGGGATCTCGGGTGTCTTTCCTCTTTGCCACTGCCTGCCCCCTGTCAGCATCGTCGGCCGCCATGGTTCCCGGAGCATTTACCCTGTGGCGCCGGTCGGTAGTCCCTGTGTCCAGCGGCGAGCCGCTCCACGGGAAGTCAGCAAGTCTCCTTTCGCTAGTGATTGTCTCGCGGTACCTCGTGGCCGCTCGCACCGACGAGGAAGTCCAGGTCGGCGCCGAGGTTTGCTTGCTGGACGTGGTCGAGGTAGAGGCGCTGGTAGCCCCGTGTGACCGGCATCTCAGGTGGCGACCATCCGGCGCGCCGGCGCGCCAGTTCGTCGTCACTCACCTGTAGGGCAAGACTCCTGGCCGGCACGTCCAGCTCGATCCAGTCTCCGGTCCGCACGAGGGCGAGCGGACCGCCGACGGCCGCCTCTGGCGCGACGTGCAGGACGACCGTGCCGAATCCGGTGCCGCTCATCCTGGCGTCGGAAATCCTGACCATGTCGGTTACTCCGCGTTCGAGGAGCTTGGTCGGCAGGACGAAGTTGCCGACCTCCGGCATACCGGGATAGCCCTTCGGCCCGGCCCCGCGGACGACCAGGACGGTGGACTCATCAACGGCAAGATCTGGGTCCGTCGCTGCTTCGTGGTATTCCTCGATCGAGTCGAAGACCAGTGCTCGGCCGCGGTGGCGCAGCAAGTGCGGGGAGGCGGCCGACTGCTTGATGACCGCTCCGTCAGGGCACAGATTGCCGTGCAGGACGGCTGTTGCGCTCCCAGGTGGTTGCAGCGGGCCCGAGAGCGGGCGGATTACCTCCGTGTTCCAGCATTCGGCGGCGGCCACGTTCTCCGCCAACGTCCGGCCAGTGACTCCTATGTGATCGGTGTGCAGCATGCCGCTGAGTTCGCGCAGGACTGCCGGCAGGTCGCCGGCGTAGCAGAAGTCTTCCATCAGGAACCGGCCGGACGGCATGAGGTTGACGAGCGTGGGCACGGGCCGGGCGAGCACGTCGAAGTCCTCTAATGACAGTGGCACCCCGGCTCGTCCGGCGATTGCGAGCAGGTGGATGACCGCGTTGGTGGAGCCCCCGATCGCGGCGTTGACGACGATGGCGTTCTCGAACGCGTGGCGGGTGAGAATCTGCGAGGGCCGCAGATGCTCCCGCGCCACCTCGACGATCCGCTGACCCGCCTGCTGGGCCGTCCGGAGGCGGCGCGAGTCCGCAGCCGGCCACGCGGCCGACCCTGGCAGCTGCATGCCGAGCGCTTCGGCCAGACAGGCCATCGTCGATGCCGTTCCCATCGTCATACAGTGCCCGCACGAGCGGGCCATGCCGGTCTCGGCTTCCAGGAGGTCGACCTGCGTCATCCGCCCAGCGGCGTGCTCCTGCTCGAACAGCCACACATGCGTGCCAGAGCCCACGTCCATCCCGCGGAACTTGCCAGTTAGCATCGGCCCGCCCGTCACCACGATCGCGGGGAGATCGACGCTTGCCGCGGCCATGAGCATCGCCGGGGTGGTCTTGTCGCATCCGGACAGCAGGACGACACCGTCGAGCGGGTTGGCCCGCAAGACTTCCTCGACTTCCATGGCCATGAGGTTGCGGAACAGCATCGCGGTCGGGCGCATCAGCGATTCCCCGATGGACATGGTGGGGAACTCGAGCGGGAAGCCGCCGGCTTGCCAGACCCCGCGCTTCACGGCATCGGCGACACTTCGCAGGTGCGAGTTGCACGGCGTCAGCTCTGACCAGCTGTTCGCGATCCCGATCACGGGCCGGCCGTCGAACACCTCGGTCGGCAGGCCCTCGCCCTGCAGCCAGGAGCGGTAGATCATGCCCTTGCGGGCGGCGGCTATCCAGGCAACAGGCCCGCCCGGGCGCGGTTTCGTGCAGTGCGGCCAGGTCGCACCCAGATAAGCTCGATCACCGACGCCGCCTGCCTGCACGCGCAGCCGCCCTGCGAGATCGCACAGCAGCTGTGGCAAGTAACCGTCATCGTCCGCGCTAGAAGCGCGCGTCAGTGACGGGCGGATCGCCCGCCAACCGCGCGGTCGGCCAGGGGACACGATCCCCGTCCCGTCAGCGGACACTACGATCTTGGAACGGCCGGCAGGCTGCACCCGGAAAGCGCCTCTCGAACTGGCGTGGACCGAACGACAACCAGGGCTACTACCCCGGGCAGCTCCCGAAGAGCCGACAGGGACCAATCCGGCGACCTCGCAGGCGAGCCATGACGACGGCCACGAGAAACCGCAACTTGCCGGTTAGTAGTTGTAGACCTGATCCGGTCCCGTGCCTCCCACAGGGCCCAACCGAGCGGCTGCCACATGCCGACGCAGACGCCATCTGAGCCTCGGCGAGAGCTTCTATCGTTTCAGATCGGTAGCTATCAGATTAGATCCTTGACTATACTTTCTGATCGTGAACCTGACCGACCCGACAAGCTCGATTACCTCGACGCTTGATGGCCCGGTGCTGGCAGTGCTCGCCCTTGCAGGCAGGCCGATGACCGCCGGAGACGTCTCATCGCAGATGCCCCGCGGATCAGAGATCGGAGTTCGCCGAAGCCTGGCACGCCTGGTCGAACAGGGAATCGTCTGCGCCACAGAGATGGGCCGGAACAGGGTGCACGAGCTTAACCGCTCGCACGTCGCCGCACCTATCGCCGACCTGCTAGCTGGGCTGCGTCTCGAGGTCTGGAAGCGCCTGCGCGCCAAGCTGGCGACATGGAACCCGAAGCCGCAATACGGCTGCGTGTTCGGCTCCGCGGCGCGGGCCGACGGAGACTCAGGCAGCGACATTGATGTCCTGCTCGTGCACGCGCCCTTCCCGGGAGAATCCGATCCTCGCCGACAGTCAGCCAGGCTGACCCAGCTCGCTGCATACGCCAGCGAGCTCATGACTGTTCAGCTGACCGAGAGGCAGGCAGGCAAATGGCGCCGGCAGGTCGACGATTTGCACCCTCAGGTTGAGGCATGGACCGGTAATCCGATGCAGGCTCTTGAAATGTCGACCTATGAATGGGCCGACCACCGGCGGCGACGGACACCCATCTACCAGGAGATCACCCGGGACGCCATCAAGATCGCCGGAGAGACAGACCCGCTAGCCGCGTTGCGAGACACGGCAGGCCATGGTGGCTAAGACGACACGAACGGCACCGTGCACCCCGGACCAAGCGAGGGTTCGCCTTGCGACAGCCCACGCATACCTGGAAGTCGCCGCAGCCGTGCTCAAGGAAAGGCAAGCCAGCGAGTACAGAAACGTCGCGGCTGGAGTCGCCATCCTTGCCGGCATCGCCGCGTCGGACGCGATCTGCGGTCTGCGTCTAGGGCGCCTCCACCGCGGCGACGATCACCGCGGGGCCGTCGACCTCATCCGCAGCGCCACCAAAGACGGCCCGAAACTCGCAGCGCAGCTACAGCGCCTCCTCACCCTCAAAGACGCTGCGCACTACGGCATGGTCCTGATCTCAGCGCGCAACGCAACCGACGTGATGAAATGGGCGGCCTTCCTTGTGCACAGGGCCACAGAGGAATCCGAACGATAGGCAGAGCCTCTGCCGTCACACCACGCCACCACATCCGCCAACATGAGCACTCCGGATCCGCCGTTATGGGCGGGTTGGTGGTCGGCGACGGCTGGCCGCCGGCTCGCCCCGATGGATCGTTCTGTGCTTCTCCCGTGGCATGTTCCTGGGCGCGGCTGCCTGGGCCTGGGAGGGACCGGTCAGGGTCCTGGTCATGTTCCCGTGTTCGTAGTCCGGTCAGGCCGGACACGGCGGGCATTGCGTATTGGCGGGGCCGGGCTCGCCTGGCTGGCGGCGTGCTGGATCTTGGCGAGGAGGCGGAGCAGTTGACGCTGCTCGCTGGTCGTGAGCGCTGCGGAGATCAGCTCGCGTTCGCGTGCGTGGAACGATGGCAGGAACTCGTCGACGATCGCCTGGGCGTCCGGGGTGATGTCGACGAGGAGCTTGCGCCGGTCGCTAGGGTGCGGCAGGCGGCGGATGAGGCCGCGCTTCTGCAGGGTGTCGAGCAGGGATGTCATGCTGCCGGTGGTGATGAGCAGGCGTTCGGCGATTACCGACGGTTCCAGCGCCTCGCCGGCACCCTCGATGATGGCCAGGATCTCCCGGGCGCTGGGGGAGAGCTGGTACTCGTCGCGGGACTGCCGGTTGTGCAGTTCCATCACCATGGTGCCGGCCCGGTAAAGGTTCGCGAAGCACTCGGTGGCGATCGCGCTGGCGCCGGGGTACTCGTCCTCGAAGTCGTCCCCGACCCGCACCAGGGGCTCAGGCACGCCGGGGGGGCGGCCCCGGGGCCCCCCCCCCCGGCGCCCGGCGCCGGGGGGACCTCATGCGGCCAGGCAACCGGCCGTGGCCTCCGGCCCCGGCCTGCCGCGTGCCGCGCCGGGCGCGG
>JBKQTJ010000066.1:0-3612 GCA_052143255.1 Streptosporangiaceae bacterium | reverse complement strand
CCCAGGCAGGCCTCGGCTGGCTGGGTCGTGAGTGAGATGTACGGGCCAAGCTTCGCCACGCCGGGGAGCGGGTGCGTCCAGCCGTGCACCAGGTTTACGGGATTCAGCGAGCCGACGAACGCAAAGTCGAGCAGCAGGTAGAACACGGTTCCGATGACCATGGCGATTAGCAGTGCCCGGGGAATGTTGCGCTGCGGGTTCTGGGTCTCGCCGCCGATCTGGATCGACTGCTCGAAGCCTTCGGCCGCGAAGATGACCCCAGCTGAGAGCGCCGCCAGGACGCCGTGGGCACCCATCGGAGCGAAGCCGCCCCCGGCAGTGAAGTTACCGCTGTGGAACGAGGTGATCAGCAGGGCGAAGATCGTCGTGGTCGGGATGAGCAGCTTCCAGATCATCGCGATGCTGTTGGTCTCGGCCAGCCAGCGCACACCGAGGGTGTTGACGATCGTGAAGAACGCCATGAACAGCAAACCCCAGAGAACTCCGGCTAGGGTCAGCGTCCCCGTGGTGGTGTACACGTGGAAGCCAGTCGGGAACTTGGCCTGGAGGTGACTCAGCGATGCCTCGACCTCGATCGGCGCGATGGTCACGGCCTGAATCCACGCCATCCAGCCGCCGGTGAATCCGCCAAGACCGCCGAAGGCCATGAAGGGGAATCGCGCGGTGCCGCCGGATACCGGGTACGTCGAGCCAAGTTCGGCATGTACAAGAGCCAGCAGTCCGAGCACGATCGCGGCGATGAGCCAGGTGAGCAGTGAGCCGCCACCGCCCGCTAGCGAGGCAGCACCGAGCGCTCCGAACAGCCAGCCTGAGCCGATGATGGAACCGAGCGAGACGAGCGTCATCCCGCGCAGTCCAACTTTCCGATGCAGGTGGTATTCCCCGGTGGGCGTTGGCGCTACGCCAGGTGCTTCCGTAGCCAAGACTTCCTCCAGATGAGATAAGCCGACAGAGTCAGCGAGGAGACTTCGCGCACCGGGCCGTGTCCGGGGCTCGGACTGGATAACTGACGATGCGCTTCCGGCGATTGCCGTTCCCGCCGGGGGGGGATGGATGCTACGAGCACTCGCGAGTTGCGCGGCATTCCGAGCTGTTCGGCATCGACATGATCTATAGCCATGACCGAACCTTTCTCTTCCGCATACGTGGACCATACGTCCCGCGAGTAGGGCTCATGGTAATGATCGACTTGAGCTATGAGAAGAAGTCACTTGGCGTCATTTCGGTAACGTGAGTCACGGAAGCGTCGCGCAGCGCACGCTGCTTTCTGCTCGTGAACGACGCGTAAGCCCAGTTCAGAGAGTATGAGGGTGACGTCGGCCTGGCCGGGTTTGAGGTGGCGCTAGTAGCACGTTTATAAACAAGAAGCAACGAACCGTTCTCGGTAAGTAACCGTGTCCGCAGCCCGCCGAACTGGCTGCCCGTTTAGTTGGCTGCCTGATTAGCTAGCTGCACGTTTAGTCAGCGCCCGTTTAGTTGGCTGCCTGTTTGGTGTCGGCAGGCGTAGCCGCTGGCCGGTTTCGCTGGCGTGTCGGCTAGCTGGCGGGCCGCTTTAGCTGCCGGCCGGGGGTAGCTAGCTCGCCGCAGGCGTAGCTTGGCCGGACTCCGCGGTTGGCTGCCTGCGCAGCGTGCTCACGTTTCCCTTGGCGGTCATGTGCTCGGTGCAGTAACGGCGCGACCGCCCGGGGCTGGCGTCGATGAACACCCGGTGGCAGGAAGCGACCGTGCAGACGCCCAGCCGGTTGACGCCATACAGCGAAACCGTCAGCGCCATGCCGATGATCGCCCCCGCAGCGAGCTGGTCCGCTACCGAGCCATGCGCGGCCAGGTGCACATGCCAGCGCTGGTCGTCGTGGTTAACCAGTTCCGGCTGGACCGGGTATTGGATCAGCAGTGCGTTCATTCTGGCTATGGCGCTTTCGTCGTCGCCGGTCGCTGCGGCCGTAAAAATGGCGGCGAACTCGTCTCGCAGATGCTGGAGCACGACAAGATCGCGCCGGGTGACTGGCCCTGTAAGGCAGTCGCCAAGAGCACTGGCGCATGCTTCAGGGGTGCCGAGCGAATCAGGCTCTCCAGGGGCCTGAACAGCGGTGTTGGCGAGGCGAACCGCTAGCTCTGCATACGACGAGAGGTTCACTACGGTCCTTACCTGCGTGCGTTCCGTCAGGGAGGCCGCTTCCCCGATCGAGTATGGCACAGGCTTTAGCGACCCGGTGGGCCTGTTTATCTCAGATCCATTCCACATTTCCCGGCATGGCTCCCCATGTCCGGTGCGCGCCCATCCCGGTCTTCCGAGGAGCTGCCCTTGCCTGCCGCTAGCAGTTGCTAATCCGCCCGGCCGTTGCCGGCGGCGCTGGCCGCTTTACGCGGCCCGCTTCCGCACATCGTGACGCAGTGCGCAGCCCGACGCTCGGGTTACGCCACCTGATACCGCTATGACGTCCCGGGCGCGGGGTGACCGTTATCGGTGGCGTCCGCTGACGGGCCGGCCGCCGCACCATCGTCAGGGCCAGCGGCGGCCTCACCCGAAGCGGCCTTGGTGTCGGCGCCCCCGGCCGGTGCATCAGCCGCACCGGACTCTGCGGGCGCCGCGCGTGTGCCATCGCCAGGCCGCCCGGCGTCGGCGAACACTTCAGCACGAACCTTGGCGAGCGTATCGGTGAGGATGTCTCGCAGGTCGTTCAGCGAGCGCTCGCCGATGTTCCCAGTCTGCTTCGCGGCCGCCCGCAACTCCGTCGCGAACTGGATTGCGATTCGCTCAAGGTCGCTGAACGGGTTCGCCCCGCCTCGCTTGGGGCGCTCGCCGTCTCCCGGCTTGCGCGTGTCGCTCTCGCCTTCGGCCGTGGCCTGGTCCCTGGCGCCTGGCTTTCCCTGTTCGCCGAAGTCGCGCGCCCAGTCCGACCATGACCAGCCGGTCCAGTCATGCCTGCCGTGTCGCTCCTGCCACGCCGCCCAGTCGCCGCGGTTGCGCGCCTGGGCGCGAAAATCTGCGCGCATCTGCTCGCGCGCCCGCCGCGCCTCGTCCCTTATGCGCTGCGTTTCGTCGCTGCTAGGGTCGCGCGCCCCGGCGCGGGGATCCCCTGGCTCCCGGCGACCCGGATCTTGCTGCGCGCTATCAGGATCGGCCTTGAGCCGGGCAGCCCTGCCGACATCTGCGTTCCGGAATTCTCTGGCTGCCGACGCGAGCTCCTCCCGGATGCTGCGCACGGTGTCCCTGACGTCCTCGGAGATCCCGCGCGCCACGTCCCGAAGCGATTCGGTCAGCTCGTCCTCTAGATCCGCGAGTTCGCCGAGCCGACCCCGGATCTCCTCGCGGCCCTTATCGGTGATGCTGTAGACCTTCTTGCCGTCGACCTCTTCATGCGTGACCAGACCGTCTTCTTCCAGCCTGGCAAGCCTCGGATAGATGGTGCCGGGTGACGGCGCATAGACACCCATGAACCGGTCCTGCAGCAGGCGGATTACCTCGTAGCCGTGTCGCGGCGCTTCGTCAAGCAGCTTCAGCAAGTACAGCCGGAGCCTGCCGTGCCTGAATACCGGGCTCACTTCACCTCACCGCCAGCCTTTGGCCAACTATCGCATGGCCAGACGAGGCCATTGTTCAGCAGATCG
>JBKQTJ010000065.1:0-8502 GCA_052143255.1 Streptosporangiaceae bacterium | reverse complement strand
CGCAAAAGAATCGCTGCATGATTGTGGGAATATTCGCACCAATGCCCGTGTGTAGATATTCTAACAACCAGCGATGTGTGGATATCCTCACGCGGATCCGGGGGTGGTCATGGCCCGCAAGACGGTCGAGGTGCGCAAGCCGCGCGATATCGGCGACGCGATCCGCGCCGTGCGCGAGGCGCGGGGCATCTCGCAGGACGAACTCGCGCAGGCGAACGCCTATGACCGGTTTTATCTCAACGGCCTGGAGTCCGGCCGGAGCACACTCTACGTGACCCGGCTGCTGCGCACGCTGAAGTCACTGGGCATCACGCTCAGCGTCACGTTTGACCCCGACACGCCGACCGACGGCGATGGCTGACCGGCTTGAGGTGCGCCTGCACGGCGAGCTGATCGGCTGGATTACTCGCGGCTCACGGCGGGAGCGCATCGAGTTCGAATGGACCGACGGGTACACGCCTGGCCCTGTCACGCTGACCGAGGCGTTCGGGTCTGCCCGGCCGAAGGCGCCGGCCGCTGCGGCGAGCAACTTCGTCGGGGGATATGCCCTCGAAGGCCGGCAGCGCGAGCGGCTCACGCAGCGCCGCGGCATCAGCGACCCGACGGACCTGTACGCGATGCTCCGCGAGTTCGGCAGCTCGATCGCGGGTGCCGTGACGATCGCCGACCCGGACGCGGCGAGCCGAACCAAGCCGCGCTACGAGCCGATCAGCGAGGGCGAGATCCTCCAGCGCCTACGCCGGGCCGTGTCCGACGGCGACCTCGGCTCGGACGACCAGAGCCGGTCGATGCTCGCTGGCCTGCAGCCGAAGCTGCTGCTCGCCCGGTTCGGCGATCAGTGGTTCCTGCCCCAGGGCCGCACGCATTCCACCCACATTCTCAAGCCGCGGCTGCCCGGGCGCCCCGACGGGCTCGCCCGGGAGCACTATGGGCACGCGCTGGCCACCGAACTCGGGCTCGCGCACTATCGCACGGAGCTCGCAGGCCACGGCGCGCGCCAGTACCTAGTCATCGAGCGCTACGACCGGGTTGTCCGCGGCGAGACGGTCACGCTCGTCCACCAGGAGGACGCCGCCCAGGCGCTCGGCCTGGACTGGGTCGACGATCACGCCAAGTTTCAGAACCCTGAGGCGCCGCGTGACTCCCGTCGCCCGAGCGCATACCGGATCGCCGAGCTCCTCGGCTCGCTCCAGGGGCATGAGCGGCCGGTCGCCGACTTCCTGCGCAGGCTCACGTTCACGGTGCTCCTCGGCGACAACGACGCCCACGCGAAGAATTTCGCCATCCTGCACCTTCCCGGCCGCAGCGTCCTCGCGGACGTCTACGACGCAGTCCCGAACCTATTCCAGGATGGCCGGATCGACTACGGCCTCGCCCTCGCCGTCGACGGCAGTTTCGACCACCGGCGCATCAGCGCCGCACACCTTATCCGCGAAGGGGAGCGGTGGAATGCACTCGGCACCGGCGAGGCAGAGCGGATCGTCAGCGCGACCCTGGCCGGCTTCGCGGCGGCGCTCGATCATGTGCCGGTCCCGCAAGGCGTCCCCGCAGCGGCCGTGGCCCGGCTCGCCTGGAACGTCGAGCGCTTGCAGTCGGGCGGCGAGATCGGGGAGCGGCCCAGCGGGTACCGGCGGCGACCCAATCGTTCTTCATTGCAGAGTGCGCACCAGGAGCGTCAGCGGCGCTAGGCCTCTGAACGCAGCGTGACGTCCGAGGCGAGGATGGCCAGCTCACTGGCCTTTATCTTTACGAGGCTCCGGCAGCCGCCGGCCGTGTCGAGGCTAATTGCCTTTCGGAATTCGGCGGCAGCACCCTCCCGGCGCCTCGCTTCGTCGCGCCCGCGGGCGGTTCCCGCGCGGCTGGCCATCGACCGAACGCCTGTGGTTACGGTGGGGCACGCCAAGGCTCGCCGTATCGTGCGTTCTGTGCAGCCAGGCAGCGGACAGACTCGTTCCACGAATTCTTCGTAAATGATCTTCCGAGGACATCTTTAAGCAGGTCAGAACGGGTCAGGTCTTCACGTTTGGCTATGACCTGCGGGAATGGCTGGTGATCGCGGGGCTGCCCACGGTTTAAGCGGGCGGCGTCCGCGGGGTTTTGTCCTGTCTGTTATGGCCTGTGCCGGCTGTCTGCGCCTACGAGCTGGACGGTGAGTTCCTGAAGCTCGGCGAGCAGGGCACGCAGCTTGCGGGCGTTGTCGAACAGGGGCTGCCAGGCGGCGAGCTGGTCGCTGGTGAGCCGCCGGGTGACGGTCTTGCCGCCGATCTTGCGGGTCCATTCAGCGTAGGGGCCGTGCAGGACGGGCGGGTCGGCGTGGCACCGGCAGCGGCGCTTGCCGCAGGCGTAGGAGCGCACGGTGAGGGTGCCGGGAAGGGCGGGGCCGGCTGCGGCCGCGATCTCGGCGGCGATCTCGTCCAGGGTCCGTGCCGTGGCTGGTTCCATGCGACACACCGTCTCAGATCCGGGCTATGTCCGTCTCTCCACAGTACCTTACTGCGGAGAGGAGGCGGCATGCCGGGACCGGGCGCACCCGACGCCGGCTACATCTCGTCCTGGCGGCCCTCATCGGTGCCGCCGGAGGCGGCCGCGTTCGCGCGCGCGGTGGTGCAGGCCGCCGGCCCGCACGGCCGGGACCGGGCCAGGAACCTGCTGTGGGCGGCGGGCCGGCTGGCCGGCTGGGCGATCCCGCTCGGGCTGGACCCGGTGCCGCAGGTGCTGCTGCACCCGTCGGTGATCGAGCGGTTCACCGCGCACGCGCCGGGCCTTTCCGGCGTGACCCGCCGCACCCTGCGCACCAACCTGCGGTTCATCGCCCGCCAGGTCGCGCCGCAGCCTGTCCCGGCCGATGCGCCGCTGCCCGGCGAGCGCGCCAAGGCCCCTTATACCGCCGCGGAGATCAGCGGCTACCTGGCCCTCGCCGGTGCGCAGCCGACACTGGCGCGGCGGATGCGCGGCCGGGCTGGTCTGCCTCGGCGCGGGAGCCGGGCTGATCCGCTCCGACCTGCGGCATGTCCGCGGCACCGACATCACCGGCCGGTCCGGCGGCGTCATCGTCACCGTGCGCGGGAACCGGCCGCGCTCGGTGCCGGTGCTGGCCCGCTGCCAGCGCCCTCTGCTCGCCTCGGCGGCGTTCGCCGGCGATGACCCGGTCACCGGCGGCACCGATCCTGGCCGGCATAACCTGACGAACCCGCTGGCCTTCCCCGCCCGCCCGCAGGCGGCAACTGCTTTTACCGTGCCCCGGCAGGAATGAGAACGGCCAGGGCACTCGCGAGTTCCGCGCATTGTTTCTCTGTGTATCGGCGCGATCGTGGGGCGATCTCTAGCAAAGGTCTACGGGTCTCTGCTGGTATCGGAACTGGTCCTTCTCGTCGCGCAGGTCACACCGACATCGCCGGCGGTGTGGTCGCCGGAACGGGCGGGGGCCGGTACGAGCGCCAGGCGTCGGCGAGCCGCCGGACGGCCTCGGTCAGGACCTCCGGCCGGGCCAGGAAGTGCAGCCGGAGGCAGGCCTGGCTCGCTCCGGAGGCATCAAGCCCGCTTCCCGGCAGCACGGCAACGCCGTGGCGAAGTGCCGCCTGCGCGAACGAAGCTCCGTCACCACGCGGCAGCCGGGCCCACAGGGTCTGCCCGCCGGGTACTGGCGGAACATTCCAGTCAGGCAGGTAACGAGCGAGGTCCCGGCGCAGGTGGTCGTGTTGCGCCTGCCGGGCAGCGGCCTGGCGGGAAACGATCTCGCCAAGCCGGGGGAGCAGGTCAGCCGCCGCCATCTGGGCGATGACATTGCCGCCGAGATCGTGCACCGCCAGCAGCCGGGCGAGCCGGGCGATCAGCGGCTCCGGACCCCGCACCCAGCCGATCCGCCAGCCGCCCCAGACGCTCTTACTCAGTGAGCCGACGGAGATCACATCGTCGGCGTAGGCGGCGATCGGGGGCGGCACCGTCACGCCGGGGAATGCGAGGTCGCTCATGACCTCATCGTCGATCAGCGGGACGCCGGCGGCCGAGGCCGCCTGCGCCAGCTCGCGCCGGGCGAGCGCGGGGAGCACGGCGCCAGTCGGATTATGGAAGGTTGACACCACATAGGCCAGCGCGATGCGGCGCTGGCGGGCGGCCGCGGCCAGGCCGGGAAGCCCGACCGGCAGGCAGTTCGTCACCGCCGCCTGTTCCCTGAAGACCTCGAGCGCACCAGGATACGTGGGCCCCTCGACGGCCACCTGGTCACCGGCCGCCAGCAAGGCACGGGCCAATATCGACAGCGCTTGCTGGCCGCCGTTGGTCACGAGGACCTGCTCGAACCTGGTGCGAATGCCCCGGCGCTCGTAATGGCCGGCGATCGCGCTCAGCAGCGCTGGGTGGCCCGCCGGGTAGTAGCCGATGTCGCCCGTGATCGCGGCGAGCACTGGCATGATGCCGGCGAAGGCCTCGGCCAGTTCCGGCGGCGGCGTATCCGGGGCAGCGCAGGCCAGCGGGATCACGCCATCATGGGGCTCGAGCAGGTGCAGGAAGATCGGGGCGCTGGTGGTCGGCCGCGGTCCAGCGGGCTCGGCCCCGGCGACGCGGGTGCCACTGCCCTGCCGTCGGACGAGCCGACCGTCCTGGCGCAGCAGGTCATAGGCGGCCACGACCGTCGTCCGCCCGACCGCCAGGGCCGAGGCGAGCGCACGATCGGGCGGCAACGGCTCGCCCGGCGGCAGCTCACCCTCGTCGATGAGGCGCCGCAGTCTCGCCGCAAGCAGCGCGGGCAGCGCACCCCGGCCCGACGACCAGCGGCCCAGGCGATCGCTCAGCTCAATTGGATTCATCTGCAATCCAATCCTGCCGGATTGGCTCTGGGATCGCTACCTACAGCACGCGAGCATGGCCGGGTACCCGTTCGTAGGGAGGATCGCGCCGATGCGAGAGTTCCCGGCCAGCCCGATCACGGCCGTGATCGACGAGAAGCCCTTGTACAACCTGAGTGAGAGCGTGGGCCCGGACCTGACCGTGGCCGACGTGCTGGATCCTGAAACGCTCGCGGGCCTGGGCGGCGTGGGCCTGGGCTACGGCACGTCCGCCGGCGGGGATGATCTGCGCTCGCTGGTCGCAGCGCGGCACGGGATCCCGGCCGGTCAGGTCCTGATCACCAGCGGCGCGGCGGCAGCCCTGTTCCTGCTCGGGCTGGTCTATGGCGACGGCGATGTCGTGATCGGAGTCCCCTGCTTTCCGCCCGTGCTCGACGCGCTGCGAGCGACCGGCGCGCGGGTCGAGACCGTGCGCTCGCGGTTCGAGGACGGATACCGCCTCGACCTGGGGGCGTTCCGGGCCAAGCTGAATCGCCGGACGCGGCTGGTCATGCTCGCCTCGCCTCAGAACCCCTCCGCCGTCTCGCTGACCGGGCGCGTCGTCGAGCAGGTGCTCGCCGCGATTTCGCGCGCGTGTCCCGAGGCCGTGCTGCTGATCGACGAGACCTTCAGGGAAGCGAGCTACGCGGATGAGGGCCCTGCAGCCAGCTTCGCGGGCCGCGACCCGCGCCTGGTCACGTGCGGCTCGCTGTCCAAGGCCTACGGCGTGCCCGGCCTGCGCATCGGCTGGCTGACCGTGTCCGATCCGGCGGCGTATGACCAGCTCAGGCTCGCGAAGTTCAACTCCGCGGTCGCCTGCGGGTCCCTCGATGAGTTCCTGGCCGCCAGGGTGCTGGCGCAGGCCGACCAGGTGCTCGCGGTGCGCGGCGCGATCATGGCCACGGCCAGGGATATCACCGGTCGCTGGGTGCACGCACACGAGGGCATGGTGCGCTGGCTGCGACCGGAGGCGGGCGCGTTCTGCTGCGTCCGGCTCGAGCCAGCCATCTTCGGGCCGCAGGAGATCGACCGCTTGTACGCCCGCCTGGCGCAGGAGCGGATCATCGTCGCCCAGGGCCCGTGGTTCGCCGACACCGCTAGCATCATCCGGCTCGGCATGGCCTACGAACCACCAGGCCGGCTAGAGAAAGCGCTGGAGCTCATCGTGACCGCGCTGGAAGCCAGTGCTCACGGGACCTCGGCCGACGGAGCTGGAAGGACGCATTGACCATGACGCGAGCCGCTATCAGCAGTAACACGCTGGCACCACCGGTCGGGCCGTTCTCGCCGGGCGTGCGCGGTGGAGGGCTGCTGTTCCTCAGCGGGCAGGTGGCCCAGGACCCGGCGACCGGCAAGCTGATCGACGGTGACGCCGCCAGCCAGACTCATCAGATCCTGCGCAACCTTGCCGCAGTCCTCGACGCGGCAGGCAAGGACCTGCGCGATGTGATCCGCGTGGGCGTCTACCTGACGGACATGGCCGACTTCGGGGCGATGAACGAGGCGTACCGCCAGCACTTCAGCGATCCGTACCCGGCCAGGACCGCGATCGGCGTCGTCGCCCTGCCCCTAGGTGCCTGCGTCGAGATGGACGCGGTGGCGGCCTGAGCCAATGAGCCTTGACTTCACCCTGGCCGACGTGTTCAGCGATAAGCCCTTCGGCGGGAATCAGCTGGCCGTCTTCCCGGTTGCGACCGGGATCGCCGACGCCGACATGCAGCGGCTCGCGCGTGAGTTCAACTTCTCCGAGACCACGTTCGTGCTGCCGCCGGACGATCCCGCCTGCACCCACCGGGTCCGGATCTTCACCCCCCGCGAGGAACTGCCGTTCGCCGGTCACCCCACGATCGGCACCGCGGCCGTCCTGGCCAGCGCGGATGCGGCGGAGCCAGCCAGAAGCGAGTTCGTCTTCGAGGAGGGGATCGGGCCCGTCACGGTCACCGTCGACGGCTCGGGCATCCGCTTCCGGCTGCGGCCGCCCAGCTTCGAGATCACCGACGAGCTACCGCCCGCCGCGGCGATCGCCAGGGCCCTGGGGCTGCCGCCGGACGCGATCGCCGAAACCTGGTACGCCGGCATCGGGCTGAGGTTCTGTTTCGTTCGCCTGCCCAGCCGGGAGCTGGTCGACCGTATTGTGCTGGACAAGGCCGCGTGGGCCGCCGGAGTCGCCGGCGGCTGGTCATCGCAGCTGTACTGCTTCGCCCGTGACAGTTTTGCCGGTGACTACCGCGGGGGATCCGGGGGTCGTCCCCCGGGCCAACCCTCTCACGACGGAGCCCGACTCTATGCCCGGTTCTTCGCGCCCGCGGTGGGCATCGACGAGGATCCCGCCACCGGTTCGGCCAGCGCGGCGCTTGCAGCCAGCGTGGCCCACCAGTCGCCAGAGCCCGACGGTACCTACAGTATCCAGATCGATCAGGGGGTGCTGATGGGCCGCCGCAGTGAGCTGAAGGCGACCGCGGGCAAGGAGGGCGGCGAGATCATCGAGGTCGTCGTGGGCGGCAGCGCCGCGATCGTCGGCCGTGGCACGATGATGCTGCCCGCGGGATAGCACGCCCGCTCACGAACCGGTGATGAAGTCCGCGACCAAATCGGCCGTGACGACCGCAGCGCGGTCGGTTCGAGGAACAGGCCACCCTCGAGGGCTTCGACTTCGCCGCATCCCCGAAACTGCCCGCCGCCCAGATCCGCGACCTGGCCGCGCTGCGCTGGCTGCACGCCGGCGAATCGGTGATCCTCTACGGCCCGGCCGGAACCGTTTAACACTGCGCATGCCTTTCATCGGGGCTGGTCGAACAGTCCAGCATGGTCGGGCCCGACGTTGATACGCAGGCCTTTTCTGCGTCCGCGGTTGACGTGGACCGCGGCAAGTTCGCCGCGGTGGACCTTGTGCTCCTGCGCTGCCGGTAGCCGGGTCAAGGGTGCTGCCGGCCGGGTTCTGGCATCCGCACGCCTCGGAGCAGGCGCGAGAGATCGCCGAGGCCGGGATGATCCTGCGCGTGCAAGTCGGCTCCGGGATCCACGGCACCGCCGTGACAGGTCAGGACGACCGGGACGAGATGGGCGTGTGCCTGGAACCACCGGAGTTCGTCACCGGCCTTGGCCCGGGTACCCAGCGGCATCGGCGGACAGGGCCCGTCGGTGCGGTTCGAGCAGTACGAGCGGCACACCGCGTGGGACCGGCCGGGCGGGCTGGCGAACCGGTCGGGTGCCGGTGACCTGGACGTGGTCATCTATTCGGCGCGCAAGTGGGCGCGGCTGGCGCTGGCGGGCAATCCGACGGTGCTGCTGGTGCTGTTCGTGCCCGATCAGGAGGTGGTGTTCCGCAGGCCGGATCACCCTGCCCGTGCCCGAACCGCACCGCAGCTATCTGCGCGCGATCCGCCACGGCGAGATCCGGCTGTCGGAGGTCAACCTCCGGTCCCCTCGCCGGCTCGGACCGTTGGGTTCCGGGTCTGCGGCTTCCGCGAGCCGACCACCGGTCACACCGCCCCGGGCGTCATCACATTGACACCTGACATCGAGCGGATGTGAGAGGCGGATGGCGTCGGCTGGCTCGCGAGCGGCGCGTCTACGAGTTGGTTCCCGATTCATCGAGGATGGCGGGGAGGACAAAGCCGCGGAAGGCGTCTGGGGTGAGGAAGGCGGTGATCTCCTGGATCTGCGCGCCGTGCAGGGT
>JBKQTJ010000064.1:0-47254 GCA_052143255.1 Streptosporangiaceae bacterium | reverse complement strand
GGTAAGAGGAGCTGCCGGTGGCGTCGGTCATCGCGGTGCGGCCGCCGTCCGCGTCGTAGCTGTAGCTGACCGAGTGCGCGGACGACCCGGAGTAGGACACGGTGGCGGGCTGGCCTCCCGGCGTGTAGGTCCAGGTGGTCGTGACGCCGTTGGGGTCAGTGCTGGTCAGCATGTTGCCGGCCGGGTCGTACGTGCAGGTTGTCGTGGCGCCGTTCGGCGCGGCGGCGGTCGGCGGGGTGGTGGCGGACACCTGGTCGCCGGCCGAGTCGTAACTGTAGGTGGTCTGGAAGCCGGCCTGGTAGGGGTAGGCCGTCGGGTCGACGATGTCCGGGTACGCAGGGTTGGTGTTGCACGGTGCCACGCCAGAATTGGCGTTCCCGTCGGGGTAGACGACGGAGGTGGTGTCGCCGTTGCCGTCGTAGCAGTAGGACACCGTCGAGGCCGAGGTGGTGCCGTAGCCGGTGGTCTCGGTGGCGAGTTGCCCGGCGGTGTTGTAGGTGTCGACGGTGACCTGGTTAGGGCCACCGTTCGAGGTGGCCGGCTCGGTGGTGGTCAGCGCATTGCCGTTGCCGTCATAACTGTCAGTGGTGGTTTCGTATCCGGTCTGCCCGGCCGGGGCGGGGGTGTATTCGGCGGTCTGGTTGCCGTCGGCGTCGTAGGCGTACAGGGTGGCATCGGAGGCTAGCGGCGGCTTGTTCGCGGGGTTGTAGTCGGCCGGGAAGGAGGCCGGGCACGAGGCGGGGGTGAGGTTGGTGGCGGCCACGCCTGCCGGGGGCACGGTTTCGACGACGTTCCCGGCGGGGTCGTAGCAGGTGAGGGCGGCGTTGCCGTCCGAGTCGGTGACGAGGGTGGCCTGGTCGTCGGCGTTGTAGGTGGTGGTGGTGGTGTGGCTGCGGGCGTCCTTGACTGTGGTCTGGTTGCCGTCGGCGTCGTACCCGTAGCTGACGCCGCGGGGGGTGTCGGTGTACCCGGCGCCGTTGCCCTGGGTGACCGAGGTCTTCTGGCCGTCCGCGTTCCGGGCGGTGGTGGTGGTGTAGTTCCCGGCGTTCGCCCCGGGCAGGTTCCCGTCTGGTGCTACCTGGGCGGTCTGCTCCCCGTTCGCATCGTAGCTGAAGGTGGTGTTGGCCTGCTCGTTCCCCGGGTTGCCGTCCGGCGCGGACGAAGAGGTCAGGTCGCCCTGGGCGTTGTAGGCCAGCTGGGTGACGACCCCGTTCTCATCGATGGTGGCGCAGGGCAGGGAAGGCGACGGCGCGCTGTCGGTGCACGAGATGTTCGACCCGTTGAGCGTGACGGTGTTGCCGTTGAACAGCTGGTAGGTGGTCTGGGAGTACTCGTAGCTGCCAGAGGGCGAGTACACCCCGGTGGTGGTGTACAGCTGGTTGCCGCCGGTGTCGTACAGCGTCCAGGTCTGCCCGGACGGCGGGGCTGAGGGCGGCGGGGTGATCGCCGCGCCGGGCGCCAGGCGACGACTTTCACCTATGCCGCGGCCTGGTCTTTAGCATGCTTCTTAGGCGAAGCGACAAGAACATCATTATTACTGCGAAGATTAGCCCAAGGATCAACAGGTAGAAGTAGACATAGTGGTGATCGAAGAGGGAGTAATTTCTGCTGACTTGCGTATCGTTGGTGCTGAAGAACCCAAAGAAGATGCCGAAGACGATCGCAATAGTCGACAGCGCGCCTGCCGCTATAGAAATCTCGGAGCGTCGCTCTTCGTCTCGCTGCCGTTCCGCAGACGCTATGGCATCTCGTTGCGCGGCGATCGAATAACGCAAACGATCCACCAGATTAGCCACGTACTCAGAGCCAGTCGTAATGCCCATGGAGTCAACCGCTGCAGAATGGTAACTGGCTAGCCGTGGCGATGGCAAGACAGCCGTAACGTCCAGCATTGCTTCTACACCAGACGCTAGGCTAACGTCGAGGCCGCGGAGGCGCTCAGACAACGTGGCGAGATCTGTCCTCGCCTTGGTGAACTCTTGCTTGTTCTGGTTCATCACGCCAAAGCTGGTAGCTTCGATCTGGCGTAGCGCATTGAACGTTTCTCGTCGTATATTTCTTAGCCGGCTGAGGGCAGCTATGGCGATTATCGAAGACGCTAGGACGCATTGCTGGAACCACTCCGGCTGGCCGATGAGAAGTGCCCCCGTAAGAGCTACGCAGGTGATCTGACCCTCGTGCCGGTTAGCGTCGACAGGCATCTTGATGGATGTGAATCCAGGTCGAACCGGATCGTGGACCTTATAGATGAGCTTCGTAGTCGCTGCTAGGTCGAGCTCCCTCGGCCAAGGTGGCGGCGGAATGTTAGTGTTATGCTCCCTCAATATTCCGGCGTCGGAATCAGGTTCAATTACATGAAACGTATCCTGTCCCATGAGGATCTCTCCGGAGCACACTGGAGCTGCGCATTCAGCGAGAATGTCGATTATAGACTTTCCATTAATGGAGAGCAGATTTCTTGAGAATGTCAGGTGATCGAGCAGATCAACCGTCCGATCGACAGTTCCAGAATAGACGAGATTGAGAATCGCCACAATACCGGCATCGGGGATACCGTACAGGTCGAAGCTGACGGGGCTGTCAAGGCCGGTGTTCAATTCGTTACCAAGGTCAAGTTCAGCCGAAGGTAAACTTTTGACCCGCCAGGGCATCTCATTGGAAGCCTTTAAGAAATGTTGTCGCATAGTTCCCAGGCTCAAAGTCTCTCCGATAGGGATGCCTTCTCGAATAATTTTCGCATTATCGGGCTGACACTCTATCGAGTAAAAACATGAAATGTGAAACCGAGATATACGCGCTGGCATCTATCTCTCCGGGACGTTGCTGATGTATCAGCTGACCTTAGTGCAATCCGCGACGTGTTCGTTCCGAACGTAACAGAACGTCTTCATGCGCGGACGCGACCCCGCGCTGCGCGCTGGAGCGGCTCGCGCCTAGCTGGAACTTCCGGGTCCGGGCGAAGTTCCGCCCGCCAATCTCGATCGGGTCCAGATCAGGGTTGTGACTCCGAGGGGAACGACGTGCGGCATGCCGGCTGCGTCGATCGTCGCGAGCCAGCCGAGCTTGCCTTCGGCCGGGTACGCCAACTCGGCGTGAGAGAACACGCTCATTCGCGCTCACCCACCTGTCCTGACGTGAAGTGTCAAGGGTCCAGACGCTACACGCGCCAACTCGGGCCAAAGCTGGCGACCCGAGAGGCGTCCGCTCATGGCTCCCTTCTATGACGGCGGTTGTCAAGAGGTGCGGAACCGGGACGCCTTTGCTCCTGGCCTGCGGCTCAGGCGAGAGCCTGTACCACGGTAATGTGGTACAGTCTTGGCATGGCGGTATTGACAGCTATCGAGCGGATCAGCGAGCTCCTCGACGGCGGCGGGCCGGAGACATCCAACACGTCGATGCGGATACCGACGGCGCTGCGGGATGCGGCCGCGCTCGCGGTCAGCGAACTGGGCGTGGCCCCGTCTGCTACCGCTCTGACTACGGCCGCGCTGCGGGCGACGCTGGAGGCCGTCGTGATGCAGGCCGTCCTGGATGACCACTACGCACGCTATCCGCAGGCCCGGCCGGACCTCGGCGATCTCGCCGTTGCGGCTGCCGAGCTCGACGGCCATCCGCTGGCAGCTGAGCCCGAGCGTCTGCGCCGGGCAGCTGCGGAGATCGCCGTACACCGCCCTGACGCGAGTCCCGAAGATGTGGTGCTATGGGCTGAAGCCCGGGCTCTCCCCGCGGCATGACCAGGCTCGTTATCCTGGACAATGAGGCAGCCCAGGCGCTGCGCGACCCGGGGCACCGCAAGCACCGCCAGGTCGTGAGCCAGGCTCAGGTCGTAGCGACCCGCAAGCGCAGCGGCGCCGCGATCGAGGTAGTGGTCCCCGCGGCCGTCCGGGTCGAGGCGGGCTGGGATCGGACCTCTGCGGCGTGGGTCTTCCCGAACCGACTGCGGATCGCCGACGTTCCGCTGGACGCGGCCAATGCCAACATCGCGGCGGCCATCCGCGGCAGAACGGGAGTCTCGGTGGCCGACGCGCACCTCGGTGCGGTCATCCAGTCCACCGCAGCCCGCCAGATAAGTGTCGTGACCAGCGACCCTGGCGACATGCACCGGGTGGCCGGAGACAGGGCCATTACTGTGGTGGCGATCTGAACCGCACGCCCTACCAGGACCGAGACCCGCGAAATGCAAGGAGCCGCGGGGATGGACGGTAGCTCGCGCTGGCGGGACTCCGGCAATTTGGAGCGCGCGGTGGATACCGCGGGCGGCCAGGAGCCCTTCGATGCGGCTGTCTTGGCGATGCTCGATTATGCCAGGGGTTGGCGGCTCGCGGAAATGCGCAAGCGCGCGGGATGACGCAGGAGCAGGTGGCGGCGCGGATGGGTGTGTCGGTGGCGCGGGTGTCGCAGATCGAGGGCGGCGACGTGTGGACTCAGGATGTCCTGAACCGGTTCGTGACGGCGCTGGGCGGCACCCTGAAGCTGATCGCAGACTTCGGCGATGAGCAGTTGAAGATCGCGTGACCGGGGGAGCAAGACGGGAGCAAGCGTGCGGCGATGGGGGGCGATGGTGAACGACGTCTAGCCAGCGAAATGGCTGGCAGGGCCATGTCGGGCCACAACGGGCGACGCGCCGACTACGCATGGCATGCAAGAGGTCTGGGGTTCGAATCCCCATAGCTCCACGTCCTAGTCAGCGGTATTAATTCGAACAGTCCTCACTCGTCACGGCCCGTCGGTCGCTCATCTGTTCGTAGCCATCCTTCCCGGGTGTTCGGCATAAAGGCGCAGGTCAATGGCGTCGACGTGTGCTCGAAGGCGCTCAAATGTGACCTCTTGCATTGCGGGCAAGCGCTAGCAATGAACCTCACACTCGACGCAGGTCAGGCTGTCTTTTTCGATAGGGAGATCTGGCGGGAGCCAGCCCGGGAGCCAACGGCTTCCGCGCCGATGGCAAAGGCGCCCCCGGAACGCGGCCGCGGCACGCCCACCACCGGCGAACCTGGCTGCCGGCGAGTGTGCGAAACGCGCTATCTTCCTCACAGCCGACGGCAGGCGGCGGCACCGGCACGCGCCGGGCGCATCGCGGGCCGCTTAGCCGCGCCGTGCCGGAAGCACCAAAGGACATCGGCCCGCGCACCCGGCGGCACGCATCGGCAGATTCCCGGTTCGCTGAAGCCGTCGAGGCATGGGCGAGGTATGGCGACCCCGACCTCGCCCGCCAGACCGGCGCGAATCCAGGCACCTACATGATCGTTCGGCAACGCTCGCACATTCTTGTTAACTGAAGATGGCGCGTTGACTGCCTGCATAGGCATGCGCCGGCCAGCATGTACGTTGGCCAGGCTGCGCGCGGGCGGATTATCACTCCTGCCGGGCGCGCACATGCTGCTGCGTGCGGCTGCGTTCCCGGCACCTCCGAGCTAGGGCGCGAAGCCGAACGAATCCGGTCGGCCGGTCGATGAGTGTCGCCTCGCTGGGAACGTGAATCTCGGTGAGCGCCAGCGAGGGTGGGGGTATCGCGATGGATCCTGCCGGGGGAGTCCCCGAACTGGCCACCGTCGGCGACGTGCCCGCCCTCGCGGGCACCTTCGCCGCCGCCTTCGGCGATGACGCGATGATCCGCTGGCCGATGCCCGCGACTCCGGCGACGCTGCAGGAGCTCTTCGAGGTGATCCTGACTCCCTATGCGGAGTTGGGGGTCTTGTTGAAGATCCACGGCTGAGACGCGGGCGCGGCGTGGCTGCCGCCGGAGACGGCCGAGCGGTTTGCCGTCATCGAGCTGTCCACCCGGGCCGCCATCAGCCCGCTGACGAACGACGGCGGCGTCCGGTATGCGACGTTCTGGGACTGGCTGGACGCTCACCTGCCCGGCGAGCCTTGCTGGTTCCTCGACCTTGTCGGCGTCGCACCGGCGGCGCAGTGCCGGAGGACTTGGCCGGACGCTGGTGATGCACGGCCTCAACCGGGCCAGGGCTGAGGGTGCCCGGCGTTCCTGGAAACCGGCACACCGCGGAACGTCGCGTTCTATGAGTCCCTCGGCTTCCAGATCGTCAGCGAGCAACGAGCTCCCGATGGTGGGCCCGTAATCTGGTTCATGCAAACACCCTGCACGCCGTTGTCAGACGCGATCGCGACGTCCTAGCGGCACAAGATCCTCGCCAAGCCGCGGCCGCCCGCCGCGCGGCACTGGATGCCATCTCGCGATGGGGCCTGTCCCTGGCGATTCACCGCCTTGAGCTGTACGTCGAGCCGTGGAACAAGGGATCCTGGCGGGCCGCCGAGCGCGTCGGTTATGTCAGGGAAGGGCCGCGCCGCGGCCAGCGCGATCGCCAGCGGCATCCCGTCCAGCCGCCGGCGGACCGACACCACCACCGGGCCGGCCTGCTGATCCACGGCCAGGGCGAAACCGTGCCCCCGGGCCCGCTCCACTAAGAGCGTGACCGCGTCAGAGGACCCCGGCGCCCGTCGTTACCGATCGGAAAGAGTTTCAGATGGGACAGGCGGAGCTGCACGGGTTATGCGCCGAGGCGCGCCGAGGCGATCCCGACGTGACGGCGTGTCTGGTGGAACCCGACTAACTGCTCCTCGCTTGTTGCGCCGAACTGGGTGTCATGCGTTGCGTTGTCGTGGCGGCCGACGCGAGACATAATCGCCGTGCAAACGTTCCTCGACCGCTATCTGGGAATCGCAGAGCGGGTTTCTCGCTAGCGTTAGCTGCACGCTGGAGACTGGCGATCTTCCGCGTTCAGGACTGGCGCAGCCCAAGTGAGCGCGCCCAGGTTCATGGTTTGCCCTGGCATCTTCTCAGGCGCCAAACGCTGGGGCAGCGACCGCCACAATATGCCGGGCAAGATGGCTGCGCGGTGAGCGGCTACGTACGCGGCATGCCAAATCGAGGTTTCCTTTACAGCGCAGCTTACGCCGCTGCCCAATGCGCCGCCGGAACCTGACATGACGGAGAGCGGCACGACAGAGCGAAGCGGCGCGGAGTAGCCCCGGCGCGATCAAAAGACGCGTCGGGCCTGTCAGGTGCCGGATGGTACGAGCAGCGTACTTGCCTGCTCCTGGGTGAGCGCGCGCCCCGCCGCTAGCGTGGCGTTCCAGGTCTCGTCCGGGATCGTCGCGCGAGCCGGGCCCAGGAACCGCTCGAGCAGCGCGGCATCGGGTTCCGGGATCGGCATGCCCACGGTGGCCCGGATGCCGGATGCGGCGCCTGCCAAGCGGGCTGCGCGCAGGGCCTCGCCGAGTTCGGCGGCGATGCACGCCGACGTTTCTAGTACGTTGGCCAGCAGCTCGGGATCGCCGGAGCTGACGACGTAGTCGAACGTGCCCGACAGCAGGACCCGCGCCTCCGGTGCCCGTCCGGCGAGCAGGCTCGCCAACGCCAGCCATTTCTGCGCGTTGGCAACGCCCAGCGGGTAGCTCTCGGTCTGGTACAGCACGAGTGCCTCACGCAGCATCTGGGCGGCGCGGTCGAGGTTGCCGGCCTCGATCTCCAGATTTGCCAAGTTCGCGAGCCGCACGGCGACCAGGGAATCGTCCCCCAGCTCGCGGGCGATGGTGAGGCTGTCTTCGAACATGGATCGTGCTGTGTTCAGGTCGCCGCGGTGACGATGGGTGATGCCGAGACTGTTCAGCTCCGTCGCCTCCAGCATCCGGTTGCCGAGGCCGCGCCAGATGGCCAGGCTGCGTTCGAGGAACCGGATCGCGCCGTCGAGGTCGCCGTGCTGCCGCAACAGCATTCCCAGGCCGTGCGCCGCCCGGGCCAGCGGCTCGCCAGCGTCATCGGGGGCCAACCCGATCGCCCGCTCCAGGTATCGCCGCCCTTCGGTGCCATGACCGTGCTGGTACCAGAACAGACCCAGCGCCTGGGCAAGCCGCAAGCCGATGAGTATCTGCTCGTCGGCTTGCGGCTGGCCCGGATCGACGGCGGGCATATCCAGTGACCAAGCCAGGGCGGCGTGCAGGTTGTCGTGCTCGGCTTCCAGCCGATTCAGGGCTGCCAGGTGCGCCGGGCGCCCCATCTGGGCGCGCGCCCGCTCGGCAACACCCGCGTAGTACTCAGCGTGCCGACGCCGGGTGGAGTCAAGTTCGCCGGCCTTCTCAAGGCGCTCGAGTGCGTACTCCCTGATTGTCTCGAGCACGCCCGCCCTCGGCTCGCCATCGGCGCCCTCGGTGATCGTGATCAGGCTGACGTCAAGCAGCCCGGCGGCAACCTGCAGAGGATCGGTGGTGGCGCCCGGAGCGGCGTCTGCCACGGCGACCGTCGCCAGGGCATCAAGGTCGCAGCCGCCGGCGAACACCCCCATGCGCCGGAACGCGCCCGCCAGGTCGGGAGTCAGCAGATCGTAGCTCCAGGCGATGGTGTTCCGAAGGGTCTGCTGCCGCGACGGGGCGGTGGCGTAACCCGAAGCCAGCTCCAGGCTGTGCCCTAGCCGAGCTAGCAGCGCACTGGGTGTTAGCAGCCTGACCCGGGAGGCGGCCAGCTCGATCGCCAGCGGCAGGCCGTCCAGACGCCCGCAAATGGCCGCGACATCGGCGGCGTTCCCGGCCGTCACGGTGAAACCCGGCCGGACCATCCCCGCTTGCTGCACGAACAGCCGCGCTGCGCCGCTGGCCGTCACCTCCTGCACGCCCGCATGGCGGGGTAGCTCCAGCGGGTGCAGCGGGAACTCGTGCTCCCCTTGCAGATGCAGCGGTCGCCGGGAGGTGGCCAGCACCACCAGCCGCGGCACCGCGGCGAGCAGCTCAGCGACAACCTCGGCTGCACCATCGAGCTGCTCCAGGTTGTCCAGCACCAGCAGGGTCCTCCGGTCGGCCAGGCAGCCGGTAACCGCGGTGACCGACCCGTCACCGCGGGCGTCCAGATCGTCGGCGATCGTCTTCCACATCACCTCGGCATCTCGGACAGCCGCCAGGGCGACGAAATAGACGCCGTACTCGAACGCCTGGTCAACGGCCGCGGCCGCGGCGATCGCCAAGCGCGTCTTGCCGACACCGCCGGTGCCGGTGAGCGTCACCAGCCGGACTCCCGTCGCCAGGACCACGTCCTGGAGCTGCGCGAGCTCGGCGTCCCTGCCCACCAGCGGCGTCATCGGCACAGGCAGGCTGGTAGGGGCACCCAGGCTTTTCAGCGGCAGAAACCGCTCTTGCAGGCCGACGATAGCCAGCTGATAAATGCGCTCGGGCGCATCGATGTCCTTCAGCCGGTGCCAGCCCAGATCTCGCACCGACACGTCGCCAGGCAGCTGTGACTCCGCCAGCTGTCGCGTCGCATCCGAGAGCACGACCTGGCCGCCGTGCGCCGCCGCCGCGATCCGCGCCGCACGGTGCACGTCCAACCCGACGTAACCGTCATCGTGCCGCGCCGGCTCGCCCGAGTGCAGGCCCATCCGCACCCGGACCACGGCGCCTTCCGGCCAGTCGTGGCCGGCCAGCGCGCGCTGCGCTGCCACGCAGCAGCGGACCGCGTCGGCCGCCGACTCGAACACCACGAAGAAGCTGTCGCCCTCGGTTCCCATCTCCTTGCCCGCGCAGGCGGAGAACGCCGAGCGCAGCAGCGCGCGCTGCGCTGACAAAGCCTCCCCGTACCGGTCTCCCAGACGGCTCAGCAGCGCCGTTGACCCCTCGATGTCGCTGAACAGCATCGTGATAGTCCTCGCAGGGAGTCAGCCATGCCCCGATTATCGCGCCCGGCCAGGAAATTCCGTCGCGCTCAAGCTCGGAATCGCTCTGGCATTCCGCCCGCATTGGGCCGACGACATTGACACGCGACACGAGCGACGCGTTACCTCATTGTCATGGATTCCGTCGGAGGCGGTACCCGGCCCAACCAGGGCGGCGTTCGACGCCGGATTCACTCATTACGACGATCCGCCGCCCGGTGAGCTCGGCGATGTCGAGGAATTGAGGACGGCTGACCGGTTCCGCTTCGCCAATCTTCTGCGCGGATGGGATTGACGTCGACGACGCTGGCCAGATCGCTGGCTGCGGATATTCCCCGGGGCGGCCTGCTGGGCTCGACTACGGTCCGGCTCGGCGGACGGCCGCTCGCTACGTTCCAGGCGGTCCAACTCCCCGATATCCAGCGTGATCCTGCACGCGGCGACGGGTGGGTGCGGTTCGTGCAGACCGCCGGTGGCCGAACCGGGCTACCGGCGCCCCGGCGGGTGCGGCGCAAGCCCTTTGTCCGGTGGCTGCCGCCGCTGATCTGGACGACCCTTTCGCTCACGCTGCATGCCGACGGCCGGGCGGAGTTCGGGATGCCCGGCGCGAGCCGGTTCCCTCGGCACCGGGGTGTACGACGGCGACGGCACGGTCTCGCTGAAGTCCGGACTGACTGATTTCAGGGACTGGTGGCACAAGTCGTTCGGCCGGCACAGCCCTTGCGGCGATCAGGACTCCTCGGCGCTGATCATCGCCGTCGAGACCGCCCTCGAGCGGACGCTGTCGGTGCAGCTGATGAACGTCGGCGCCGGACCGAGGATCGAACGGCACGCGGCAGGCGCGACCGTGACCAGGCAAGGTCAGCCTGGCACCGACGTCTACCTGGTCCTGGACGGCGTCATCCGGGTCGAGCGGGACGGGGAACGGCTGGCCGAGTACGGCCCCCGGTGCGCTGCTCGGTGAGCGGGCACACCTAGAGGCCGGAGTCCGCACCTCTTCGCTTTCGCTCTTCGCGATCACGCCCTGCCGGCTAGCGGCAGTCGATGCCGCGCAGCTCGACCGTGCGGCGCTGGCGGAACTGTCCGGCGGCCACCGGCGCGAGGAAGCTGGCTAGCTCACTCACGTACTGGGTCACGCTAGGAGCGCGACTGCCTGTTCCTGGGTGAGCGCACGCCCGGCGGCTAGTTCGGCGTCCCATGCCACGCGCGGGATTATCGCGCGGGCCGGGCCCAAGAACCGCTCGAGCAGGACGCTGCTGGGTTCTGGGATCGGCATGCCTGCCTTCTGCCGGATGGCTTCCGCGGCGCCGGCCAGGCGGGCCGCCCGCAGGCACTCGCCGAGTTCGGCAGTAATGCAGGCAAACGCTTCCAGCGTCTGGGCAAGAAATTCGGGGTCGCTGGAGCTGGCGACATAGTCGAACGTGCGGGACAGCAGATCGCGGGCCTCGGCTGCACGTCCGGCGCGGAGGCTTACCGTTGCCAGCGACAGCTGGGAGTTAGCTATACCCACCACGTTTCCCTGTTGGTGATGGAGCGTGAGCGCCTCCTGCAGCACCCGCGAGGCGTGGTCCAGGTTGCCCGCGTCGATCTCCACATTTCCCAGATTCACCAGCCGCATGGAGACCAGTACGGCGTTCCCGAGTTCCCGTGAGATAGCGATGCTGTTCTCGAAGAGGGACCTCGCCGTGTCCAGGTGGCCAAGATGGTGGTGCGTGATGCCGAGGCTGTTTAGTACTCGCGCCTGGCGGTCCCGGTCGCCGACGTCGCGGGCGATGCTCAGACTGCGCTCAAGGACGCGGAGCGCTGCGTCGAACTCGCCTTGTTGCCGCAGCAGCATGCCGAGCCCGTGCGCGACCCGTGCCAGCGGTGCTCCGGCGGCCTCGGACGCGAGCTCCATGGCCCGCTCCAGCCAGCGCCGCCCTTCGGCGGCGTGACCGTGCTGATACCAGAACATGGTCAGCGCCTGGGCCAGCCGCAAGCCGATGGCTATCCGTTCGCTGCCGTCGGCCAAGCCGCGCGCACGCATGTCCAGCGACCAAGCCAGGGCGGCTCGCAGGTTCCCATTCTCTGCTTCGAGACGGCCCAGAGCTCCTAGGTACGCCGGGCCGCCTAGCTGGGAGCGCGCCCGTTCGGCAACATCCGCGAAGTACTCAGCGTGCCGGCGCCGAGTTTCGTCCAGCTCGCCGGCCACCACGAGGCGCTCGAGTGCGTACTCCCGGACGGTCTCGAGCATGCCCACCCTGGGCTCACCGTCAGTGCCCTCGGTCACCGTGATCAGGCTGACGTCCAGCAGCCCGGCGGCGACCTCCAGAGGATCAGCTATGGCCGCTTGGCCGTCCTCCGCTACGGCAACCGACGCCACCGCCTCAAGATCACAGCCACCCGCGAACGCGCCCAGGCGCCGGAACGATCCCGCCAGGCCAGCGGCCAGCAGCTCATAGCTCCAGCCGATGGTGTTGCGCAGCGTCTGCTGACGGGACGGGCGCCCGACGTCGGCGGCGGCCAGGTCGAGGCTGTCCCCGAGCCGGGACAGGAGCGCTGACGGTGCCAGCAGCCTGACCCGCGAGGCGGCCAGCTCAATCGCCAGCGGCAGCCCGTCCAGCCGACGGCAGATCGCCGCGATATCCGCACCATTCCCGGCCGTCACGGTAAAGCCCGGCCGGACCAGTTCTGCCTGCTGCACGAACAGCCGGACGGCGCTGCTAGCCGCGACTCCGGCCACGCCCGCGTCGGGCGGCAGGTCCAGCGGTGGCACCGGGTACTCATGCTCGCCCTGCAGGTGCAACGGCCGCCGAGACGTAGCCAGCACCACTAGGCGAGGCGCAGCTTCCAGCAGTGCGGCTACTACCTCACTTGCGCCGTCCAGCTGCTCTAAGTTGTCCAGCACCAGCAGAGCGCGCCGCTCGGCCAAGTAACCGGTCACGACGTCGGCGGCGGGCCCTTCGCTGGCCGCGTTTAGATCGCCGGCGATTGTCTTCCACATCACCTCGGGGTCGCGCACCGCTGCCAGACTGACGAAGAACACGCCATGCGGAAAGCCGCTGGCCAGCGAGGACGCCACCGCCAGCGCTAGGCGCGTCTTGCCGACGCCGCCTGTTCCGGTGAGCGTGACCAGCCGGATCCCAGGCTGGGCTACCGCAGCGCGGAGTTCCTCCAGGTCGCCCTCGCGTCCTACCAGCGGCGTCATCGGCACCGGCAGGCTGGTCTGCGCACCCAGGGTCTTCAGCGGCGGAAACCGCTCCTGCAGGCCGACGATGGTCAGCTGGTAGATCCGCTCCGGTGCCTCGATGTCCTTGAGCCGGTGCCAGCCGAGATCGTCCAGCCGGGTCCCGGCTGGCAGCTGCGCCTCAGCCAGCAGCCGGGTCGGGCTGGATAGCACCACCTGACCCCCGTGCGCCGTCGCTGCTATCCGCGCTGCCCGGTGCACGTCTAGGCCGATGTAACCGTCCTCATGGCGGACTGGCTCGCCTGAGTGCAGGCCCATCCGCACCCGCACTGCGGCACCGTCCGACCAGTCGCGGCCGGCCAGCGCTCGCTGTGCGGCCACGCAGCACCGAACCGCGTCGGCCGCCGACTGGAACACCGCGAAGAAGCTGGCCCCTTCGGCCTCCAACTCCCGCCCGCCAGCAGCAGAGCACGCGTCGTGCTGCACGGCCCGCTGGGCGGACAGCACGTCACCGTACCGGTCACCCAGACGGCCCAGCAGCGCCGTCGGCCCCTCCACGTCACTGAACAGCAACGTGATGGTCCCCGTGGGGAGCTCGGCCATGCCTCGATTATCACCTCCGACCGCGAACCCTCGGGCGATCCGGACGTGCCGTCGCGTCTGTGCTCCGTGGCCGGACCACTAGTTCGCCGTGGCGTGGCCGGCCCTAGGGGTATCTCACCAGGTGTGTAAATGGAGTTACGAAGGGTAGCTGAATGGCCAGTGGGAATGGCCACTACCATCGGGGAGAACAAGACTCATGTCCGTTACGCACCTGGAGCATGTCCCGCCGGGACTGGCACCGGCGGAGCCCGCAGAAGGCCCTGGGGGGAGGCATCTCATCATGACCCGGAAAGCCCCCCTCAGCGGGGGAATGCCGGGCCGCTGCGGGAGCTGATCGACGACCGGTTGCTGGACGCCTTGCTGGAACGGTCCCGCGACGAGGCCGGGGGCCTGCGGCTGACCGGCGAGGGCACTGTTGCGTTGCGCATCCTGGCAAGGTCAGGGCATGATCACCTGAGTCGTCCGCGGTCAGATGGTAGTTGCGAGGTCGTCGAAGGCGATGCGGAGCCGGTGGTGGTCTGGGACTTCGGCGGCGATGTCATAGTGACCGCGGCGCAGGTTCTGCCCGAACGCGTGGTCGGCGGCGAGGATCCGCGCTGACCGGTGCCGTTTCAGGCCCCGCATCGGCCGGAGCCGGGCTTTCAGCCGCCCGTGGTCGGCCTCGATCGGGTTGTTCGCTTACCGCTCCACGGTGTGCAGCGCCGAGGGGATCAGCTCGCCGGGCACCCGCGGATAAGCGGCCGCGCGGCCGGCGGTGACCTCGGCCGGGATCGTGCCGATGCGCAGCGCCCGGCCGAAGAAGCGCCGCGCGGCCGCCAGGTCGCGCTTCGCTGACACCAGGACGTCGATGACCTGGCCATGCTGATGGACCGCCCGGTAGAGATAGGTCCACTGTCCGGTGACCTTCAGGCAGGTCTCGCCGGCGAACCACCGGTTCCCGGGAACGTGGCGGCCCGGCCTGGCCGCCTCGATGAACTCCGCAGTGAACCGCTGCACCCACCGGTAGACGGTGACGTGATCGACGGTGATACCGCGCTCGGCCAGCAGCTCCTCGACGTCCCGATAGGAAAGTCCATAGCGCAGGTACCAGCGGACCGCGACCGAGATCACCTCCCGCGGGAACCGGAAGCCAGCAAAACCCGAGGCCGTGGCAGGCGCAGTCACCGGACCAGTCTCCGGCCTCCCACGATCGGCCAACGCAACAGCGCCGGCGACCACATCCAAGGGCGCGAGCCGAGTCGAGTTCCGGGACGTGGTAGAGGAATACCATCCGTGTGGCAGAGATGTAGCATACATGTATGAGTACTAAGGAGCGGCTCTCCGCGTCTGTCGATGCCGAGCTGGTGGCTGTGGCCCAGGAGGCAGTAGCCGAGGGACGAGCGGAAAGCGTGAGCGCATGGGTGAACGATGCGCTGCGGCTGAAGGCTGATCATGATCGTCGGCTGGCTGCCTTGGATGATTTCCTGGCCATCTATGAGGCCGAACATGGCGAGATCACCGAGCAGGAGATGCGTGACGCGGCGCGCCGGGCCAGGGCCAGCGCGGTCGTGGTCCGAGGTCGCCCGGCCGGCACAGCCGGTGGCCGCGGAGCCGCTTGATGCTCATACTCGATGCCGGCGCATTCGTGGCGGTGGAGCGCAACAAGAGAGATGTCGTGGCTTTGCTCAAGCGAGATCGCCTTGCTGGCCGCGCCCCTATCACCTGCGGGGGCGTGGTCGCTCAGGTCTGGCGCGGCGGACACGGCAGGCAGGCGCCGCTTGCCCGGCTGCTAAGCGGAGTCCAGGTTCTGCCAATCGACGACGGCCTCGGGCGCCGGGCCGGGATGCTGCTAGCCCGCAGTGGCCAGTCCGACGCCATCGACGCCGCCGTCGTCTGCCTGGCCGCCGACGGCGACGACATTCTCACCTCCGACCCTGACGACCTTCGCACCCTGGCCGAGGCTGCCAACATTCATGTGGAGCTCATACCTGTATAGGCGGGGCCGGCCGAGTGGCAGAGGGAGATGGGGGCGGTGAGCAGCGTGTGGCGGTGGCGGGATTCGGGGAATGTGGACCGCGCTGTTGAGACGGCCAGGGGGGGGGGGCTTCGATGCGGCCGTCACGGGCATGCTGGATGATGCGCGGGGCTGGAAGCCGGCGGAGATGCGCAGGCGGCGGGGGATGACCCAGGAGAAGGTGGCCGCGCGGATGGGTGTCTCGGTCGCGCGGGTGTCGCAGATCCAGGGCGGCGATGTGTCCACTCAGGAGGAGCTGAACCGCTTCGTCACCGCGCTTGGCGGCACGCTCAAGCTGATCGCGGACTTCGGTGACGAGCAGCTGAAGATCGCGTGAGCGGGGAGCAAGAGGGGAGCAAGCGACCAGCGATCAGCAGCCACATCCAGCTTCCGCGAGCGAACGAAGCGCCTGGCCAGGCCATGCCCGGCCACTCCGGGCGACTCGCGAGGTCCGCATGGCGTGCAAGAGGTCTGGGGTTCGAATCCCCATAGCTCCACGCCCAGTTCAGAACAAGTAATTCGAACACTAGAACATCGTCTATTTGAGCGATCCGCTCACACCTTCGATGGCCTCGCCTCCGGGGGCTGACCACGAATCCGCAGGTCAGCGGCGTAATCCGGGTTCTCCGCGGGTGTCAGATGACCTCTTGCATTGCAGGCAAGCGCACCGCGAAGGGCCATGGCGTCGATGCAGGTCAGAGTCGATTATCGAAATGGCGATGACAGCCGGGAGCAGCCGGGGAGCAAAACGGATCCGCAGCATCCGCCGGCAGATCGCGGGTGCGGCCGACGCGTACCTGGCTCCGCTTGGCCGCGGCTGCGACCGGCGGGCCGCCAGTGATCAGCACCGGGCGCGACGCAGATGGCCACGCGGTTTGCGCCACGCTGGGAAATCCTGCAGCGGTCGCGCGCTCAGTCGACCTGGCCGTTGACCAACTCGGGACCCTTGATGTGGTGGTGAACAACGCGGGGATCGGGGTCGAGGCGAGCCTGCTGCACACGCCCCTGGCCGACTACGACCGGGTGATGGGCGTGAACGTTCGGGGCTACTTCCTGTATGCCCAGGCCGCTTTCCCGCACTTGGCGCGCCGCCGCGGCTGCATGATCCACATCTCTTCTGACGCGGCCATCTGGGGCGAGGAGTCCATCGGGGTGTACTCGGTGTCGAAGGCAGCAGTGGTGATGCTCGGGAAGATGCTGGCACTGGACGGCGGACCACGCGGCGCGCGCTCGAATGTGCTCTGCCCCGGCGACACCTGGCCCGGCATGCGGCACATGGCCCCGCTTGGAGAACAAGACGGTCCGGAGAGCGGCGACTGGCCGATCCCGCCGGTCGGCCGGGTCGGCGAAGCTCGCGATGTTGCCGCCCGGGAGGGGACACCGGCCGGAGCCGGGCCGCTCGGCGTATTTCGTTGAGCGCCTGCAGATCGCCTCGACTCAGTCAGGTAGACCTCGGCTAGCCGGCTACCAGCTGTCCCAGTGGAGGATCTGGTCTATCGGTAGCCTCCACGCGGGCTTGAACTCGGTGCCTTTGGTGTAGGCCACGGGCAGTAGCGCGACTTGCATCACGTCGTCGTACGGGATGCCCAGTAGCTCGGCGGCCTCGCGTTCGTAGGCGAGGTGGATGGTGGTCCAGCACGTTCCCAGACCGCGCTCACGTGCGGCGAGGCAGAAGCTCCAGACCGCTGGTAGTACGGCACCCCACACCAGTGACTGCATGAGGACACTTTCCCCACTGTCAGTGCGAAACGCGACGCACGGGATCACGACCGCCGGGGCGCGGTGAAGGTTCTCGGCAAGGTAGGAGGCTGAGGCCACCATCTTGGGGGCGGTCGCCGCGTGCACGGGACCCTTGTACTGGCAGTTGACCCATGAGATCGGCAGCTCGCGGCCGTGACCACGTCCGCGGCGCCACAGTTCAGCTAGTACCGCCTTCTTGTCCGCATCGGTAACGACGACGAAGTGAGCGGACTGAGTGTTGTACGCCGAGGGCGCCTGCTGGGCCAGGCGAATGCACTCCTCAATCAGCTCAGGCTCTACGTCCCGCTCGAAGTCGAGCCGCTTGCGAACCGCTCGCGTGGTCGAGAGCAGATCGTCCGCGGTCAGGCTCAGCCGGCCCGCCCCCGGTTGCTCACGGCGGACCGATGACTCTGCTCCAGAAGTCCCCTCCATGGCACTTCATCTTTCGCGCAACATGATGTTGCGCAGAACTTTACGGGAACGATAGCATCTATGCAACACTATGTAGCGTGAATATTTCACCGGCCAAGGGGTCAGGGATCGCCAAGGCGAAGAGATACGAGCTCAATCAGCGGGCGCAGGCGATGGCGGACACCCGCCGAAGGATCACGCGCGCGACGGTTGAGCTGCACCAGACGCTCGGCCCCGCCTGGACGACCGTCAGCGAGATCGCGCGGCGGGCCGGTGTTGACCGAGTTACGGTGTACCGGCACTTTCCCGACGACGCGGCGCTGTTTGCCGCCTGCTCAAGCGACTTCAGGGCCCGCAACCCGCTGCCCGATATTGCCAGCTGGTCCAAGCTCACGGATCCCCGCCGACGACTGCGGCGCGGGCTGCGCGACCTTTATAGCTATTACGAGCAGGCCGAACCGATGCTGGCAAACGTCATCCGTGATGCTGAGCACATGCCTGCCCTGCGCGCAGTGGGCGCCCCGCGCCGGCAATGGCTCGCCCAGGCCGAGGAGCAGCTCGCCCAGGGCTGGCAGGGCAACGCGCGCCAGATGCGCCACGCCATCGCGATCGCGCTCGATTTTCACACCTGGCATGCACTCACGCACCAACGGGGCCTGAGCCGCAACCAGGGGATCCGGCTGATGCTGGCGATGGTTGAGGGAGTCGACCGGCGCAAAACCGCGCCTACGGCGAACGTCTCCGCCGCCTCGCCGACCGGGGCAAACGTAGCCTGATGCGGCACTAGGTCACCTGAGTGCCATGGGATCGATCGTGCGTGGCGGGTGCCCAGCGAGTGCCGGACCCAGGCCTGTTGGAGTCCGGGTCAACGTGACCGACTTCAAATCCCCGTGGACCATGGAACCCTTCACTGACGCCCAGGCGAAGCTCCGCGTGCCGCCGATCGCCCGGGCACTCGGCAGCCAGATCTTCAACTCACCGCTGAAAAAGCTGTAGTGGCCGCAGATGCAGAAAAGGCTGGCCAAGATTCAAAACAGCTTCATGGGGAAGAACCCGGCGTGCCCGTACAACGGATTGTTCGCAAGCTGGGTCATCGACGGCAAGACCCGCGAGACCAACTCGATACCGGCCGGCCCGTACCAGCAGACGGACAAGATCCAGGTGTCGTTCGTCGTGGTGCAGAACCCGGGGCACTTCAACCTGCATCGGTTCGGCGCCTATGACCTGTTCCAGGACCTTCGATGCGCTGGTGAGCTCTGTGGGCTTGTTGCTTGCCGTGGTCCTGGCTCGCGGCTCATCTCGATCGCCTCGGCTAGGCATTCGGTGGCCGCGTCGTTCTGGTCGCCGCTTTAGCTTCTTAAGTCTCACGGCTCTCTCCCTCAGTTGCCTATCCCGCCTGTCCGGAATAGCCGTTGGGCCAATGCCAGGGTTTTTGAATGCGTCAGCTCTCCTCAGTTACCCGCCGACGAATGCCTAGCCGCCAGCCACTGCGATCTGCCTGACCACAGGGACATCTAGCACCCGTGGCCAGCAGCGCACGGAGTCGTCCACTGAACTGTCGTTCTCCGCGCCGAACTTCCCTGCGACCTCGACGATCGCCCGGCGGTCTTGCTGTAACTGCCCGCGAGACCGCTGTTCCCGCTGAGGGCGTCATGGCCGTTCCTGAGCGCTTCGCCGACGCCGCGACGGGCAGCGACACACCGACGCACGTAGCGGCGCACAACTTGCTGGTGATCGCCATCAGCACGTGGCTCCTGACATGAATCCGACCCAGGCGGTCCGGCGCTCGGACCGGAATCGGCTGCCGATCCGACGCCCATTTCAAATGTCACGGTGCCGTCACCGCAAGGCGCACCGGATTGCACTAAGTTGCGGAACTGGCTGCCGTCGCCGCCGTAGGTGGAATTGGAGCGTCCTTGACGTATGGCCGAGGACCTGGACCAGCCGGACGAGATATTCGGCTGCGGCAGCTGGTTGCTATCGCTGATCGTCATACGGAGACTGGCTCGAGAGATCCGTCCTGGTCCTGTCAGTCGTTGGCCGCGGGCTGGACAATCGGGACCGCGATTGGACGGGCTCTGCGCTACGCCCAGATGGTAGTATGCAATGTATGGCGAAGGAGAAGGCGACCATTACGCTGGACCGCGCGAAGGCCGCCGAGGCTCGGGCCATCGTGGGTGCCAGTTCCACGTCGGAAGTCATCGACGTGGCCTTGGACCAGCTCATCCGGCTCGGCCGTCTTCGTGCTGATATCGCCGCCTACAGCCGGGAACCGGCGACCGACGCCGAAGTCGCCCTGGCGATGCTCGCCGACACCAGTGGCCTTGCCGATGACACGGACTGGGAGGCCCTCTACGCAGGCGAGTCCCCGTGACCGCGGCCCCGCGCCGCGGCGAGGTCTGGCTCGCCGACCTCGATAAGGCGCGCCCGGTCATCGTGCTCACCCGCGACCCGATGGGCCGGCTCCTCAACGCGGTCATCGTTGCCCCGGTGACCTCCACGGTCCGGGGGATCTCTACCGAGGTGCCCGTGGGCAGCGAGGACGGCGTCCGGCATCCTTCTGTCGCCAACCTCGACAACGTGCAGTTGGTGGCCCGCGAGCGCTTCCGCCGACAGGTTGGGCGGGCGCGACCCGCAACCATGGCGGCGCTGTGTTCGGCCCTGTCGGTAGCGGTGGACTGTGGCGGTGCCAGCTTCCCGTAGCGCAAACCCTATCCGGAGAATATGCGCGCCACCATTGTGGAGCACAGCGCAATCATCGGCCGCGCAGAGTCGGCGCGGCGGGTATGGCCAGCTCGCGCGACGTACAGTTGGCTTGCGGCAGTCGTCGGCTCGAATGGCTCTTCGTCGGGGCTGGCTATGGGACAAACCGCCGGGCCTCCGGGTCGTTGAACATCGCGACCCACGGATCGAAGCGAGCGCCCTCAACTACCTCGGCGTGGTCCAGCGGCTCAGCGGCAGGTCGGGGGAAGCCATCGCCAGCCAGGAGAAGTCCCGTGACCTGTATCGCGCTCGCCGCAGCAGGCTCGGCGAGGCCAATGCCCTCCTCGAACTCGGGGTTGCGCTTGTGGACGTTCGAGGCTTCGACAATGCGACCGCGAGCATGAAGGCGGCGCTTGCCCTGTACCAGGGGATTGGCGAGGAGCTGGGCGAAGCGGAGGCCCTCAGCAGCCTGGGTGACCTGATGGTCGCGTCGGGCCAGGCGGGGCTGGCGCAGGATTTCTGCGAGCGAGCGCTCACAGTCGCCCGGCCGGTCGCGGCGCCGCTTGAACAGGCGCACGCGCTGGCGGGCCTCGGCGAGTGCCTGCTGCGCGACGGCCAGATCGCGGATGGGGTCGCCGCGCGGCGGGAAGCGGCAGCGATATACCACGACCTGGACTCTCCCGATGCGCAACGGCTCGATGCGATTCTCCGGGAGCAGGAGAGGCGTCCCGAAAGCCAGATCAGCAGCGCATCCTGAGCGGCAACCTTCGGTGCCTGGCGCTCAGCTTCCCGCTGCGGCTAGCGCCGCCGCCCATGCCGGTGGCCCGGTGGATCCGGATCTACCCCGACGCCGCCCACGGGTTCCTGTTCCAGCATCACGCTCGGTTCGCCGCTGACGTCGGCCCGTTCCTCGCCGAGGCCCGCCGAGCTGCGAGCGGCGCCTGGTTCGGATTGTTCATCGGTCTGCTCCTGGGGCTGTGCACCGCCGGGCCCGCGTAGCGCATCACTCGCCGAGGAAGTAGTCGTTGATGTATTTCTCGCCCTCGTCGCAGAAGAACGTGACGACGTGCCGGAGGTCGGGGTGTCGGGCTCGCAGCTCGCGGGCGGCGATAAGGTGCGCGCCGGAACTCGGGCCCACGAACAGCCCGAACTCGCGGGCCAGGCGGCGCATCTCGCTGATCGCCGCGTCGCTGTCCACCGCGACTATCTCGTCGATGATGTGCCGGTGCCTGGCGAAGATGGCGGGGACGAAGCCGTCCGAGATGCCCTCGATCAGGTGCCGGCCGACCTCGCCGCACATCAGCATGCACGACTCGTTGGGCTCGACGGCGACCACCTTGCAGGACCGGTTCCGCTCGCGGAAGCACTGACCTACGCCGATGATGGTGCCCCCGGTGCCGACCCCGCCAACCACGGCCTCCGGCACTGCGCCGTCCGGCAGCTGGGCGAGCGTCTCCGGGCCGAGCCAGGTGCGGTTCTCCTCGACGTTCCACTCCGAGTCGAATTGCTGCGGCGCGAAGTATCCGGGCTGGCGGCCGAGTTCGGCGACCTTGGCCAGCGCGTCGTTGACGTGAAAGTCACCGAGCGTCATGACCTGCGCGCCGAATGCCCGCGAGATCGCCAGCCGTTCGCCGCTCATCCCGTTCGGCATGACCACGAGCATCCGGTAGCCCTTGACGGCGGCGACCATGCTCATCGCGTTTCCGGTATTACCGCTGCTGGCTTCCACGATGGTGTCGCCTGGCCGCAGCAGCCCTTCCCGCTCTGCCCGCTCGATCATGTACTTGGCGATGCGCGCCTTGATGGATCCGGACGGGTTGAGGTACTCCAGCTTGGCCCAGATCCCGTCAACCATGATTAGGGGCGTGTTGCCGATCGCATCCAGGATGGTGCCGCCGCCCGGCCGGATCAGCCCAGCGACGGGCGGTTCCCGCGCCTCGCGCGCTGCAGAGCGCGCCCCGCTCGTGCCATTCATGCCTGCACCCTACGTGTGTGCCGCCGGCCCTGATCCCGCTTCCGTGCGCGCCGGAGGGTGGTTCGCCGCCCCGCAGCTGCACGAGCTGCGCCGAGCACGAGGACTCCGTGCCGCAAGTGAGCACGTGACGGTCACCAGGGCGGACCCAGTTGCCGAGCGCTACGCCGAAGCCGGGCACGCCCGCGGGGTCCGCCCGAGCAAGGCCGCCGGGGCACGCAGGCTAGCCTTTCGCCGACCCCTTCTTGCCTTTCTTACGCGGATGCTCGATGATCGCGTCCGGGCCGGGGAACACCAGCGCGGTGTGACCGTCGCCGAAACGCACCAGGTAGGGCGGCTCCCCACCTGCTCCCCGGACCTCGACGATCTCGCCAGTCCTCCCCGGATGGCCCACGACGTTGGCGTGCACGTGGAGCCGATCCCCGACGGCTGCCTGCATGCGCCCCACCTCCTCCTCCGCATTCGCTCGCGGCATCCGCATCCCCAGCACTGCCCGAGCCGGGGGCACGCACACGATGTACCCAGACTGGCACAGGCCAGTATCCGCGTCCACGCTGCTAGCTCGTACCGGCCATGCGAGGCGCTTGCGTTCGGATCTTGCGCAGATCCGCATCCCGCAACTCGACAACCGAACTTGGCGCCGAACAGGATCGCGGCGGACCAGCCAGCCGGGGTCCCGTGCGCACCACCCCCGCATCGCCTGACCGAACCGCTACGCGCCGAACAAACGGTCCTCGTGTATGCCGAGGCGTCATCACTGAACGTGACTAACTCACGCGGGGCCGAGCTAGGGAGCGTCGGCTAGGGAGCCATCGCCGCAGGTCGGCGCGCCTGCTCATCGGGCTGGGCACCGCCGCGGCCTAAGCCGGCTTCTGGGTCCGCTACACGCTGGCATCCAAGCTCGTCAACGAGCTCGCCGAAGCCGCCGACGACACGCAGCTGTCCAGGATGATCGCCCGCTACGGCCGCGTGGGCCTGTTCTGCTGCGACGAACTCGCTACATGGAACTCGACCGCCGCGGCGCCGGACTCCTGTTCCAGGTCGTCACCGAAACGAGAGGAGTGATCGCGATCGCCTCCAACGAGCTGTTCTCCGGCTGGACCAAAATCTTCACCGATCCCCGGCTCTGCGCCGCCATCGTCGACCGCCTCACCTTCGCCGGGCAGATCATCGAGACCGGCAACCACGAGCTGCCGGCTCGCGCAGAGCAGGAAGAAACGATCCGCCGCCAGCTAACCACAGGCGGACAGAAACGCCTCGTGAGACAACGGTGCCATGGCGTCCGACGGGCTCCAGCGGGTGATCGGTGAGGAAGCCCCCCATCGTCCTCATAGCGGCGCCAAGAGTAACGACGAGCCGAACCGTCCGGGCTGATCTCGATCTGCCGAACGGCAACCAGTTCCCCGCCGGCCTGCCCGGCCCAGGCCATCCGGCGAGCATTTCACGCAAGCACCTGGAACCGGATCAGACCGTCACGCCGAGGCCAGATCAGGTTGACACGGCCAGCCCGTGATCGATCCAGTTAGACGAGCATGAATGAGACTAGAACTGAGGCTGCTGACCCTGTTCCCCGATCAAGACGGCGAGGACGTCGCCGATGGCGGGTTCCTGGCTGGCGGGTTCTGGCAGCGGGAGGTGCGCCTGGATCTGATAGCGGCTGCGGCGGCCGTCTTTCTGCTTGACGAGGTATCCGGCCTCGGTTAGGTCGGTGACGATGCTGTAGGCGGTGCGCTCAGTGATGCCCAAGGCGCCGGCGATGTCCCGCAGCCGCGTGCCCGGCTCGCGGGCGATGCGCAGCAGAACCCGTGCGTGGTTGGTCAGGAAGCTCCATCTATCCATTCTCAGGAACTTACCACAGTTTCTAGAAAGCCATTGCTAGTATTGTCTTTCCGATGTAGATTGATGGAAGACACCGGGAGACAGCGGCCGACTGCGGCCAGGCCCCGGTCAAGGGAACCGGCCAATCTCCAGCAGCCCCGTCCCCGCTTCTGAGAAAGCAACGCCATGACCGAGCCAGCAGCGCGACGCCCAATGACCATTACCCTGCCGCCGCCGGCCGCCAATGGCGCCGGCCCGCCGCCCCCGCCGGCCCCGCCGGTCCCGCCGCGGCGGCTGCAGACCCGGATCAGCGGCATGCGGACCGGCCTGATTGCCGCCGCCGCCGGACTCACCGTGGTGATGATCTTCATTATTCAGAACGCGCACGCCGTGAACATCAGTTTCCTGGGCGCTCACCTGCGCCTGTCACTGGCTGTGGCGCTGTTCTTCGCCGCCATCGCCGGAGCGTTGATCATGGCTGCCGCCGGAACCGCGCGGATCACTCAGCTGCGACGGATCATGCGCCGCGACCGGCGCAAGCCAGCGGCCACCTGACACCGGCCACCAGTCGTCCCCGGCAAACGCCCGGAGATATGCCCGGCACAGGCAGCACGAGTCTGCCTACACCGTGCTCAGAGCCGGCAAAACGCTGGCCACCGACTACCGCACATCCACGCACGTCACTGACCTAAGGAGTCGGTTATGGGCATCATCGCATGGATCGTCCTCGGCCTCGCCGCAGGCCTGCTCGCCAATATGCTGATCCCCGGCAAGCGATCACAAGGCCTGATCATCACCTGCCTGATCGGGGTCGCCGGGGCACTGGGCGGCGGCTGGGTCGCCACTAAGCTGTTCCATATCCACACCCTCAACGGGTTCTTCAACCTGTCCACCTGGCTGACCGCCATCGCCGGGTCAGCGGTCCTGCTGGTCGTCTATCGTGCCGTCGACGGGCAGAGCGGACACCGGATGGTCCGGCGGTAACCTGACGGCACCATCCGCAAGCCGGATTCCGGTCCGGCGCCGAGCGCCCGCATCATCGGGCTTGGCGCTGGGCCGTTTTTCGCGTCGGCTAGGGCCCCTGAAGGCATTAGGCCCCGGACTTCGGCCAGCGGCCAGTGCACCGCGCCAGTTGCCGGTTGGTGTGACCTGTCATCAGTCCTGGCCATTCAGCAGATTGACGCCAGATCGAACTGGCGGAAGATCACAGTCCAGAGCGGCGCAGAGCGCCGAACTGTCCCTGACTCACACACTGACCGATCGTCCAGAGTACGCGCGGCGGCAGAGCCGGTTTCGTCGAGATGCCCGTCCGCATGTCGGCCCGTACTGGGGCCGTAGGGTGCTGCTCAAGGGCATCCACGAGCTGGCTCTGCCGCGTGAATCCTTTGTCCTTGCCGTGACGCAGTAGTCGGCCAGCGCCTCCCGTACATCCCAGACGAAGGGGCCGAGCTCGTGTTCGCTCACTGCGGGCGGCTCGCTGCCGTGCACTGCGCCCGACCGGATCTTGTCACACAGCCACAAGGTTCCGCTCGGATGCAGCCAAGCCCCGTCGAACGCCTCACCGAGCATCGTACGCCGAAACGCGCCGCCGATCCGGCGGTCCATCCTGGGACCGGAGCGCCTGCCGGATGCGGAATGGTCAGCCAAGGAGTACGGCGGTCGGCCCCCCGCTGAGAAGCCAAGAAAGAACAAGGTGCGGTTATTCGCGCGGGGCTGGAGGGGGATTCCAGGACTACTCGTCCAGCAAGGCCCGCGAACGGTGATCAGACCTCAAGGTCATCCCGAGCCACCTCGCCTGCCTATATGTCGCTGGGCGGTTGGTCAATCACGCCGCGTGGTAAGCTGGAGTGGCATGACGGAACGGGCCGAACGGCCAGCGCGGCCAGCAGCTCGGCAGTCCATAGGGCGTAAGTCCCAAATTGCAGCGAATGCGCGCCCGCCCGCTCCGTTGTGCACAGGGCGTGCGTGGGTAACTCGGGCTTTGCGGATCGGACCTCGTTAGTTGTCATGATCTGCGTGATCAATGCTGGATGCGGTCTGGTGGTGTCCGAGCTCGACATTTCCAGCCTCTTGCCGACACCGTCTGCTGGCTCCAGGAGCATCTGAACGAAGCTGTGAAGGTAGAAGATCTGGCGGCTCGCTCGGCCATGAGCCCTCGCACGTTTGCCCGCTGGTTCCCGGCCAGCAGCGGGCACCTGCATAAGTGGCTGCTACGGCAGCGTATCCAGCTAGCCCCGCGACTCCTAATGAGCGACCTGCCAATAGATACAGTCGCGGAGATGCGGTTCGCAACGGCGGCCAACGTGCGGAACCACTTCAGCCGGGCCGTGTATCCCAGCCCTCGAGCATGCTGGCGCGCCTTCCAGGACCAGCCCGCAGGCTGAGATGCAGTAAGCGCGGCTACCCGATTCACCCAGGAGAAACGCCGCGCCATGATGGAACCATTCTGCTGGCGCGGTGGCGAGCAGGCAGACCGCCCTGACCGCCCCGGAACACCGGATCCCGCCGAGGCAGCCAGCAGACCAGCCACCGGGCCTGCAGGTCACTGGAAACCCGCAGCGCCGGCGGGAAGTTGCGCCTGGTGGTGTCAGTGTCCGGTTGGCAGGCTCGCCGGGCCGAAGCTCGCTGCCTGCAGCCCGGCCAGGAGGGTGTCGAGGCCGGCGGTGAATCGCTGGTCGCGGTTGCCGGCCCACACGTGCTGGCCGAGGGCAGTCAGGGCCGGGAACTGGTCGGCTGGCAGTGACCGGAAGAACGCGTGGAGCTGGCGCCTGGTCGCGGGGTCTTGGACGCGCTGCTCGTTGACGGTGGTGCGGTCGCTGAGTGCGAAGCCGAGGGTGTAGTCGTAGACGAGGGAGTACGCCTGGGCGGTCTGCCGGGCCGGGAGGCCAGTGTCGTGCAGCGCCGCCAGGAACGCCTCGGCCAGGGCAAGGGAGTGCGGGCCGAGGGGATCGCGGGTCTTGAGCAGGGCGGCGATGCCGGGATGGTCTTCCAGGACCGCGCGCAGCCGGCGCGCGAGGACCTTGACCTGCTCAGCCCAGCCGGGCACGTGCCCGGCCCGGGTGTCGACCTCGGCCAGAACGCCGTCCACGGCCAGGTCGCAGAGCTGCTCCTTGCTGCGCACGTGCCGGTACAGCGCGCCGGGCACCACGCCCAGCCGGGTGGCCAGGCCGCGCATGCTCAGGGCGCCCGCGCCGTCGGTGGCGATGATGGTGAGGGCCTCGGCGACGACCCGCTCGCGCGTTAGCGCCCGGCGGCGGCTCTCCTCGCCGTCGGGCGGGTTGAACCACAGCGACTGCTGGCGCGCATCGGCAGCTGCCGGCGGCGGGTTCGCCATGGTCACCTCCTGATGCTCAGTTTGACTGTGAACAGCGTCCACAGTATAGTGAACAGTGTTACTCAGAAGCGAATGTCGTTCACTCGAATTGCATTTTTTCCTGGGGTCGCTAGGGCGCCTGCCCCGGCGAGTGGCATGAGGGAGAACGACATGACAGTCATGACAAGCTGGGACCTATTCGATGACCTGCGCAGCGCGCAGGATGAACTGGTCAGGCAGAGCAGGATGCCGGGCCACTGGGCTTCCGGCCAGTTCGGCCAGCAGCATGGCGCCGGCGCCGCCGGCCAGCCGTGGGCACCCGCGGTAGACATTACCGAGTGCAATGACGCCTACCTGGTGACCGCGGACCTGCCGGGCTTCGGCACCGACGACCTGGAGATCACGTTCCAGGACGGCCTGCTGACGATCCAGGGCGAGCGGCACCGGGCTGACGCGGCCGGGGAGAAGGTCCACCGGGCCGAGCGCCGCTACGGCGCGTTCCACCGCTCGATCACCCTGCCCACCCATATCCAAGCGGCCAAGATCGATGCCTCAGCCCAGGACGGCGTCCTGCAGATCCTGGTACCCAAGGCGGAGGAAGTGCACGCCAAGCGCATCCAGGTGCGCGCCGGCAAAGCCAAGCCCGCGGTAGCGGTATCCGCCAGCAAGAACGGCGCGTGACGGACCGAGCCCGGCTGGTCTGCCCCCGCCGGGCTCGTATTACGTTAGAAGGTATCCTGCCGTCACTGCTCCACGGAGACGGCAGGACACGCAGTGATACCCCGCCGCCGTCACGCCCCGTCGGCGCTCTCAGGAGCCGAACGCGGCCGGCGCCGGCGGTAATGGCCCCCTGATCGGGCCGTGCAGCTTGGTCCAGTTGTCACAGGTACTGGCCCGTCGTCGCGCTGTCTGTCTTCGACAGCCGCACCGACACTACGTTGGCCAGGTTGATGATCACGCCATTCTCGTCGGCCTGGCGGTCATACCTCGCATGGGTCAGGACCAGACTGCGCCGCTCGTCCAATGCGCGAGCAACCGCCTCGAGTGCCTCATGTTCCCCGGCAAATCCTCGCATACGACGGAGACGTCTTCACCGCCCACCGGGTGAAATCGCGTGATCAGCACGATGTTGTCAGGCACAGTCGGTCCCTTCTCGCGAGAAGCCAGAAGAACGCCCGCTCAGCGCCGGACGCTGTGCCTGGGAGCGCTTATCCGGCTCGGTCGCTGTGGATCCGGACACTGTCAATTGTGCCTCGCCTGCAGGGCCGGCGACCCGGATGGGCACATGACGAATGGGCTGCCTGCACATCGCTTGGGCTGCCGGCACATCGCTGCACGCGTCCAGGTCTGAAACGCGGAGGCCGGGGTCGGCCGGAAGCGACAGCTGCCGAACGCCAAATCGGAAGACCGGCCATCACCTGCATCGGGTGTGCTGGACCGAGTCTGGGTAGGGGAAGCGAGCAATGACGTCGTAGACGGCGATGTTCGGGGCCGGCGACATCCGGGAGCGGCGCGGCCATGACGCCCGGCGGCCTCTGTCTGCCGACTGTCGCGGTCCACTGCAACGGACCGCGGCCCAGGCGTCAGGTCATGCTGGATCGCCCGAACAGCCAGAGGCTCGCCGAGCAGGTATGACTTCGCGGTGGTGACGATGCTCCGCCTGCGGGACTGCCAATCTTCGAGGCAACGGGCGTCGACATCACCGATTTCGGCGAGGAGCGCGGCTACTGGGTATTGCGGGCTGCGGCAAGCGCACCAAGATTCGTGTTAGTCCCGCTGCCACCGGCTGTCAGCCGTGGCATCGCCCGCGCCGACGACGGCTGTGCCATGGGCCCGATCCTGATCAACACAGCCGGATCGCGTATGGACCGCCACGCGCTACCCGGCGGCTGCGGCGCCGTGGCCGGCACGGCAGGCGTACGGATCCGCAGCGCGTATGCGAAAAGGGCGTCCATATGTCTGATATGGGTGGCTTCTGAGATGCAGGTCAACTAGAATTAATTTTGGGGCCCTTTCCAGGCGCACCACCACCCATGGAGGCACTAGATGCCAACACCGACCGCCACCAAGCCGGACCTTCAGTTGCCCGCGGCGCGCGGCGCCGCTGCAGCCAAGTCCAACGTGATCGAGATCAGCGGTGGCGGCCGCACTGCCGTCGGCGATCGCCGGCCGGCCGCCAAGCCTGCTGCTCCGCCAGTCAGCCCCACGCCTCCGCCGTCAGCGGCGAAGCCCGCCAAGATGGGCTGCTCTGGCTACCGGATCAAGTACGGGACCTCGGACGAAGCGATCATCAAGGCGATCAGGGAGCACGCCAACGAGAGCGTGGCAGAGACCGATGGTTCGCCATGGATCGGCGCGAGCAGCCTCACCGACGAGCAACTGCTAGCGGTCATCGGCTGGAGCGTCACCGCCAAGACGGCGTGCGCCAGGGTGCAGGCCCACCTGGCAACGTTGAGCGCCTGAGCAAGCCAGTATGGCAATAGGCGGCTGGCTCCGACTGCCGGAGTCACGGATGCCGCCGAAGCGTGTCGGGAACGAAGCCGTGATGATCGCGTTCCGCGACGCCGCGGAGTTCGCCGCTTGGTTGGACGCGCATCCCGGCCTGCAGGCAGGCGTGTGGCTGAAGCTTGCGAAGAAAGTATCGGGCGTCCCGTCGCTGACCGCTGACCAAGCAGTCGACGTCGGCTGGCCTGTGTCACGGCTGGATCTCCGGCCAGCGCATGGCCTGTGACGAGGTCCACTACCTGCAGAAGTACGTGCCGCGCCGGCCGCGGAGCCGATGGTCGCAGGTCAACGTTGCCAAGGCCGAGGAACTGATCGCCTACCAGTCGCAACGTAACGCCGCCGTCGCCCGATCTCACCGCCGCCCTGGCGGCCAGCCCGCACGCGCCGCAGGCATTCGGTGCGCTCGGCAAGTCCCGGCAGTATTCCGTGATCCTGAAACTCCTTACCGCCCGCACCGCCACTGCCCGGGCAGCTCAGCTCCGCTAAGCGATTGGCCGAGCTCCACGCACGCGGCGTCCCGTGAATCGGACCGGAAACCGGGCCCGACCTGGCCCGGTCATGCGCTGGAACGCCGCTCCTTGCGCGGCGGCTGGCGGGTCAGCTCGACGGATGCGAGCCCGGGCCTGAGGTGGTCACGGGCGTAACAGGTCCACCTTGAACAAGTCGCCCGGAACAAGCGTGGCGACTCCCGGGCACTAGGGGTCGCGCCGATTCTGCAGCCTCTCCGGCCAGCCATCCCGCGGCAAAGGCCACCAACGTGGTCACGCGGACGACCGGGACGGCCTCCCTGCTGCGATGATGCAGGGATGGCCGCGCTGACGCTCGACGAGATAGCAGCAAAGATCGCTAGGGCTGAGAGCGGTTTTGCCGCGGCAACGTCGCAGTACGACCGGAACGTGCTGGCCCAGATCCGCGACGAGTACAAGCGTTACGCCGCAGAGCGCGCCGCGGAGATAGCAAAGCAGGCGGCTGCTGCGAGTTCCTCTGGATTATGACGACGTCGCATCATCGTGGTGTGCGCTGGTTGCCTGCGCTGCCGGCAACCGCGCGCTCGCCGACGCGCGCCGCACAGCCGGCGGGCGATCTGTCGTGCCCTGAGGCCTGATGTTCAGAGGGGTTGGCTCTGTCAGAGGGGTGACAGTTTTCCCTCTCCGCCGCGCCGCGTCTACGCTTCCCCCAGACCGGGCAACCCCGTGACCACGCCAAGCACAATCCACGGGCCGGCTGCCGGTCTGACTCTTTCCGGACGCAGCGCGGCGGCGGAGCGGCCGCAGTCACCAGTGCTGCTGAAGGCAGATCACGAGGAGATCCGCCGCCTGTTCCGGGAGTTCCAGGCCTCTGGCGAGAAGGCAGTGAAGAAGGAGCCAACCGCTCGATGCGGAGAGTCGGGACGTACGGGATTCACAGCCAGAAAAGCCGGCGGGGGAGGAGCCCGGCACTCGTCCTTCGCCGGATGTCCTACTGCTGTGCTACCGTTGTGGCATGGCCGTTCGCAAGAAGCGTTCCATCTCCATGCCGCCCGATCTGGACGCTGAGATCGCCGCCGCGGCCGCCGACGCGGGCCTGAGCTACAGCGCGTGGCTGGCCGACACCGCGCGCAAGGAGTTCACCATCCGGGCGGGCCTGGCCGCCGTCAGCCAGTTCGAGCAGGACCACGGTCCGTTCACCCCGGAGGAGTTGGCCGACGCTGACGAATGGGCCGGCCAGGCGATCCACCGCTCCGGCCACCCCGGAGCCAGCGCCGGCGCCGCGCGGCGCAGCGCCTGATGGGCGTCACCTACGACACCGGCGCGCTGATCGCCGCCGACCGCGGCGAGCGGCGCGTGTGGGCCCGGCACCGGGCCCTGCTTGGCCGCCGCGAGGTGCCCACCGTGCCCGCGCCGGTGGTGGCTCAGTCCTGGCGCGGCTCAGCCCGCCAGGTCCAGCTTGCCCGGCTGCTGGCCGGCTGCGATGTCGAGGTCATGGATGGCGGGCAGGCACGCGCGGTCGGTGCCTTAGCGGGACGCGCCGGCACCACCGATATCGTCGATGCCTGCGTCGTCGAGGGAGCCCTGCGCCGCCACGACCTGGTCGTCAGCTCCGACCCCGACGACCTGCAGTCCATCGCCTCCGCCGCCGGAAACCGGCTCGAGATCGACCACCCCTGACAAACTCCAGCGACGTGCCGTCCGCGAACCTGAACCGAAGAGCCCCCCGCCCTCCTTCCTTAGTTAAGCTCGGCCAGCATCCGCAGGAGTGTCGACGGGCCTCCGCCCCGCGTGGCTAGATGTACGTCGGCAAGCTCCAGCTGCGCCTGCCCAGAGCCACTAAACGCGGCGGCGCACAGCTCGGGCGCGACGTTGGCGACTGCGAGGATCGCGCCGGCGGCACCCATCGGTCCGGCCAGCGCGAGAATCGCCGACGATCCGACATAGACATCACCTCGGTAATGTGCAAGCTCCGCCAGCAGCCGATCTGGATCGCCTGAGGAGTCCTTAAGGCCGGCAACGGGCAGGCTCGCCAAGGCGTCCAGCGGAACGCCGGGGGCCGACACCCATGGCACGTGATAGGCCAGCACTGGCAGCCCTGCGGCAGCGTCGCGCACAGCCCCGTAAAAGCCGGCAAGGTCGTCACTGCCCGGCGGTGGCCAGGCAAGGACGGCGTCAGCCCCGGCCTTGACCGCACGCGCGGTCAGCTCGACGGCGCGACCCGGGGTGACGGCGCCGGTTCCCGCGATGACCGGTGTCGAGGCAGGCATGGCCGCGCGTACCGCCGAGATGATCTCAGACCGCTGATCATCGCTGAGTCGGTTCGCTTCGCCGGTTGTGCCGCACGCCAGCACCGCTCGCATGCCACGGGCGGCCAAGGCGGCGGCGTGTTCGGCAGTTGCCGCAGCATCGGGTTCGTCAGCGGAATCGCGCATCGTAAGGAGCGCGACGCCGACGCCAGAGAAAACGCTCATGCTCCCTCAATTGCTCTGATAGCCCTAGTAGTCCGATTAAGCGATGATGCCATCCATCTGGCCACTGGCCAGATGCACGCCTATGATGACTTTAGTCGACAATCGACAATAATCTCAGTCCAGCGGCAGGGACGTGGAGGCTCGGTGCGGCAGAATCGCTTCCATGGAAAGGTGGCCGTCGTCACCGGAGGGTCCAACGGCCTCGGCCGGGCCACCGTAGAGGGCCTTGCCGACGAGGGCGCCAGCGTCCTGATCTGCGATCAGTCGGACACGGGCTACTTCGCCGGCCGGCCCGAGATCGCGACCGTGGTCGCGGACGTCGCGGCTGCTGGCACCGCCGACGTGGTGATGGATGCAGCACTGAGCCGATGGGGCCGCGTCGACATACTCGTCAATGACGCGGCGGCCTACCCGGACGGCACGCTGCTGGAGATGTCAGGACCAGACTGGGCGCGCGTCTTCGCGGTCAACGTGACCGGGGCGTTCCTGCTGACACAAGCGTTTGCCCGGCACCGCGTGGAGCGCGGAGAGGGCGGATCGGTGGTCTGCATCTCTACCGGATCGGTACGCAGCCCGAGGCCGGGCGGTGCGGCCTACGCGGCCTCCAAGGCGGCCGTAGAGACGATGAGCAAAGTCTTTGCGATGGAACTGGGACCCTACGGGATCCGGGTCAATATCGTGTCTCCCGGCTACATCGACGTCCGCGAGTGGAGTTCAGCGTTCCCGGATAGGGCGCCAGACGAACTGCGCGATCGGCTGGTGCAGGCGATTCCGCTCGGCCGGGCCGGCGACCCGCGCGACATCGCCAGTGCCGTGCTATTCCTGTGCAGCGACGAGGCCAGCCATGTCAGCGGCGCAGTACTGGAAGTGGACGGCGGATCGAACGCCGGGCGGTTCGGCCTCCGTACCCAGGTGGCACAGGCAGGCAGCAATGTCCGCGGTTGAGATGGCTGCGGCAGATGTCCCCAACACCGGCGTTCTCCTGGCCGAGCAACCGATCGTCGAGACTCGCGAAGTCTCTCGCCATTTCTCTGCTGGACGCGATGCGCTGGCAAGGCACCGCCGGGTTCTCAAGGCCGTCGATGGCGTTTCGCTGTCGATCAGGCGCGGCGAGACGCTCGCGCTTGTTGGCGAGACCGGATCAGGCAAGACGACGTTCGGCAGGCTCTTGCTTGGCCTGTACCAGCCGACGAGCGGAGACATCCTGTACCGGGGCGCGAGCATCCTGGACCGCAAGAGCGAGGCAGCGCGATCGGTCCGGCGCCAGATCCAGGGTGTGTTCCAGGATCCTTACTCCTCGCTCAACCCGACCATGACTGTCGGCCAGCTGCTGACCGAGGTGCTCCAGGTGCACCGGGTCGTGCCGCGGGAAGACCGGGCGCGGCGAGTCGACGAACTACTCACCACCGTAGGTCTCTCGCCAGCGCAGGCTGGCCGGCGGCCGCATGCCTTCAGCGGCGGCGAGCGGCAGCGCATCGGAATCGCCCGGGCTCTAGCTGTGGAGCCGGAAGTGGTCATCGCGGACGAGCCGCTGTCAGCGCTCGACGTGTCGATCCAGGCGCAGGTTCTCAACCTGATGATCCGCCTGCAGGACGAGCGCGGCCTGACCTATCTCTTCGTGACGCACGATCTCGACGTCGCCCGGCACATCAGCCAGCGCACTGCGGTGTTGTACCTGGGCCGCGTAGTCGAGATCGCTCCCACCGCCGAGATCTTCGCCGAGCCACTCCATCCTTATACTGCGGCGCTGGTACGGGCGGCGCCACGGCTGTCGACTCAGCGCAAGGCAATGAAGCCGACCCTGACCGGCGACATTCCCAACGCCATGGACCGGCCATCCGGATGTCATTTCCACCCGCGCTGCCCGCGGGTAATGGATGTGTGCCGGGTCCAAGAGCCCGTGCTGCTGGAGCTGGGCGGCGGCCGCTCCGTCGCGTGTCACCTGCACGACCCGCAGTTGCAGCCGGCGCAAACCTGAGCACGCGTTCTTACAGCGCAGGCGTTCCGGGGAATCCGGTCAGGTAGTGATCGCGCAGTTCCTTGCGCAGGCGCGGGATATCGCCGTCCGAAACGGCCTCCAGCAGGCCCCGGTGCCGTTCTACCGCGTCCTCGAGGCCAATTCCCTGGCGCTCGATCTCCGAGCGCATGAGCGCGCCCATCTGGGCGTTCAACATGTTCCACAGATCCTTCAGCCGCCTCCGGCCGGACACGTCGATCAGCAGCTCATGAAACTGAGTGTCGCTGGCCACGAGTGCGTCCATGTCGTCGGTCCGCGCAGCGATCGACATGTGATCCATGGCGAGCCGCAAGGCCTTCACCAGTTCCTTGCGCCGGGTGCCGAGTCCGCTTTCCACGCTGGCATCCTCGAGTACGAAGCGTGCGAAGCAAACGTCCTCGGCGTCCTCTCGCGACATTCTGGTGACGACGCTGTAGCGCCGCGGGACTATCGCTATCAGGCCCTCAGCCTGAAGGCTGCGCATGGCATCGCGTATGGTCCCCCGGCTGACGCCGAACTCGCCTGCCAGAGACGCCTCGACAAGCCGGGTTTCAGCGGGCAGCTCGTTGTTAAGGATGCGGTGCCGCAGAGCCCGGCCCACCGCCTCGGGCAGAGAGACATGCTCAAGCACTCTCTCAGCCTCCTTCGCTGCTCATTTGCGTGTCGTGGTCACTGTAGCTGGACCGATTCCAGGGTCAAGCCGGCATGGCCAGCGGAGTCTGGGTCGGCTTGAATAGCGCTGCCGGGGCCGGAAAAGATGGGTACCAGCCCGGGCCCGTGGCCAGGCAGCGGGCTAGCCCCGTGCACCACAACACCGACTGTCAGCCAGCCGCGCCGGTAGCCCATGTTGAACCGGGCGTCCAGGTCCGTTATGGCGAGGAGATCACCGAGCAATAGCTGGCTACCGGTCGCATCGGCGCCCGCTGACGGCGGCTCGGTAATCTGCAGGTCGAGGTCCCAGCTCGCGGCTGGCCTGCCGATGCCGTTGCCGACTAGCTTGCCCGGCAGTACCGCCCGGACTCCCACCGCCAGCGCTCCGCGTGGGCTCACCTCAATGGGCAAGACCGCCGCCGCTGCCGGATCGAGGTTGAGCACGGCGACCTCTGCCGACATCCCGGCTGGGCGCCAGCCTTGCCCGCGCGTCCGCACCAGTAGCTCGTCTGACGGCCGGAGCAAAGCAAGCTGAGCTTGCGGCAGGCCGACGATGACCCTGCCCTCTTCGCCGCGCTTGCCGATTACTGCGCCCGTGGCACCTGCTGCCGCACCAGTCCTGACCTGAACGCTGTTGCCAATGCACGCGAATGTCGCCAGCGCGTGCCGGGCCGCCGGGTCCGGATGAACCAGGCACGCGCCCGGCGCGGCATGGTCGGCCTCGAGGCGGAAGACAGAGTCTCCCAGCTCCAGGCCGAGGACGATCCCGCCGTCGCCGACTGGCACGTACGGCAGGCCGTCCCGATCGACGCGATAGGGCGACTCACCCAGCGCCGAGTGCTCTGTCACGCCGAGCAGGTTGACAGTGATCATCGTGCCTCACCCGGCCACGGGTGCAGCCAGCTCGCCAGGTTGGCGTCTTCGTCATCGATGATGCGGAAGGCCTCCGCCGGGCCTGACAGCAGCGAGCTCGGCCCTGGCCCATGACCGAACAGCATGCACTGGCCAGTGGAGATGACCCCGATCGTCAGGTAACCCGGGCGGTAGCCGCGCCCGTACCGGTGGTCGCAGTCCGCCAGGCAGACCAAATCGCCGATGCGCAGCCCTTCCAGCCCGAGCGACAGGTCTTCGCCAAGCCCCTGATAGGCGCCCATCAAGTCGGTGTTGGCATACTCCGAGGCCATCCCGGCCCCGGCCCCGATGGCCTCGGCCGGAACCCGGGCGGCGACATGCACCTCAAGGCGCCCGTCGGCGGCAGTGCCGCCCGGCATCGTCGCAAGCAGGGCGGGATCGCAGTTCTTGATCACTATGCCAGGATGCTCGGCCAGTGTCAGGCCCTGGCCGACCGCGGTCACCGTGACCGGATCACCGGGCGCCAGCAACTCGAGGACCGCCTCGGGGAAATCCACGAGCACGTAAGCGTGCTGGCCGATGACGTGCCCGATCGCGCCGCTCGCCGGCCCTGCGGCCACCCGCACCTGGTTGCCCACGCATGTCAGGTACTGCAGCGCCATGTTCGCGCCGGGCTCGCGATGCCGGACTGATGCGCCCGGCTCCAAGTGGTCGGATGCATGCCCGGTGGCCGCGTCGCCGCAATGCACGCCGAGCGTTACCGCGCCCATGCCGGGCAGCGCAAACGGCCTGCCGTCAGGATCTATCCGGTACACGTGGCGGTCGGCGAGAGCGGGCCAGATCTCACCGGTCAGTACCTGCCGGGCGAGGCGGGTGTAATTGGCCTCCAGGTTCATAACGCGGCCAGGCTCATGACGCCGCGGCGATCACTGCCGGGCCGAGCGGGAAATCGACCCAGGCCCGCCGCCGGTATGACTCCTCGAAGGCGTTGATCGTCTCCTGTACGAGTGCGCCCTGCGCGAAGTCGCCCTGGCCTGGCGCGCCGGGCTCCATGATCTCGCTGATGAAGTCGCTCACCAGGTTGGAGTAGAAGAGGAACTCCCAGGGCTCGCCAGAGTGACCGCCTGTCGGGAAGAACTTGTCCGGGATCTCGGCCTGGGCGAACTCCACCGCGTCCTTGCGGGCGGTCTTGATCGTCTGGCAGCAGCCGAACTCATCGACCAGCCGGATAATGATGGCCCCCTCCGAGCCGTAGATGCGCGCCTCGATGCCGGGGTAGTTGCCCACGGTCACGTACGAGGACTGGATCGAAGCCAGAAGGTCGGGACCGAACTCGGCAATCCACATGTCGCCGTCGTCGATATTCGCGCGGGTCATCAGTCCGGTATCGCGGATGATCCTGCTCGGAACGAAGTTCCGCATGGCGCCCACCACCGCTGTCAGGGGGCGGCCCAGCCACCAGTGCATGATGTCGATGATCGGAGCACCGTAGCCTTCGATGGATGACACGGCGATCTGGTCCGGGTCAGCGTCAGCGTCGAACTGGCGAAGCGGGGTGGCCGGGTCGATCCACTGGCTGTTCTGCTCATAGCCGTTGAAGATGTACGGCTCGCCGACGAAACCCGAATCGATCAATTCCTTCGCGTACAGGACCGCCGGCGCGTACCTGAAGGTGAAGCCGAGCTTTGTCCGCAGCCGCGCGCTGGCGGCCAGCCGCGCGGCCTCCAGTGTCTTGCGGTAGTCGGTATGCACCGGCTTCTCACACAGGACGTGCTTGCCCGCCGACAGCGCATCGACGGAGATCTGGAAGTGGGGCTGGTTGCCCGTCACGACATCCACCACGTCGATGCCGGGGTCATCCAGCAGTTCCCGGTAGTCGGCAGTGGTCCGCTGCACCCCGAAGGTCTGCGCGGCCGCAGCCAGTGCCTCGGGATTGACATCGGCCAGCGCCACGACCTCGGCCCGCGGGTCGCGCTGCCAGCCCGGGATGTGCGCCATCTGCGCCCAGCGCCCGGCCCCGACCACCGCGACCCGGATTCTGTCTGCCGTCATTTGTGCCGCCTGCCTTCCTAGGTTCCGCTTGCCTGTAGTGGCCTCAGTAGCCGACTGTCCGGCGGAAGAGGTTGCGCAGCGCCCGGCCGTCTAGCCAGCGCCGCAGGTTGTCGATGAACAGCTCGGTCAGCAACTGGTTCTCCTGCGCCGCCGTCGACGCGGAGTGCGGGCAGACGATGACGTTGTCCATCGCCCAGAGCGGCGAGGACGACGGCAGTGGTTCGGTCTGGAAGACGTCGAGGCATGCTCCGGCCAGGCGGCCGCTCTGGAGCGCGGCGATCAGGGCGCTCTCATCAACTACTCCGCCCCGGCTGACGTTGACTAGCACAGCGCCGCTTGGCAACATCGATAGCTCGCGCTCGCCTATCAGCCCCGCAGTTCGCTCGGTGAGAGGGCATGCAAGGATCAGCGTGTCCGCGCCGGGCAGCGCGCGGTTGAGTTCGTCGCTGCCGAAATAGGCTCTCACTCCTGGCACGTCATAGCAGTAGCCCGGCCGGCCGCAGCCGCGGACCTGTACTCCCAGGGCGGCCAGCGACCTGGCTATCTCGCGGCCGACGCCGCCCAGGCCGACGAGTACCGCAGTCGTCCCGGCCAGCTGGCCTGAAGTGAACCGCTCCCAGTGCCGCTCCCGCTGCCACCGCGCGAGCGTCGGCATCTTCTTGGCGAAGTACAGCATGCCGAGCAACGTGAACTCGGCCAGCGGGACGCCGTGGACTCCGGCAGCGGTCGTGAACACCAGCCCGGAGCGGGCCAGGCCGGTTCGCTCGAGGAACCCGCCGATCCCGGCACTGGTGCCCTGAACCCAGCGCAACTGCGGGCAGTTCTCCGCCATGGCCGACGGTGCCTGCCAGTCGAAGTCAAAGCTGACATCGGCCTGTGCCCTCAGGCGGGACCAGCGGTCAAGGTCAGCCGCGCTGAGCGCGCGGGGAACACCCCCGTGGTCGCAGGGATAGCGAGCCACCGGCAAGAGGTCCGGAGCGTGCAGCACGCGCAGCCGCGGGTCGGCGGCCTCGATCGCCGCCGCGAACTCAGCCTCTAGAGGGCTGGCGATTAGCACATTCACGGCCACGGCCGGTGTCCCAGTCCCCTCATCCGCGCCAGCTCTGGCATGCGCCCTCATCATCATTGACTAATTGTCGACAGTCAACGACTATTACGCGCCCCCTGCGCTCAGTCAAGGTCGATCTGGTGGGGATACCGCCGCTACGGGGTTTGTTACGAGCCCGCGACAGATGCACGTTTGGTATTGACGCCCCCAAAGGCCATCTCTACAGTTTGGGACAGTTGTCGACAATCGACGAAATGGAGTGTGACATGGTCCGAGCCACTCCGTCCCGGATTATGAGCGCCATCGGCGTACTCGCCCTCGCCGCGACAGCCGCGGCCTGCGGCAGCAGCTCCGGTGGCAGCAGCCCAGGCGGCGGATCTGCCGCCACTGTCAGCACGCTAATCATCGCCAACGCGGTCAAGGTCGACACGCTGGACCCGGAGGCCAACTCCGTCAACGAGTCAATCTGGCTCGACCAGAATCTCTACAGCCGCCTGCTTCAGCCCAACTCAACCGGCACGGGCCTGCTGCCGGACCTAGCCTCGACCTGGAACATCTCGTCGAACGGGCTGACCTACACCTTCCACTTGCGCCCCGACGCGAGGTTCTCCAACGGCAGCCCGGTCACCGCTAGCGACGTTGTCTTCTCGATCGACCGGGCGCGCAAGTTTGCCGGCGGCTGGGGCTTCCTCCTCACCGCCGTCAAGAGCATCTCCGCGCCCGACGCTCACACCGTGGTCATCCAGTTGTCGGAGCCGCACGCGCCGCTGCTGGCAGACCTGGCGATGTATGCCTACTCCGTCGTGCCGCAGAAGCTGGTCCAGTCGCAGGGCACCTCATTCTTCCAGCACCCCGTCGGCAGCGGTCCGTTCATGGTGACCTCGTACAGCCCCGATAGCGAAGTGGACCTGGCCGCCAACCCGTATTTCTACGGGACCAAGCCGAAGATCAAGACAGTCAAGGTCCTCATCGTGCCCGACGACAACACCCGGGTACTGATGCTGGAGAGCAAGAAGGCCGATGTCATCGAGAACCCGCCAGGCAACCTGGTCAGCCAGATCGACCAGACCCCGGGCATCAGCGTCCAGCTGTTCCCGTCCACACGGGTCGACTTCATCCAGCTCGATGAGCATTTCAAGCCGTTCAAGAACGTGCTGGTCCGGCAGGCGATCAACTACGCGATCGACAGGAACGCGATCGTCAAGCTGGCCTATCAGGGACACGCAACACCCGGCGCGTCGTTCATGCCCTACAAGATGGAGTACTACGACAGCGCGATCCAGCCCTACCCCTACAATCCCGCCAAGGCGAAGCAGCTGCTGGCGCAGGCTGGTTACCCGCATGGTTTCAACGCATTCCTTATCACCGTCAGCGGCGACGTCGCGGGCCAGGCTGAGGCCGTGGTGCTCAAGTCGGAGCTGGCAGCAGTCGGCATCAACCTGAGCATCCAGTCCTACGAACTGCTGACCGCCTATAACAAGGAAGACGGCGGCCACTCTGAGTTCGGCGAACGGTACTGGACCAACGACATCATCGACCCTGATGAAGTTGCCACGTTCGGGGCCGACTGCAAGGGCGGCGCCTTTGCCTTCAACAGCTACTGGTGCAACACGCAGGCCAGCAAGCTCGTCGCGCAGGCACGCGCGGAACTGAATCCCGCGACCAGGCAGAACATGTACAACCAGATCCAGCAGATCATCTACCAGCAGTCTCCGTTCGTCGTCATCGACTACAGCCCCTACCGCTACGGCGTCGGCGGCTGGGTGCACGGCTTCCACGTCACGCCGCTCGGTAACTACGACCTATCCCTCGAGACCCTCACAGTGGGCGCGCACTAACCCGGGACAGCGGGCCGGGCGGATCTCGAGCAGTCCGCCCGGCACCGCTGGCGGCAGCCTCAGCGCGCCGGCCTCGAAGGAGGGAGACGTTCATGAGCCGGTTTGGCACTCTCCCGAGGCGCCTTTTCCACACGGTGATCGTGTTGTTCGGAATCACCCTGGTGACGTTCTTCTTGCTCCGGCTCATCCCGGGAGACCCGGCGCTGGCCATCCTGGGCAGCAGCTACACCCACACGCGTGCGGTCGCGATCGACGACTTCCTTGGTCTGAACAAGCCGATCTGGACGCAGTACGCGCAGTACATGGACCGGCTCTTCCACGGGAACCTTGGCTTCTCGTTCTTCTACAACGAGTCCGCCACCACGGTGATCAGTCAGCATGTCGCCCCGACCGTCTTCCTGGTCGCTTACAGCGCGGTGCTGGCAGCGGTCATCTCGCTCCCGATCGGCTTCATCTCCGGATTGCGGCGCAGCGGGCTGATCGACCAGACAGCCCGGGTTTTCTTCACCCTTAGCTTCGCGATGCCCGGCTTCTGGCTCGGGATCATCTTGCTGCTGATCTTCAGCGTACACCTCGCCATCTTTCCCCTGAGCGGCTTCGGGACCGGGATAGCCGGTCACCTGTACTACCTGTTCCTGCCGGCCCTGACCATTGCGCTGGGATTCTCCACGGTGCTCGTCCGCAGCCTGCGCGCGGCGACCATTGCCACGTTGCAGGCCGAGTTCATCGACACCGCCCGGATGAAGGGCATCAAGTGGTCACGAGTGCTCTGGCGGCACGTCTTCCGCAACGCGGTCTTGGCGGTTGTCGCCGTCTACGGCGTGAACCTGGCGTACCTCATCAGCGGCACCGTCCTGGTGGAGAACGTTTTCTCCCTGCCTGGACTGGGATCCCTGCTGGTCAGCTCAGTGTCTGACCGCGACTACCCGATAGTCCAGGGCGTTACCCTGCTCTTCGCGGTGCTGATCGTGGCGATTAACCTGCTGACCGACGTCGTGCAGGCCGCTCTAGATCCACGCGTCGGCCAGGAGATCGGCACATGAGCGCGATGTGGGCAGCCAGCCCGTCTGAGCTGCTGATGAGCGTCGCCAGCAAGGCAGCCGGGCGCAAGCGAAGCGTGCTGCGACGGCGGCTCACTCTGATCATCGGGCTGACTATGCTGGCCGTTGCGATCCTGGCCGTGGCGCTGGCGCCCATCCTGGTCAGCCAGTCGCCCACGACCATCGACGTACTGCATCCGCTGGCGTCGCCGGGTACGCCCGGTCATTTGCTGGGCACCGACCAGTACGGCCGCGACCTGCTCGCCCGGATCCTGTACGGCGGGCGGGTAGACCTCGCGATCGCGTTCGGCGCCACCAGCGTCACGCTGGTGGGCGGCACGATGATCGGCCTTGTGGCCGGCTACCTGGGCGGCAAGATCGACAGCTTCTTGATGCGGCTCGTCGACTTGTTCTTCGCCTTCCCCTTCCTGGTGCTGATCATCGCGATCATCGCCATGCTGGGCCCGAGCTTCTTCAACATGTTCATCGCGATCTGGATCACCAGCTGGGTGAGCTACGCGCGGATCATGCGGGCACAGACCGTAACCGCCAAGAAGCAGCAGTACGTGTTGGCCGCCAAGGCCCTCGGCTACAGCAACATCAGGGTGATGTTCCGCCACATCCTGCCCAACACGGCCTCTGCGGTGATCATCTTCGCCATGGTCGACGCTGTCGGCAACATCATCCTCGCAGCATCACTGGGCTTCCTCGGCCTCGGCGCGCAGCCGCCTACGCCGGAATGGGGCGCGATGATCTCCGACGGCCAGAATTACATTCTGTCGTCATGGTGGCTGGCCACGATCCCCGGCCTCGCGGTCGTGTTCGTCGGAGTCGCGTTCAGCCTCATCGGCGACGGGCTGGCCGACCTGCTCCGAGCGGGCGACCGGTGACCGCGGCCGCCGCCGCGCCAGGCGCGCCGCTGCTGACCGTCCGCGATCTGCACAGCTACCTGGCCACGACCCAGGGCGTCGTCCGAGCTGTCGACGGAGTCTCCTTCACTGTCCATGACGCCGAGGTGCTCGGCATCGTTGGCGAGAGCGGCTGCGGCAAGACGGTGACCTGCCGCACGATCATGGGCTTGATGCCGGCCCGGACCGTGCATTCCAACGGCGAGGTGATCTATCACCCGCGCGGCGACCTGAACCTGCTGCAGGCGACTGACCGCGAGTTTCAGTCGTTGCGAGGCTCGGACCTGGCCATGATCTTCCAGGATCCGATGACGGCGCTCAACCCTGTGCTCAGCATCGGCGACCAGCTCATCGAAGCGGTCCGGGCACATGCGAAGCAGTCCTCCGCTGAAGCCCGCAGCCGGGCCATCGGCCTGCTCGACCGGGTCGGCATCCCGGCTGCCGGCCGCCGGATGCGGGACTACCCGTTCCAGTTCAGCGGCGGCATGCTGCAACGTGCGCTGATCGCGATCGCACTGGCTTCCTCGCCCCGGCTGCTCCTCGCCGACGAGCCGACTACGTCGCTCGATGTCATCATCCAGGACCAGATCCTCAGCCTGCTGCTCGAGCTCCAGCAAGACACCGGCATGAGCATGATCCTGGTCAGCCACGACCTCGCGGTCATCAGCGAGATGTGCGACCGGATCATCGTCATGTACGCGGGCCAGGTCGTCGAGGCTGGCGCAGCCGCCGACGTCATTTCCGCGCCGCGGCACCCGTACACGCACGCGCTGCTGGACGCTCTCCCGCATACCGGGGAACGGGGCCAGTTGCACAGCATCGGTGGTTCGCCGCCTAGCCTGATCAGCCCGCCCCCAGGCTGCCGGTTCGCCCCGCGCTGCCAGTTCGCTAGTGACGAGTGCACAAGCTGGGACACCGAACTGCTCGAGGCGGGCGAGCGCGCGCACGAAGCCCGCTGCTGGCGGCACGAGGAGATCGCAGAAAGGCCGGAGCGATGGCATCCCAGCGACTTGGTATAGGCGTCATCGGAGCCGGACGCTGGGCGAACCTGGCTCACTTGCCGGGCTGGGCCAGAGATGACCGGTGCACGATCGTCGGCATCAGTGACCTGGACTCCGGGCGGGCGGACGCCGCGGCCGCGCGATTCGGCGCTCAGCTGTCAACAACCGATTATGCGGACTTGCTCAATCACCCCGACATCCAGGTCATTGATGTGGTCACCAGGGATGACGAGCATTTCTCAATCAACTCCGCCGCCATCTCGGCCGGGAAGCACGTTCTGAGCGAGAAACCGGTCGCTCACGACTTCCGCGATGTGCGCGCGCTGGCGGCGAAGGCACGCGCCTCAGGGCTGAAGACCAAAGTCGGCTTCACCTTCCGGTACAGCCCGGCTGTGCGTTACCTCAAGGATCTAGTGGCCGGAGGCAGCCTGGGCACGCCCTTCATCTATAACGCTTACGAGCAGAACTCCCAGTGGCTCAGCCCGGACACACCGCTTCGCAGTCGGGACCGCAGCTACGACGGACCCATTCAGGTGGCTTCGCTGGAAGGTTACGGCGCGCCGGTGATCGACATCGGCCACTGGCTGATGGAATCCGACCTGACGGCAGTCGTCGGGGTGCTGCGGAACTTCATTCCCGAGCGCCTGCTGGCAGCGACCGGGCTGACGGAGCGGGTCAACATCGACGACGGCGACATCTTCCTCGGTGAATTCGCCAGTGGCGCCATCTGCTCGGTCCAGAGCAGCTTCGTCACCGTGGGCAACTACCCTGGCATCGAGGTCCGCGTCTACGGCAGTGAGGGCGCGGGCATAGCCAGGCTCGTGGAAGAGTTCGGGGTCTGCGAGACACTCAAGGTCGCCCGGCCTGATGACGTGGAATTCCGGGAAGTCGAAGTGCCAGCCCGTTACTACCCGCCCGGCGGCAACCCGCGTGAGTCATGGCGGACGTTGTACTACGCGAACCTGACGGCGAGTTTTGCCAGCGAGGTGCTCGGCGAGACCGAGGGCAACGAGGGAAACTTCGACGATGGATTGTGGGTTCAGGAAGTGGTGAACGCGGTGGAGATCTCGCACCGGGAGCGTCGCTGGGTGAACCTGCCGCTCCAGCACGAGCACGCTGGCGGCGTCAGCTGATGGAACGGCCAGTGAGTGCGCCGGTCCGCTGGGGCGTCATGGGCACGGCGAACATCGCCAGGGCCGCGTTCCTTCCGGCCTTGCGGCACGCCAGCGGTAAGGCAGAAGCGGTAGCGAGCCGCGACGCCGAGTCTGGCCAGCGATACGCCGCCGAGCATGGCATAGCGCGCGCGGTTACGGGTTACCAGTCACTCATCGACGACCCAAACGTTGACGCCGTGTATATTCCGCTGCCGAACACGCTGCATGCGGACTGGACGATCGCCGCGCTGCAGGCCGGCAAGCCGGTGCTGTGCGAGAAGCCGCTGACCGGCAGCCTGCCGGACACCGAGCGAGTGCTGGACGTGGCACGCCAGACGGGGACGTTGCTCTGGGAGGCCTTCGTCTTCCCGTTCCACCGGCAGCTGGCCCTGGTCAGGGACGCCGTGGAGTCAGGCGCGATCGGCAACCTGCGCGAGATCCAGTCAGATTTCCATTTCCTGGTGACCCGCCCGGACAACATCCGGATGTTCGCCGATCTGGCTGGCGGGGCGATGAACGATGTGGGTAGCTACCCGATCCGGCTTGCCTTCGAGTTGTTCGGCGAGGAACACCGCAGCGCCTGGGGCAGCGCAGTGGCCGGTGGCCACGGCGTCGATGTCGAGTCTGTTGCCGTGGTCGGCTACAGCAACGGCCGGCGCCTGGTGCTGTCGTGCGGGCTTAGCCGCCGCTACGACACCTTTACCCGGCTGCTGGGCACCGACGGCGAGATCCGGATGAGCAATCCTTTCCATCCGTCGGAGGCCGACCAGTTCGAGGTCATCGGCCGCGAGACCACGACGTCCCCTGCCGTTGTCGGCGGCGAGCCGTCTTTTACTGCGGCGATCCGGCACATCCAGGCGGTGCTGCGCGGCGCCGAGGCGCCTCGTCAGCTAGCCATCGATACCTCCCTGCCGGTTGCGCGTGCTCTTGCCGACGTGCACGCCTGCTTTGAGCGAACGGCGGCCGGGTCCTGGTGACAGCTGAGGCACTAAGTGTCGCGTCATTGGAAGGGAGGCAGAAGCAGGTGGAGTCGCAGATGGCTCTGTACGGGCGCGACGAGCTCGTCTGGGACCAGCTGGCGGACGCAGGACTGACATTTGCCGTGCGCCTGACAACAATGGAGTCTGAGCCCTTGGGCGCTGACCGGCTGACGCAGCTCAACGAGCTACCAGCGCCGGCGGCCAGAGATGAGCTGCTTGCGTGCTGCTCCGCGCCGTCGTGGGCAGACCGGATGGCAGCGGGCCGGCCTTACTGCTCGGTACACGATGCCGTCCGCCAGTCGGCCGAGATCGTGGCGAGGATGACAGTGACGGATCTGGCCGAGGCGCTGGCGGGCCAGCCGAGGATAGGCGAGCGGACGGAGGCGGGCCACGGTCCGCTCCGCCCGGCCGCATGGTCTGCTCAGGAGCAGTCGAGCGTGAGCGACGCGGACACCGAGACCGCGCGTGCGTTAGCGGAGTCCAACCTGGAGTACGAGCGACGGTTCGGGCATATATACCTGGTGTGCGCATCGGGCCGTACCGCAGCGCAGCTACTCTCTCTGCTGCGCAGCGACGCGCCGGCGGAGTGGCAGGTCGTTCGATCGGAGTTGCAGAAGATTAACGAGGTCAGGCTGCGGAAGCTGCTGGCTGGCTCACCGTGAGCGTCATCACCACCCACATGCTGGACACTGCCCTGGGCATGCCTGCCGTCGGCGTGCCCGTTCGGCTCGAGCACGTGACCGAGTCCGACTGCACCGAGCTCGACCGCGCGAGCACCGATAATGACGGCCGGGTGGCTCGGCTAAGCACGGCTCCGATCGGGCCAGGTACCTACCGGCTAGTCTTCGACACTGGCGCATACGCATTGACCTTGGATGGCGGCGAGAAGCGCGACGCTGCCTTATTCCCC
>JBKQTJ010000063.1:0-6084 GCA_052143255.1 Streptosporangiaceae bacterium | reverse complement strand
GCTCCTTGAGATCCTCGCTGTCCTCAGCCGTCATGGCCACGAAAAGGTACGGCGCCGGTCCGCGCCACTCGATCACCTCGCCGGTGAAGGTCCACTCCATGCGCCCATCATCGGCGATGCGCCAGGCGTCGGGATGCGGCGGGACGTCACCCCGGAAGCGAGCCAGGAGAATCTGGCCCGGCTGTCGCGATCCCTAACCGACCTGGGCGCGCGGATCCGGACTGAGGCGGCGCCGGAAGGGCTGCCGTTCAGTTACGATGCCACCTCGCTTGCGGCAGCTGAGGTGTGGAATCTGGTCTGCGCGGACGGCGAGTTCGACATCTCATTCCATCCGTCTGGCTTTGCCGGCGGCTACGCCGAGCTTGCGGTCAACGCCCATCGCCTGCGCGTAGGGGAGGTGGAGGTCGTCGTCGCGGATCTCGCTGATGTGATCCGCTCATAGGAGTCCGAAGGCCGTCCGAAGGATTTGCAGGTGCTGCCACTGCTGTACCGGCATCTATCCGGGCGCCGCGCCGAGCGCGAGCAGAACGGGGATGAACTTTCCGCTTCCTAGCTCCGGCGACACACGGAATGCGTTCCGGCCCAGCGCTGCCCCAACGGGCTGGCGCGAATCCGTGCAGCTCGTCCCTGTGATCCTGCATCGAGCCAGAATGGGGAGCCAAAGTGGGAGCGCGGAGCCAACGAGCACAGACTCTGAGCCACGTGAGGCCACGTCAGGCGATTGTTGTCGCAGGTGAGCGCCATGCCGAGCGACGCCAGGGCTACGTGGGGCGGCTGGGTGGCGCTGATTTGGGAGCAGGAGGCCGCGGGTTCGAATCCCGCCATCCCGACCAACCAAACCAACCAGCATCCGCTGATCAGAAGCATGTGGATCTTGGAAGCAATCGCATGGAAACGCGAGGAATGCCAAGCATGCGATCTCCGAACCAAGAGTCGCCACGGAAGTGCGCGGTGCGCAAGTCCGGCGCTGCTGGAGCCCATTTGCCAGCAGGATCTGTGCAGGCGGTCATTTAGAAACGGCGCGCTGGCGTGGGCGGAGCGTAACAGCCGAGAGTATCGCAGCGCTTGCGAGCAGCGCGGCCGACAGATTCAGGGCTGCATGCAGCGCGCTGGTGAAGGCCTCGTACCCCGCCTGGATGATCTGGTGCAGAGGCCCGCTTCCTCCGCTTGTGCCGCCACCGCCGAGCGCCACCGAACCCGTCTCTATCACCTGAAGCACATATGCCTGGAGGGCGGCCGAGGCGTGCAGATGCGTCATGCGGCTGACGAGGCCAGAGCGCAGTTCGGCATTGACGACGGCGCCAAGGATGGCGATGCCAGTGACCGCGCCGAACTCCCGGCTGGTGTTGGTGGCCGACGCAGCCATTCCCGACCGCTCGGCGGGTACCGTCGCGAGCACCGACGAAGTGACCGGCACGACGCAGGTGCCAATGCCAACGCCGGCCAATCCCAGCGCCGCGGCGAGCGGCAGGTAGGCCGGGCTTGGGTTGATCACCAGATTGGTCAGCAGCAGGCCGCCGGCGAACAACAGGCAGCCGACGACCAGCGACCAGCGGGCGCCGACCACCGTTGTCCATCGGCCCGCCAGCAGCGCTGAGATGATCATCATGATGGTCATCGGCAGGAACACTCCGGCGATGCGGTAACCGGAGTAGCCGACAATCACGCCGAGGTAGAGCGCAGTGAAGAAGAAGATTGCGAACGTAGCGAAGTACGTGCAGTACGCCACCACGTTGGGGGTTGTGAACCGCGGGACCCGCAGGTAAGTCAGGTCAAGTAGCGGGAATGGGGCGCGGCGCTCCCACAGGACGAAAGCTGCACCGGCGGCCAAGGACACGGCGAACAGCGCTAGGACGCTCGGCGCGGCGTAGCCGGCAGTCTCGCCGTTGATAATGCCGAAGATCAGGGCGGCGAGGGCGCCGGCGCCGAGCACTGTGCCTGGCATGTCGACCCGGCCCGCTCGCGGGTCGGCGCTCTCAGGCAGGACCATGGCCGCTATGACCAGCGCGGCCAAGCCGAAGGTCACGTCGAACCAGAAAATCCCCCGCCAGCTCCACGCCCCGACCAACGCCCCGCCCAGGACCGGGCCGAGCGCGAGCGAGAACCCGGATACCGCGGCCCAGACCCCGAGCGCGCGGTTGCGGCTGCGTGCATCTGGATAGAGATGCCGGAGCATCGACAACGTGCCGGGCTCGCTAGCCGCCGCCCCGAGCCCCATGACCGACCGTGCTGCGATCAGCATCCCGGTGCTGGAAGCGACTGCGGCCAGCGCGGCGCCCACGCAGTAGACACCGGCGCCGGCCAGCATGATCTTCTTGCGGCCGAACTTATCTCCCAACATCCCGCAGGCCAGCATGAAGCTAGCGAACGTCAGGGCATATGCCCCGACCATCCACTGCAACGCCGAAACTCCGGCGTGCAGGTCCGACTGAATGCTGGCCAGCGCGACGCTGACCACCGTGTTGTCGAGGAATGTCAGGAACAGCAGCGTGCACAGGGTGGCGAGGGCAACGGCGCGACGCCGCGAAGTGAGCATGCCAACCGCGGGCTGCGCGAGCGCATCGGCCACGCTGCTAGCTCCGGCAGATAGCGGGCAGCTTAGGACTCGTCTTGGGGTACTCCAGATAGGCAAGCCCACAGAAGCTTGCGATGCCCACCTTCCAGATGCCGTTCAGGTAGACCGCGGTGCCCTCCTGCTTCTTGAGCAACGGCGTGCCGAGTAGCAGGACCTCGTAGTCAACCGTCGCGTGCGACGGTGACGTAATCGTCACCGAGGTGACTGTCGCGGTCGACCCAACCGCGGCCTTCCCGAACGACGTCTTGGCCTGGGCCTCGACGAACGCGGCCACCTGCGGCCCGTCTTGTACCAGGTTGAGCCGATGGGGGATCGAGGCCTTCCCGTTGAAGACCGTCTTCCAGTTGGCCGTTATCGCCGCCACGGCCGCCGGGCCGGTGGCCGGTTGGCCCGCGGTGGTGGCACTCGCGGTCGGTATCGGGCTGGCCGCCTTCGCCGAAGGGCTATGGCTGCCGCCACTGCCACCCCCGCACGCGGCCAGGATCAGGCATGCCATCGCCGCCAGCGCGGCCGATACGTGATTCCGGCCGGGCCCGTGCAGGTTACGCATAGTCGCAGTGTGCCCCACGAAAGGTCACATGCCTACTGATATCGGCAATTCGATCCTGTATCGCGCCAGTCCGTCAGGCTGCGCCCAGCGATGGCGCGAATAACCGCAGCACGCTGTCCGTCAGTCAGGGCGCTATCTTGGCGAGGAAGCCTGCCAGGGCGTTCCACCATGCCCAGCATCCGGAATGATCTCCAGTGCGCCGCAGCCGCCTCCGGCGGCCATTCGCTGGGACGGGCCGAGGAACGGCTGATCTTGTTCGCCGACGATGACAAGCACCGGCAGCGACTCAGGGAGTTTACGAAGGCTATCGAGGCGGTCCGCCGTCCTGACGAACTCCGGTGCCATCGCCGCGTACAGCGCGGGTGAGGTGGCCCGGAACTTCCGGTCCTCAAACTCGGCGTATCCCGGCTGCTCCGCGACCAGGCGCCGATGCGCCGGGGTCTGCAGCGGTCCGTCGCGCTCGGCCATGACCTCGGCGAGCCCGCCCATACCCCGGGCCCGGACGATGCAAACGGCCGCCTCGACCAGATCCGGATCCAGGTTGTCCAGCGGCCCGTGCGCAGTGTCCATCAGAATCAGGGCGTCAAGTCTGGCTGCTGCCTTCCGCGCCATGAACTGCGCGACCATGCCGCCCATGGAGTGCCCGAGCAGCACGAACCGCTCCCAGCCGAGCGCGTCGGCCAGGCGCAGCACGTCGTCGGCCAGGATGTCGAACGAGTAAGCAGCGTCGGCGGCCGGCTTGGAGCTCGCACCGTGGCCGCGCAGATCGGGCGCAACCGCATGCCAGCCGGCGCCGGCCAGACGGTCAAGCCACGGGTGAAGTCCTCTTTCGCCCCGGTGAAGCCATGCACCAGCAGCAACGGGCGGCGGCCGGCACCCGCTTCCGCGATCGACAACTGAACGTCACCCAGATCGACGTGCCGCTCGACCACGTGCATGAATCCTCCGATGACTCGCCGCGAGATGCCGAGGCTATCCGACGGAGCCCCTGGCGCGCTTTGCGGCCGAACTCGCGGCGCACCTCCGACCGTCACCCGACGACGTGGCTGATGCGATCACCGCCGCTTTCTAGGCTCTCGACGCTGTCGTGACCGTCGTGCTCAGAAGAACCCGAGACTGGGAAGTATCTTCGCGGCGGCGTCGATCAGTTCGGCGGCGGCCCGGATTCCGTTGGCAGTCTCAGCGACGATGGCTCTGTCGGCTGGGTCCAGCGGGTACTCGAGCTCGTTGCGTCGCCGTCGAAGGGCACCGAACGGCCGCAGGATCGTTCCGAACTGAGCCCTCACGGACTCCTCGACCCGGATAGTGGCCGCCGGATGTCGTAGGACGGAGGCCCTGCTGAGCGAGCAGGGCTGTGCATGCTTAGCGTGCCGCGTCGTAAGCGAGCACGAATGCGCTGTCCGGACTCGCCTGCTCAATGGCGCGTGCGGCAGCTATGGTTTGCCGGGCACGGTCGAGCCAAGGCGAGCCGTCGGCTCGAGCACTCAGGACACGTTCAAGGGCGACCAGTCGCCGCGCCAGATTAATGTCCGGCCCGCGCCAGCGGCCATCGGCGCCTGGATCGCGAGTGTACGGGCAGTACCGACGGTAGCCAGGTATCTGCGGAGGCAGGATCTGGCAGGCCGGCTGCGCAGCGAGGGCCGCCATTGGAGTTGAGGATCTGCCTGCGGTTGAGCGCGAGGTTGAGCGCGCGGCGCACGCGTATGTCGTTGAATGGCGGTGCGTCGACATTTTCAGGAACATGAAGCCCGCCGAAGCGTTGCCGAACAGCCACAGGACGTCCCGGGGCGAGGTCCGTATTTTGAGCCGGCTCCGCTGGGTGCCAAGGTGCTAGCCGCCGCTGCCGTAGGGCCGGGTGAGGATTTCCAGCAGGTGACCGGCTGGGTCTTCGAAGTAAACGCCGCGGCCGCCATCCCGGTGGTTGATCACGCCCGGCCGGGTCCGGCCCGGATCGGCCCAGTACTGCAGGCCCTGGCCGCAGATCCGGCCGAAGGCCGCGTCGAATTCTTCCTCACCAACCAGGAAGGCGTAGTGCTGTGGCGTGATCGGTCCTGTAGTCTCCGCGAAGTCCAGTGAGACATTGTTGTCGGCTTCAACCACGAGAAAGTGCGCGAACCTGGCTGGCGCCTGCAAGCCGAGGATCCCCGTCAGGAAGCTCGCCGACCGCTGCTGGTCGTGGCACGCGACGATGGTGTGATTCAGTTTCACGCTCACCTCATGATTGTGCGCCCAGTCCTGTGCCCCGGTGAACGATCCCATCCCGGCGACACTCCGCCGCCCTCATCTCCACGCAACCGGCTCAGCTGCCGCGCGGTATGCGCCTTGATGGCGGCCAACATGGCGTGGCCATGACGTCGCCGACGCGGAGCACCAGGCGCCTGCATGCAAGGATCAGCTAACACGCTGACCCATCCGCTCGTGGCCGCGCTGAGGGCGTGATCGGCTGGGACCGCCGGCATCGCCGTGCGTGGCGGTCACTGCTTCGGGGGGCTTGTCCTTCCAGTACGGACAACAAGAAGGCAAGGAGAGCACCTGCTCCCTGCCGCTCTCAGCGTATAGCGCACTGGGGGTCTTGCGGCAAGGCCTGCGTCGTGGTGCAGAATCTCCGACCGAGGCCAGAACCAGTGGTAATCACCGATTCGGGGATTCGCGAGTAGGTGCTTTGCCGGAGGCGCGGGGTGCGGATGTGCGCGCTGCGGAAGTGCGCGGGGCAGCCGGCCGGAATGCAGCCTTGCCGGATGGGGGTCTTCATGTTTGACGTGATCGTGGTCGGAGGCGGACCGACTGGCTTGATGCTGGCCGGCGAGTTGCGGCTGCACGGCGTGCACGCGCTGGTGCTGGAGAAGGACGCGGCACCGACCAGGATTGTGCGCTCGCTCGGCCTGCACGCGCGCAGCATCGAGGTGATGGACCAGCGCGGTCTGCTGGAGCGGTTCCTCGCGCTCGGCCAGCAGTACCC
>JBKQTJ010000062.1:0-25867 GCA_052143255.1 Streptosporangiaceae bacterium | reverse complement strand
CGCGACCGCAACGCCGACAGCAATACTGGTCACGAGTTACCTGTTCTTCGGCCTCGGGTTCGGCATGGTGAACGCGCCTGTCACCAACAGCACCGTCTCGGGCATGCCGCGTTCTCAAGCCGGGGTCGCCGCGGGCGTGGCATCCACGAGCAGGCAGATCGGCTCGTCGCGTCGCGATCGGTGTACGGGGGCTGGCGGTCAGCGGCTCATGGGCGCGGTCTACGGCGCACCGGACCGCACGCCTCCTCATGCCGGCAGCTAGCGCCGAGCAGGCCGGTTCTGCCGCTGCCGCAAACCTCGCCGACTGAGGCGTCGGCGAGGTCTAGCGGGCGAGGACTTTACTGGCGGGTCTAGCCCGGCTCCTCCGGCGTAGCCGACATCAGCGCGAACGTCGCGCCCTGGTCGTCGCTGACAACTGCCATCCGGCCGTACGGGCTGTCCCAGGCGGGCGCGATGACGCTCCCGCCCAGCTCGGTGGCCTTCTGGACGGCGTCGTCAGTGTCCGCCACGGCGAAGTACGTCCCCCAGTAGGCCGGCATGTCGGCTGGCTGGTCGGCGCCGGTCTCGCCGATGCCACCGACGGTCTTGCCATCGAGGTCGAGCGTCGCGTAGTTCATGCCCTCGGCCCCGATGTCGCCGAAGCTGTATCCGAACACCGAGTTGTAGAAGGCCTTGTTTCCCTCATAGTTCCGGCTCATGTTCTCGCTCCAGATAAGCGAGCCGGGCTCGTTCGCCAGCTGGACGCCGGAATGCGCGCGTGCCTGCCAGACGCCGAAGGCGGCACCGCCAGGGTCCACGGCGACGAACATCCGGCCGACGTCCATGACGTCGAACGGCTCCATCAGGACCTGGCCGCCGGCCGCCTTGATCCTGGCCGCGGTCGCATCGGCATCATCGGTCGCGAGGTAAGTCGTCCACACGGTTGGCATGTTCGGATCCATCTTCGACCCGATGCCCGCGACGGACATGCCGCCGATCTGGCCCATCGCGTACCCGCCGGCCTCCGGTGGGCCTTCTTGGATATCCCAGCCGAACAGCCCGCCATAGAACGCTATGGCCTTCGGTATGTCAGAGACGCCGAGGTCGACCCAGCACGGCGTGCCGGTCGGCCAAGGAGTGGTGCGCGTGACCATCGTTCCCTCCCGACGCCGCCGAGCCCTCGGCGGCACAATCTCTGGATGGTGAATAGCGAGGGAAGCGTACTGCCGCCCTCTGACAGCGGGCCGCCGAAGAATGAAACGGGGCGCCGCGGTGTTGGGTCCGGCATGGAAACATGGGACGCCATCATCTCGCGCCGCAATGTCCGGTCCTACACCACCCAGCCAGTGAGTGCTGCGGACCTTGATCGCATTCTAGAGGCCGGCCGCCGGTCGCCATCGTCCAGGAATACCCAGCCGTGGGATTTCGTCCTGGTCACCGATAAAGACCAGCTACAGGAACTGGCGAAGGTGTGGGTGGGTGCTGGCCACGTGGCCGGATCGGCCGCCACCATCGCGATGATCGTCAGCGGCGATCCCGGCGCAGAGCGGCGCACCCAGTTCGATCTTGGCCAGGCCACCATGAGCATGATGCTGGCCGCCGCTGACCTCGGCATCGGCAGCGGGCACTCGGCAGTCGGCGATCAGGACCTGGCTCGGAGCCTGCTCGGACTGCCGGACGACAAGACTTGCGCGTTCCTGATCTCGCTCGGTTACCCCGCGGACCGGCCGCTCGCGCCCATCCAGCGCCCGGACCGGCGCCCGTTCGATGAGGTGGTGCACCGGGGTCGCTGGTGAGCCTGACGGCAGTGCGAAGCGGCTATAGTGGCGGCGTACCGGGCAGTACTGCAGTTCGTGCCGTTTCACGCAGTTTGGCCGTTCACGCGCGAGGCTCACTCGCACGAGGCGGTCGCAGTTCTGGCCGGGCCACGGAGGTATCTCCCTTTTGCGCACTCAACGGCTCTGGTATTCCGCAGCCTGCGCAGTCGCCGCAGGCGCCCTCGCGACCGTTGCCAGCTGCGGCGGCAGCGGCTCGGGTACCAGCCCGGCCGGAACCAGCCCGACCGCATCATCCGCCGGCTCGTCGGAATCGCGAGCCCCGTCGACCCCGGCTCCGACATCAACGTCCCGGCCGTCGAGCATGCACGGGCCTTCCCGTGCGCCGACGAACGCAGCCAGCGTGGCCCGCAAGGCCGCCCAGGCCGTCCAGGGCAATGCCGCCGTAGCGACAGCCGCCCAGCTGAGCTCGCTGCGAGCCCAGGCTCACGAGATCGCCAAGCTGACACCCCGCCAGATGGCTGGCCAGCGCGTCATCTACAGCTACAACGGCCTGACTGCGCCGAGGGGATTGCTGTCCCAGATCCGCCATGGCGACGTGGGTGGCGTCATCTTCTTCAGCTTCAACATCTCCACCGAAGCCCAGCTCCGGGGTGTGATCGCGCAGATGATCGCGGCAAATGACAGCCCCGAGAACCCCGCTCGCAACTACCCGCTGCTGCTGATGACCGACCAGGAAGGCGGTGAGGTCCGCCGGCTGCCTGGCGCACCGCTCGAATCGGAGGCGCAAATCGGCGCGTCCGCGTCGCCTGCCGCGCAGGCAGCCGCGGCAGGCAAGGGCGCGGCCGCGAACCTGCGCGGCGTCGGCATGAACCTCAACCTGGCCCCGGTCCTCGACGTCTACCGTGAGCCCGGCGATTTCGACGATCAGTTCCACCGCTCCTACAGCATGAACCCTCTCGTCGTGGCGGCGGCCGGGGCTGCCTTCGTCCGCGCACAGCAGGCCGGGCACGTCGCCGCGACCGTTAAGCACTTTCCCGGCCTTGGCGCCGCCAGCACCCACGCCGACACCGATCTCCAGCCGGTCACCATCAACCTGTCCGCCCACACCCTGCGGTCAGTTGACGAGCTGCCGTACCGGGCCGCCTTTAAGGCTGGCGCGAAGCTCACCATGGTGTCCTGGGCGAACTACCCGGCACTTGACCCCAGGCTCCCGGCGGCGCTGTCGCCCACGATCGTGCAGGGGGAGCTTCAGCGCCGGCTCGGGTTCCCCGGGGTAACGATCACTGATGCACTCGGCGCCGCCGCATTGCGTGCGTACGGCTCCCTGCAGAACAAGACCATGCTGGCCGCGCGGGCTGGCATGGACGCCCTGCTGTGCACGGCTATCAAGCCGCTGCCGGGCTGGAAGTGCCTGGCTGGCCTGGAAAACGGCTACCGGACCGGCGCGCTGCCCAAGCAGGCCTTTGAAGCACAGCTCGCGCAGCTGCTGCAGCTGCGGGCGAGCCTGCCGTCCTGACCTGGGTGGCTTTGCGGCTGTAGCCCTACATTCTGGCCATCTTCGGTGCAATCGTCGCTATCCGTTCGTAGCATGGGGCCAGAGGGCAGGCGCGTTCCCCAGGCACGAGCACAGGCAAGTGCGCAGCGCGCGTGGCCCGGAGAGGCACTGCCACCGTGCGCCAGCAATACCTGTGGCTGAGGTCGTCCGGCGCTGCCATGGGCATCATCCTGGCCGTCGCGTTCAGCGGCAGCGCAGGCGCAGTCAACGCAGCAACGCCACCAGGCGGACAGCGCCCCGGGCCAACATCGAGCCCTAAGGAGGGGAACGTGGCCGCGCCAGTGCCCGGCACCGCACACACGCTCGCGGCCGTCCAGGCGGCCGCGCTCAGCGAGGCGAAGCCGCTGCTCGCTCAGCTTTCGCCTGCCCAGCTAGCGGGCCAGCGTGTGATCTTCAGTTATTCCGGCGTGAGTCCGCCGGCCAGCCTGCTGTCGCTGATCCGGAAGGGTCAGGCGGGCGGAGTGATCTTCTTCGGCAAGAACATCACCAGTCGCGCGCAAATCACCGGCGCGATCAAGCAGTTGATCGCGGCGAACAACAGCACGAGCAACCCCGCGCGTGCCTACCCGCTGCTACTGATGACCGACCAGGAGGGCGGCGAGGTTCGCCGGCTGCCGGGCGCGCCCAGGTTGTCAGAGAAGCAGATAGGCCAGATCACGCCGCTGTCAGCGGCGGTGGCGGCCGCGACCAGCGCCGGGAAGAACGCTGCAGCGAACCTGCTCAGCACCGGCATGAACGTGAACCTGGCGCCAGTCCTGGACGTGTACCGCCAGCCCGGTGACTTCGACGATCAGTTCCAGCGGTCCTACAGCATGAGGCCGACCGTCGTGTCGGCGCTGGGCGCTGCCTTCATCACGGCCCAGCAGGCCGGCAAGGTGGCCGCCACGGCAAAGCATTTCCCTGGCCTCGGCGCAGCGACCGCGAGCCAGGACACTGACATGGTGCCTGTTACCCTCAACGTCTCGCGGGGCACGCTGGTCGCGAGGGATATGTACCCGTACAAGGCGGCGATCAGCGCCGGGGTGAAGCTGGTCATGGTTTCCTGGGCGGTGTACCCGGCGTTTGACCCGAGCCGCCCGGCCGGGCTGTCGCAAACCATCGTGCAAGACCGCCTGCGGAAACAGCTGAATTTCACCGGCGTCACCATCACAGACGCCATCGGCGCGGGTGCCCTCCGGGCTTACGGCACCACGGCGAACAAGTCGCTGCTGGCCGCTGAGGCCGGCATGGACCTGATCCTCAGCGCCGCGATGACCGTGACCGAAGGCACGCAGTGCGCGAGTGGGCTGCTGACCGGCTACAACAACGGCAAGCTCAACCACGCCACCTTCCAGGCGGCGGTGGCTCAGATCCTTGCGCTGCGCAAGACCCTGCCGCCGTGATCCAGACGGGCTAGCCGCGCGGCGGCCGTCACCCTAGCCAGCGGGTCCGACAGCGCCCGGCGGCGCGACAGGCGAGTAGGCCGTCAGGAAGAAGCCCCGTACCGGCCAGCCGATGTTGATGTTGTGCGCGAAGGTCGTGGCCGTTGTCGGCGCTGACGTGCTGAACTGGATGTGCACGCCGTCGGACTGGCCGGTGTTGGGGTCGTAGACCCGCAGCGTCACGGCGGAACCTGCCAGCTGGTAGGCATAGGCCAGTACCTGATGGTTGTGCCCGAGCATGCCGGGACTGGCTGACGCCACCGTAACGAGGCCCAGCGCCGCTGGCTGGCCGTTATCGATGCTTGCCTTGACTTGAGGCCATTGCTGAGCAATCGTCCGCCAGGACACGCCGCGCTGACTGACCAGAGTCCGGCCGAGAACACTGAAGCTAGTGTCTGCGTCCGGCAGGTTCATCCACTGGTAGTACTCGGCGACTCCGGCCGGGACGTGCCACGAATCGATCAGGCGCTTGACGATGAACCGGAACAGCGGCGTGCCGGGCGCTGGCTGGGCGACCGGTGGCACGGCTCGGGCTTGCCAGTAGTCCAGCGCTGCGAACACCATCCCGCCGCAGAGCCCTAACGCGGCGTTGCCGATGCCGACGCTGCCGAACGGCGTAGGTACCGACACGGCTGGGGCCGATGGCCAGGAATTGGTGAAGGCAAAGCCGTTATGTGACGGCAGGAAGGCGGCCGGCGGTTGTGTCATGCCCTGATTATCAGTCCGCAAGAGGCAGACCGACAGCGGACGGCCATGCTGGACCAGCCTCCCGTCGCCGGAGCCCGAGTTTCTAGCGGCCGAGCGCGTCGATGCTGGCTACCTCCGCAGGCGATAGCCTGAAGCCGAACAAGTCGAAGTTGGCCCTGACCCGGTCCGGCTGCGAGGACTTCGGAATCACCGGGATGCCGTGCTCGAGATGCCAGCGCAGCACCACTTGAGCTGCCGTCACGCCATGCGCAGCCGCGATCTTCGTAAGCGCCGGGTCGTCGAGGTTAGTGTCCCGCAGCGGGCTGTAGCCCTCCAGGGTTACGCCACGGCGCTGATGACCGGCGAGGATGGCCGGATCGAAGCGAGCAGGGCTCCAGTGCACCTGGTTCACCGACGGCGCGCGCCCTGACGCGGCCTTGAGGTCGTCAAGCTGATCAAGGTCGTAGTTGCTCACTCCGATGTCCCGGACCTGGCCAGCCGCCTGGAAAGCCACGAGTTCGTGCCACAGCTGCCGGTTGTCGGCGATGCGAGCCGGGGGCCAGTGCACCAGCCACAGGTCCAGGTAGTCGGTGCCGAGCGCACGCAATGAAGCTTGTAGTACGGCGCCAGCGCGGCCCCCGTCAGACGGCCTGATCTTGGTAGTCAGGAATACCTCAGCCCGGTCGATGCCGCTGTCGCGCAGCGCCTGCCCGACCTCGGCCTCGTTACCGTACATGGTCGCGGTGTCCAGGTGCCGGTAACCGGCCGCGAGGGCAGCAACGACCGCATCATGCGCGGCGCGGCCCCTCAGCTTCCAAGTACCGAATCCGACGAGCGGCAGCTGTCGGCCACCGGGCAGGGCGACTGACGGGACTTCGCCTGGCGTAGTCATGCCGCCATTATCAGCACACCCGACCGGACATGCCGGGAGACCCCGGCGAGAGCAGCAGGCGGCGGCTGCCAAGGTAGGCCATGGTTAGCAGACCGGTGTGCCGCTGTCGGCAGTTAGCCCGGCGAACAGGTCAGTCAGCCGCGCCGTGACCGGACCCGGCTTGCCAGTGCCGATGACGCGGCCATCCAGGGCCAGCACCGGAGTCAGGCCCCCCATCGTGCCGGTGACGAAAAGTTCGTCCGCGCTGTACAGCTGGGTCAGGCTGTAGTCGCCGACCGTGCAGCTGATGCCAGCGGTGGCGGCCAGCTCCAGCACGGCCTGCCTGGTGATTCCTTCCGGGCAGGCAGCCGTTGATGGCGTGCCCAGGTGATCACCGCTGACCAGGAAGAGGTGCGTGGCATTGGTCTCGGCGACAAAACCGCGCTGATCGAGCATGACCGCGTCGTCGGCGCCCGCGGCGTTCGCCTCGATCTTCGCCAGGATCGATGTCAGCAGGTTGTTGTGGTGGATCTTGGGATCCAGGGTGTCGGGAGCCGCGCGCCGGACGCTGGCGGTGATGAGCGTGATCCCGCCGGCGTCGTAGACAGGGGCCTTGTGCTCGGCTAGCACGATGAGCGTCGGCCCGGACTGGTTCAGCCGAGGGTCCATGCCGCTGGTGATCTTCACACCCCGGCTCAGCGTAAGCCGGATATGTACGCCGTCAGTCATCTGGTTCGCGGCGAGGGTACGGCGGATCTCGCCGGTGATCTCGGCGTCAGACGGGATTCGCGTGAACGCCAGCGCCTGCGCGGACCGGCGCAACCGGGCCAGGTGCTCGCCGAGCCGGAAGATCCTCCCGTTGTACAGCCGAAGGCCCTCCCAGACAGCGTCGCCACCCTGGACGACCGAGTCGAACGGGCTGACCGCGGCCTGGTCCCGGTGCGTGAGCCGGCCGCCGACGCTGACGATTAGGTCGCGGTTGCGCTCGTCGAATGACTGGAGCACGGTTCCTCCCCAGAGTCTGGCCAGCCCGCCGGCCACCTTTGCCTAGCGTTGTGGACCGGCGTCATGGGCGCAACCGGTGCGCTGCGAGTTCCTCGTAGTACGGCTGGCACCGTGCGGCCAGTGGCTCCAGCTCGGCGGGCAGCTCGTCTGCAGCTGGTTCGCGGTACGGGCCAAACCCAGTCGACTTCCACACGCTGCCGTACCAGTAGCGCGCCCAGACTCCGTCAGTCGGCCGCGGGCCAGCTGGCCAGGACAGCATGGCGGGGTCGAACCGCACCCCGAGCGCGTCGCAGAGTGCCGCCAGCGCCGCGGGCGGGTCGCGCAAGATGTCGGCCGAGTCGATCACCGGGCCGCCGAACGCCCGGAATATCTCAGCCTGCTGCTGCAGCCCGAGATCGGCAAGCGTGGGTTGTGACCTGACCCTGGCGTAGGAAGCCAAAAGCCGTCGGGGATCGCGGATGAGGAACGCATGCGAGAGCGAGCCGAGCAGGGTCCGGTCCACCTCCGGCAGCAAGTGATGCGTCATGTGCTTCTGGTAGTAGAGCGTCTTGCCGGCCGGCAGCGGGGCCTCGGTGAGGTGCGTAAGCACCTGCGTGCAGTCGGCGGACATGCTCGCGACGATCTCATCCCGGCCCGGATGCGGCACCCCAGCGCGGACCAGGTAGTAGGCATACAGTGGCTCGTCCACGACCACCGTGTCCGGCCGGTTACCGAATGAGCGCATCAGCGCGGTCGAGACCGTGCGCGGGCCGGACCACATCGCGATCCTGGTCACGCCCGGTCCGGCGGCGTGCCCTGACGACTCGCGCGGGCGCGTCATAGCACCACGACCGAGCGGAGCACCTCCCCGCGGTGCATCTTGGCGAACGCCTCCTCGACCGCGTCCAGCGCGATCGTCTCGGAAACGAACCTGTCCAGCGGCAGCCGGCCCTGCAGGTGCAGGTCGACCAGCATCGGGAAGTCGCGCGACGGCAGGCAGTCGCCGTACCAGGAGGACTTCAGTGCGCCGCCACGGCCGAATACGTCGAGCAGCGGCAGCTCCAGCTGCATCTGCGGCGTCGGAACGCCGACCAGGACGACCGTGCCGGCCAGGTCGCGGGCGTAAAACGCCTGCTTATATGTTTCAGGCCGGCCCACGGCCTCGATGACGACATCAGCGCCGTTACCTTCGGTAAGGTCTCTGATCTTCTCGACGGGGTCGGCATCGCGTGAGTTCACCGTGTGGGTGGCGCCGAACTGGCGAGCCCAGTCCAGCTTCCGGTCGTCCACGTCAACTGCGATAACAGTCCGCGCCCCGGCGAGCGAGGCGCCGAGGATGGCGGCGTTCCCGACGCCACCGCAGCCAATGACGGCGACCGAGTCGCCGCGCGTCACAGCAGCGGTGTTCAGCGCCGCGCCCAGCCCAGCCATCACGCCGCAGCCGAGCAGCCCGGCCACCTCGGGCTTGATCGAGGCGTTCACCTTGGTGCACTGGCCGGCCGCGACCAGGGTCTTCTCCGCGAACGCGCCGATGCCGAGGGCTGGCGACAGCGGCGTTCCGTCGGCCAGCGTCATTTTCTGGGTGGCGTTGTGAGTGGCGAAGCAGTACCACGGACGGCCGCGCAGGCAGGCCCGGCACTGGCCACAGACCGCTCGCCAGTTGAGGATCACGAAATCGCCGGGCTGCAGGCCAGTGACGTCCGGGCCGACGGCCTCCACCAGGCCGGACGCCTCGTGGCCGAGCAGGTACGGGAAGTCCTCGCCGATGCCGCCCTCGCGGTAATGCAGGTCGGTATGGCACACGCCGCACGCCTGGATCGCGACCAGTGCCTCACCCGGACCCGGGTCGGGCACTACCATGGTGGTGACGCTGACCGGGGCGCCCTTAGCGGCGGCGATGACGCCCTTGACCTCGTGTGCCATTCTGCTGCTCCTTACTAGTTCAGATACGCAAGGGACTGGCCGTGCTGCTCGCGGTAGGCGGCCAGCAGTTCGCGCGCCACGGTGCTGCCGGGGACGAGCGGATGCAAGGCGAGCGCCACGGCGGCCAGGTCGGCGTCTCCGCTCATCGCGGCCCGCACCGCGGTGCGCTCGTACTCCTTGACCTGCTCGACGAGCGCCCTGGCCGAACGCGGCAGGTCAGGTACCGGTACCGGTGCCAGGCCGGCCGGCGTTACTTCCGACGGCACCTCCACGATGTCGCCGCGGTCCAAAGCACCGATCACGCCGCCATCGTTCGGCACGTTCACGATCACCCTTTCGTTCCGCCTGCCGGTCAGGCCGTCGATGACGCGCAGCGCAAGGCCCTCGTAGCCACCGACGCCGGTGCTGTCCAGCGCCGGGTGAGGCTGCGCTGCCTGCCGGGCCCTGGCCTCGTCCTGGCCGCTGGCGCCCTCCATGTCCGTGCGCATGTAGGTATCGCGGCGGACGCCGAGCAGCCGCGCGTACGCCGCCCAGGCATCGTGCACGTCGCCGTCGGCGAACGCCTTGCCAACCGCGGTGAGCATCTCATCGTTCAGCCGCAGGATGTCCTGGCCGCGGCTGGCGCCAGCGGCGGCAACGCTGCGCAGGTACCGCTCCGGGTCGTAGTAGTAGAAGACGTACTCGGTCGGCAGCGCGCCGACGGTGCGGACCAGCGAGGGGTCGAAGGCGGCGAAGCGGTGGTCGAACGCCTGCAGTTCGGTGAAACGGTCAAGCAGCTCGCCGAGCCGGTCCTCGCCGTCGACCACGGCCGAGGTAATCCAGCCCAGGTGATTGAGGCCCGAGTAGCCAAAATTCATCGCATGGCCGCCGCGTAGAAAGGTCGCGAGGTGCTCGATGGTGCCGCCAGGGGTGTCGCAGACACCGACCGCCCTGACCAGACCCTGATCGCAGATGGCCTGCGTAATCAAGCCGGCCGGGTTGGTGAAGTTGATCAAGGTCGCATCCGGTGCGTACTTGTGCAGCAGCTCGCAGTAGGACAGCACGACCGGGATGGTCCGCATCGCCATCGCGAAGCCACCGGGGCCGGTGGTCTCCTGGCCGACGACGCCGCGCTGCAGCGCGACCTGCTCGTCGATGACCCTGCCCCGGTCGCCGCCGACCCGCAGGGCGGAGAAGACGAAGTCCGCGCCGGTTAGCGCCTGCGCCGCATCGGGCGTCACCGTGACGCTGCCAGGCCGCCCGAGCGCCGCGGCTAGCTCGACTGCCAGTCTGCCCGTCGTGTCACGCCGGACCTGATCCGGCTCTAGCAGGCAGATCTCGTCGAAGTGGTGCGCTCCGCCCGTCAGAACCGAGCGGACGAACGCCGGCATCCGCACGCCGCCGCCGCCGAGAATGGTGAGTTTCATGCGCTGATCTCTCCTGTGGTGGTTGGCGACACAGCTGAGGTGGCGAGCGGGATGGCCGTGCTAAGGCCTTCGACGTGCACTGGGCCTACGGCCCCGAGCCGTCCGACGGCCGCCGAGCCAGCCTTGTTGGCCGCGATAACGGCATCGGCCAGCGGCGCACCGCGCAGCAGACTGCCGATCATGGCGCCGGCAAACGAGTCACCTGCCCCGGTGAGGTCGGCCACATCCACGTGGGCGACCCCGTCGCCCACCCTGACCACGCCGTCGGGACCGGTGATAAGCGCCCCGTCGGCTCCCAGCTTGACGACCACTGGCGTGCCCCAGGTGCTGCCTATCGCAAGGGCCTCGTCCAGGGAAGTCGCGCGGGTGAGCTGGAGCAGCTCGGACCGGTTGGGGGTGAAGACGTCCGCGAGCGGAATGCAGTCGAGCACGGCCTCGCTCCAAGGGCCGATCTCGTTCAGTGACACGTCCAGGACCACCTTGGTGTCCTGGTCGCGGGCCGCCTGCAGGAAGTCGGTCAGGCCCGGCCCCGCGTGCACGTAGATCCAGCTAGGCCGGCGGCTGCGCAGCACCTCGAGCCAGCGGGCGCGCTCAGGCGGTTCGCTCGCGGGGATCGACGGCAGGTGCGTCACGAACGACCGGTCGCCGTCGTAGTTGAGCACCATCGTGATGCCAGTCGCAGGCCGAGGCACCCGGACCGATGGTGACAGGTCTACGCCTTCGCGCTCGCAGTGCTCGGCAACCACCCGGCCGCCAAGATCATTGCCGAGCCTGGTGCACACGCCGGCCCGCACGCCCGTGCGCGCAGCCGCGGTGGCGCTGGTCACCGCGCCGCCGCAGGATATCGCGAACTCCTCGGCGAAGATCTCCTGGCCGGGCCTGGGCAAGGCGGGCACGTGCCCGAAGACAAGCTCGAGGAAGACCGAGCCAAAGGAGATCATGTCCATCGCAGTCATCCTAGTGACCTCGGCCATGGCCGCCCGACCCGCGCGGACCTGGCATCCGATCGACTCGCATGCGACTCGATGGCGTGCTCGCAGCCGCCCGGAACGCGCGGCGTCGGCCACTAGCGCCCGGGCTCAATCAGCTGACGCTCATCAGTCGTTATGGGCTGCTGCTGAACGGACGCAAGGCGCCGTCCCTCCGCCCTGCGCGGCGGCGGGATGGTAAAGCGCAGTGCACCCTTCTTCGGCAGCTGCCGGACTGGCAGAGCGTCCGGCGCTATCGCCGCTAGCGCTGCGCTCAGCTCGGCCGGAGTAACGTCGCACAGCTTGATCAGGTACCGAGGCGGGTCCGCGACCGGCGAGGTCAGGGCAGGCTGGCCGCGGCCGAGACCAAATGGCACGAGCAGGACGCCGAGCAGCAGCAGCGCCTGTTTCGCCAAGCCGGGCCGGTGCACGATCCGGGCGGCCGGGCTGAGCCGGATCTCCAGCAGGAGGCCGTAACGGCGCGCTACCATCCGCAGCTGGTCGACCTCCGGCCAGGCCAAGTGCACCTGACGCAGCTTCGGCCGCTTGCGGTTGGTGAGCACGCCGAGCCAGATCCCGTGCGCGTTGGCCCGGAAGGCGTGCCGACGGACGGTGGCAAGCACGCCCATGAGGGTAGCCGCCGCCATCAGTAGCGCGGCGAGCTCCGTGGCGCCGAACCATAGTGGCAGCTCATGGGCGAGCTGGTAGCTGGCAAATGCGACCAACGCCGCCGCAATGGCCAGCCACGCCGGAATGAGCCATACATAACCGCGCGGATAACGGCTGGCAGGCCCCCTGACCAGGCACGTAATAGTCTCGTCCACGGCCGCCTCCCCGTTATGGTCCCTAGCCAGATACTGGATCTTGCCGACCGGGTACGGCAAGTACCAAGTTTCATCAGATAGGACGGATCGGCGCCGGAAATGGATGACCTGAGCTGGTTCAGCGGCCTGGGGGCTGGCGCGTGCGCCGGCGTTCGGTGTCCTAGCCTGGGGGCAGCCAGCGTCGGCTACAACAACGAGGGACCGCCGTCATGCAGATCGCCGAGATAACCCGCAACGAGACCAGCCACCGGGCCGGCTTGTTGCGTGTCGACTCTTACGACATCCAGCTCGACCTGACCCGCGGCGAGAAGATCTTCCGGTCGGTCTCGGTGATCACCTTCGACTGCGCTGAGCCGGGCGCGTCCAGCTATGCCGACCTGGTTGCCGAGACCGTACACGAGATCACGCTGAACGGGACTCCGATCGACCCCGAGACTGCCTGCGCGGACGGGCGGATCGCACTGCCTGCCCTGGCTGCCCGCAACGAACTGCGGGTCGTCGCCGACTGCCGTTATACCTTCGACGCCAAGGGTATGCACCGTGCCACCGACTCCGCAGACGGCCGGGTCTACTGCTACACCAACCTCGAGCCCGCTGATGCTCGCCGGGTGTACGCGAACTTCGAGCAGCCGGACCTGAAAGCCACCTTCACCTTCCACATCACCGCGCCCGCAGGCTGGATTGTGCTGTCGAACCAGCCGACGCCAGCGCCGGAGCCGACCGGCCCCGGCGGCGCTGGCAATGACCATGCGACCTGGCACTTCCCGCCCACCCCGCGGATATCGACCTACCTCACTGCAGTAGTGGCCGGTGACTATCACCTGGTGACCTCGACGCACACTTCGCACGGCCAGGCGATCCCGCTGGGCCTCGCCTGCAGGCAGTCCCTGGCGCCTTACCTGGAGGCTGCGGACATGTTCGCCCTCACCGGGCAGGGCCTGGATTACTTCACCGACCTGTTCCGGTCCCCGTTCCCCTTCGAAAAATATGACCAGGTGTTCGTGCCCGAGTTCAACGCCGGCGCGATGGAGAACGCCGGCTGCGTCACATTCTCGGAGCGGCTGCTATTCCGTTCCAAGGTCACCGACATGATGTATGAGCTACGTGCCACGGTGATCCTGCACGAGATGGCGCACATGTGGTTCGGCGACCTGGTCACCATGAATTGGTGGGACGACCTGTGGCTAAACGAGTCGTTCGCTGAGTTCAGCGCGGCGCTGGCGAGCGCGGAGGGCACCAGGTTCGCCGATGCCTGGACCACGTTCTCCGGATCCCGCAAGACCTGGGGTTACATGCAGGATCAGCTCCCGACCACGCACCCGATCGCGGCCGACGTGGCGACGCTGAGCGAGGCGATCGCGAACTTCGACGGGATCAGCTACGCCAAGGGCGCGTCGGTACTGAAGCAGCTCGCTGCCCACGTCGGCCGGGCGAACTTCGTGGCCGGCATCAGGGCGTATTTCGCCGATCACCGCTGGGAGAACGCCACGCTGGCGGACCTGCTGCGCGCGCTGGAGGCGAGCTCGGAGCGCAGCCTGGGCGACTGGGCCAAGGCCTGGCTGCAGACCGCGGGGCCGAACACGCTCCGCAGCGAATTCTCGCTGGACTCCCGTGGCCGGTTCAGCCGGTTCACCGTCCGTCAGGAGGCACCCGCGGAGTACCCCACCCTCCGCCCGCATCGCATCGCGATCGGCCTGTACAACCGGGCCAGCGATGGCGCGCTGGTGCGCACGCACCGGGTCGAGGCGGACGTGGCCGGCCCGCGGACCGAGGTGCCTGACCTGGCGGGTGCTGCGCAGCCCGACCTGATCCTGCTCAACGACGATGACCTGAGCTATGCCATCGTCCGGTTCGACGACCGCTCACTGGCCACCTTGATCGAGTCGATCGGTGACTTCACTGACTCCCTGGCCCGCACCGTTTGCTGGAGCGCGGTGCTCGACATGGTGCAGCGGGCCGAGCTGTCCGTGCCCGCATTCGTGCAGATCCTGGTCGGCGGCATGGGCAGCGAGCCGGCCGTATCGGTGCTGCAGATCCTGCACATGACCGCGTCCCGGCTGATGGCCTTGACCGCTGACCCGCAGTGGCTGCCGGCCGGCAAGGACCAGCTGGCCACCGCCGCGCTGGAGTTGCTGCGCGCGGCCGAACCCGGCAGCGACCATCAGCTGGCCTGGATTCAGCTGCTCGGCTGGACCGCAGTGACGCCGGAGCAACTCGATTTCCTGGCCGGGCTGCTTTCTGGCCGCACCGAAGTGCCAGGGCTGGTGGTCGACACCGAGCTGCGGTGGGCCTTGCTGCGGCGGCTTGCCGCCGTGGGCCGGGCGGGCGATGCCGACATCGACTCGGAACTCGCGCGGGACCCGACCGACGCCGGGCGCCGGCACGCGGCGGCCTGCAGCGCCTCGATTCCCGACGCTGAACACAAGGCAGAAGCCTGGCGGCTGATGGCCGAGACCGAGGAACTCGGGCACGAGGGCGTGACGGCAGTCGCCGCCGGATTCGGCCAGCCGGAGCACGCTGACCTGCTTGCTCCGTACGTCGAGGAGTACTTCGAGATGCTTCCGATGATCTGGGAGACCCGCGGCGATCACCTCAAGCGGCTGCTCGGTGATGGCCTGTTCCCGTACTTCTCGGCCTCACCTGAGCTACTCAGCCGGATCGATGAGTTCCTGGCCGGACAGGACCGGGATCCGTCAATGGTCCGGGCGCTTATCGAGTCCCGGGACATCATCGACCGCGCGCTGCAGTCCCGCGCGCTGCCTGCTTGATCGCTGGTTAATCGCAGGGAAAGGACGCCGATGCCACTCGCGGAGATCACCCGAGCCCAGACACGGGAACGGGCCAGGCTGCTCAATGCCGTGTCGTACGACATCACTGTGAACCTGACCAGGGGTGAGAAGATATTCGGGTCGACGTCGGTGATCAGCTTCGGCTGTGTGGAGCCCGGCGCGGTGACGTATGCGGACCTGATCGCTGCCGCGGTGCACGAAATCACGCTGAACGGGGTCCCGCTCGACCCCGCCGTCGTCTGCGCCGATGGGCGGATAGAACTGGCCGGCCTGGCCGCCCACAATGAGCTGCGGGTGGTCGCTGATTGCGCGTATGCCAGCGACGGTACCGCCCTGCACCGGTCGGTGGACTCGGCCGACGGCAGGGTCTACTGCTACACCAAGTTTGAGCCGGCCGCGGCCCGGCGGGTGTTCGCCAATTTCGAGCAGCCCGATCTCAAGGCAGAGTTCACCTTCCACGTCGTCGCCCCGGCGCACTGGACCGTGCTGTCCGGGCAGCCGACGCCGCAGCCGGTGCCAGGCGCCGATGACACAGCCGCCGATGATGGCGTCGCGACCTGGCATTTCGCGCCGACGCCGCGCATCTCCACCTACCTGACCGTGCTCGCGGCCGGCGACTACCACCTGGTCACCTCGAGCCACACAACGCCCCGGGGTCAGGTCATCCCGCTCGGCGTGGCCTGCCGGCAGTCCTACGCGCCCCACCTTGAGGCCGACGACATCATGGCCTTCACCCGGCAGGGCCTTGACTACTACACCGGCCTTTTCCAGCTCGACTACCCGTTTGCCAAATACGACCAGGTCTTCGTGCCCGAGTTCAGCTCCGGTGCGATGGAGAACGTCGGCTGCGTCATCTTCACCGACCGGCTGCTGTTCCGGTCCAGGGTCACCGACAGCATGTACGAGCGCCGGGCCAGCATCATCCTGCATGAGATGGCGCACATGTGGTTCGGTGACCTGGTAACCATGAAGTGGTTTGACGACTTGTGGCTGAACGAGTCGTTCGCCGACTACTGCGCCGCGCTGTCGAGCGCGGAGGCAACCAGGTTCACCGATGCGTGGACGACGTTCTCTGGCTCCCGCAAGACCTGGGGCTACGCTCAGGACCACCTGCCGTCCACCCATCCGATCGCAGCGGATGTTCCGACGGTGACGGTGGCGGTGGCGAACTTCGACGGGATCAGCTATGCCAAAGGCGCCTCGGTCCTGAAGCAGCTGGTCGCCTACGTGGGCCGGGAGAACTTCTTCGCCGGCATCCGCGCCTACCTGGCCGAGCATGCCTGGGGCAATGCGACGCTTGCCGACCTGCTCCGGGCGCTGGAGGTTAGCTCAGGCCGGGACCTCGGCGACTGGTCTAAGGCCTGGCTGGAGACTGCCGGGCCGAACACGCTCCGGCCGGACTTCACCGTGACGCCGGACGGGAGGTTCGCTGAGTTCGCGGTCGTGCAGGAGGCGCCCGCCGAGCATCCGACCCTGCGCCCGCATCGCATCGCGATCGGGCTGTACAACCGGTCTGCGGACGGCGCCCTGGTGCGGACCCACCGGGTCGAGGTCGACGTGGCCAACGCGCGGACGGCCGTGCCATCGCTCGCAGGACTGACCCGGCCGGACCTGATCCTGATCAATGACGACGACCTTGGCTATGCCGTCGTTCGGTTCGACGACCGGTCGCTGGCAACGCTGACCGAGTCGATCGGCGAGCTGACCGACGGGCTGGCCCGGACGGTCTGCTGGACCGCGGCCCTGGACATGGTCCGACAGGCGGAGCTGCCAGTGCCGGACTTCGCGGCGATCCTGGTCGGCGGCATGGGCGCCGAGACATCGATCTCGATTCTGGAGCTGCTACTGGCGGCCGGCCCGGAGATCGTGGCGAACTTCTCCGATCCCCGCCGCGAGCCCGCCCGCAGCGCACAGCTTGCCGCCGAGGGAACGCGGCTGCTGCGTGCGGCTGAGCCCGGCAGCGACCGCCAGCTCGCGTGGGCCCAGCTGGTTGGCCGGACGGCAACGACCGACGAGCAGCTCGACCTGATCGCGGGAATTTTGACGGGGAACGTGGCCGTGCCGGGGCTGGCGGTCGACGCCGAGCTGCGATGGGCGCTGCTGAGCCGGCTTGCCGCTACCGGCCGGGCCGGCGACGCGGAGATCGACGCCGAACTGGCACGGGACGAGACTGACGGCGGCCGCCGCAGCGCGCTGGCCTGCCGGGCGGCAATCCCGGATGCCGAGCACAAGGAGGCAGCCTGGCGGCTGCTCACGCAGGACGAGGCGGTCGGCTTCGAGACGGCCATGGCGGTTGGCCACGCCTTCAACCAGCCTCGGCACGCCGCGTTGCTGGCTGATTACGCAGAGCGGTATTTCGCCTTGCTGCCCGAAATCTGGGGATCGCGGAGCCAGCAACTCCGGCTCGTGCTCGGCGGCCTGCTGTTCCCGCGCCCGGCCGCGTCAGCAGAGCTCATCGCGCAGGTCAACGAGTTCTTGGCGGCCCGGGACCGGGATCCCGGCATGGTCAGGCTGCTGGTCGAACGCCGTGACGGCGCCGAGCGTGTCATCCGGTCCAGAGCGCTGGAAAGCTCGATAACGTAGCGGTCACTACTGGCTGTGCAGCATGATGTAACCACTGCGCATCGGGAAGAGACGCCGCATCTGTCTCAGGAGTAACACGCATAATGGCGACGGGATGGCCGCGGAACCAGCAGGACCTGCGGTGGCCCGACTCTGAGGAAGCCGATACGAGACCCGGTGGTCGGGTCGACCCCGGTCGGGTCGACCGTGGTCGGTCCTTTGACGGGTTCGGCGAGGACCACCCCAGCGGGCCGCTCCCGGTCAGTCCGGCCCGGGAGCCGCAGCAGCGCGGCCGACTGGGTCGCGGCAGGTCCAGGGCAGGCCGCGGGCCAGTAGGCGGCGGTGACGCTGACGCAGATTACGACTGGATCCGCTACCTGGGCGAGGCCGGGCCCGCGCAAGAGGCGCCTCCGCCGGCCGACGTGGGCGATCGCGACCTGGCAGCGGATCACAACGGCGCCGCTGGAGTCGATTCCGGCCGCGGTTCAGGACGCCGGCTGTCACGGCGGCACGCGGCTCCGGCCGGCCCGGATGCCGCGACTACCGGGGGACAGGCTGCGGTGCGGCCAGACCAGCCGCCGCCCGCGGATTCTCGGCCGAACAATGTGCGCGCGGGCCAGCCCCGACACCGCCACTCGCGGCCAGCTGATACGCAGCCAGCTCGGTCGTGGTCCGAAGACGAAGGATCGCCGAGGTCGGCAGATCCCCGGCAGGCCGCACCTCCGCGTACCGATACCGCGCCTCGCAGCTTCCGGCCGCCCGACGGCCGCCTGCCCGACACCCGGCCCACGCCAGCCCGATCGCTGGATCTGCCGCGGGAGCAGCCCCCGCCAAGCAGTTCTCGCCCGTCGGTGGCCGCGCCGCGCAGCTGGGCGACCGGGGCCGAGACGGCGGGGAATGGCGCTCCGGCTGGCAACTCGTGGTCGACCGGGCCGCTGCCGATCGCGCCGGATGCGATCAGACAGCATGCCGCGCCCGCACCGACCCGGTACGACGACCCGGCGCGCGGCGGGCCAGCTGCCGCGGCCCTCCCTGATCCGGGTATCGCGCGCCTCGCCGCTCTCGGGCTGGCCGCGGCCGAGCTAGCCGAGCCACCTCAGCCGGCCCGCGGCGCTGAGGAGGAACACGTCGGCAAGAAGGCTGGCCGGAAGGCACGCGGCCGCAAAGCCGATCGCGCCGCCACGAGTCCCACGCCCGGGCAGCGCGCCGTCCGCGGCCGGAACAGAGCCAAGGCCGTCGGCCCGGCGCTGGCCAGCGGCGCACCTGCGGCCAACGCGGCGGCGCGGAACGCCCCCGCTGCTAGTGCTCGTGCTGGCGACACCATCATGCGCGTTGCGGTCACCTCCGTCGCCCCTAGGCCAGCCAGCAGCGCGCCCGCCCGGCCCGCCGCCCCGGCAACCAGGGCAGCACGCGGACGCGCAGTCAAGAAGCGCCGCCGCACGCTGAGGCGCTCACTAGCGATTGGCGTGGGCATCGCCGTGGTGGCAGCCGGCGCGGCCGGCTATGACCTGCTGCGCCGGACCGGGCCAGCGCATACCGTGACCGCTCCCAGTCGGCTGCTCGACTATGCGCTGGTGCCGGCGCTGGCCAAGGGCATGAACGCGCAGGCCCTGCGTACGGAGATCGTCAAGGCAGGCCATGGCGAAGCCAGCAACGTGGTCGACGGCGTCTACGAGGACCGATCCAGCCCGGCCGCCAAGGGCGGTCCGGTGATCATCCTGTTCGTCGGCGGTCACCTGTCCGGTTCAGCGAGTTCCTTTATTTCCAGCTTCACCGGGTTGCTGCCGGGCGCCTTTGTCACCAGCCCCGGCCCGATGGCCGGTCAGGCGGCGTGCGTTCCGGCTTATTCGGGGCACCTGGCCGAGTGCGCCTGGGCCGACAACGACACGTTCGGCTTCCTCGCCTCGCCGGCGCTGGGCGCGTCCGCGCTCAGCGCTCAGCTACGGCAGATCCGCCCGCTGGTGGAGCACACGGTCAAGTAGCCGGAAGGGTTCCGCGCCGGATCGGCTGAGAGAAAGAAACTACTCGGGCGGGCGCTTGGTGTTCCCGTCGTCGTTCGGCTTCGGCGACCGCAGCGACAGCCTTGCGATCGCGATCGCCACGGCGCCGGCCAGCACGGCCAGGCCGGCCAGCTGACCACCGATGAGCCGGCTGTCCAGCGGCACGGTTGCGGCCGCGTCAGCAGCGTGGATCCTGGCCGCCGGACGGGGCTTAACGTGCGGCAGTCCGATCGAACTGGCGCCGGGGGTCGGGCTGGCCGAAACGGTGGGGAACAATCCGGCCGGGTTGCCCGGCGAGGTTCCCGTTCCCGCAATTGGCGGTAGCGACGCCGGCGGCAGCGTGATCGTCACCGGCGGGCTTGGTGAGGTAGTCGGCTTGGGCGGGGAGACGACCACCACGTCCGTTGCTGAGCTGGTGAACGAACGCGCCTTGCTGGCAGCGGCCGTGGCCGACAGCTGGACCTGCTCGCCGAGGGCCGCTTTCTTCCCGACCTTCACCGTCAGCTGCAGCTCATCGGCCTGCCCGGTCGGCAGGTTGCCCACATGGCAGGTAGCGCCGCGGGCAACTGGGCAGACGGTAAACCGCGGCGAGCCGACGTATTCGGCGTAGGCGAGCTTCGCGCGCACGGTGACGCCAGAGCTCATGGCATTCGTGCTCCATACCCAGATCGCGAAGCTGGCGGGGTGGCCTGCCTTCACTTGCGAGACGGCGGAGAAGGACTGTACGCGGACGCAGAGCTGCGGGGTCTTCTTCTTCACCGGCGGCGGCGAGCTAGTGTGCGAGCCCGACGGAGTCGGGCTTGGGCTCGACGAGCTCGGGCTCGGGCTCGGGCTCGAACCCGAGCTTGAGCCACTCGGTGACTTCCGTGTAGGCGAGGGGCTCGGGCTCTTCGGTGATTTCGACGGGGACGGTGTCGAACTCGGCGATTTCGTCGGGCTCGAACTCGCTGACTTGGTCGGGCTGGGGGACTTGGTCGGGCTGGGGGACTTGGTCGGGCTGGGGGACTTCTTGGTGCTGGCGGACTTGGTCGGGCTGGGGGACTTCTTGGTGCTGGCGGACTTCGCGCGGCTCGCCTTCGCGGAAGGACCGGGGACGTCTTTTGTCAGCGCCGTGAGAATCGCGCTCTTCGGCACCGATGAGCAGGCTGTCTTGACGATAGGCCGGTTACCCACCTCCGCGGCCAGGGCTTGCGAGGCCATGCTGGCGGTGAGGAATGCGAATCCCGCGACCGCGCCGAGCGCAGTCGACTTGAGGATCAGGGCCCTCACCAGTGAAACCTCGCTTAAGTTCGCCTGCCGAACCAGGCCGAAGCCCGTCCTCCACGTCTCCCACATTATGCACGGCTGGGCAACAGACCCATACCGGCACACATTCGCCACCTAAGGTTCACCAGCGTGTCACCGAGGCCGCGCCGGCAAGCTCAGATGTGCGTCCTTAGCTCGGCTTCTGCCCGCAGACGCAGGGTTTCATGCAGCCGGTGAGCCGTTGGTGCTGGTAGTCGTGCCACCCGGGCACGGAGTCTGACCGCCGAGGCGTCAATCGTGGTGCGGACCGGAGCCGACCGGCCGCGGCTGTCGCCGGCTGGCCGTGGTCGGACTGATTCGGTCTTGGCTGCGGTTCGTCGTGTATGCTCACCTGGCGCGGTGATGGTGTGTCCCGGTATCCGCACCGGACAGCCTCGCAGCCGCCCCCTTAGCTCAGTCGGCAGAGCGTCTCCATGGTAAGGAGAAGGTCTACGGTTCGATTCCGTAAGGGGGCTCTCCTCCTCCAGATCAGCAGGTCAGGCCCGGTGTCCGATCTTCCTAGGCTATCTGCAAGGTCGTCTGACCGTCATTTGACCGTCGTTCTGGACGTCTGCTGATGGCATTTGGTGGCATGGATTAGGCCCAGCTGACAGAGCGGCCGAGCCCAGCTGGACGGCGCGTTGAACATGCGTGGCGGACCGGCGCTGGTTGCACGACTGTCTGCTGTGACGGGAACCCGAGTCGGGATGGCAGCGTCGGCGTACCGCCCGAGATATTCGAGGGCAAGGCCGCTTCGGATCGTCCGAGGCGTTTCGTGCGCATACGGCTCCGGAGGGTTGCTGTTCACAGCCGCTACTCTGGTGATCCGACTATGCCGCTCTCGCAAGGCGGTAGTGCCGGTTCAAATCCGGTCGGGGTACTCATGTAGCAGCAGGTCACGGGCCTGATCGTCGGGAGCGGTGGTCGGGCCTTGATCATTTGTCAGTGGTTTGTCATTCATATTGGTCGTCACAGGGTGACAGCCGGCACCCTTGGAAGATGTCGTTCGGCAAGGAAGTCGAGAGGCGCGTTGAGCGGCTGCGAACATAGCGGCGCGGGCTTCCAGTCGACAACGAGACTGCGGCCGTCGGCCGGCCCATCGTCAGCGCGCCGTCCGCGCGGCCCGCGCTAGTCCGGGCCCCGGCACTGGCACGGCCAGGGGAGCAGGGCGGTCAGAACCTCCGCCGCGGCACGGATCGCTTCAGCGCGATGCGCCCTGGGGAAAGGGCCACAAGGATCTCCGCGAACGCGGCGCCGAGCGCGACGAGTGCTAGCAGGACGACAACTCCCGCGATCAGCGCGGCGCTGTGCAAGCCAACCGCCCCGGATAGGCCGCGGACTCCAAGACCGCAATAGAACAGCTCCTCTTCTTGGGGTGGACCGCCCGCCGCTAGCTGCAGCCCGGGCCCTCATTTACCCGGTTCAGCTTCGAGGCGGGCGAAGCTACAACGACGTAATTCGTCTGACGTATGCCGAGGTCAGCGCGGTCTCACGGAGCCTCGGCGACCTCAGAGACGAGCACTGCCCAGCTCGTAACCCTGAAGGTCGCGGGTCAATGGCTGTTCGCGGATCGTGCTCGCGACAGGAGCTCGGGCGGCGTTCGACCCGGCCGTACGCGGCCGTCGTCGCCGCTCAGCTGGCAAAGGCGCAGCTGATGAACAGGAAGCTGGAGGATGCGGCGGAAACACTGCATGGCGTGCTCGCGCTCGACCCGCAGATGCACATTCACAGCCTCGCTCACCAGCTAGAGACTTGTCGGCAGTTGCTGGTCGTCCCGGAATACCGCGGCTCTGGCTCCGTCCGCCAGCTGGATCGCCAGCTAGCCGCGTTCAGCGGGCCTGGGGCCGCGCGACTAATTTCCGGCGGGCGATGATGCGCGCGCCCGAGTCGGTAGGGCCATCGGCCGATTTTCCGACGGCCGCGGCGTCCGCTCTGCGTGATGCCGCCTCGCGATGCGAGCTGAATATCCGTGGTGCCCGGCTGGTCCGCCTCTTCGGCACTGCCGTCTACCACCTTCCGTCAGCCGACGCCGTGGCACGCATTGCGTTGCTGACGTCTCCGAACTCGGTCACACGGCTGGCCACCTCGGTACGGATAGCGCGGTGGCTCGCGGAGGCCGCCTTTCCCACGGTGGAACCGCTCCCGGTCGATCAGCCTGTTAGCAGCAACGGCTGCGTGGTCACATTCTGGCGGTACTTGTCTCAAGAGGGACCAGCGCCTGATACGGCGGATCTGGGGTTCCTGCTTCGCTGGCTGCATCAGCTGGACCCGCCGCCGGTTCCGCTCCCTGCCTACCAGCCGCTTGTTTCCGTCCGCCGGGCGATCGAGGTCAGTTTGGCTATCGACGAGGAGGACCGCGGTTGGCTGGGGACCCGATGCGAACAGCTGCTGGCCGTCTATTGCCGACTTAGTTTTCAGCTCCCGACTGGGATGATCCACGGTGACGCCTGGCGCGGAAACCTGCTACGCGACGGTAAGCGCGTCGTGCTGGCTGACTGGGACACTGTCAGCATGGGGCACAGGGAGATCGATCTGATTCCGACGCTTCAGGCGCCCCGGTTCGGTCTGCGGGAAGAGGAGCGCGACGCGTTCATCGCCGCGTATGGCCGCGACATCCGGGCGTGGGAGGGATACCCAGTCCTCCGAGAGATGCGCGAACTGTCCACGCTGAGTGCCATCCTGCGCGATGGCCACGCTGACGCGGCATCCAAGCGCGAGCTGGGCATCAGGCTCAAGTCGCTCCGCAGCGGCGACGACCAGCACTGGACGTCCTTCTGACTGGTGAGCTCTGCGCGCCCTGCGTCGGATGAGGTCGGTCGCACTGAGCAGCAACTCGGTCGGTGACTACGCCGGCGGCTCCACGACGTAGTAGCCCTTGCCGATCACGCTGTGGATGATTCCCTCATCCTTTAGGACGGCCAGAGCTTTCTCGGCGGTGATGTGGCTGATGCCATGTTCTTGGCTCAGTGACTTGACGCTCGGCAGGCGTGCCGCCAGCGCTCCGTCCTTGATCTGGCGACGCAGCAAGTCCGCTACCTGGAGGTAGAGCGGAGTAGCCGAGTCATGATCAATAACCACATGATCACAGTAGGTCGCTGATGGCTACTGCCTGTTCCCGAGGGTTCCATATGGAACCATATGGTTTCTGCTGATAACCTGATCGCGAGGACAGGTTTCCGGCGGTCGCGATTATGCGCGCCTGTCGGCATAGTTCTGGGAGGCAAGATGCTCAGCAAGGAAGATCAGAGCTCTCTGCTGGACCTGGCATGGCACTGGGAGTCGGCCTACACCATCAGCGTGATCGAGGGTGTGTGGCAGGCCGTCCCTGCCGTGGACCCTTTGCCGTACTGACCGCAGACACGGCGGAGGAGCTGCGCCAGAAAGTCCGCCAGGACTACGCCTCGCGCCAAACTAACCTGGGGCCTATCCGCGGCGAGCGGATGTCGACCTGACTGACAACGGGCCAGGTGCCACCTTCCCCCAAGGTCAGGGCGTGAACCGCCCCCTTGCTGGCTCCGTAGAGAGCCGTTCCGGGAGAACGACCGTTGCGACCAAGGAGGACGTATTGACGATCGCCGCTCCCGCGGAACCGCGCAGATGGGGCAGGGCGGCGCGGATTACCTAGGCGATTCCGATGACGCTTGTGTCGAAGGCCCGGCGCGGTCTCTTCGATGGCCGCAGTGATGAACTGTCGTCCGTGACGCCGGCGCGGATGCTGAGCGCGTGAAGGCTCCATGGTCCCCGACGGGCTGGCACGCCACCGCCGGGTCGAGATCGAGGGCCGCGAGGGCAGTACCGTGGGCTGGGAGCAGGCGAGCGGTCGCCAGGCCGATACCCGAATCTCCGCCGGTGAGGATGGCGCGGAGGCCGGCAAGCCCGGGGCGGCTGCCGCTATCCATGGCGTTCATGGTGCGCACCGTGCTCTAGTGGTTGTCGCGAGGTATGGCCGGGCCGCTCGCTCCGAGCAGGAAGTCCAGGTCAGCGCCCTGATCAGCCTGCTGGACGTGCTCGACGTAGAGCTGGGCGTAGCCGCGGCTGAAGGCCGGCGGCGGTGGTGACCATTCGGCGCGTCGCCGGGCCAGCTCGTTGTCGCTGACGTCGAGAGTGAGGGTGCGGGCTGGCACGTCCAGCTCGATCCAGTCGCCGGTGCGCACCAGCGCGAGCGGGCCGCCGACGGCGGCTTCGGGCGAGACGTGCAGGACGACGGTACCGTACCCAGTGCCGCTCATCCGCGCGTCGGAGATGCGGAGCATATCGGTCACGCCGCGCTCAATCAGCCTGGTGGGCAGCACGAAGTTGCCCACCTCCGGCATGCCCGGGTATCCCTTTGGCCCTGCGCCGCGGACCACCAGGATCGTGGTCTCGTCCACCTCAAGGTCCGCATCCGCCGCGGCCTCGTGGTAGTCCTCGATCGAGTCGAACACGAGTGCCTGGCCGCGGTGGCGCAGCAGGTGCGCCGACGCGGCGGATTGCTTGATGACGGCGCCGTCCGGACAGAGGTTGCCGCGCAGGACCGCCGTGCCGCTGCCCGGCGGCTGGAGCGGGTCAGCCACCGGGCGGATGACATCGGGGTTCCAGCACTGGGCGGCGGCGAGTATCTCGGCGAGCGGGCGGCCGGTGACACCGACGTGGCTGGTGTGCAGGAGGCCGCCGAGTTCGCGCAGGACGGCCGGAAGCCCGCCGGCGTAGCAGAAGTCCTCCATCAGGTAGCGCCCGGAAGGCATCAGGTTGACCAGCGTCGGCACCGGCCGCGCCAGGTTGTCGAAGTCGTCCAGGGACAGCGGGACGCCGAGCCGCCCGGCGATGGCGAGCAGGTGGATCACCGCGTTGGTGGAG
>JBKQTJ010000061.1:0-3235 GCA_052143255.1 Streptosporangiaceae bacterium | reverse complement strand
ACAACGCGGTCAGCCCGCTTGAGCTACAGAAATACCTCCCGACTGGCCGGCCGGGAGGTCATATCATTGTTACCTCCCGGCAGCTGAACTGGCCCAGCTACGTTGTCGCGGACGGCATCAGGCTGTCGCCGTTCACCGAAGAGGAGGCAGTCAGCTTCCTGCGAGGTAAGGTGCCCGGCCTCGCCGCCGGGGACGTCCGGAAACAGTTCACCCAGGAAGAAGATGCGCACCGAGCCAGCGAAGCCGCACGGCTGGCCGCGGAACTTGGCTATCTGCCCATCGCCATCGACCACGCTGCGGCATACCTCGCCGAGACCGGCCAGAGTGTCGGCGAGTATCTCACCCGGTTCGCGGAGAACGCCCACCAGTTGCTCAGCGAGCAGCCCGGGGATTCGGGTCTTCCTGCCCCGGTCTCGGGTACCTGGGCGATGTCCACAACGCTGTTGACTGCCGATGCGGAGCATTTGTTCAACCTGTGCGCGTTTTTCTCGCCAGAGCCGATCGCCGCCGAGCTCTTCCTGCGAGACGCCGCAGGCATCGATGATCCACCCGGCTTGGCAGAATTCCTCGCCTCGCCGCACCGGTTCCGTGCCGCAGCCAGCCAACTGCATCGGCTGTCTCTGGCGAAGGTTGATGCTGCACGGGATCTGATCCAGGTGCACCGAGTGGTCCAGGCCGTCACTCAAGGACAACTTCAGCAAAACCGCATCGATATGTTTCACGCGTATCGCGCCGCCGCGGATATGCTGCTCGCTGAGTCCAACCCGGGTAACCCGGATCAGAGCAGCAGTGACGTAACTTACGACCTGTCCCTTCAGCATCTTGAGTCCGATCACAGGTTCCTGCACACTCATAACTCGGCACTGCGCGACCTCATCATCGACCAAGTGCGGCGACTGCACCTGCGCGGCGGCCACGTCGAGGCGATGCAGTTCGGTCAGGACGCCCTACGGGTTTGGCGGGAACGCCTTGGCGACGACGACCTGCACGTGCTGACCTTGGCTGTGGAGGTCGCCATCGCGATGTATATGGGCGGTCGCGCTGCCGACGCCCACGAGCTGATTCTGCAGATCAGTCCCTTGCTGCAGCGTTATACCAGTGGCGATGGGTTCAAGGTATTCCTGCTCTGCGAAAACATTCATGGCGCGGACCTGCGCGCGCACAGCCAGTTTCGTGAGGCACTGGACCTAGATTTGGCTATTTTGTCAAAATTCGAAATTACCTTCGGTATAGACCACGAGCGTACACTAAATGTCAGGAGTAATATCGCAATCGACTACCGACAGCTCGGCCGATTCCGGGATGCCCTGGAGACCGACCAGCGTACCTTCGAAGACCGCCGCCGGATCCTGGGTCCTAACGACCCAATCACCCTCAAGTCCCATAATGCGGTAGCTCGTGACCTGCGCGGTCTCGGCCTCTACCAGGAGTCGCTGGACATTGCGCGCAAGGTCGTCGGCGCGTTCGAGGCGGTCGGTGGCCGGGAGAACCCGAACTGGCTCCATGCGTGCGAAGGGTTTGCGACCGCGCTGCGCAAGGCCGGTCATCACTGGGACGCGCTTCAGGAGAGCGAGCATGTGTTCCAGCGGTGCCGTGACTATCTGGGCGTGGATCACATGTACACGCTCCGGGCTGCCACAAACCTGATCAATGACCGGCGTGCTGTGGGTGATCTCGCTCGTGCCGAAGAACTGGCCCGCGAGACACGTGATCGTTGCCTGGAATCCAGCGCTCCCGACGATCTCCTTTACGCGGCTCTGGTGAACCTGGCGTCTGTGCTGCGCGTGGCGGGACGCCCAGATGAGGCGCTGCCGTATGACGAGCAGGCTAGGAAGGGGCTCATCCGGATCTACGGTGATCTGCATCCGTTCACGCTGGTAGCGAACATAAATTACGCCACCGACCTCGCCGCGTGCGGCAAGCTAGGCGACGCGATCCGGGTTGGCCGCGAAACGCTCGCCAAATGCCGCCGCTCACTCGGCGACGCTCACCCGGACACGCTGATGGCGGAGGCCAACCTCTTCATCGACGAGGCCGCCGCAGGAGACCAGGTCGGCGCGGAGCTCCGGCTCGCCGATGTGCTCCACCGGTATGAGCAGACGCTCACCCTAGAGCATCCCGAGGCACGGGCAGCGGCGCAGGGAACGCGCCTGACCGCGGAAATCGAGCCGTACGACGTATAAGACACTTAGCCGGGCTAGGTCCGCGATGACCCGGCCGCGCACGTACGTTATCAGCCGCAGCAGGTCATCGCAGTAGACGGAGGGGTTGCGGAAGCCGACTCCGTACCGGTACCGGTGCGGGTACAGGCCGCCACCGCAGATCTCCATCACCTGGCAGGCCCGGCACTGGGGCGATAGGGCATCGGCTCCGATTTGCCTAGCCACCGTGGTGGGATGGTCCAGCGCGTCGTCAAAGCTGTTGACGGTGACGTGCAGGCCGGTGTCGGCGGCGCCGGAATAGGTGGAACTGAGCGAGTCGAGCTGCTTGATAGAACCATCGGTGTCGACTACGACAAGCGTGCTCGGCATGAGCCCTAGCCCCTCTACCGCGCCGGGCTGGCCAAGCACGAGCTGGATAAGCTCGCTGAACAGGCGGATCCGCGTTTCTTGCCGTGGCGCGGAGTACCAGCGTTCGAAGACGCTGATCAGCCAGTCCGCGTAGCCGGTGCCAGGAGGAGGGGAACTCCAATTGGCATGCGGCAGCAGCAGGTCAAGCGCTGGGGGGTTGAACTTCAGCAGCGCCTCGTAGGTCGTCACCGGGTCGTTCTGTACATCAATCGTGCATAGGATGCCGCTGTAGCAGTCACGGAATTCCGGCGACTCAAGCAGGTACAGGCCGTCGGCGACCGCGTGGAAGCTGTTGCGGCCGTTGGCGTAGCGCCGATGCCGCCCGGTTGCCTCGGCGTCACCATCGAGGCTGACGCCGACCCGGATCCCTAGGCTCTTGAGCGTCTCGAGCATGGGCCAGTCGAGGAGCGTGCCGTTGGTCTGGACGGCTACATTGACTTGTGTGGGCACCTTGGCATGGAGCGAACCAACTAGATCCGCCAGCCACTCCGTTCCGGCAAGCAGCGGCTCGCCGCCGTGCAGAATGATGTCGACGCTGGTAAGATTGTGCCTTTCAGCGTGCTCGGCAATGCGCTCGATTGCTTTACTGGCTACCGTCAGGCTCATGCGCTTGGGCAGGTGCTGCCAGGTCTGATCCGCCATTTCATACACATAACAGTATGAGC
>JBKQTJ010000060.1:0-3688 GCA_052143255.1 Streptosporangiaceae bacterium | reverse complement strand
ATGAGCACCAGCGTCCCATTGGCGCGCCCATCTGGTGATAATCTCAGGACGAAGTTGGAGGATCTGGTACTGGTTTGGTACCTCGGCGGGACGCCAGTCAGACTTCACTGCGGCCGAACCAGTAGCTAGGATCAACGTACCGTTCGCCAGCCTGTCTTCAGTAGATTTATGGGTGTGCCCATGCAGCAAAAGGTCCAGGTGCGGGCTGAGAATATTTGTGAGGTCATCAGCATCGGTAAGGTTTTCGTTATCCGCAAGCGCCCCACGTCGCGCGTTATGGTGGACAACAGCTATACGAGCCATGTGCGGCACATCAGCAAGTTGCTGCTCGAACCAGTAAAGCTGCTCGCGCCCACACCACCCGTAGTGATCATCCTTGCGATGACTCTCGCGCCACGTCGAGTTAAGCGCCGCAACTGCGAGGCCTAGCTCATCGAATCGGTGGAGTCTATATGGCTGATCTTCCGTGAAGGCGGCTTCACCGTGAAGCGATGCGACAAATGCCTGGTAATTCCGCCACTTTCTAGTGTATGGTTGTTTCGGCTCGACTTCGTCGTCGCGGCACTCCGCGAAGTAGGCTTCGCTCAAGGCCCAGCTCACGTCATGGTTGCCCGGAACGACTACCACTCTGGTAGAGTCCAGTCCGATATGCCCCGTAAGGGCATCTACAAAAGCGCGTGCTTCCGCGTATTCAGGTTTCCGGCCTTGCTCTGCAATATCGCCTGAGAGAATAATCAGGTCGATCGGTGGAACCCCTTCTTCTTGGATTCTACGTAGATCACGGACAAGATGAAAAGCTAGCGAATCAACACCATCGCCAAAGCGGTGATAACGCCCAAATTGTGTATCTGAGATATGAAGAATCGTTACGCTTCTCGAATCGTGGGCCTGCACTTCTTCCTGCCCCCCACCTTGGCTCCCTCACGAAACTCTTGTCCGATAGATTCTACCGGTAGTTACGTGGAGGTATCAATGGTGTACAGAAGCTCTAAGCCTGGCTCAGCAACCATGCTCAACCATCGCGGATGCTGCCACGCACTGCTCCAGTCCCGGTCTCCTCGAGCCGTCTGGACCGGCCTCGGGTCAACCGCCTTGGTCAACCCAGGCCGTGGACATCAATGCGGTCAGCTGTATGGATTGCCACACGTCTGCCCTCGCCCACGTTCCCTGACTCGCCGGGTGGTCCAATCACTGGCAACCGGATGATCCTATCCTCATGGCAGGAAACTTGCGGTCTGGACTGCCCCTCAGGTTCCTTGAAGGCTGTGACCTCTGAGAAGGTTAGGGGTTCATGGTATCCGGGAAACCGCATCCCGCTGAGCTGCGAGAACGGGTGGTGAAGATGGTCTTCGAACTGCGGGCGGAGACAGGGAACGCGCGTGGCTCGATCGCTCGGGTCTCATTACCGTGGCGGGGAAATATGCCAGGGAGGCGGGCGAGTGGGCCGTCGTCCCTGGGCTTGCTGATTCAGTGCGAGTCAGAGTATGAACATGGCTGCTTCGATCCTGAGTCGGCGCTGCGGGCGGATGTTTTCATATTTGAGCCTTAAGCCTGGCGTGCCAACGTCCTGCGCTGTCGCGTGGCCAGGAATTCGGCTCCAGCGATCTGCTGCCCAAGTGCCGCGTCATACCGCTGGTATGCATGTAAACGGCGGTGTCGGCCCTGGTGTTGTACAGCCCGAGGTCGCGAGCCTGGTCCCGTCGAGTTCGGGAAGCGCGAAGGCCGCCGCGGCTCAGCCGTCGTGTCCCGGGACCGCCTCCATATTCCCCGTGAGGGCAGCGTGCGTGAGCACGCTGAGCCATGGTTTGGACAGGTCACGGGCGCGCGGCGCGGTGATACCGTCGCCGCTGACGTTCAGGTGCGCACAGCCCGGCGAACTGGCCGGGAACGGTGCTTAGAGCGATGACAAGGCGCCGCGCGCCTGCAGCGCCGCAATGACGTCGCCGAGCCCGTCCACGACGATGGCGAGCCATGGCCCGGCCACGTGGAGCGGATGTCTGGCGGGAAGGTAGGCTCCGTGGCGAGCAGTCCCGTCGCGACGTTGTTCAGAAAGTGCCCGCCGAGGCTGGTTGTTGCATTGCGACCATCACCCCAGGTGGCATCCGGCGGCCGGACCAGATCGATGGGCGTGGCGGGCTCGCCAGGGGTCGTAGTGAAGTCAAGCCACCGCAGGCCGGGCAGCGGATGAGGATGCAGCCGCAGGATCCACCCGCTCGGGCCGCCGTCACCGCTGCCATGCAAGTCCATCTTGTAGCTGGTCCCTTGTAATCGATTGCGGTGAACTGGAGTAACAAGAACATCTCAGCGGGCCCGGAGCGGACGGCAAGCGCACCGGGTCCGGTCCTGCGCGGCGGTCACCCGACCTCGACCACGCGCCCGCGGCCGGGAGATCACCGGCATGGCTGGCCGGTCGCGCGGAGAGCCGCCTGCCGGACGCCAAGGGCCAGCTCGAACTCGTCCAGGATCCGATCCGCCACCTCATCATCGAGTGCGCTCATGGTGGCCGGTACCTGCGCGGCCCTCCTCACCCGAGCGGTGCATCCGATTAGCGTAGCGCTGCAGTGCTGTCCCAGGCAGAATCGCGGCGCGGCGCAGCCCTGCCTCAGCCTGCAGCCACAGGTAGGCCTGCGCGAGTTCGCGGTTCATGTCCTCAGGCCCTACCGAGGCGCCAGCAGACCGGCTAGGCGGGCGCGGGCCTGGCGCCCCGCGAAACCGCACGCACGGCCGTCACATTTCCTGGGCAAGGAGCAGACGGCGCCGCACTCGCGCACAGCCACAGGGTGGAGCATCCCGGGTTTCATGCACACCTGGTTCTGTGTGACGCAGCTTCGCCAGGTGGCTCTGCTGTGATGAGGCTACCGGACCCTGTGCCCGGGCCTGGATTTGTGTAATTTTCCTCCTTCTCTTTGTTATCGAACGCCAGTTCACTTGTTCTCTGGCGTCCGGGTATCTGCAGCCGGCCCGCCGGCACGGGCCCTGCGCGCCGCGCGCCTGCCCGGGCAGGCCCTGTGCCTGCCCGCTCTTCCTGTCCCAGGGGCCGCCGAGGTCTCCGGGGTCAAGGGTGGCCGCAGGCCATTTCCGCAGGAAACGCGAAGCGCCCTTGAGGCCGGAGGAGCGGCCCCGTAGCCTGCGCGGCGCGCCCGGGAGATGAGCGGCGGCGAAGCCGCCTCCTTCTTGCTTGTCCTGGCCTGCGCAAGCAGGCCCGCCGCGGTCACGCGGCGTCCTTGGCCTGCTGGTAGTACCCGGCCTCGGCTTCGGCCGGGGGCCTGCGGCCCAGCCGGTGCATCAGCCGGCTGGTGTTGTACCAGTGCACCCAGGCGCTGGTGATCTCCTCCAGGTCCGCCAGGGTCCGCACCGGGCCGACGCGGAACGGCGAGCCCTCGCGGGTGCACTCGGTCTTATACAGGCCCACGGTCGTCTCCGCCAGGGCGTTGTCCAGGGCATCCCCGACCGTGCCGACCGACGGCGTCAGCCCTTCGAGCAGCAGGGTCTCGGCGAACCGGACCGAGGTGTACTGCGACCCGGCGTCGGAGTGGTGGACCGCGCCATCGCCCAGCGGGTGGCCCTGCCGGGCCCGCAGCGCGGCGGCCTGCCGGATCGCCCGCTCCACGAACGCGGTCTCCTTGCTCAGCGAGCATTCCCACCCGGGGATCAGCCCGGCGAACGCGTCGACGACCAGCGCCGTGTA
>JBKQTJ010000059.1:0-17188 GCA_052143255.1 Streptosporangiaceae bacterium | reverse complement strand
GACGCGCAGGCACGAGCGAGCAGCGGTGTCGGTCCGGTACCTGCACGAGTCGTTGCCGCCCGCCCACAGGTTGCCGTTGCTCCACACTGCCGACTCCAGCCGGTCATCGCCCGCCTCGAGCTTCGGGCTCCCCGCGCCCGGCTGATTGATGCCAGGCGGTGACGTGGTTCCGGCGACCGGCAGGTCCTTCTCAGTGAAGTTGACCGGGCTGACGCCGGGCACCCCGGTGAACACCATCACGCCGACTTTCGCGCTGTTGTACGGGTGGTAGATGGCATATGCGGTATTGCCTGGAGTCAGCTGCACGGCAGGGATGACGTTGAGCCGGGCGCTGTCCGGACCCCAGATGACGCCGGGAACAGACGCGGCGTGCGCGACGACCCCCGCCTTCTGGATGACCTTGTACTGCTCCGGGCCGCCATTGCCGTTCTGGTTCCAGCTCATGACTATCTTGTCCGAGCTGAATCCGAGCTTCGGCTGGTCCTGCAGGATGGCCTCTGAGCTGACCGTATAGATCACCCACATGCCCAGCGGATTGTTCGTGACCCCGAGGCTAACGGTGCTTGGACCGGCGCCATTGTCACTGTATTTCAGGTAGGAAGCGAAAAAATCACCGCTGGCCCGGTCGTAGACGATCTTCGGGTCGCCGCCGATGCCAGCCACGCCGTAGAACAGCGCGCCCAGGTCGAAGGTACCCAGTACCGCGCCAGAGCGGTTGAGCACCAGTGCCCCGCGATTAGCCAGCTCCACGATCCACTGGCCTTTCGAGCCACCCACGGCGACTTGAGTGTCTGGCGGCTCCGTCCCGGTTCGCTGCAGGCCGGTAACTGAAACCCCCAGCAAGAGGCCCGGGTGCGCAGCCGAGACCGGGCCACCGACCGATCCCTTGGCCTGCACCAGCGTGACGATTCCGGTCGTGCGGGGCTTCCGGCGGACAGGCTCAGTCTCGATCGGTTCTCTTCCCAGCTTCCCGATTCGCGGTGGCGGCAGCTTCGCGGCATCAACTACCCGCATCCGCGTGACCGGGCTCGGCCTCTTCTTTACTAGCCTTCCCGCGCTGATCGCCGTGCGGTCCAGAAGGTGGCCGCTCCGGCTCGCGCTGGCCAAAGTGGCCGGCGCGGCCATGGCCAACGTCGAGGCGAGAGCCGCCGGAACCACAACAAGTGCGACCGCTGCGCGGCGCCGACCAGACCCGGTCCCTGGGCCCGCACTCCAGTATCGGGTCGCGCTCAACCGCGTTAATGCCACGCGGAACCGTTCTCTCATCAGGCTGCCTCCTCCTCGGGACAATGAGCTACTCCGGCATTCGATGAATGGCGAGGCTGAGCAAACCCGCCTCGCCCCCGCCGAACAGACAACTGAACCTGCCCCAGGCATACAGCCTGGACGGTCGCCGCCGCAGTTCCCAGGCTAAACTCGCAGCGACTGCCGACGCCGAGCGTGGTAACAAGGCGTGCGCGATTCACCCGGCACAATCATGACACCACCCAGGCGCGCAGACCATCGCAGCAAAGCCCGGCGCTGTGACGCTGGCCGCCCACTACGCCGACGGCTCGAAGCCGGGATCATGCCGGTCGTGCCCGCCCGTTATCGCCCAGGTCAGCCGGTCCCTGGCCCAAGACAGCTCCGCCGGCTCCCGGGCGGATGCGAGATCATCCCCCTGACCGAGCAAAGGGCCCACGCCGCCGGCGAGCTCATGGGCCGCGTCTTAACCCGGGACGTCGGCGACGCTGTAGTCGCCCCGACAGCCGCCGACCTGCGCGCCGACGTCGTCACCGGCGACCGCGCCGGCATCCGCCGCCTCCTCCAGGCCGCAGGCGCCCCGGCCAGATCATCGACGTGCAGCGTCGCTGACCGGCACGAACTCCAATGGCACTAGTCGTTTTGCGCAACCGGTGAAGAAGTGCGACGTGGCCTTTCGCGCGCAGCTAACGCGCGATGGCATCAGAAAACATCTCATTCAGCAGCAACGGGTATCTCACCGCCTACCAGGCGAGCAGAGGGTGCTCGCGGTGCCAGGCGTGCTCGGCGGCCTCAGTTCCGGCCACCAGAGTCGACGGCCGTATCCGTGCAGGAGACACCGCTGCCGCGACAGTCTCCGTGCAGCGCCACGGGGATTAGAGATCGACGATCCCGCTGATGAGCGGGTGCCAATGGGAGCGCATGGCTGACCGGGGCAGACTGGATAGATGACTGGCGAGTGGTTCAGGAGCCCAGCGTGGGATGAATCTGCCCGGGCCGATTTCGAGGTGCGGCTTAGCCGCGCCCGTCCGCACAATCGCCAGCAGTACCTGCTCATCAAGGCACTTGCCCTCCGCGACCATGTCGAGTTCGTCTCGATGCTGCCGACCTCCGGCGGGGCCAAAATGGGGAAGCTGGCGCTGCGCGCGGAACGGCAGGGCTGATGAGCCGGCCCCCCAACGGGGAAACGCCGCACGCCTCCGCAACGGCCAGCCTGCCGCCGGGCGTGGTGACTGCTGGTGCGTCATCGCGCTGGGGCGCCCGGGTACAGCTGGTCGGCCGTGACCTGGAGGTCGGTATCATTCGCGCCTTCGTCGACCGCGCATGCAGCGACGGCGGCGCGTTCCTGATCTCCGGTGATGCAGGGGTCGGGAAGTCGGTATTGATCGACGCGGCAGCCGCCTACGCGGCCTCGATCGGGTTCATGGTGCTACGTGCAACGGGGGCCCAGTTCGAGGCACACGTCAGTTTCGCCGGCCTGCACCAGGTGCTGTATCCGCTCTTGAAGAACCTGGATCAGCTCGATGAACTGCAGCGTAGAGCCCTCGAGAGCGTCTTCGGCCTGCGTCAAGGAGCAGCACCGGACCGGATGACGATTTCCCATGCCGCCCTGGAGCTGCTGGTCCGATCGACTGCCACCGCTGCCGTCCTCATCGTGGTCGACGACATGCCGTGGCTGGATCAGGTCAGTGCGATGATTCTGGGGTTCGTGGCCAGACGAACAGCCGGCACCCGGGTCGGGTTTCTTGCCGCGGCCCGAACCGGTGAGGAGGGGTTCTTCTACCACGCCGGCATACCCACGCATACGCTTCCGCCCTTGTCGGATCCCTCGTCGCAAGCCCTTTTGGACAGCTGCTACCCCGCTCTTGCGGCCCGCGCCCGGCGGCGTCTGTTGGCCGAGGCCCAGGGGAACCCGCTTGCGCTGCTGGAACTGCCGATCGCCCTCACCTCGAAGACTGAGCGATCGCTAAGTCCGACACTGCCCCTGACCCGCCGCCTGCAGGATGTGTTCGCCAGCCGAATTCACGACCTTCCCGACCGGGCCCGGTACGCGCTCCTGCTGATCGTCCTCGACGGCACCAACGACCTGCGTGTCCTGCGACTCGGTCAGCCTGATTCTGAGGTCGACGACCTCGCCCCCGCAGACCCGCCCAGGTCATCGCCGTTGATCGGGCGGCCGCCCGCGTGTCGTTTCGTCACCCGCTCATCCGCTCAGCCGTCATGGAGTTGGCAACCGACGACCAACGCCGCCACGCACACCTGATCCTTGCGGAACGCCGCGCGGACCAGCCGGCCCGGCGCGCGTGGCACCTTGCCGAGGCTTCCATCGGCCCGGACGAGCAGGTGGCGGCTCTACTGCAGGACGTCGCCCACACGAACCTGTTCCGCGGTGACTCGGTCGGCGCGATCACCGAGTTGCTGCGCGCGGCTGAACTAAGTCCAGACGGTGCCGATCGAAGCAGCCGCCTCGCTGAAGCGGCCTACCTGGGAGCAATTGTCACCGGCGATCTGCGCGATGTACCGACCTTGATGGACGCCGCCCGCCGTGCCGACCCGGAACATGGCGGCTCGCTCGCCGGAGCCGTCGCCGGCGCTTACCACCTGCTCAATGAAAGCGGCGATATCGACAACGCACACCGACTGCTCGTGGATGCCATCAACGCGCTGCCGAATCCGGCAGACGCCCACAACAAAGTACTCATCGAGGCGCTCTACACCTTGCTGATGGTCTCGTTCTTCGGTGGTCGCGCCGAGCTGTGGCCCGCATTCCACACCGCCTTCGAGCGGCTGCGTCCGCGACCGCCGCAGCTGCTGTCCATCCTCGCGCACACCTTCAGCGATCCGGCCCGACTTGCGCAGCCGGCGATTGCGGACCTAGACGCTGCGATCGCCAGTCTGCGCACCGAAACGAGTCCGGCTCGCATCGTCCGGACCGCCATCGCAGGCAGCTACCTCGATCGCATTGGCGGCTGCCGGGAGCCGCTGTGGCGGGCGATCCGCCATGGCCGCGAGGGCGGCGCGGTGACCTCCGCCATCGAGGCGCTGTTCCTGCTGGGCAACGACGCGTACTTCGGCGGCCGCTGGGATGAGGTACGGACGCTCACCGATGAAGGCCTCGCCTTGTGCCAGACCCACAACTATCCGCTGCTGCGCTGGCCCGGCCTATTCCTGCAAGCGCTCGTCTCCGCCAACCGGGGCGATCAGGCGACCAGCGGCCGTCTGACCGACGAGATGAGCCGATGGGCCTCACCACGCAGAGTCGGCATCGTCACCGCGTACGCCTGGCACGTGAAAACCGTGTCAGCGTTGTCGCGCGGAGACTTCGACGAAGCGTACCGGTGCGCCGGCGCCGTCAGCCCGGCCGGCGAACTCGCATCGCATGTGCCCAACGCACTGTGGCTGATCATGGAGTTGGTGGAGGCGGCGGCACGGTCCGGCCGGTCGCGCGAAGCGGCCGCCCACGTAGCCGCGGCACAGGACGCACAGGTCGACAAGCTGTCGTCGCGGTTGGCGCTTGCCGTTGCCGGAGCCGACGCGATGGCCGCGGCCGACGCCGATCACCGGGACCTATTCGAGCGCGCTCTGCGTACGCCAGACACCGACCTGTGGCCGTTCGACCTGGCCCGCATACAGTTGGCCTACGGCGAACGGCTACGGCGCACGAAGTCGCCGTCAGACGCCCGGGCCCATCTGGGTGCCGCGCTGGAAGGATTCGAGCAACTTGCGGCCAGACCCTGGGCGACGCGGGCGGGAAACGAACTGCGGGCGACCGGCCTGCGCCGCATGCCGACAAATCGTCTAAAGGGCCCATCAGCTGATTCTTTGCTCACCGAGCAACAGCGTCAGATCGCCGAGCTGGCGGCGGAGGGCCTGTCGAACAAGCAAATCGGCGAGCGGCTGTTCCTGTCGTCCCGGACCGTCGGCTACCGCCTGCACCAGGTCTTCCCCAAACTCGGCATCACCTCCCGCGCGGCGCTACGCGACGCGCTGGCCGGCCTGCCGACGGCCAATCCAGCCGACCCTCCGACCTCGACCTGACTGGTCATTTGGCAGAGGCTGGCAAGCGCGGTCCGCTCATAACGTGGTCTCCAGATCCACCAACACATCGGATTGGAGAACACATATGACCATCGCCAAGAACGTCGTCCTCGTACACGGCGGCTTTGTCGACGGATCGGGCTGGCAGGGGGTCTACCATCTGCTCCGGCGGGATGGCTGCAAGGTCACGATCGTGCAGAACCCGACGCTGTCGCTGGAGGGCGACGCTGAGGTGACCCGGCGGGTCCAGGAGCACCCCGACGGGCCAACCGTGCTGGTCGGCCACTCCTACGGCGGCGCTGTCATCAGCGAGGCCGGAACCCACCCGGCCGTCTCGGCCCTGGTCTACATCACGGCCTTCGCCCCGGACAAGGGCCGAGTCGGTCAACACGCTGATCGCCGACCCGCCGCCCGGCGCACCGGTGCCGCCCATCCTGCCGCCCCAGGACGGCTTCCTGTTCCTCGACAGGGACAAGTTCGCCGCTTCCTTCGCCGGCGACCTCCCACTCGACGAGGCCCAGTTCATGGCCGACTCGCAGGTGCCGTGGGGCGTCGACGCGCTCGCCGGCGCTGTCTCCGAGCCGGCGTGGCGCAGCAAGCCGAGCTGGTACCTGGTCGCCACCGACGATCGGATGATCCCGCCGCCGGCGCAGCGCGCCATGGCCGAGCGTGCGGGCGCCACCGTCACCGAGGCGCCGGGCAGCCACTCCATCTATCTGTCCCAGCCCCAGGCCGTGGCCGGCCTGATTCGACAGGCCGCCAGCTGACCCATCCCGACCCATACAGCGGTATCCGGCCAGGGCGCTCGGCCCTGGCCGGATGCGAAAGGCCTAAGCCCATCCACGCCAGCCCGGCGCTGGCACCACCAAAGGATTCGACCTGTCCTGCACAGATGGCTTCGCGCCTCAGCGCTGACCGTGGCGGTAGGTGCCGAGCCGAGGCTGCGTTCTAGCTCCGGCCAGGCCGGTAGGTTGAGGAACGCGCTAGCTGGTGAAGAAGTTGTCCATGATCTCGGCACTGGTCGTAATGACGGGGCGCAGCTCCCTTTGGCAGACCAGTTCGGTCGTGCTCGCTTGCTTGTGACCTACAACGCGGCTCGCTGCGCCCCTGCGACCAGCCGGACCCGCTAGTTCTCGGGCGGAGGAACCTGTGCTGGCCCGCCCGGCTCGAAAGCGCCGGAGAACAGGTAGCTGGTCGCGAGGCTGCGGTAGGGCCGCCATTTCTCGGCGATGTCCAGCACCTCCTGCTGGGCTGGGAGGTGGTCGAGGTGATACGCGTCCCTGATGGCCTTGCGGAGGGCCAGGTCGCCAGGCAGTACAACGTCTTCACGGCCAAGCGCAATGATGAGCGCACCTTGCACTGTCCAGGGACCTATCCCCGGAATCGCGGTGAGCTTGGCCATGAGTTCGTCGTCGGGCAGGTCACTCAGGACATCGGCGTCCAGCCGGCCGTCTGTTAGCCGCTCGGCGAGGTCGCGGAGCGTGCCGATCTTCCGCCAGGACAGCCCGGCCTCGCGGAGCTTCCCGGGGTCTATTCCCAGCAGCTCGGCGGGACCGGGGAGATGGCCCCCGAACAGCTCCTCGATGCGGCCCAGTGTCCGGCGGGTCGCCGGGACTGACAGCTGCTGGCCGGTGATCTGGAACAGCAGGGCACCGTACAAATCCATCTTGGGCAGCTGGGCCATCCACGCGCGAGGGTCGAAGCCCGGCCGTTCGTCGACCAGCCGCGCCATCACCGGGTCGGCCTTGCCAAGCCTGCCGCGCGCTTGCCGCAGCCAGGCGCTGCGGCCCGAGTCCCCGGTGCCCGCGCGTGCTAGACGGGCCCGGCTGCCTGCCGGCCCGGGGTCTTGATGCTCGTTCTTGGATACGCTGGCCACCATGGTTGCGGACAAGGCTACTTCGCTTCACTTCGTCGCAGTCCGCGCGGCTGATGCGGGGCGCGAGCAGACGGCCAGCCCGCGCGGTCCAGACGCAACGACTGCATGATCGCGAACGTGGTCGTGGTCGGGCTCGCGGCACGAGGTAATACCGGGCTATACTTACCAATTCATGCGCTAAAGGTCGTCCGGCAGCAGCCTGAACCACTTGTGCGGAGTAAGCGGCCGTATGGCGCGGAAGTCGCGGCGGTCGAGCGTGAGAAGCGCATCAGTCCGGTAGCTGGCTGCCAGCGCGACATTAACCGCATCGGCAAGGTCCAGATCGAGCCCCGCGTACCGCCGCCGGACCAGGCGTGCCGTGTCCAGGATCTCCACCGGAGTCGCTGGGATCTCGAAGCGTGACAGCCGCGCCTGAGCCAGGATGAAGTCGATGATCTCGGTGCGCGCCGGAGATCCGAACCGGGCCTTGGCCAGGTGATCAACTTCGGTCAGCACCAGCGGTGAGATGATCACGGTGCCTGCATCTTGCAGGACCGCCCGGCAGGCCGCAGACTCGGGCGCATTGAGGTCGGATGCGGCAATGATGCCGGAGGTATCACCGACGACTATCACCGCGGGGCGGCGCCGCGCGCAATCGCCTCGGCGACCTCATCGCTCGTGGCTGCCTCACCGCTTCCCTCGAACGTCGGCCAGTCCAGGGACTTGTCCCATACCCGGTTGCTCATCGCCGCGAGATGAATCCCCTCGCGGATGATCTCCGCCTCGGGCACACCCCTCCTGGCCGCGATCTCCTTGATCAGCGCGAGATCATCACCGTCAGCATAAACATTCGTTCGCTTCAGTGACATGTACCGATGCTAACATATGTCGGTTGTGACGGTCGCGGGAATGCCTCCGGGTTCCCCTGAGCGCGATGCCCTCGGCCTTCACCCACGCTCGGATGTCACCGCCGCGCTCGCGCGCCGGCCACCGACGGCCGTCCGGCGCCGCGATCCCCGGCCGACCTCGCGGGTACACCCGACAAACGGCGCCACGGCGCTCCGGAAGGCGGTTGGCGTTCTTCTTGCCGAGCCTGTGAGCGAGCCCAAGCTGGCCCGGACGGTCTTGCTCCGGGCGGCTGGATGCTCATGGAGCAGGAGTTGACTGAGTGGCCGGCGGTCACGGTGATGGCGACCCGTGCCTCCGAAGCAGCCAGTGGCAGGACGCACGGGTGGGAAACGTTGCCAGCGGCGGCCTTAGCTATCGCGGGTGACCCTTGCGGCGCGTCTGGTGGTACCAGGTGAGCCACCAGGCAGGTCCGCGAGCGGCGGCGTGCTGATCGGGCCGGCCAAGGGGCTGGTTTCGCTGCTGATAGTCGCCATGCTCGCCGCGGGCCGCAGCGAGAGATCGGTGCAGCCGCGCAGCCTGCGCCAGCGCCGGATCGCTGCCCTGGCCGCAGCGCCATGCTGCGGGATCGGCAGGCCGTTGAGTATCTGCGCCGGCCGCCACGTGTAGCCGTCGATGTGGCGTCCGGTCGCGGTGACGACGAGCGCGCCGCTGTAGGTCTCCGGCGGCGTGGTGTCGTAGAAGGCCAGGTTGCCGAGGCCGTAATCGACGAACGCCGTTCCCAGGTAGCCGGCACCAAGCTGCACGTGAGCATGCGTGCCTACCACGATGTCCGCGCCAGCCCTGACCAAGGCCCTGGCGAGAGGTTCCTGGATCGGGTTCGGGCACTCCTGCGTCTCCGTTCCCCAGTGCAAGTAGACGACGACCGTATCGCTGTCTTTCCGGGCTGCCCGCACTGCAGCGATCAGTTCGCGCTGCTGGTAGGCGGAGGCCAGCCCTGGCTGCCTCGCCGTGGCGGTCCAGTATTTCCGCAGGTCGCTGTCGATGACCTGGGTCGCCGCGATGATCGCGATACGCTGGCCATGGATGGTGACGCGGTACGGAGCGAAAGCCTGCGCGGCGTTCTTGCCGATCCCGATCACCGGGTAGCGCCGGACCCTGGCGATCGACAGGGACTCTTTCAGCCCGGCGCGTCCGCAGTCCTCGCCATGATTGTTGGCCTCGCTGACCACGGTGACATGGGCAGCCTTGAACGCGGTGAGCGCCGACGGGGGAGCGTAGAACACGTACTGCTTGGGCTGCGGGTCCGGGCACGTCCGGTAGACCAGCGCCGACTCGAAATTCGTCATCGACACATCGCTGCCAGAAAGCAGCTTGGCAACGTTCCCGTCCAAGGCGGTCGCGGGGTCGGCAGCGAGCCTCCTGCCCAGAACTCCCTCGAAATGCACGTCACCGCCGAATGCCAGCGTCACCGCCTTGCCATCGCCTGTCCAGCCCGGCGACAGCGGCGAGTCCTCGGTGCCCTTGCTCCAGCCGGCTGCCATCGCAGTCCTTGCCGGCGCGGGCCGCCCGCCGGCAGCGCCACTGCCCAGCGGGCCGATTACCCCAGCCGCGGCCACGACGCCAGACACCACGACGGTGGCCATCGCTACCACGACGGCCCGCAACCAGATCTTGAGCCGCCGCTGCGATCTCCGGCTGGACGAATGCACCTGCGCACCTGACAGCGTTAATGGCCTCGAACTGGCCGGATGGCTCAGCAGGGGTCCGCGACAGATTCTCTCGCGCTGGCGCAGGTTACGGCAAGATCAAAGCGCCCCCGCCGGGCGGACCAGCAGCCGATGATGACCGCTGCAGGGACTTGCAGCGCCGCTTTCACCCATTACCTCCGCACGGCCATCGCACCCCCGCAGCGCCGCCCCGGGCACGCGCAACGCCCGGCTGGCGGAGCTCAGCGTCCAGATCCGGCAGGCTCGCTTTCCGCCGTCCCGGACTGGTAGCACGCATGAGGCGAGCGGCACAAGGGCCGGTGGCGTACGCGACCAGGCGGCGGACCTTCGCCACGGAGGCGGAAGTTGCGTCACGCCTGGAACGCATACGCCCGGCCGGCCTCGGCGTGGCCCGGTGCGCCCACCACGGCGGTCGTGCCCGAGATTGCGACCGCGGAGCCGAACTCGTCACCGGCCGCGGTGTCGGAGCCTCTCAGCTCCGCGGCCTGCTTCCAGCCGGCTGCCGTCTTGGTGAACAGGTACGCCCGGCCGGCAAAACTGGCGTGATTGAGTGCGCCCACCACGGCGGTGGTGCCCGAGACGCCCACCCGGTAGCCGAACATATCGCCGGCGGTCGCGTCAGAGCTCCTCAGTTCGGCGACCTGCTTCCAGCCCGCCTTCGTGCTGGTAAAAACGTATGCTCGGCCCGACACGTTCGCGTGATAGTACGCACCCACGACCGAGACGGAACCCGAGATGGCCACCGAGTAACCGAACGCGTCCGACGCGGCAGTGTCCGAGCCCGTCAGCCTGATCACCTGCGTCCAGCCAGTCCTGGTCCTGGTGAACAAGTACGCACTGCTCCCGCCCTTGGCAGGGCCGGGCGCGCCCACGACGACGCTGCCGCCCGAGACGGCGACCGAGGCGCCGAACTCGTCGTCCGCGGCAGCGTGCGGGACTTTCAACTCGGCGGTCTGCTTCCACCCGGCTGCGGTCTTGGTGAACACGTACGCCCGCCCCGCGCTCTTGGCATGGATCCATGCGCCCACCACGGCGGTCGCACCGGAGATGGCCACCGCTGTGCCGAACTCGTCGCGCGCCACAGTGTCGGAGCCCTTCAACTCGGCGGTCTGCTTCCAGCCGCGAGGCGTCTTGGTGAACACGTACGCCCGGCCGGCACGGCCGTGGCTACCGTTCGCGCCCACCACGGCGGTGATGCCCGAGATGGCCACCGCTGTGCCGAAGTCGTCGCCCGCGACCGTATCGGAGCCCTTCAGACTGGCGGTCTGCTTCCAGCCCGTGGCAGTCTTGGTGAACACGTAGGCCCGGCCAGCAAAGTTGCCGTGACCGTATGCGCCCACGACGGCTGCGGTCCCTGAAATGGCAGCCGCATAGCCGAAATTATCGCCGGCGATGGTGCCGGAGCCTCTCAGCTCCGCCAGCTGCTTTCCCATCGGCGGCATGGTTCGCGCAGGTGTGGCTGCCGCTGAAGCCCCGCTAGCCGAGTGCAGAAGGCAGGTCGCTCCGACAGCGAGGAGCGCGGACAAGCCGACCATTCGTGATTGACGCACGTGGCGCCTCCGATCACTGGCTCAGACGTCATGGCAGCGACCGCCTCGCGCCACACCAGCCGGGCCAGGCGACCCCGTCCTGCGGGGCGCGCGCCCGAAGTCCCGCCATCGGGAGCCATCCGCGGGCGGCGCGGGCACGTGCCCGCCCGGATGGCCACGGCAACGGCCGCTCATGCATCAGCCGAGCAATCCCGCGGATCCGCATCCCCTCATACCGCGGACCATACGAGCAGGCCGACCCTGCCCAAAGAGCCGAAAGTCCTGACCGCCCCGGCCAGCTAGCTGCCGCCGGACTGGGCGTATGAGATTAGCGAGCGGCCGGCAGCTCACCGTGATGGCGACCTGCGCCTCCCAAGCAGCCTGCGGCAGGACGCACGGGCGGGATACGTTGCCCGAGGCGGGCGGCCGGGTTAGATGTCGCGGTCACCCCTGCGGCGCGCCTGGTGGTTCCTGGTGAGCCGCCAGGCAGGCCAGCGAGCGGCGTGCTGATCGGGCCCGCCAAGGGACTGGTTACGCTGCTGATAGTCGCCATGCCCGCCGCGGGCCGCAGCGAGAGATCGGTACAGCCGCGCAGCCTGCGCCAGCGCCGGATTGCTGCCCAGGCCGCAGCGCCATGCTGCGGGCTCGGCAGGCCGTTGAGTATCTGGCCACGCGTCAGGTCGTCTGCCTGATCATCGAGACGAGCGCTGTCGCCGGCGAGACGAGCGCGTCGATGCCCCACGACTGGTTGAAGAGCTCTTCGTTCGCCGGGTCGTTGACGCGGGCGATGACCCTGGCGACGCTGAAGTGTTTTTTGGCGAGGAGTGAGATGACAAGGTTGTCCTCGTCGGATTGGGTGCAGGCGACGAGGACGTCGGCCTGGAGCGCTCCGGCCGCCTCGAGCGTCGATGGAACCAGCGGGTCTCCCCGCACGGCGCGCAAGCCGACCTTGGCGAGGGCAGATTCGCGTCCGGGTACGGTGTCGATGACCGTGACCTCATCGCCCTCGCGATGCAAGGTGTCTGCGACCTGCTCGGCCAGTCCCGCCCCGCCGATCACGATGACCCGCATCACGACCACTTCCCGCCGAGAAAGCTCCTCAGCCGGCCGAGCGAGCCCGCGGCGACGATGAAGGACAAGACGTCACCGCCTTCTAGGGATGTCGACGGCTCGGGGATTCTGGAGTGCCCGGCCCTGGTCAGCTCCACCACGCCGATCTCGCCGGGGACGTTGAACTCGGCGGCCCGCCGACCGGCCAGGTAGGCAGGAATCTCCGACCGGACCAGAAGCGTCTCGCCGTTGCCGAAGGTCTGGTGTGGTTCGAGCGTCTGATGATGCAGCAGCTGCATGATCCGGTTGGCGGTAGTCTGCACCGACCCGACCGTGATGATCCCGAATTCGCTGTAGACCGGGGCATGAGCGGGATCGTGCAGGCGCGCGATCACCCGAGGTACCCGGAACGTGTCCCGCGCCACCCTGGCCGCGACGATGTTGGCGCTGTCGTTCGGCGTAAGGGAGACAAACGCCTCGGCATGCGCGATGCCGGCGGCGTCGAGCACAGCGGGGGTGACGCCATTGCCGGCCAGAAAGCGGCCGTGAAATCCGGCGGGCAGCCTGCTCTCGGCGGCATTGTCTGGGTCCATGACGGTGACCTGGTCACCCTCGGCGTCGCATCGGGTTGCGAGCGCCGCTCCCGTCCGGCCGCATCCCATGATCACGATTTGCATGGCTCCTCCTCACCGGGCGGCGGTCTGGCCGCGGGCCGGCCTGGGACTGTCGGCGTGCTGTGCCCGGTGCCTGGACCGGATTATCGCTTTGCGCGTCTCCTCCGCGAGCAGCAGCACGGCTCCGAACGCGATCAGTATGAGCCAGTCGCTCGCCCTCAATGGCGCCGTGTTGAACACAGACTGCAGGGCCGGAAGGTAGCTGATGCACGAGACGAAGAAGATCCCGAACAGGCCAGCGAACACGAGCGGCCTATTGGAGAACACCCCTACCCGCAGGATGCTCTGCTCCTCGGTGCGCACGGCGAAGCTGTTGAAGAACTGGCTGACCACAATCCCGGCCTGAGTCATGGTCAGCGCTTCCCGGTAGGTCGGATTGGATGCCGTGAACGCGCTGAACGGCAGATGGGCGGTGTGGATGCGCCAGAAGAACGCGGCCACGACACCAGCGGACTGGATCGACCCCAGAAAGCAGAACCGCCGGACCACCGCCCAGTTGAACAGGTGCTCGCCCCGTGGTCGTGGCGGGCGGGACATCGTGCCCGGCTCGGTGCGCTCTGTGCCCAGGGCCAGGGCAGGCATGACATCCGAGCCCAGGTCGATCGCCAGAACCTGCAGCGCGCTTAGCGGAACAAGCGGAAACCCGACGAACACCGCCGCCAGTATCGGCGCGAGCTCGGCCAGGTTGTGGCTGAAAAGGTAGATCAGGAACTTACGGATGTTCCGGTAGACGGTGCGGCCGAGTTCCACGGCCGCCGCGATCGAAGCGAACGAGTCATCGAGAAGGATCATGACGGAGGCGGCCCGGGCGACGTCCGTGCCGCCCTCGCCCATTGATACGCCGATGCTGGCTCGCTTCAGTGCCGGGGCGTCGTTCACGCCGTCGCCGGTGACGGCGACCACTTCCCCGCGGTCCTCCAGCGCGGCAACAACGCGCATCTTGTGTTCCGGCTTTGCCCGGGCGAACAGCACCTGCTCGGTCTCCAGCGCCGTGGCGGCGAGCTCGTCGTCACTCATTGCATCGAGATCGCTGCCATCGACGATGCGCACGGGGCCGTCGCCGATGATGCCAACCCGCCGGGCGATGGCCTCCGCCGTCAGACCGTAATCACCGGTGATCATGTAGATCCGGATGCCCGCCCGGCGGCAGGCGGCAACCGCATCGACAACCTCGGGCCGGGGCGGGTCCGACATGGCCACCAGGCCGAGCAGCGTGAGCTCACGCTCGGCTTCGGAACCCGCCGGCTGGCCGGTCGCCAGGCCCCGCCTCGCCACGGCGAGCACGCGGAGCCCGCCCGCCGCCATCGCATCGTTGGCGCTGGTCACCTGGCTGCGCAGCTTCTCATCCAGCAGCACGTCCTGCCCACGCCACCGGATCGCCACACAGCGTTCCAGCACTGCCTGGGGCGATCCCTTGACGCACGCTTCGTAGGACCGGTCACCGATCCGGTGGATCGTGCTCATCAGCTTGCGGTCGGCGTCGAACGGGAAGACGGCAACCCGCGGCGTGCGGGCCTCCTCAGCCGCCAGATCAACGCCGCCCTTTGCCGCAGCGACCAGAATCGCGCCCTCGGTCGTATCGCCGAGCACCCGCCAGCCGAGCCGACGCTCCGGATCGGGCGGCAGAAGGCGAGCATCACAGCACAGGCCGCCAGCCCGCAGCACATCGGCGGTGCGGCCCGCTTCCTCCAGCTCTCCCACCGGCGCATAACCCACCCCGGACACGCCATGATCCCGGCCGGACTCCCACACGGCTTGGACCGTCATCTCGGCCTTAGTCAGCGTCCCCGTCTTGTCCGTGCAGATGACCGTCGTCGATCCCAGCGCCTCTACCGCGGTGAGCTGTTTGATCAGGGCGTTGCGGCGGGCCATCCGCCGCACCGCCACAGCAAGCGAAACCGACATCGTGGCCGGCAACCCCTCCGGCACAAGCGCCACCATGACGCCCAGAGCGAACACAAACGACCCGACGACGGAGTGGCTGACCAGAGCACGAATGGCAAACAGGCCCATCCCCGCCGCGATGGCGACCACGGCAACCCGCCGGGCCATCACCGTCACCTCACGCTGCAGCGGGCTGTCCTCGCGCCGCAGCTCAGCCGTCAGCCGATAGATGCGGCCGAACTCTGTTCCCAGCCCGGTCGCGAACACCACGGCCCTGCCGCTGCCGTTGACGACCGACGTGCCCATGAACACGCAGTTACGCGCATCGGCAGGCTTCGTCTGCGGCACGGCATCGGAGATCCTCGGCGTCGGTCGGCTCTCACCGGTCAGAGCCGCCATCTCCACCAGCAGGTCATGCGCCTCAATCAGCCGGCAATCCGCCGAGATGGCATCGCCAGCATCTAGGACGACCAGGTCCCCGGGGACCAGGTCACTGGCGGCGATCTCCGTCAGCTCGCCGCCCCGGATGACCCGCGCTGTGGCAGGCACCATTGCCTGCAGCGCCTCGGCCGTCCGCTCGGCAGCATGCTCCTGCGCGAAACCGATGACCGCATTCAGCAGTACCACCCCCAGAATCCCGATCGCCAGCTCGAGGTCGGCAGCATCCCTGGGACTGCTGAGGGCATAGGCGAGGAACGTGATCCCGGCGGCGACCATCAGCACGACGGCGAACATGTTGGCGAACTGCGACCCGAACTCGGCAAGGACCGGCCGGCGGCGCGCCGCCGGCAGCCGGTTAGCGCCCACCTCCGCCCGCCGCGCCGCTGCCTCATCCGCCGAAAGGCCCCGAGCCGAGCTCTTAAGCTCGGCCAGGACCTGCTGCCGCTCCAGCGACGGCACCGCCGTCACCGTCGGATGTTCTGGAACCTGAACCGCAGACCGCACGGCATCCCCGCTCGTGGAACTCAACCGGCCGCCCCAAGATACCGGGCAGGACCAGTGTCATCACAGAACAGGCAGAGCGCCAGCGCTGCTCAGCGCCGGGCAAAGCCCGTGCCGACAAGGTCAACGACTATCCAGCACGACAGGGGTGACTCGGCCTGCTTGCGGAACTCGCTCAACGTAACAAGCGCTGGCCGCGCCCAGCCGACCGCGCCCAGGGTCGTAAGCAGGCGCCGCTCTGATCGGGACGCCGTCCACCTCGATCATCGCCTATTCGAGGGTCACCACGACGCGGAGCGCTCGATGAACACCTGTTGGGCACCCCGCCGGGCCTCGCCTGCGGCCGGGTGCCGGCGGACGTACTCGCCGTCGGGCTGCATGTCCCACGCCGAGTAGTTGTCCTCCTCGTACGTGCGCAGGATGTTCTCCAGCTCTTCCTTGATGACCGGATCGCAGACGGGGGCGACAGCCTCCATCCGCCGGGACAGGTTGCGTGTCATCAAGTCGGCCGAGCCGATAAAGAACTCGGGCGCGCCACCGTTCTCGAAACGGTAGATACGGCTGTGTTCGAGGAATCTGCCGAGGGTGCTGTAGACCTGAATCGTCGGTGACAGCCCCGGGACCCCTGCCCGCAGGCAGCACAAGCCGCGGACGTTGAGGACGATGGGGACGCCGGCCAGGCTGGCCTGGTAGAGCTCCCCGATCATCTGAGGGTCCTGGAGCTGGTTCATCTTTGCCCGGATGCCGCACGGGCGTCCGGCACGGGCGTGCTCGGCCTCGCGTCGGATCAGTGCGGTGAACCGCTCGCGCAGGTCGTGAGGCGCCACCAGCAGCTTGCCCGGGGTCGCTGCCGGGATGCCAGCGGTCAGCTCGTTGAAGACCGCCGCTGCGTGAACGGCCAGCTCGGGATCCGCGCTGAGCAGCCCGAGGTCCTCGTACAGCCGGGCCGTCCCCTCGTGGTAGTTTCCGGTGCCGACGTGGACGTACCGGCGGATGCCGTCCGGCTCCTGGCGCACCACTAGCGCCAGCTTGACGTGCGTCTTGACCCGTTCCACGCCGTAGGCGACGTGTGCTCCGGCCTGTTCGAGCTCCTTGCCCCAGCTGATGTTGGGCGCCTCGTCGAAGCGTGCGGTGATCTCGACCAGGACCGCCACCTGCTTGCCGCGGCGGGCCGCCTCTTTGAGCGCGCCGATGATCGGGGAGCGGCGGCCGGTGCGGTAGATCGTGAGCTTGATCGCCAGAACGGCGGGATCCGCGGCGGCATCCTGCAGGAACCGCAGGATCGAGGTGTCGAAGCTGTGGTACGGCAGGTGCACCAGGATGTCCCCGCGGCGGATCTCGTCGAACACCGCGGACGGGTCGGTGCGGTCCAGATTCCGCAGCCGCGGATGGGTCACC
>JBKQTJ010000058.1:0-25211 GCA_052143255.1 Streptosporangiaceae bacterium | reverse complement strand
TCCTGGCCTTCATGATCACGCCGATCGTGACCTCGCTGTCGCGCGAGGTCATCGCGACGGTGCCGCAAATCGACCGGGAGGGCGCGTACGCGCTGGGCGCCACCCGGTGGGAGATGATCCGCGGCGCGGTCTGGCCGCACAGCCAGGGCGGCGTCGTCGGGGCGGTGCTGCTCGGCCTGGGCCGGGCGATGGGCGAGACGATCGCCGTCGCGCTGGTGATCGGCTCGTCAGCCGTGATCACGTCGCACCTGTTCGCCCCCGGCTACAACATGGCCGCGGTCATCGCGAACCAGTTCGGCGAGGCCACCGGCGTGTTCCGCGCCGCGCTGATGGGGATCGGCGTGCTCCTGTTCGTCTTTACGATCATCATCAACGTCATCGCGCACGCGGTCGTGGATCGCTCCGCCCGGCGCATGAGGGGTGCCTGATGGCCGTCGCTACCGAAACGCAGCAGATCGACCTGCGAGAGCCGAAGGGCTGGCGCCGCACCAGCAACCGCATCATGACCGTCCTGATGGTGACCGCGTTCGTGCTCGTGATCATCCCGCTGGGGTTCGTCCTGGTCACGACCGTCGTCAAGGGTGCCTCGGTCATCAGCTGGTCCTTCCTGACCAGCAACATCCCGCCGAACGTAGCGCCCGCGGACGTGGGCGGAATCGGGCCGGCGATCGTCGGCACGGTCGAGATCACGTTCTTTGCCACGCTCATGGCCGTGCCGCTGGGCATCCTGGGCGCGATCTACCTCAACGAGTACGGCGGCAGGAACTGGCTGGCGGCGCTCATCGGGTTCTTCAGCGACGTGATGACGGGCGTGCCCTCGATCATCATGGGCCTGTTCATCTTCTCGATCTGGGTGCTGCACTTCGGCTTCTCGGGCTTTGCCGGGGCTCTCGCCCTGGGCTGCCTGATGCTGCCGATCGTGATCCGCTCCACCGATGAGATGCTGAAGCTGGTCCCGAACTCGCTGCGCGAAGGCAGCTACGCCCTGGGTGCCACCAAGGCCCGCGTGACGATGACGGTGGTGTTGCCGGCGGCGATCGGCGGAATCGTCAGCGGCGCGATGCTCGCCGTCGCCCGGGCCGTGGGTGAGACGGCGCCCCTGCTGTTCACCATCCTCACTGTGACCACGGTGAACAAGAACGTGTTCAGCGGCGCCAACACCTCGCTGCCCTCGCAGATCTTCTCGAACGCGAACTCGCCGTTTGTGGGCGCACAGGCCCGCGGCTGGGGCGCGGCGCTCACGCTCATCGTCATGGCCTTCGTCCTCATGGTCGTCGCCCGCTTCATCACCGCACGATTCTCCAGGTTCTCCCGCTAGGAATGCTTCGACAGAAAGTCGCGCTAGGAACATCATGGAACAGCCAGAGCAGAACGTCGCCACCAGTACCCAACTGCCCAAGTCCCAGGTGCAGATGCCGTCAGGCGCAGACACGTTCGATACGCCGGGCGCACATATCTTCGATGTGGACAAGGTCTCGTGCTACTACAGCTCGTTCCGGGCCGTCACGGATGTCTCGCTGAAGATATACGAGCACGAGATCACGGCGTTCATCGGCCCGTCCGGATGCGGCAAAACCACCGTGCTGCGGACGCTGAACCGCATGAACGACCTCATACCGGGCGCTCACGTCGAGGGTGACATCCGCTATCGCGGGGCGTCGCTGTATGCCAAGGAGGTCTCCCCGATCGCCGTGCGGCGGCGCATCGGGATGGTCTTCCAGAAGCCGAACCCGTTCCCCAAGTCGATCTACGACAACGTTGCCTACGGGCCGCGCATCAACGGCGAGCGCAACAAGGGCAAGCTGAATGAGATCGTCGAGCGCTCGCTACGTCAGGCCGCGCTGTGGGACGAGGTCAAGAACCGCATGAACATGTCGGGCCTGAGCCTGTCCGGCGGACAGGCTCAGCGGCTGTGCATCGCCCGCACGATTGCCGTCGAGCCGGACGTCGTGCTCATGGATGAGCCTGCCTCCGCGCTCGACCCGATTGCGACGGGTGCCATCGAGGACCTCATGAAGGAACTCAAGTCGCAGTACACGATCGTCATCGTCACGCACAACATGCAGCAGGCCACCCGGGTCAGCGACCGCACCGCTTTCTTCTCCGTGCTTACAGACAGCCAGAGCGATACCCGGACCGGCGTGCTAGTCGAATACGGCCAGACCGAGCAGATCTTCCAGGACCCGCAGGACAGCCGCACGCAGGCTTACGTGACCGGCCGGATGGGCTGAGCCGCGGCACACGGGTCGGGAAGGTGAGGAGCATCGATGCCGGGAATCATCGTCGGTGTGGACGATTCCGATCATTCGCGTCATGCGCTTGCCTGGGCGATGAACGAGGCTGCGCTGCGTCAGGTCCCGCTGACCGTGATGACCGTCCGCCCGAGCCAGGCTCGTCCTGCGACGGCGATTTTCTGGGGGGTACGGCACTACTCGGAGAGCGCCGAGGACCAGGCCCTGCTCCGGACAGCGGTACAGGAACTGGTGAACAAGGTCGCGAGCGAGACCGGCGGCACGCTGCCTGAGGTTACCGTGAGCGTGGCTGCTGGGAATCCGGCCGAAGAACTCGTTAATGCCGCACGCGACGCCGACATGCTCGTGGTGGGATCTCGCGGCAGCGGGGGGTTCAGCGGGGTCATCATGGGGTCGGTGAGCAGCCAGGTCACGCACCACGCGGGTTGCCCGGTTGTCGTCATCCCCGAACGCCGCGGGCCCTGACCGGCCGCGCCGGGCCGCACTACAAGCCGCACCGGGTCCGCACTACAAGTCGTGTGACCCCGCAAGGCAGACGACCCGGCGGGCGATATTGACGGCATGGTCGCCGAGCCGCGAATAGAAGTGCGCCACCAGCGTCATCTCCATAGTCACCGGTAGCGCCATCAGCCCCGAGGCCAGCTCGGCTATCAAGCTGGCGTGCAGCTCGTCTATCTCGTCGTCGCGTTCGTCAAGCGCGACCGCGGCCGAGCCGTCCCGCTGGTACCAGGAGTCTGCGGCCTGTCGCCACATGTCCGAGACGAGACTCCCCATGCTCTGGACGAGTCCGCTGCTACGCGGCGAGAGGTCCTCGCCCAGAATGTGGTTGGCCCGAGAAGCGATCTGCATGACCAGATCGTGGGACCGCTCCAGCTCTGGCACGATGCGCAGCACGGAGAGCAAGAAGCGCAGGTCTGAAGCGACCGGCGCTTGCAGGACGATCTCCCGGTTGGCCAGGTTCTCGATCTCCCGATAGAGCGCGTCGATGGCCAGCTCGCGTTCGGTCAGCACCTGAATTACGTCGTTATTGCCGCTGAGGAGGGCGTGGGTCGCGCCAGGCAGGTCCTCGGCGACCATGGCGAATAGTTCGATGACCTTGGCTTCGATGGTCTCAAGCTCACGCTGAAATTCCTGCCGGTGCTCGACCATGGTTAATAGTTACTGGGCGCCGGCTTGGTGCCTCAGTTGAGGCCCGCCTGGCGGAGGAAGGCGAGCTGGGCGAGAAAGTGCCGGGTGCCCCCGCCCTCATGCCCGCTGTGAACCACTGAGTGTTCCCGTGCTGGTCGGTGTACCGTGCCTACCGCCACGCACACACTGGTCCGCGCGCACGACACAGATCCGACCTGGGCTTTCCCGCCCTTGTCGAGCGCTGCCGTGCCCGGTACTTCCTCGGCCTTACCCCACCGGCCCTTGCGCTCCGCCGCGACAAATGCCTGCGAGCGGCCGTGCTTGCCGGTGTAGAAGCCTCCCGCCACGCAGCTGCCCGCGCCCCTGCACGAGATCGTGTTGACTTCCGCGTTGTAGCCCTTGTTCAGCGTCGCCAGGCCGGGCACCGGCTCCGCTCTCCACCAGTGAATGCGCGCCGCCGCCGCGGCCGGACCGTTGCCGGCCGGCGCGGCCCACGCCGCGCCCGCATCCGACAGCAACCCCGCGCACGCCGCGGCCGCGCCAGCCACCAGCACTGCCAGAAGCGTCGTCGCCAGGCTCACTGTCATTTTCATGGTCACCCCGGGTACGCGATAACCGCCGCGTATCCCGTCCACGGCCGACTGGCAAGCATGCTGCCAGTCCCGCTCAGGTCACAACAAGGGGAGGCAGCCCCACCACGCAGCACCCGGGCAGATGCCAGCGCGGACCCACTGCGCACACGCGGTCCCAGCCCGTCATCACTTGGCGAAGAAGTGCAGCCCGATCCATGCCCAGGCGACAAACACGCCGACGCGGCCCGTGCGGGTTGTCATGACGTGGGTCAGGACGCGGCCGAGCGATGGCAGCCGGTCTGGCTGCCTGACCGCCAGGACTTGCAAGGTGATCCCTGACGCCAGTACCGCCAGGTAACCGAGAATCGTCACATCGCGGCTGGTCATCGGCCCACCACGAACCAGCCGATGACCAGCCACGCACCGAGCGCGATCGACCGGCCGGGATGGCTGGCCAGCAGCGGGTCGGTGAGCGCGCTGATGGTCGGGTGCGCGTAGGAGTCGGTGGTCAGGTGCGGCTGCTGGAGCAGCGAGTTGAGCTCCCAGAGCCCGCCGGTCACCAGTACAACGGCCCACAGCCAGGCCCGGCGCAGCGGTACCCCGGTGAGCGGCGGCCGCCGGCGCAGCGGTACCTGCCAGCCGATCGCGACCATCAGGCATCCCAGCGTCACCACGGCGATCGTGATCGGCCAGGAATAGCGGCTAAAAGCGCCTACAACGCCGGCATAAACCCCGCCAGCCGCGCCCAAGATGCCCCCGATCAGTCGCGGTCGGCGCCGGCTGCCAGCCAGCCCGGCAGTTGGCGGCTCGGCGCCAGGACCCGCGGGCCCAGCCGGAGCCGTCGCGGGGTATCCGCTGGCGGCCGGGAACCCGTAGCTGGCTGAACTGGATACCGCGGAGTAACCCGGTCCGTCGGCGAAGTAGCCAGGTCCGTCGGCGAGATAGCCCGGCCCGTCGGCCAGGCTGGCGACGGGCCCCGCCCGGGGCCGCCGCAGGCCGCCCGAGGCCGCTATCTTCGTTCTGGCGGCATCCCAGACCAGCAGCATCGCGACCGTGAGCATCAGGAAGCCGTCCAGCGGCTTACCGCTAACCGTCGTGAATAGGGCGATCAGCAGCAGGATCGCCACAATCGGCTGCCACAAACCGGCCAGCGCAGCTTGGGTCAGGGTGACAGGGCTGCCGCCTGCCGCGCCGAGTGCATCCTCTCCTGTCCCTCGGGCTGCGTCGGTCACCAGACAAATCTAGCGTCACGGCTTTCGCTGGACAGCCGGTATGTGATGGCAGTTGCTGGCCGTTTCGGGCAGGCGGTTTACCGGGCGACGGCGCACTGCGCCTGCCGACCGGGACTGGTTGGCCTGACCCGGATGCGGACGATGCCGCAGCTAGGCGCTCCGGCGGGCCCGCCGCGCGGCGATTTCGAAGATCATCTAGGCAGCAAGTTTGCGTTTGCGGCGAGTTTCCGCCGGGAAGAATGCATTCGGTTATCGGCTCCATACGCACAGTAAATGGTGCGCCGTCCATAACCCTGGCACTTCCCCGCGGGTGCGCAGGGCCCGGAGCCGGGAACTGGTCGGAACGACCGGCGCTACCGGATCAATTCCCCGTGCCGCCGTGTGCCCTCGCGTCCTGCCGAGGAACCAAGCCAGGTTCTCGCGGTCGGAGGCGTGGAAACCGGCAGCGCGCCCACTGTCGCCGTCGCTGGCGCAGTTCGCCAGTGGGGGCGGAGCGTGATGGTCACGCGGCTCGACACGAGGAGGCAGTTACAGATGCGAATCGGCCTGATTGCCCCGCCCTGGGTCCCGGTTCCACCACCGGCCTACGGAGGGACCGAGGTCGTTATCGACAACCTCGCCAGGGGCTTGCAAGAGCTCGGCCACGAGGTCCGGCTGTTCACAGTGGGTGAGTCGAAGTGCCCAGTGCCGACCGACTTCCTGTACCCGAACGCGATCGCCCCTATCGGTGTGACCGTTCCGGAGACGGCGCACGTGCTGGCTGCGTACGAATCGCTTGCGGACATGGACGTCATCCATGACCACACCTTCCTCGGCCCGCTGATCTCCGGCCTGCGCGGGATGCGCAGGCCGCCAGTGGTCCACACCAACCACGGCCCGTTCAACGGCGAGACCCAGCCGGTGCTCGCTGCCATCGCGCGGCATGCCACCATCGTGGCCATCTCGCATTCACAGGCGCGCCAGGCTCAAGAGTACGGCGGCGTCCTGATCGCCGATGTCATCCATCACGGCATTGATCTCGATGTCTACACACCAGGACCCGGTGGCGGCGGCTACCTGATCTTCATTGGCCGGATGTCCCCGGACAAGGGCGTCCACCACGCAGTCCGAGTCGCCAAGAAGGCCGGCAAGCCGCTGGTGCTGTCGACCAAGATGCGCGAGGACAAGGAGGTCGACTACTTCGAGGCCGAGATCCGCCCGCTGCTCGATCCAGACGACGAGATGCCCTCGGAGATCCCGATGGGACGCAGGATCGAGCTGTTGCGCGGCGCCGACGCCATGCTCAACCCGATTACCTGGCGCGAGCCGTTCGGCCTGGTGATGGCAGAGGCGCTAGCCTGTGCCACGCCGGTGCTCGCCTTCGCGAACGGAGCCGCTCCGGAGATCGTTGACCGAGGCAGGACCGGGTACCTCTGCCGTGACGAAGTAGAGATGATCAGCGCCATCGACCGGGTGGGTGAAATCGACCGTGACCAGTGCCGTGACGCCGCCGAGAGGCGGTTCTCACTGCAGCGGATGGCGCGCGACCACGAGCGGCTCTACCGTCGCATCCTGGAGCGCGAGTCCGGGCTCATTCGCCGTATCCCCGCGGCAGGCAGGCGGCTCATCAGCGCCTAGCTGCCGCAGGCCGCCGGCTGGCCAGCAGTCGGCGGCCGCAGCGCGCCGCTACCCCGGTCGCGGCGGGCTAGCCCGGCGGGAGGCAGCTAGATGACCCGGCCGGAGGCTGCTCGATGACAGAGCCGTGGTCGTCAGGGGAGCTCCCGCCCGGCCAGGCAGCCGCCTGCAGCCCGGTTACGCTGATCGAGGGGTCCACGTTCTGCATCAGCGAGCCTGGCGGCGACATCGTGCCGGACCGATCGCACGGGCTTTTCGTGCGAGACACCCGGATGCTGTCGCGATGGGAGCTGCGGGTCGACGGCATCGAGCCACAGCCGCTTTCGGTGCAGAATACGGAGCCTTACGCGGCCACGTTCCTCGGCCGGATGCCGCCGAGGGCCGGGAAGGCAGACAGCACACTGCTCGTGATCCGGCGTCGTTATGTCGGCGACGGCATGCGCGAGGACATTACCTTGCGCAACACCTCGGCTACTAGCAAGCGGTTCCGGCTGGCCCTCACCGCGGAGGCCGACTTCGCTGACTTGTTCGAGGTCAAAGGGCGGTCTAAACCCAGGGCCGTGGCCAGCACCGGCACGGCCGATTCTGGCCTCGTCATCACCAGCGGCAGGCGCGAGCGCCGGCAGGAACTGCGGATAACCGGCGACCAGCACCCCGCCGTCGCCGACGACGGGGAGTTGTCCTGGCGGCTCTCGGTGCCAGGTCACTCCGAGCGGACCGTGAGCGTCGAGGCCGTACCGGTCGATGACGGCCTGGTCCTGAAACTGCGGCACCCGCGCGGCCAGGCAGTCGACTCGACGCAGCCGGCTAAGCGCATGCGCAAGTGGCGGCAGCGCGGCCCGCAAGTCCGGACCCCAGACCGCAACCTGGCCGGGGTGCTCGGGCGCAGCGTCGAGGATCTCGGCGCGCTGCGCATTTTCGATCCCGAACATCCGCGCTGGCCGGTAGTGGCGGCCGGCGCTCCGTGGTTCATGGCCCTGTTCGGCCGGGACTCGCTGCTGACCGCGTGGATGCTGCTGCCCTGGGATCCAGGGCTGGCATTGGGCACGCTGCGCACGCTGGCTGCCTGGCAGGGCGGCGAGGTCGACCCCGCGTCCGAGGAGGAGCCGGGCAAGATCTTGCATGAAGTGCGGTTCGGCCCGGCAGCCTCGTTCGCCCTCGGCGGTCGCAGCGCTTACTACGGCAGCGTGGATGCCTCGCCGTTGTTCGTCATGCTGCTCGGCGAGCTGCAGCGCTGGGGTGGCAAGGAGAACACCGTCGCAGCCCTGGTGCCGCATGCTGACCGGGCGCTCGACTGGATCGAGACGTACGGCGATGCGGACGGTGACGGCTTCGTCGAGTATCACCGAAAGACCAGCCACGGCCTGGCGAACCAGGGCTGGAAGGATTCCTGGGATGGTGTTAACTTCGCCGACGGCAGCATCGCTGAGCCGCCGATCGCGCTGGCTGAAGTGCAGGGTTACACCTACGCGGCGTACCGAGCCAGGGCTCAGCTGGCCCGCCAGGCGGGCGACGAGCGCGCAGCTGTGGCCTGGCGGAAGAAGGCCAAACAGCTCAAGCGTGACTTCAACACCAGGTTCTGGCTACCCGATAAGGGCTGGTACGCGATGGGGCTTGATGCGGAAAAGCGCCCCATCGACTCGCTGACCTCAAACATCGGGCACTGCTTGTGGACCGGCATCGTCGACAAGGACAAGGCGCCTTCGATCGCCAGGCACCTGATGTCGCCGGACATGTTCAGCGGCTGGGGAATCCGGACGCTAGCCGCATCGATGAGCGCTTATAACCCGATGAGCTATCACAACGGCTCAGTCTGGCCGCACGACAACGCCATCTGCGCGGCCGGGCTGATGCGGTACGGCTTCATCGAGCAGGCACAGCGGGTGACGGATGCCATCATCGACGCCGCAGCCCCGTTCGGCTACCGGTTGCCTGAGCTCTTCTGCGGCTTCGCCAGGGACGAGTTCGTGACGCCGGTGCCTTATCCGACCTCCTGCTCGCCGCAGGCCTGGGCGGCCGCCGCGCCGTTGCTGTTGCTGCACAGCCTGCTTCGGTTCACCCCAGAGGTGTCGAGCACCCAGCCGTGGTGCGCGCCGGAGGTACCCGAGCGCTACCTGCCGTTGCGCGTCAGCGGCCTGCGGGTCAGCAAATCGCGGCTGGCCGTGGATGTGACTGACGGGCAATGGGAGATCACCGGTCTCGAGCCGGTCACCATCGAGGTCATACCGGCGCCGCAGCCGGCCCGGTCGGGCTGACGGCCGGGTCTCCTCGTGGGGTCTCAGGAAGAAATCAGGGTATAATAGGATGTCAGGACATACCGGGAGTTTACTTCTGCAAAGTAACTTTCTGGTAACGCACAGTCGCCGGTTGCCAGTCGGCACCTCAGAGCTCTCCGAGTAGCTCCGATGTCCATACCACGACCTTGGTCCGGTCGCCGCGAAACAGGTCGCGGGCGAACTCGAGCGGCTGGCCCGCCTGCGCGTACGCGGTGCGCTCGACCAGCATGAGCGGCGAACCTTCGTCGACCTCCAGGGCCTCCGCCTCGCGTACGCCTGCGACGACAGGCTCCAGCGATTCCCTGGCGCGGTGCGGGCGCAGTCCGTAGTTCTCCGCCAGCAGGTCATACAGGGAGCCATCGAGCCGGCAGTCAAGCAGGCCGGGGAAAAGCCGGACCGGGAATTGCGAGTGCTCGATCACGATCGGACGGCCGTCGGCCAGCCGGATCCGCCTGACGTCGTGCACCTGGTCGCCCGGCTGCAGGCCCAGCGCTGCGGCCGCGGCCGGGCTGGCCGGTATCTGCGCGGCAGTCAGGACGCGCGCGCCTGCGACCTTGCCGTGCCTGCGCAGTTGCTCGGAGAACCCCGCCAGGGTGGTGAGGTCTTGTTCCAGCTTCGGCTCGGCCACGAAGGTTCCGCCGCCCCGGCCCACCGTCCTGGTCACCAGGCCGCGCTGTGCGAGCTCGCCGAGCGCGTGCCGGAGGGTCATGCGGCTAACGCCGAGCCACGCGGCCAGGTCGTGTTCGGTGGGCAGCCGATCGCCAGGGGTGAGCTGCCCCGCGGCGATGGCGTCGGCCAGCCAGTCCTCGATCTGCGCGTGCGCGGTGATCCCCGGCTGCTTAATGATCATCGGCGGCTGCCGGGGCAGGGCCGCGGGCTCGGCCACCGTGGCGCCCCGCCACGAGTGCTGCCGTCGCTGCATGCTCCTAGTGTCTCCCTTGCGACGGGGTAGCTGACTACGGGCTCGCGGCCGGCTGTGAGCTGCCAGCGGCTGCGCGCAGCCAGCTAAGCGCGGTTCACCAGCCAGACGGCGGGCCGCGCATGCCTCGCGGCCGCGGCAGCCCGCCGTCTGGAGGAAGGCGCGCCGCCCTCCCCGCCGGTGGCCGAACTCGGCTAGTGAGCCCGGCCAGGCCCATCGGCGCGCCATCCGGTCCTGCGGGCCGCTAGGCCGCCCCCTCGGCCGGGATCGGCTCACCGCCCGGCGCGGTCACTGCGGCGAACTGCTTGGTCCGTCCCACCAGCAGGTAGTAGATCATCCCGACCAGGAGGATGAAGATAAGCACCGTCCACAAGATCGGAATGTCGTTCAGGAAGCCGACGTGGAAATTAAGGAGCTGGACCTTCGCGACGACCTCTTGCTTAGGCTGCGGATTGCTCTGGATCCGCGGCCAGGCGAAGTTCACCAGCATCGCGCCTCCGTACAACAGGCCCACGATGTTGACCACCAGGCCCCAGCGGTGGAGCTTGAACGGCGCGTCGGTCTTCGGCCAGCCCTGCAGCCGCGCGCGCAGGATGGCGAGGTTGCCGAGGAAGTAGCTCAGGTAGATCATCGCCGTGGCCGCGATGGCGATGATGCCGGCCCCGGAGTACTGGATGAACGGCACGGCCGCGATGACCGCGATGGTGATGCAGGTCCAGATCGGGGTGTGCAGGCCAGGTGAGACCCGCGCCAGGTGCCGGGAGAACGGTAGCTGATTGTCCCGGGCCATGCCGAAGCCGAGCCGGATCGTCGCCGCCATGATGGACAGGCAGCAGACGAAGATGGCAGCGGAGACCACCAGCAGATAGATCGTGGCGAACGGCGCCGAGAAGTTGGCCTCGATGATGTTCTGCGGACCGTAGGCGCCGCTGATGGCCGCTTTCAGGTTCGGGATCGACATCAGGACACCGAGCAGGAAGACACCGCCGATGATGAACGCGCCGACGATCGAGAACAGCACGGCCTTGGGAGCCGTGCGCCGCGGGTCCCGGGTCTCCTCGGACAGCGTGGAAGCCGTGTCGAAGCCGTAGATCACGAACAGCGACATGAACATCGCGATCAGGAAGCTGTTCGCCCCGACGTGCAGCCCGCCGCTGTGAACGACGACACCGATGCCCTGGTGGTTGTGGAACGCCATCAGCACGATCGCGAACACGAACATGCCGAGGATCTCGAACAGCACGCCGGTGTTATTGATGATGGCAACCAGCCTGACGCCGTAGATGTTCAGCACGGTGATCACCACCAGGGTCATCAGCGCGACGACTAGCTGCGTGTGCAGCACCGTGTCCGGGTTGCCAACGCCGAGGCCGTGCCAGCCCAGCCCGTTCAGCGCGGGGATCAGCGCGAGCGGCAGGGTTGCGACCACCGCGGTAACGGTCAGGATGCCCGCGAACAGGTAGATCCAGCCGGTGAACCAGGAGTACGCCCGGTTGGCCATGTATTTGGACCACTGGAATACCGAACCGGCCAGCGGGAAGTGGCTGGACACCTCGGCGAAGTTCAGCGCGATGATGAACTGCCCGAGCGCCACGACCGGCCAGGTCCAGATGAAGGCGCCGCCTAGCGTGGTCAGGCCGAGCGCGAACAGCGTGAAGATGCCGGTCGACGGTGAGATGTAGCTGAACGCCACGGCGAACGAGCTGAAGGTGCCGAGAGAGCGCTTGAGTTCCTGCTTGTAACCGAACCCCGCCAGGTCGGCGGAGTCCCGTTCATGGCTGCTGACGTCCTGGCTCGCACTCACGGCGGCTCCTCCTCGCCTGCATGAAACAGGTGACCTGAGTGACCTCAGTTGGCAGGAGCGTAGGGCGTGACTGGATAACTGTCCAGACCCTATGACTAGACATTCGTCGCAGGCCGGGTGGATCGGGGAAGAACTCTCGGATGCCTGACGCATGCCAGATCATGTCGGCACCGTTCAGTCTAGACCTTTAGTCGGATGCCTCGTAGCCTGCCAGAGTGACCGACCTGTCGCGTGCTGACCTGGGGCGGCCGGACGTTGCTCCGGCCCTGCCTGGTCCGGAGGCGTTGCTCGCGCGGGTGCCGAGCCTGGCGGGCACGCCGCGGCAGATCACCGCGCTGCCGGGCGGCCTGACCAATCAGAACTTCAAGGTCACTACGCCTGACGGCCAGTTCGTCGCGCGGGTGTTCGCCGACGGCGGGGACCTGCTGGCGATCGACCGCGAGCGCGAGTACTGCAATTCGATGCTGGCCGCCGCGGCCGGGGTCGGCGCACCGGTGGTCGAGTACCGGCCGCAGGAGCGGATCCTGGTGCTCAGGTTCATTAACGGCAAGACGCTGACCAACGCTGATGTCGGCCAGCCGGCCATGCTGCGCAGGATCGCCGCAGCCTGCAAGACCTTGCATTCGGCCGGCCGGTTCACGGGCGATTTCGACATGTTCGAGATACAGGCGTCTTACTACGCCACCGCCATGGCGGCCGGGATGCGCATCCCCGTGGGGTACGACGACCTGATGCCCGCCTTCATGGCGGCGCGCCAGGCTCTGGCCGTGCATGCGGAAGGCACCGTTCCCTGTAATAACGACCTTCTCGCGGCGAATTTTATTGACGACGGCGAGCGGATCTGGCTCATCGATTACGAGTACTCGGGGAACAACGATCCCTGCTTCGAGCTCGGCAATATTGCTGGCGAGTGCCGACTTGACGCCGACGCGCTCGCCGATCTCGTGACGGCCTATTACGGCCGGGCGCGCCGCAGCCGGATCGCGCGCGCGCGCCTGTTCGGCCTGGCAGGCCAGTACGGCTGGACGCTCTGGGGCGCGATCCAGCACTCGGCGAGCCAGCTTGACTTTGACTTCTGGTCCTGGGCGATGGAGCGGTTCGATGGCGCGGCGGCCGGTTTCCGCGGCCCGGGCTTCCGGCAACTGCTCACCGACGCGCAGGACGAGGACTGACCAAGATGCCGCAGGCACGTACATGAGCCAGCCGACCATGACGCGGGCACTTCCGGCCGGGTCCCAGGCCGTGATCATCGGCGGCGGCGTCATCGGCACCAGCGTGGCTTATCACCTGGCCGCCCTTGGCTGGACTGATGTCCTGCTGCTCGAGCAGGGCCAGCTGTCCTGCGGCACGACCTGGCACGCCGCGGGCCTGGTTGGTCAGCTGCGGGCGTCAGAGGCGGGCACCCGGCTGGTGCAGTACTCCACCAGGCTGTACGAGCAGCTGGAAGCCGAGACCGGCCAGGCCACCGGGTTCCGCCGGTGCGGCGGGGTGACCGTCGCCAGGACGCCCGACCGGCTGGAGGCGCTGCGCCGGACCGCTGCGACCGCGGCGGCTTACCAGATCGACTGTGAGCTGATCAGCGTCGCGCGGGCCGGCGAGCTGTTCCCGGCGCTACGGACCGACGACCTGCTCGGCGCGATCTGGCTGCCAGGCGATGGCCGCGCGAACCCGGTCGACCTGACGGCCGCGCTAGCCCGTGGTGCCCGGCAGCGCGGTGCGACGATCGCCGAGCGGGTCCGGGTCACCGGCGTCACCAGCCGTGATGGCCGGGTGACCGGCGTGCGCACCGACCGGGGCGACGTGGCGGCTGAGATCGTGGTCAACTGCGCCGGCCAGTGGGCCAAGCAGGTGGGCGCGCTGGCCGGCGTCACGGTGCCGCTGCATTCGGCCGAGCACTTCTACGTGGTCACTGAGCAGGTGGACGGCGTCCGTCCGGACCTGCCCGTGCTGCGCGACCCGGACGGCTATACCTATGTCAAGGAGGAAGTCGGCGGCCTCGTGGTCGGCGGTTTCGAGCCGGTGGCCAAGCCCTGGGTATCGCCGGACGAGCTGCCCTACCCGTTCGAATTCCAGTTGCTGGCCGAGGACTGGGATCACTTCAGCGTGCTGATGGACTCGGCGCTGCACCGGATCCCGGTGCTGGCCGACACCGGGATCCGGAAGTTCTACAACGGGCCGGAGAGCTTCACTCCCGACAACCAGTTCATCCTCGGCGAGGCACCTGAGCTCGGCGGGTTCTTCGTCGCGGCCGGGTTCAACTCGGTGGGCATCGCCTCGGCCGGCGGGGCTGGCCTGGCGCTCGCGCAGTGGATCGTCGACGGCCAGCCGGCCAGCGATCTGACCGCGGTGGACATCAGGAGGTTCGCGCCCTTCAACGGCAACTCGCGCTGGCTGCGCGACCGGGTCGGCGAGGTACTCGGTCTGCACTACGCGATCGGCTGGCCGAACCGGGAGCTGGAGACGGCCAGGCCGTTCCGGCGGTCGCCCGCCTACGACTTGCTCCGCGCGGCGAATGCTTGCTTCGGGTCGAAGATGGGCTGGGAACGGGCCAACTTTTTCGCCCCGCCGGGAGACCGCCCGGAGATCGAGTACTCCTGGGGCAAGCAGAACTGGCAGCCGTGGTCGTCGGCCGAGCAGGTAGCGACCAGGCAGCGGGTGGCTGTCTTCGACCAGACCTCGTTCTCCAAGTACCTGGTTGTTGGCGCGGACGCGGCCGAAGCGCTGCAGTGGCTGTGCACGAACGACGTGGCGGTGCCGCCGGGCCGGGCCGTCTACACCGGCATGCTGAACGACCGGGGCACCTACGAGTCCGACATCACCGTGACCAGGCTGTCAGCGACCGAGTTCCTGCTGGTCGCGAGCGCTGCCACGACCGAGCGGGACGCCGATCACATCCGCAGGCAGCTGCCGGCCGGCTGCCGGGCGAGCCTGGTGGACGTGACCTCGGCCAATGCCGTGTACGGGGTGATGGGGCCGCTGTCGCGGCCGCTGCTGTCGCGGCTGACCAGGGCTGATCTGAGCGAGGCGGCGTTCCCGTTCGGCACCAGCCAGTTGATCGATCTCGGTTACGCCACGGTACGGGCCACCAGGATCACCTACGTGGGCGAGCTGGGCTGGGAGTTGTACGTGCCGGCCGAGTTCGCGGTCGGCGTCTACCAGGACCTGATGGCGGCGGGGGCTGACCTCGGCGTCGCCAACGCGGGTTACTACGCGATCGAGTCACTCCGGCTGGAGAAGGGCTACCGCGCCTTCGGCCGCGAGCTGACTCCCGACTACAACCCGGCCGAGGCTGGCTTGCTGTTCGCCTGCAAGCTCGCTGGCGGTACCGCCTTCCTCGGCCGCGAGGCGGTCGAGAAGGCCAAGGCCGACGGGCCACGACGGCGGCTGGTTTCCGTCGTGCTAGCCGATCCGGGCGTCATGATGTGGGGCAGCGAGCTGCTGCTTCGCGACGGCGAGCCGGTCGGCCAGCTGACCTCGGCGGCCTGGGGCGAGACGGTCCGCGCCGCCGTCGGCCTGGCCTACCTTCGGGACCCGGCCGGCGACGCGGTCACGGCCGAGTTCGTCCGGACCGGCCAGTATGAGGTCAATGTCGGCGGGCAGCTTGCGGCTGCGGCTGTCAGCCTGCGGCCGCCCTACGACCCAGCGAGAAATAACGTGAGTTAGCCTCATCAACCGGCACAGCGCAGTGCCGAACGGCTGGAGTACTCAGATGGCGGTCAGCGTCTTCGATCTCTTCAAGATCGGTATCGGCCCGTCCAGTTCGCATACCGTCGGCCCGATGCGGGCAGCGGCGATGTTTGCCAGCTCGCTCGAACGCGATGGGCTGCTGCCGGAGGTCTGCGGGGTCAAGGCGGAGTTGTTCGGCTCGCTCGGCGCCACCGGGCACGGACATGGCAGCGTGAAGGCGGTTGTGCTCGGCTTGTCCGGCGAGCGGCCCGAGACCGTCGACCCGAGTGCCGCTGATCCGCTCGTCAGCTCGGTCCGCGAAACGGGCACCTTGATGCTGCTCGGCCGCGTTCCCCTCAGCTTTAGCGTCGACGACGACGTCATCCTGCACCGGCGCCGGCGGCTGGAGTTCCACTCCAACGCCATGCGCTTCGCCGCGCTGGATGCCGCGGGCGCCGAATTGTCGGCCCGCATCTATTACTCCGTCGGTGGCGGGTTCGTGCTCGGCGAGGACGAGGCCGGCCGTCCCGCGATCGTGGCGGACCCGGCCCCGGTGGCGTGCCCGTTCGGCAGCGGAGCCGAGTTGCTCGCGATCGCCCGCCAGACCGGGCTGCCCGTCAGCGGAATCATGCTGGCCAACGAGCTGGCCCGGCGGGATAAGGCCGAAGTCGACGCGGGACTGCTGCGGATCTGGGCGGTCATGCAGGAGTGCGTGGCCCGCGGCTGTGCGGCCCAAGGGGTACTGCCCGGCGGGCTGCAGGTGCGGCGCCGGGCCAGGGCGCTGCAGCAGAAGCTAGAGGAGCACGGAGATGCGTCCGATCCGCTGTACGCGATGGAGTGGGTCACGCTGTATGCCCTGGCCGTGAACGAGGAGAACGCGGCCGGCGGCCGGGTAGTGACCGCGCCGACGAACGGGGCAGCGGGCATCATCCCAGCGGTGCTGCACTATTACATGCGGTTCGTGCCAGGGGCGGATGAAGCTGGCGTGGTCAGGTTCCTGCTGACGGCTGGCGCGGTTGGCGTGCTGTTCAAGGAGAATGCGTCAATCTCCGGGGCCGAAGTCGGCTGTCAGGGGGAGGTCGGCTCGGCTTGCTCGATGGCGGCGGCCGGGCTGGCGGAGGTGATCGGCGGCAGTCCCGAGCAGGTGGAGAACGCGGCCGAGATCGGCGTGGAGCACAACCTCGGGCTGACCTGCGACCCGGTCGGCGGCCTGGTGCAGATCCCCTGCATTGAGCGGAACGCGATCGGCGCCGTGAAGGCCATCACGGCCGCCAGGATGGCCGTGCGCGGCGACGGTGAGCACAAGGTGTCGCTGGACAAGGCGATCAAGACAATGCGCGAGACCGGCGCCGATATGAAGGTCATATACAAGGAGACGGCGCGCGGCGGCCTGGCCGTGAACGTTATCGAGTGCTAGGTCGGCCGAGGTCAGCTGCGCACCTGCAGGCGCACCCGCGGGCGCGGTTGATCGCCAGGTTTGCGGCTTATGCGCTGCCGGCTTGCCGCCATCATCTGCCGCGCGGGCCGGCGGACGGCTGCCGCGGACGTGGACCCGTTCCCTGCCTGAAGGTCTTGGGTCTAGTTCGAACCGGGCTGAGAGGCGGCCGTGGCGACCGGGCGCTTACCGGAGGCATTGCGCTCCCGGAGGTAGGTCTTGCCGATGACGCGGGCGTAGCGCAGGCCGTAGGCCAGGTTGCGGCCCTTCTTGCTAACCCCGGACATCCGCTGCCGCATGACTGTCGGCACCTCGGCGACCCGGTAGCCCCGCAGTAGCGCGCCTATCAGCAGCTCCGAGGTCTGGTACTGCGGCTGGGTCTGGGTCACCGTACCGGTCAGGTCGGCGCGCATGAGCCGCAGGCCGCTGGAGGTGTCGGTGAGACGGGTGTGCGTGAGCGCGCTGATCAGCCGGGCGAAGAACCTGACGCCGAGGTTGCGGAAGGTGTCAGTATTCTCTGTCTGGCCGAGCTGGCGGGAGCCGATGACGAAGTCGGCCTGGTCGGCCTCCATCAGCCGGACCATGCCAGGCAGGTCAGCCGGGTCCCACTGGCCATCGCCGTCGAGGGTGCCGATGTACTGCGCGCCGCCCTCGCGGGCGATCCGGTAGCCCAGCCGGAGCGCGACCCCGTGCCCGCGGTTGGCCGCCAGGGTACAGACCAGCGCGCCGTGCCGTTGTGCCACCTCCGAGGTCTTGTCCGTGCTGCCGTCGTCGATGACCAGCAGTGAGACCGGTACGTCGGCGAGCTGCTCAGGCACCTCGTCAAGGACAGCGCCGATGTTCTCGGCCTCGTTGTAGGCGGCGATCACGATCACCAGCGGCTGAAGCTTGAGGTCCGGGTAGGTGCTGCCGAAAGCCGTGAGCGCGGCGGTGGTGACAGCGGAGGTGTCCGGCGCCTCCCGCAGGCCGTGATAGGTCACTTCAGCTGGCTGCTCTCGCCTCGGCATCTGCGTCGTCTCCCAGTCGCGCCGAACGGTTATGACGGTCCACAATAGCCGCAACTTGGACTCGCCGAGATCATTCACGTGAACGATGCCCCGCAGGTAGGTGCCAGGACATGCCAGTTAACGACGGTACAGCCAGCAGCTTGCGGATGTGCGCCAACATCAGGTCCGGCCGCATTGCGCGGCTGGCGCACGGCCGTCATGTACGCAGGGCGTCGGACGGTCCGGTGCCTGCTGCTACGGCACAGCTACGGGCCTGTACTGACAGACAATCTACCCGGTGACGCATGATGAAACTGTGCACGCCCGGAGTTGGTGACGAATTGGTAACGGCTTGGCGCACCATCGCGGCCGGGAACAGGAGCGGGCAGCCCATGGTTAACGACACCAGATTGCCAGTGGCGAGCGCCGGCGGGCCAGCTCGGCGGCTGGAGCGAGCCCGGATCCCAGCCGCGGTTATTTCCCGGTAAGCTAGGTCAGCCCCAGCGCTCTGGCGGGGATCCAGGCCGTTCCTTGCCAGGATCGGGACCGGCTCTGGCGGGCAGGGCGGCGGAGTAGCTCAGTCAGGCAGAGCAAGCGGCTCATAATCGCTGTGTCGCCGGTTCAAGTCCGGCCTCCGCTACGGAATCGCGCTGGCAACCGGCACCCGCACGGGCTGCCTGCCAGGCAGTTTTCCGACGATCAGACGAGAGAAAGGCGCGCCTCAGTGGCTGCGACTGACGTCAGGCCCAAGATCACTCTGGCCTGCCAGGAATGCAAGCACCGCAACTACATCACCCGCAAGAACCGGCGCAACGACCCCGACCGGCTCGAGCTGAGCAAGTACTGCCCGTTCTGCCGCAAGCACCAGCCGCACCGCGAGACCCGCTAGCAGCTGACGGCGGGCGCGGTCCGGGTCTCCCTCAGGTAAGGCTGGAGTCAGATGGCAGTCAACCGAGACTTCGCAGGCCGGACATTCCCGGCGTCCGAGCCCTACGAAGTCTCCCGGGTCAAGATTGCCGAGTTCGCGACCGCGATCGGCGACTCCAACCCGCTGTTCCGGGACCGCGCCGCCGCTCAGGCAGCCGGTCACCGGGACGTCATCGCACCGCCTACCTTCGCCATCGTGATCAGCATGGTCGGGTCCGGCGCCGCACTGGCCGACCCTGAGCTCGGGCTGAACTACGCCATGGTCGTGCACGGCGAGCAGCGTTTCGCCTACACCCGGCCGATCACCGCCGGAGACGTTGTGAGCGCTCAGGTCACGATCACCGATATCCGGGACGCCGGCCGGAATGTGATGATCACTACTAGCACAGAGATCCGAACGGAGGGCGGCGAGCTGATCTGCACGGCGCTGTCCACCATCGTCGAGCGCGGCGGCTAGGCAACCCGGAGGGATGGCGGCGTGACCGAGCAGGTGAGCTATGACAGTGTCGAGATTGGCACCGAACTACCTCCGGTGACTTACCCGGTGACCAGGCTCAGCCTGGTTAAGTACTGCGGCGCGTCCGGTGACTTCAACGTCATCCACTGGAACGAGCGCGTCGCCAAGTCGGTGGGCCTGCCGGACGTGATCGCCCACGGCATGTTCACCATGGCTCAGGCCGGCCGGTTCGTCACCGACTGGGCCGGCCCGACGGCTGTCGTGACCGATCTAGGCGTGCGGTTTTCCTCGATGGTCGTCGTGCCCGACGATGGCACCGGCGCGACGATTGATGTCAGCGGCCAGGTAGAAGAGAAGCTCGACGACAACAAGGTGGCGATCGCCCTGACCGCGAGGTCAGCGGATACGAAGGTGCTGACCCGGGCGAGGGCTATCGTCCGGCTGCCCTGACCGCTCGCCCGCGGCCATGAGTGATCGCCTGCCGCCGCTACCGGCAGTCCGGGCATGACCGGGCACGGCACCGCTGGCGACGCTCCGCCTCCGGTCCGGGAACTGGCCGACCGGCGTTCAGCCGCCCGCAACGCGCGCGATTTCGCCGTGGCCGACGAGTTGCGTGACCGGATTCGCGCGCTTGGCTGGCTGGTGACAGACTCGCCGGCCGGGCCGCAGTTGATGCCCGCACCCGGACTGGACGCCGATCAGGCCAGCGACCGGATCGCCACTGTCGGCCTGCTGATCGAAGGCTGGCCGGATGACCTGCGCCAGTGTGTCGCGGCGTTGCTTGAGCACCTGCCGCCAGGCGTGATCATCAGCGGCCTAGACGTGGGCAATGCCGACGGTGCGGGAGACGTGTTGCACGCGCTGGCGCTGGCGAACCCTGGCCGGGTCACCGAAATGCACATGGCGGAGAGCCCGGGCTGGGGCGCGGCCCGCAACGCCCTGCTGCGCGCTGATCCCGGCCCGGTTCATGTCGTGATGGAGACCTCCACCGTCCTTACCGGAGACGCCATCAGTCCCCTGCTCACCGCGCTGACAGCGGAGGGCGTGGTCGCGGCCGGCTGGCGTGGCGCCGATCCCGACTCAGACCTGCACAGCTTCCACGACGCCGGGCCAGGACCGGTGACTGCGCTGCTGGGGTACCTGATGGCCGTGTCCAACGTGGCCGCAGCGCGGGCTGGCGGATTTTGGTCAGGGGCGCGTTTTTACCGGAACGCGGACCTTGAGTTCTCGCTGCGGCTTGGCCGCGAGGGCACGCTGCTGGTGCCGCCAGGCTGGCTTCCGGTGCGCCAGACGCGGCACCGGGGCTACCACGACAGCGACCATGACGTAAGAGATGCCGAGTCCCGGCGGAACTACCGGCGAGTGCTCGAGTTGCTGCGGACCAGCCCTGACCGCGTGCGGCCGGCTGACTGACTGCGGGGTCGTCGCGGCGCCGTGCCGACGGTGCTGGCAGTCCTTCTGCCTAGCTCATTTCGCCGGGCAGCTTGACCAGCGTGAGGAAGAAGTCGTCAATCTGCCTGACCACGTCGATGAAGCGCTCGAAGTCCACCGGCTTGCTGATGTAGGCGTTGGCATGCAGCGCGTAGCTGCGCAGGATGTCTTCCTCGGCCTGCGAGGTCGTCAGTACCACGACTGGGATCGACAGCAGGTCAGGGTCAGACTTGAGTTCTGCCAGCACCTCATGGCCGTTGCGCCTGGGCAGGTTCAGGTCGAGCAAGATCAGGCCGGGGCGGGGCGCGTCTGCGTAGTCGCCTGCCCGGCGCAGGAAGCGCATGGCTTGCTCGCCGTCACCGACCACGTGCAGCTCATTGCCGATCCGGTAATGCTCGAACGCCTCCCTGGTCATGAGCACGTCGCCGGGGTCGTCCTCGACCAGGAGGACGTCTACGATATCGAGCCCGGCACGCTCAGACATCAGGCGCCTCCTCATCGGCATCGCCGGCCACCGGTAGCGTGACACAGAACCTTGCCCCGCCGGTGAAGCTGGTGTCCAGCCAGATCCGGCCGCCGTAATGCTCCACGATCTTGCGGCACATGGCTAGCCCGATGCCCGTGCCTGCGTACGCGGTACGGTCATGCAGCCGCTGGAAGATCACGAAGATCCGGTCTGCGTACTCGGGCTGGATCCCGATCCCGTTATCGGCTACCGAGAACAGCCAGTGGCCGTCTGCCAGCTCGGCTGAGACCTGCACTACCGGCGGATTGTGACCGCGGAATTTGATGGCGTTGCTGATCAGGTTCTGGAATAGCGAAGTTATCAGCGACAGCTCGGCGCGAACGGAAGGCAGCTGGGTGGCCTCGACAACAGCGCCCGAACGGCGAATCTCGCCCGCCAGGTTCACTCGTGCCTGGGACAGCGCAGTCGCGCAGGAAATGAGCACAGGTTCGCGGTCGGCACGCCCGACCCGGCTGAACGCCAGCAGATCGTCGATCAGGGCCTGCATCCGCTTGGCGCCGTCGACCGCGAACTCGATGTACTGGTCGGCCCGGGCGTCGAGCTGGCCGATGTAGCGCCGCTCCAGCAGCTGGCAGAAACTGGCCACCTTCCGCAGCGGTTCCTGCAGGTCGTGTGAGGCAACATAAGCGAACTGCTCAAGCTCGGTGTTGGAGCGCTCCAGCTCGCGGGCCCTGGTTTCCAGCGACTGGTTGGCGGCCCGAACCGCCGACAGTTCTCGCAGGATGCGCTGCCGCATGCGGTTGACGTCCACCGCTAGCTCGTGCACCTCCCTGGGCCCGCTCACGTCAACCTCATGCTGGAAATCGCCGCTTGCCACTTGACGCGCGTCGCCGGCCAGCCGGGTCAACGGCCTGATCGCAGCCGTCCGCAACCCGAGCGCAACCGCGCCGACCACGAGCAGCAGCGCGAGCGCGATCGCGATGCCGGTGACGTTAAGGACCGTGACCGAAGCATGCAGCGACCCGATCGCTGCCCGCCGCTGAGCTGACAGGTAAGCCAGTAGCGCATACACCGGCCCGCGCAGGCCGTCGAAGGCAGACTTGCCCGCAACGATGTCACCGCTGATCAGCGGCTTACCAGTCGCGCCCACGCGGGCGATGGCGGGCATCGCATAGCTGGACCGCCAATGGGCCGCCGAGCTCAGCACCCGGGCCAGATCAGCCTGTGCGACCGGCATTCCCGCCAGCAGCGGACGAAGCTGGCTGACCTCCGTTGCCTGGCTGGCCATTCCCATCGTGTACGGGACGAGGAAGGCCTTATGACCGCTCAGCAAGTATCCGCGCAGGCCCGTTTCCTGGTTCAGCAGCGCGGAATAGAGCTCGGAGCTGTGCAGCGCCGCCGGATCAAGCGTGTCGACCACGCGACTGCGAGCGCTCGCCAGGCCATTGAGCGCCAGGGCGCCGATCACTATCGCCGCCACGCTCAACAGGCCGATCACAATGGTGGCCATAGTGATCATCCGGCCAAGCGGCCATCGCCTTGCCGCCTCTTCGGCGAGACCGGCAATCCCGCGTGGCTGACCTCCGACGGCCCGGTCCGATGGCCTCTCGACATCGGTGACGGGCTGTGGAGCGACCGGGCCAGGCGGAGTCCCGGTCATGGTCCGTCGAGCGGCGCGCAGCTCACCATCAGCACGGCCAGATCATCGTCCAGGTCACCGCCATTGAGGTCGCGGGCCTGGCCGATGATTGCGTCCAGCAGCCGGGCGCCGTCGGCCACTGCGGCTGACTCGGTGGGCGGCTGCTGGGCACGTGCCTTCTCGACCAGCTTGATCAGGCCGTCGTTGCCCAGCCGTTCCGGGCCGGCGCCGACTTTACCCTCGATCAGGCCGTCGGTGTAGAGCAGCACCGACCAGCGGTCGCCGAGCTGAACCTCGCTGCTGGGCCAGTCCACGACGTGGCTGATGCCCGGCGGCAGGCTGACGGGGGCAGCCAGCTCGTGCACTCCATCGGCGGTCAGCAGCAGCGGCTGCGGGTGACCGGCCAGGTGCAGGCGGCCGCGGGTGCGGTCTGGCGCTATCGACAGCATGCACAGTGTCGCGAACAACCGATCTTGCAGGCGCTCGCTCTCCAGCACTAGCTGGACCGCGGACAGGGTCTCCGCGACCGGGCGCCCGGCCAGCACCATGGTCCGCCAAGCGACCCGCAGGCAGACGCCGAGCGCGGCCTCGTCTGGCCCCCGGCCGCAGACGTCGCCGACGATCGCGTGCACCCAGCCGTCGCTGGCCTCGACCACATCGTAGAAATCACCGCCAAGCAGCGATTGCTTGCCACCTGACCGGTACCGGGCAGCGACCGTCAGCCTCGCGTCGGACAGCAGCGGTGACGGCAGCAGGCCGCGCTCTAGCCTGGCGTTCTCGGCGGCATAGAGCCGCGCTGCTTGCAGCAGCTGCTGGGTGTCCTCGGCCCGGCGCCGTTCCATCGCGTAACGGACCACCCGGTTCAGCAAGGTGCCGTCGACGTGACCTTTGACCAGGTAGTCCTGAGCTCCGGCGCCCACCGCCTCTTCGCCTAGATGCTCGTCTGACAACCCGGTCAGCACGACCACGGCCATCCGGGGGAATTCCTCCTGCAGCCAGCGGACGCCCTGCAGCCCACGCGAATCGGGCAGCTCAAGGTCGAGCAAGACGCAGCCAATCCCGGCGAGCAGCGGCTTTGCCTCAGTCAGCGACCGCGCTCTGCGCAGCCGGAACGGGGCGCCGGCATCTAGCAGCAGTTCCTCGACTATCAGCGCATCGCCGTCGTCATCTTCGATGAGCAGGACGGGTATACGACCAGGCAGCGTGCGTTGCGGCGTGGTGCCTGAACTGAGGTCTTCTGCCACCATGTCAGACCGCGGGTTTCTCTTTCCTGGTAGCTGTCCTGCCATGAGTTGGGTCCGAGCCAGCATAGGCCGATCTCCATCCGGCCGCCCGGCTCACTGCCCAAAGCGTCCGGGCGGACGGCCGACGCGGAGGACAAGCATCGTGAGGTCGTCGACAAGCATGCCGGCGGAAAAGTCGAGCACGAGCGCGCGCATGTCGGAAACGATCTCTGCGGCATGCCGGTCAGCGATCGCCGCGAGGCTGTCGGCGAGGCTGTCCTCAAAGTAAGTAGCGCTGGGACTGCGGGCGGCAGCCAGCCCGTCGGTATAAAAGAACAGCACGTCACCGGCGGTCAGATCCAGTTCCAACGTGGTTGGCTCCGGATCTGGGAAGATGCCGAGCGGAACGCCGCCGCCCGGCACCAGCTGAGCCCGCCCATCCGGTCTGACGAGCACCGGTCCGGGATGTCCGGCGCTCGACAGCACCACCCGAAGCGCGCTGTCGTGCCAGCTCAGGTGCGCGGCGCTGGCGGTAACGAAGCGGCCGCCGAACTCCTCAGCCAGCATGATCTCGTTAGCGCCGCGGAGGACCTCCGCCGGATCGGCGTTCCAGTGCGCGAGCACCCGGATGGCGTGCCGCGCGGCGGCCGTGGCGGCCGCCGCGTCCTCACCCCGGCCGCAGACGTCCCCGATGGCAATGCCCCAGCCACCTGGTGTCGGGTACGCATCGTAAAAATCGCCACCGACTTCACGACCGCGCGTCGGCGCCATGTGTGCCGACGCGACATCGACGCCGGGAACGGGCTTCAGCATCGGCGGGAGCAGGCTTGCCCGCAACGCAGTCGCGGCTTCGGTCCGTCGCCGCAGCGTCCGCCGGCCGGCTATGGCCAGTGCCATGAGAGTCCCTATCTCCTCGGCCAGCGCGGCGTCAGCGAGGCCGAACTGGCCATCGTTCGCATTCTTAGCGAGGGTAACGGCGCCAAGTGGCCGGGTTCCCGCGGCGATAGGCACGCAAAGCACTGACGCGGCACCGAGTACCGACAGCAGCGGCTGGCCATCATGACTGGCGCCGAGCAGCGCCTCATCCTCGGCGTGGGTGATCAGCAGCGCCTTGCCGGACTGTACGACTTGGCTGGGGGCCGAGCCCGGCGGCGGATCGACGGCGGTTGCCCCGTGCGCCTGCG
>JBKQTJ010000057.1:0-44651 GCA_052143255.1 Streptosporangiaceae bacterium | reverse complement strand
GGTTCACTGTCATTCACCCCACACCAGCCTTCCCCTCGCCTGTGACCCCGGGCGGAACGGGATCCTCGGGCTTTTCCCTGAGCTTCGCACCCCGCCGGGCAGGACCCGGCAACGCACGTCAGGGCGGTGACAGGCCCGGACACTGCCTGGACTACGTCCCTGGCATCGGCCAGCCTCCTTCGACGTACTCACTCACAACGTGCGACCTCACGTCGCACGATCAGCCAGATCTGAGCGTCCAGGGCCGACCAGCGCCAAGGACAAGCCGTCCGCGCAGGCGGCTGCTTGCACTGCCTGAGTTAATCGCCGACCACGCTGTGTGGCGACGGCCGGCGGCGCACCCCGGTGCGGAACGTTGCGTGGCTCGCGGCGCCGGAGCCAGGCGAACGGGTCGGCGCAGAGGTACCGGATCGGGGGATAGATGGCAAACCATCGGATTAAGAGAAGGAGCCCAGATCGTCGCTCGCGACGAACATCAACGGTGCTTCGGGATCTTGCAGCACGCAGTTGACCACGATGTCGTGCTTGGCGAGGAATGCCGCCAGAGGCACCCGGCCGCCGTCGCGCAGCGCATGGCAGCGGCTCGGCTCGCCGTCGAGCCGGAACGTACTCTTGGCCCCGGCCCCGGCGGGCGGTTTGACCACCAGCGGGAAACCCACGTCCTGGGCGAATGCGGCTGCCGAAGTGGCGGAATCGACCAGTGCGTGCCGCGCGAAGGGCACGCCGGGCCGCTCGGAGCACCGACTTCATCTGCGCCTTATCCCGGAAGTTGTGTGCCGTAGCCACATCGATGCCTGCGATTCCCAGGTGCTCCCGGACCTGCGCGACAGGTTCCTGCAGCTGCTCGAGCACCGCCAGGAGCCGATGCACCGGCCCGAGCCGCGCACCCAGGCCCCTTACGGCGCCGGCGATCTGCCCGGCGTCGAGCGCGTCGTCGATCCGCCAGTGCGCCGCCAGCCGCCGCCGTATCTCCGCTGGTCCTCTGGCTCGCAGGTGACCACGGCGAGCTCGACACCGGGCAGCTTCGCCGGGGCTTCGACGAACAGCGTCGTCGCGTCGAGCAGATAGGGCGCGACGAAGGCGACAACCACCATGCCTGGAAAGTACCCTGTGTGCCAGGCCCTAGTCGGGCTGCGGCAGGAGTGGTCGGCTGCCCGCTCCGACTAACATGCAAGGCATGAACGTGGTCTTCGTCGAGCCGTTCTTTCCTTCCAGCCAGCGTCACTTCGCCCGGGCTCTGTCCGAGATCGGCGCAACGGTGATAGGCGTCGGCGAGTCTCCCGCCGAAGCGTTGGACGAGGAGCTTAAGGGCTGGCTCCGCCACTACGAGCAGGTGCCGTCGGTCACCGATGTCGAAGCAATGACGCAAGCAGTCCGCTGGGCGCAGGAAAAGCTGTGGGTGGATCGGATCGAGGCCACGATCGAGGCGCATACCCTGGCCACTGCGCGGGTCCGCGAGGCTTGCGGGATCCCTGGCACGTCGGCCCGGACTGCCTGGCTGTGCCGGGACAAGCCGTCGATGAAGCAGGCGCTGCGCGAGGCGGGGGTGCAGACAGCCGCCTCCATCGCAGCGGGGAGCGCCGCCGAGGTACGCGCGTTCGCTGAGCAGGTCGGATTCCCGATCATCGTCAAGCCGCGTAGCGGCGCCGGCGCATCGGGCACGATGCGCGCCGAGAATTCCGCCGGCCTCGAGCACGCCCTGGGAATCTTCGGCGTTCAAGGCGTCGATTCGATCGCCGTTGAGGAGTTCATCGAGGGCCACGAGGGCTTCTACGACACCATCACGATCGATGGGCAGGTGGCGCTGGACTTCGCTTCGCACTATTACCCGAACGTGCTCGAGGCCATGCGAGCCCGGTGGATCTCCCCAGAATTCATTTCCACCAACCGGATCGACATCGCGCCTGAGTACGCGGAGCTGCGCGAGATGGGCGGTCGTGTTATCGCCGCTCTCGGCATCGGGACATCGGCGACGCACATGGAGTGGTTCTTCGGACCGAAGGGACTGAAGTTCTCTGAGATCGGCTGCCGCCCACCGGGGGTGGGAGCATGGGATCTTTACTCGGCCGGCAACGAGATGGACGTCTACCGCGAGTGGGCGCTGGCGATCGTGAACGGCGAGACCGCGTTGGCGCCGTCGCGACGCTACGCCAGCGGGATAGTCGCGCTGCGCCCCGATCAGGACGGCCGCATCACCGGCTACACAGGAGTGGAGGAGATGCATCAGCAGTACGGAGAGTGGGTCATCGATGCTCACCTGCCGTCGCCGGGCACAGCGACCCAGCCGGTGGAGGCAGGGTACATGGCCAACGCATACGTGCGGATGCGTCACCCCGACTACGACGCGCTGCACGCGATGCTCGACGCCGTGGGGCGCACGCTGCACGTCTGCGCCTCGTGAGAATTACGCTGCTGGGACCGCAGCGCAGGCCGACGCTAGGCACGGTCGTGGCATCCCTGCACCTTGAGGGGCCGGTTGCCACGGTCACCGCCGGGTGGCAGGAGCGCGAGAAGGACGACGGCGAGCTGCGCGGGCTGCTCGGCTTCCGCGATGTCAATCTCAGCCTGTACCGTCGATGGCTCGACGTGCTGGAGCGCGACCCGGGGCTCGCCGCGGCCGAGCGGCGGCTGCAGGAGATGCTCGAGGAAATGCAGGACCTTTACCTGTTGCGCCTGGACCATGCTCTGCAGGCCGTTTACGCCGTCCAGCGCCGCAACGCCGAAAGCCAGGTCCGGGCCGACGCCATTGCGCAGGCCATCGCTGCCGTCCGAGACCTCGATGCGGCGCACCTGCTCCGCATCAGCCGCATCCGCGACGACTTTTACCAGGATCTGCAGCCACACGACCGGCCAGCGGTCGCCGAGCACCGCGCCGACGTCGCGCGACTGCTCAGCGACGCCGCTGTCCTGGTTGTCGCTGGCGGTCACGTGGGCGTGCTGGCAGACGCCCTGCACTTGTTCAATGTCGCTGCATCACTGCGCTCGCCGGTCATCGCCTGGTCCGCCGGCGCGATGGCGCTCACCGACCGGATCGTGCTCTTCCACGACCGCTCCCCGCAGGGACCAGGGCAGCCCGAACTCTACGGCAGCGGTCTCAGCGTGCTCCGGGGCGTCGTACCGCTGCCTCACCCCCGCGCGAGGCTGCTGCTCGACGACACGCCTCGGATGGCAGTCTTCGCCCGCAGATTCGCACCTGCCCACTGCATCCTCCTGGACAACGGCACCCGGGTCGACACCGACAGCGACGGTACCTGCCCGCCGGACACTCGGGTGCTGGCCGAGGACGGCCGCGTGACCTCCCTAGCGGCAGCATGACCACCGGCAGCAGCCCGGCCGTCAGCCGCAAGCTCGCCATCAACAGGCTGCGGGACCGCGGGCCAATTGACTCGGCTGTCGTCGACCGTTTCGTGGCAAGGCACGAGGTGCCTATCGTTGAGGGCGCCCGTTGCACCTTCCTGTACCGGGGCGAGTCCGATGAGGTCCGCCTCATCCACCGGACTTTCGGGCTACCCGCCCGTATCCCCCTGCGCCGACTGCGCGGCACCGACCTTTGGTACGTCGTTGTAGAGCTGCCCGAGGGCTCTCGATTCGAGTACCAGCTGGAAGTAGCACATGGCGAGCGGCGCGAGCATATCAACGACCCGCTGAACCCCCGTCTCGCGCATAGTCCGCTGGGAAGCTCCTCGGTCTGCTATGCCCGCGGGTACGAGGTACCTGAGTGGACCCGGCCGGATCTCCAGGCGCGTCCCGGATCGCTAGTCGAGCTCATTGTGCCGAGCCGCGCGCTGCGCCGCGACTGCCAGGTCACGCTCTACCTGCCGGCCCGGTTCCGGCGCACCGCCCGCTATCCGATGCTGATCGTCCACGACGGCAGCGATTACATCGAGTACGCATCGGTCAAGACAGTGCTCGACAACCTCATCCACCGCCTAGACGTGGCGGAGACCATAGTGGCGTTCGTGTCTCCGGGCGACCGGCTGGTCGAGTACGCCAACTCCGCGGCGCACGCCCGCTACCTGACAGCTGAGCTGATGCCACGGCTTGAGGCGGATTTCTCACTCGCCGGCACGCCGTCCGCCCGATGCCTGATGGGCGCGAGCTTCGGAGCCGTCGCGGCGCTGTCGACCGCCTACCGCTATCCGGGCGTCTACGGCTCGCTGCTGCTGCAGTCCGGCTCCTTCGTCTTCACAGACATCGGCAATGACCACGGTGGCGGACCGGCGTTCGAGCCGGTGGTGAGGTTCGTCAACCGGTATCGTGCCGCTCCGCGCAGGGTCGCTGACCGGGTGTTCGTGAGTTGCGGGGTCTACGAGCCGCTGATCATCCGCAACCGGACCATGGTTCCGGTGTTCGAGGCCGCTGGGATGGCCGTCCGCTACGTCGAGGCCCGCGATGGGCATAGCTGGGAGAATTGGCGCGACCGGCTGCGAGAGGGATTGTCATGGATATTCCCTGGTGCTCAGAAGTTCTTCTACGAGTGACGACGTGAAGACAGCCCAGCGGTGGTACTCCGACCGCCTGCAGGACGAGATCACTGTCGTGCGGTGGGGTACCTTCGGCAGGCCGGTGCTTGTCTTCCCGTCCGCCGGGGGTGACGCCGAGGAGATCGAGCGCTTCGGCCTGGTCGAATCGTGCAGGCAGCTGGTCGCGGACGGCCGGATCAAGCTTTACTCAGTCGACAGCGTCGCCGGGCAGGCGATGATCACCAAGGCGGGTTCGCCCGAGCATCTCGTGTGGCTGCTCCGCCAGTTCCAAGAATGCGTCCGGCACGAGGTTGTGCCGGCGATCCATGCGGATCTGGGCGGCCAGGCTGCGGAGGTGATCGCCTGCGGCGCCTCGATCGGGGCGTTCAACGCAGTGGCCGTCCTGTGCAGGTATCCCGACGTCTTCTCCGCGGCCATCGGCATGAGCGGGACCTATCGGATCGAGCGCTTCTACGATCAGGTCTCGAGTCAGGACCTGTACTTCTCGGCCCCGCTGCAATTCCTGCCTGGCCTGGAAGGCCCGCAGCTGGACCTGCTCCGCCAGCGGTACGTCGTGCTTGCGGCCGGAGAGGGCCCGTGGGAGGACATCGGCGAGTCCTGGCAGATGGCATCAGCCCTGGGTGCGAAGCAGATCCCCAACCGCGTGGACAACTGGGGCCCCCAATGGGAACACGACTGGCCAACGTGGCACCGGATGCTGCCACAGTACTTAGACGAGCTCACCTGACCCGGTTGAGCACCTGCCAACCCATCTTGACACTGCAGGTCCGGCCGGAAATACCGTCCGACAGGTACTTACCCTGCCGCGCGACGGACCGGGGACGCCGTGGACGGCGCAGTCCGATACCTGGGGGGCCACTGCTCGGCACCGAGGAGAACTGGCCTCGAACAAGGCCGCTAGCCGGGATGGCGGGACCGACGGGCCGTGCGCCGGCGCCAGGTCGATCCGAAAGACCTCCATGACGCTCAGCGCACGAATCCCGTTTCCGCCGCCAAGCGCGGCGATCCGCCTGCCGACAGGGGCTGCCGGCAGTCCCGGTCACCTGCGGCCATCCCTGATGCAGCCAGGGCTTGGACTGGATAACCGGTAAGGACGTCCACTTCCGGCCGAGATACCCGCCGCCCATGCGGCGAGGTCTACCCACCACGATGAGGCTGAAGATACCGACGATGTGCTAGTCGACAATGGGGTTTGTCGACCGGCTCAGCGCACCACCCGTGACCTTTCGCCGGTACCCACACCGCGGTTGCCACCGGCAGAGGAAGCGCGAGCTGGCGCGGCAAGGTCAAGGCTCCGGCGGTTGATCTCCTAGGCTCGTCTCGGGTGTTTCGCCGAGACGGGCGTGCAGCCGCTCGCGGATCTGCTCAGGGGTGTAGGCGCGGCGTTGCCGTCCGGCCCGGGCGATCACCACTCCGGTGGCGGCGACGCCTGCGAACCCGGCCAGGCCTACGATTTTCCACCAGCGCACGTGTCTAGGCTACGACCATGTTGCCGAAGGCTAGTCTCACCCTCGACGAGGCCCTGGACCTGACGCGTACGGGGGACGTGTGGCTGTTTCGCGGGCACACAGTCGCCGACCGTGCCATCCGGGTCGCGACCAACAGCCCGGTCAACCACGCCGGGATGTCGGTTGTCATTGGCGACCTGCCGCCGCTGATGTGGCACGCCGAGCTAGGCCGGTCCCTGCCCGACGTGTGGTCAGGTAAGCGCCAGCGCGGCGTCCAGCTGCACGATCTGCGCGATGCCGTGCTCATCTGGGCCAACAGATACGGTCAGCGGGCGTGGTTGCGGCAGCTGGATCATCCGGTCAGCCGCGAGATGGAGGACGCTGTGCTGCGTACGATCGCGAGGATGGATGGCATCCCGTTCCCGTCCGTCCCCAGGCTTGCCTCGCGGTGGCTGTCCGGGCGCATCCCGGCTGTCAGGCACCGGACGGGAGACGCTGATCTGGAGACTGCCTACTGCGCGGAGGTAATGGCCGTCACCTATCAGGCCATGGGGCTCCTGCCTGACACGCGCCGTCCGAACTGGTATGACGCTGGCCGGTTCTGGAGCGGTGACGACCTTAGCCTGTCCGGCGGGTTCACGCTTGGCGGCGAACTCGCCGTATCTATCCCGCTGGGCAGGGCCGGGCAGCCGCACGGGTGACGGTCCGGCGCATCCTGCTTACGGCCGACCGGGTCCCGGTTGGGTCTGGAGCCGGCGTCGCGCTAGGTGTCGTGGCGGGCGTGTGGATGCTGTGGCAGAAGGCGTCACGGACGGACTCGGTGGCGGACCGCGTAGCTGATCGCGATGCTGCGGGACCTCCGGTGCCGATTGACAGTCATCTATCAAAGTGATATCACTTTTACGGACGCGGCCCGGCCGCGGTCACAAGTTACTGGAGGCAGCCCGATGCAGGCAGCAACCGAGAACATCACTTCGTCGCGACCCATGATCGTCACGACGACCGAGAACATCCCGGGCACCCGGGTGGTGAAGACGATCGGCCAGGTATTTGGCCTCACCGTCCGGTCGCGGAGCCTCGGCGGCAACATCGCCGCCGGCCTCAAGAGCCTTGTCGGCGGCGAGATCGGGTCATACGTCAAGCTCAACGAGGATGCCCGGCGCCAGGCGCTCGACCGCATGGTGCAGAACGCCGCCGCCATGGGGGCCAACGCCGTGACCATGATGCGCTTCGACTCCACCGAGATGGGCCGGACCATGAGCGAGATCGTGGCCTACGGCACCGCCCGGATCGTCGAGACGGTTACCGACGCCCCCGACTCCGTCAGCGCGCAGGGCTGAGGGGGCAGTCATGCACGCGGTGGAATGGGTGATCCTCGCGGTCGTCGTCGTCGGAATCATTATTGCCATCTTCGGCTGGGACCGGTACCGCGGGAACCGGAAGGGCGCCGATACCGGCAGTGGCTCCGAGCCCACGAGCGAGGTGTTCATTGACCCAGCAAGCGGTCAGCGGATGCGCGTGTGGTACGACCCGGCGACCGGCAATCGGGAGTACCGCGCCGAGTGAGCCGCGGCCGGTGTGACCGGTGAGGGGGCGGGGAGCGTCCGACCGTCTGTGTAAGTGATCGTGGCGGTCATGTGGTTGGGATTCGTCCGTCGAGGTAGATCGTGCTGCACCGACTAGCGGCGCTGGCGCCCGCCTGTGCGGGACGCAGCCGCCGGCGGCATCGCCCGCACTGCCCAGTGCTGGAATTCGGGCGTCGGGAACAGGCGCCGCGCCGTGCTCCCGGAGATCGCGAACGCGAACTGGGTGGCCGGGTAAAGCTGTTCAAAGCAGTCGAACGGCGTCCCCGATGTATCCATGCTTAGCCCGCGGATGCGCACCAGAAGAGTGCGGGCCGGGACGGCCAGCAGCCGGCGCTCATCGGCCGCCGGAGCGACAACCTCCAGGTACTGCTCTTCATACTCATCGGCCAGCCCGTACTCGCGGGCCAGCAGGTCATACAGCGATCCGCGAAGGCCGCCGAGCTGGCGGTCCAGGTCGGCGGCCAGGGCGACCGGGATGTGCGACGTCTCAACCACGGCCGGCTGGCCGTCAATGATGCGCAGCCGTCGCAGCCGCCACACTGGCGCGTCGTCTTGGGTTTGCAGCGCGCGGGCAATGTCGGCGGACGGCAGCCCGGCCCGCACTTCCAGGATCCGGGTCTCCAGGCCTTGGGCCTGCTGGCTGGCGTCGCCTTGGGCGAGCGTGGCTAGCAGGCTGCCAGCCCTGGCCGGCTCGGTCACGATGCGCGGGCGGGCCAGGAATGTGCCAAGGCCCTGGTGCCGGCGGACCCGCCCGGTCCGCTCCATCTCATCCAGCGCCCGGCGGACGGTTATCAGGCTGACTCCGACGCTCTCAGCTAGCTCGGCATAGGTAGGCAGCAGATCACCAGCAACCAGCCCGCGCTCGGATACGAGCTTCTCAACGTACTCGACGACCTGCTCGTAGAGCAGCCCGGCGCGGCCCGCCCTCGACGACCTGCCGCGCGGCACCCGCTCAGGCCTGCTGCCGCCAAGATCGAGCACCTTCACGAGTCGCCAGCTTAGCCATGGTCACGGCTGATCGCAGCGAACGCATCGCTGGCCGCATTCAGCATGTCATCGACATCGTTACTGGTATGCACCAGCGACAGGAAAAGGTTTTCGTACTGGCTCGGGTGGAACAAGACGCCGCGCAGCAGCATCTCCTGCCACCACCTGGTGAAGCGTGCCTCATCGGCGTAGTGCTCGGCCTGTCGCCAGTTACGGATCGGCCGCTCGCTGAACCACAGCTGGAACACGGTGCCGAGGCCCTCGACAATGACCGGCAGGCCCGCGTCGGCCGCTAGCTTGCGCAGCTCGCTCATCAGGGTCTCACCGAGCGCCCGCTGCCGCTCGTAGAGACCTGGCTCCGCCAGCACGTCCATGGTGGCGCTGACTGCGGCGCAGGCAATGACGTTAGCGTTGTATGTGCCCGAGTGCGAGTACCTCCCGTCAGCGATCATGGCCATCACCTCGTTACTGCCGCCGATGGCGGCCACCGGGAATCCGCCGCCCAGGCCCTTGGCCATCGTCGTCAGGTCCGGCGTGACGCCGAAGAACTCCTGCGCCCCGCCGCGGGCGAACCGGAAGCCCGTGATGACCTCATCGAAGATCAGCAGCGCTCCGTGCAGCCGGGTCTGCTCGCGCAGTAGCTCCAGGTAACCGGGCTCCGGCAGGATGCAGCCGGTGTTGAAGACGGCCGGCTCTGTTATGACTGCGGCGACTTGGTCGCCGCGCTCGACCATCACCCGCAGGAAGCTGTCGGGATCGTTCCAGGTCAGCACGATCAGCGTGCCGGCCAGCTCGGCGGGCACGCCCGGCCCCGACGGCACCGGCCGGGGCGCGCTGGCAGGCCCGGCCTGCGCTGGGTCGACATGATTGCTCCAGTAGACCGTGTCCTGCCAGCCATGGTAGTGGCCCTCGAACCGGATGATCAGGCGTCGGCCAGTATAGGCGCGGGCCAGTCGGACGGCAGTGCCTACCACCTCGCTGCCGGAGTTGGAGAACCGCACCATCTGCACGCCGGGCACGGCCTCAGTCACCTTGCGCGCTGCCTCAATCTCCAGCTCGTACGGCAGGCCGAAGCAGGTACCAAGATTGCCGATGGCATTGGCGACCGCCGAGGTAATGGCCGGATGGCGGTGCCCGAGAATCATCGGGCCAAGGCCCAGCAGGTAGTCGACGTACTCATGGCCATCGACGTCCCGCAGGCGTGAACCGGTGCCCTGCGCGATGAACGGCGGATAAGGCCGCCAGCCGAACTTGACCGTCCGGGCGCTGCTGCCCGCTCCGCCCGGGATGTACTGGCTGGCCTCGGCGAACAGCTCGCCGGAGCGCTGAGCCCAGCGCCGGTAGCGATCGTCGAAGCTCATGATCAGTTCTCCCATCCGGATGGTGGGCAGGTCTGAATCACGACGTTACCTTGCATACTCTGCATGTTCAATACTGGCTCAGCTAGGCGCCTGCTGCACTCGGCGGCGCTGGCCGCGGTGCCCTTTGCGTGCTGGATCGCGGCGGGTCGGGCCAGCCTGATTCTGGTCCGATCTGGCCCTTGACAGCCCGAGATAGCCAGATACATGCTGTCCATACTCTGTATGCATTCTTGTGCGCTCGGCCGCCACTCTGGCAGGACGGGCACGCCCGCTATAAGCCGCGAGTACTGCAGCATGGAGGAGACCAGATGCCCGCCGGAACATCTCGCCGTGACTTTCTCAGGCGCGCCGGGCTGCTGAGCCTGGCTGTGCCCGCTGCAGGTGCGGCACTGGAGGCATGCGCCTCGGTCGCGGCAACCGCCAAGGCCAGCACCATCCGGGTGGGCTGGGCGATCGAGCCGGACACCATGAACCCGCTCACCACCTATAGCACCGAGGCCGTTGAGGTGCTCCAGCTGGTCTACGACAACCTGATCCACTACGGCCTTGACCTCAAGCCCGAGCCGGGACTGGCGACGTCGTGGACCTACAGCGCCGATGGCAAGTCGATCACCTACAAGCTCAGGTCAGCTACCTGGCACGACGGTAAGCCGTTCAGCGCCGCGGACGCCAAATTCACCTTCGACCTGATCAAGTCAACGCAAGTTAGCCAGTACGCCCAGTGGGTCACCGACCTGGTCTCCGCGCAGGCGCCCGATGCCACCACGCTGGTGCTGACCTTCTCCGCGCCGCAGGCCTTCAACCCGGGGCTAGCGGTCCCGATCATTCCGCAGCACATCTGGCAGGGCATGACCGGTACGCAGATCCAGAAGTTCGCCAACGCCAGGCCCGTCGGCACCGGGCCGTACACGTTCGTCGACTGGAAGAAGGGCCAGTCGATCGAGATCGCCCGCAACGAGCGCTGGTGGGGCACCAGGCCAGCCGCGCGGAAGGTCAGCTGGATCCTGTTCCAGAACGAGGACGTCATGGCGCAGAGCCTTCGGACCGGTGCCGTCGACATCTGCCCGGAGATCCCGCCGACGATCTGGGATGGCCTCGCCGGAGCGGCCGACATCAAGACTGTCTCGCTGAAGTCGTTCTCGTTCCACCACATCGGCATCAACGTCTCCGACAACCCGAAGTCCGGTGGCAATCCGCTGCTGAAGGAACTGACGATCCGCCAGGCACTCAGCTATGCCGTGGACCGCCAGCAGCTCGTCAACGTGGCGCTCGCGGGGCACGGGCTGCCGGGCAGCACCATCTTGCCGGCCGGGTTCACCGAATGGCACCTGAACATCCCTGAGGGCAAGCAGCTGAACAACGATCCGGCCAGGGCCGAGGCGTTGCTGGAATCAGCCGGATACACCTACCGCAACGGCAGCAAGGTGCGCTCCTCCAAGGACGGCAAGCAGCTGAGCTTCCGGCTGATCGCGATCCAGTCCACGTCGGTGGACGTGGCGGCCGCCCAGGTCTTCCGCGACGCCTGCGCCAAGGTCGGGATCCAGCTCAACCTGACCACGCTGGATGCGAACACGCTCGGCGCGACGGTCTATAACGCCAAGGCGCCGAACTGGGACATCTTCGTGTGGGGCTGGGACTCGGGCGTCTATGACCCGGACTACATGCTCGGCGTGCCGCTGTGCAACCAGATCGGCTCCAACAACGACGTCTACTACTGCAACCGGCACTACGACCAGCTCTACAACGAGCAGGCCACTGAGCTTGATGCCGCCCGGCGCCTGGCCCTGGTCGACGAGGCGCAGCAGTTCTACTACGACGCTGCCTCGTACATCATCATGTGGTACCAGGACAAGCTGCAGGGCTACCGGACCGACACATGGAAGGGCTGGACGAACGTCAACGGCGGGATAGTCCTGAACTTCACCCGCGATAACTACCTGAAGGTCACGCCGGTCTAGCCGGTGCGGCAGACGCGACGTGTCCCGGCTCCGTTACCTTGCCCGCAAGATCGTGTGGCTGGTCGTCACGCTGTATGGCATCGTGACATTCAACTTCGTGCTCTTTCACTTGCTGCCCGGCAATCCGGTTCGGCTGCTGGCCCGCTCCGGCCACCTGACGCCCCAGGCCGTGGCGCAGATCACCCAGGTGTACGGGCTCAACCATCCCCCGCTCGAGCAGTACGTGATCTACCTGCGCGACCTGCTGCACGGACAGCTCGGCATTTCCTACACCTACCGGATCCCGGTCAGCCAGCTGCTCGGCCAGTACCTGGGCAATACCGTCCTGCTTCTGACCGGTGCCACCATCGTCACGATCGGCGCTGGCATCATCGCCGGGGTCATCGCCGCGAACCGGCGCGGCGGTGCCTACGACTCGGCCGCGGTGACCAGCTCAGTCATCGGCTGGAGCCTGCCGACATTCTGGACCGCGCTGATCCTGGCCTTCCTGCTCGGAGTCTGGCTGCACGCGTTCCCTATCTTCGGCATGGAGACGCCGAACGCGGTCTATACCTCGCAGTTCCAGCGCATCCAGGACATCGCCTCGCACCTGCTGCTGCCGACGCTGACGCTGGTGATCGTCAACATCGCGCAGTTCGTGCTGGTCGCGAGGGCGGCCGTCATCGAGGTGCTGGCAGAGGACTTCATGGTGACCGCCACAGCGAAGGGCCTGACGCCGCGGCGGATTCTGTGGCGGCACGCCGTGCGCAACGCCCTGCTGCCGATTGTCACGTCGTCGGCGCTCCTGATAGGCCTGGTGGTCGCGGGCGCGATCGAGGTGGAGACCGTGTACTCCTGGCCCGGCATGGGCCTGCTGGTCTACAACGCCGTGCTGAACCGCGACTACCCAGTGATCGAAGCCGCATTCCTGGTATTCGCCATCGTCGTGCTCCTCGTCAACTTCGCCAGCGACCTGCTGTACCAGGTCCTGGATCCGCGGGTCCGGGACGCCTGATGGCCCGGGCAGGAGCATCCAGTCAGCTCGTCGACGACCTGTCGCCGGTGCCCGGCCGGGCTGCCGCGGCCGGCGGCCAGGACCCGGAACTGCGCCGCGTCTGGCGGTACGTCATCGGCGACCGGCTCGGCCGTCTGGGCGTCGTGTTGTTCATCTTCGTCGTGATCATGGCGATTGGCGGGCCACTGCTGTTCCCGTTCAATTCCGAGTCGGTGGGGTCCTCCTCGGCCAGTCTGTTGGTAGGCCCGTCAGCTCAGCACTGGCTCGGCACCGATGAGCTCGGCCGGGACGTCTTCCGCGAGCTGCTGTCCGCTGCCCACGTCTCCCTTGAGGTCGGCCTGGCCGCGACCGCGATCTCGATGATCCTGGGCGCCGGGATCGGCATCGTGGCCGGCTATCTCGGCCGCTGGCTGGACACCGTGCTCATGCGGATCACCGACTTCTTCCTGGTCCTGCCCCAGCTTCCGCTGGTGATCGCGCTGGCCGCCTTCTTCGGCCAGAACCTGGGCGTGATCATCCTGGTGATCGGCATGACCGGCTGGCCGACGACGGCAAGGATCGTCAGGTCCCAGACACTGTCGCTGCGGGAGCGGCAGTTCATCACCAGGGTGCGCTCACTCGGCGCATCGCACCTGCGCATCCTGCGGGTGCACATCCTGCCCAACGTGATGCCGCTGATCTTCGCTAATACCGTGCTGGTGATCGGCGGGGCCATCCTGGCCGAGGCCACCCTGTCCTTCCTGGGCCTTGGTGATCCAGTGCAGGTCTCGTGGGGGACCATGCTGCATTTCGCGTTCGAGTCCGGCGCCATCGGCCGCGGGGCCTGGTGGTACTTCATCCCGCCGGGAGTCGGGATCGTCGTGGTGGTCCTGGCCTTTACCCTCACTGGCCACGCCATCGACCAGGCGCTCAACCCGCGGCTGCGGGGCTCGCGATGAGCCTGCTGGAGATCTCGCAGCTGCGGGTGCAGTACGCCACGCCCGCTGGCCCGCTGGTCGCCGTGGACGGCGTGAGCCTGGAGATTGACACCGGCGGGGTGCTCGGCCTGGCCGGCGAGTCTGGCTGCGGCAAGACGACACTGGCGCTGTCGATCCCGAGGCTGCTGGCGCGCGAGGCAACCGTCAGCTCGGGCTCGATCACATTCGACGGCCAGGACGTGCTGGCCCTCAGCGCCGAGCAGCTGCGCGCGGTGCGCTGGCAGCGAATAGCGGTCATCTTCCAGGGGGCCATGAACTCCCTCAATCCGGTGCACTCGATCGGCGCCCAGCTGGCCGAGCCCATCCGGGCCCATGAGCCGCAGACGACCAGGGCCCAGGCCCGTGACCGGGTGGCCGAGCTGCTCGACAGCGTCGGCATCGAGCCCGGCCGGGCCGCCAGCTTCCCGCATGAGCTGTCTGGCGGCATGCGGCAGCGAGTGCTGATCGCCATGGCGCTAGCCTGCCGGCCGCAGCTCATCATCGCCGATGAGCCGGTGACCGCCCTGGATGTGATGACGCAGGCACAGATCCTGGACCTGCTGCGCAGCCTGACCGACCGGCTGGAACTGACGATGATGCTGATCTCGCACGACCTGTCGGTGATCGCCGAAGTCTGCGACTCCGTCGCGGTCATGTACGCGGGGAAGATGATCGAGTCGGGACCGACCGCGGCGATCTTCGCGCCAGACGCCTCCCGCGGCGGCCCGGCGCACCCCTACACCGCCCGGCTGCGGCACGCGTTCCCCGACATCCGGCGCGACCGGACGTTCGTCGAGGCCATCGCCGGGCATCCGCCGGACCTGGTTGCTCCGCCGCCGGGCTGCCGGTTCGCCGAGAGGTGCACGATCGCCACGGCGGAGTGCGTAGACACCGAGCCAGCCCTGGAGCTGGTCGGCCCCGCCCACTGGGCAGCGTGCCACCACAGCGATCTCGTGCTGCCGGCCGCAGGCGGATCCCGGTGACCGCCCCTGCTCCGGCACCGCTGCTCCAGGTAAATGACCTGGTGGTCCAGTACCGCAGCCGCCGCGGGCCGCGCGACCGGCGGCTGATCCGCGCAGTGGACGGCGTCAGCTTCGCCCTGTCCACCGGCGAGATACTCGCGCTGGTCGGCGAGTCCGGCTGCGGCAAGACCTCCATCGTCCGGTCGATCGCCCGGCTGCAGGACATTGCCGGCGGAACCGTGCTGTTCCGCGGCGTCGGCGTGGCCGGCATCCGCGGCAGCGTGCTGCGCGAGTTGCGCCGCGAGATCCAGGTGGTCTTCCAGGATCCGTTTGAGTCACTCGATCCGCGGCTGACGGCCTTCGACACCGTCGAGGAGTCCCTGCTCGTGCACAAGCTTGGGGGCAAGGCGCCGGCCAGGCGGGAGCTGGTACTCGCCACGCTGGAGCAGGTCGGCCTGCATCCGGCGGCCGAGATCGGGCGGCGTTATCCGCATCAGCTGTCCGGCGGGCAGCGCCAGCGCCTGGTCATCGCCAGCGCCATGGTGCTCGGGCCCGACCTGGTCATCGCGGACGAGCCAGTGTCGATGCTCGATGTCTCCCTGCGGGCAGGCATCCTGCGCCTGATGCTCGATCTGCGGGAGCGCCGGGGTGTGTCGATACTCTTCGTTACCCATGATCTGTCGCTTGCGTGGGTAGTGGCCGACCGTGTTGCCGTCGTCTACCTGGGGCGAGTCGTCGAAATCGGAACGGCGCATGAGGTTATCCAGGCGCCCCTGCACCCCTACACCACGGCACTGGTGTCGGTGATCCCGGTGCCCGAGACCGGAGCGGCGCGCGAGCGGGTACTGCTGACCGGCGAGACCCCCTCGGCCAGCCGGGTGCCCGCAGGATGCCGATTCCGTCCGCGCTGCCCGCTGTACCGGAAGCTAGGCGAGCCCGGGCGGTGCCGTGATGAGGACCCGGCGCTGCGCAGCTCGCCGGAGGCCAGCCCGGGTCGTCAGGTGGCCTGTCATTTTGCGACGCAGGAGGAGCGAACGCCGTGAGTGTCTCCCAAGATGAGGCTGTCGAGCTGATCAGTGACATGGTCCGCATCGAGTCAGTGACGCCGTGGCTGATCCCGACCGGATCGGGTGAGGGCAATGTTTCGGCGTTCATCGCCGCGCGGATGGAGCGGGCCGGCGCCGAGGTTGAGATCGTCGAGGTGCAGCCCGGCCGGCCGAATGTGCTGGCCCGGCTGCGCGGCACCGGCGGCGGGCCGACGCTTTGCGTCAACGCGCACACGGACACCGTGGGGTTCGCGAACTGGCCGGATGAGGCACTGACGCCGCGGCTGGATGGCGATCTGCTCTACGGGCTCGGGGCTGCCGACGACAAGTCGGGCTGCGCGGCCGGCATGCTGGTGCTGGAATCACTGGCCCGGTCCGGTACGCGGCTACACGGCGATCTGCTGCTGGCCTGCGTCGCCGATGAGGAGGGCGTGTCGATCGGGTCTGAGCACCTGGCCCGCCGCGCTGACATCGACGCCGCGATTGTGATAGAGCCTCAGCAGACCGAGGACCTGGTGGTGGAGCATCAGGGTTTCGGCTGGATCGATGTCATCACGCACGGCGTCGCGGCGCACGGCTCGGCGCCCGACACGGGCGTGGATGCCATCGTTCACCTCGCCGAGGTCATCACCCGGCTGCACAAGCTGGACAGCAGCGTGTTCATCGCGCAGGCAACCCCGATGAACGGGCGCACTGTCTTTCACACCGGCACGATCAGCGGTGGCACCGATTACGCGACCTACCCGAACCGGGCCGTGCTCGGCATCGAGATAGGCACCCAGCCGGGCGAGCACCTGAGCGACCGGGTCGCCGAAATCGAAGCGATCTTCGCCGAGATCGCGGAGTCCGAGCCAGGCTTCCGGGGCGAGGTCCGCGTGCGGCTTGACCGCGACCCGTTCCTGGCCCAGGGACATGAGCAGCTGCTCGAGATCGTGCAGGACTCGATGACCAGCGTGCTCGGCAAGCCGCCGAAGATCACCGGCATGAATGCGTGGACCGACGCCGCGCTGATGCAGGCGGCCGGGATTCCCACGCTGCTGATCGGCGCGACCGGCGGGAACTTCCATGCGCCCGATGAATGGCTGTCAGTCAGCGAATTCATGAAGCTGTGCGCCATCCTGGAGCAGTCAGTGTCAAGGTACCTAGCATGACCGAGACGCCAAGGCCCCGTGCGGACCTGGCCGGACGGTATGCGAGCCTCAGCCCCGTGGAGCGTGAGCTGGACGACGCGCTGTACTACCTCCGTCATGACTGCGTGCCATGCGCGGAGCGCCACTTCGAGCTGGCCCGTCAGCATGGTGCATCCGACGCGGACGTCGAAGCCATCCGCGCGCAGGCCAGCGAGCTGCTGTAATGCAGGCGTCGTCTACCAAGCGCCGCTGACCCTTGAGGTCTGGATAATCGCCCAGCCGTCGGTCGGGCCGGACCAGGCGATCGTCGACGCCCGCGCTGCCGGCCTGCGAGCAGCAGCCCGGCTCGGCCGCCTCCAGCCCATTCCGTGTCCCGTTGCCGGTCAGGCCCGCGAGATCGCCCGCGTCCGAAGCGGACACTGGCAAGCAGGTAGCCATTAACCGCATGATGGCGGAGGCTGCGAGCTGCGCGAACGCGGTATGCGCAACATCTGCCGCGGCTCGCGATCGTTGGCACCCAGCGGCCAGGGGGACCCTCTGAGCGAGTTGCCGGTTCCGTTCAAATTGCCAGTCGGCCAGCTCCGCTGTTCCGTTTACCCGCCTGCGCTCGCGGAGCCCTTTGCCAGCGCGGTGCATGCGCTGGGCCCCCGTACTGGCGCACAACCCATGGGCGGCACGGGCCGGGATCATCGGCCGCGGGGCGTCATGTGCTGGCTGGGCCGAAGGTGGCTGTTGCGCGTCCCACAACGAGCGGGCCGGGGATCGCTGCGGTCGGGATCGGTGGCCGCGGGTCAGCCTGACGTGAACTGATAGTCGATCACCCGCGAATCCCGGACCGATACGATGAGGCCGCGGAGAAGTCCTTCGCCGTATTCGCTGCCCGCGTTGAAGGTCATCGTGTGGCCCAGCTTCACTACGCCCCGTGACTCGTGAATGTGGCCATGCAGGCCCGCGACCGGCTGCATGGTTTCGATTGCCGTCCGGACTGCCTGGCTTCCCGCGCCGAAGTAGACAGGCTGGCCGCGCTCGACTACCGGTGCGGGCGGCCAGACAGCGGCGTCGAGTTTGATGCACCGGTCTAGCGTCGAGTCGATGGGCGGGACATGGAAGTTAAAGATCGCCGAGCTGACATCGGGGACCGGGCCGATGGCGCTGGCGATGGCAGGCGCGCTCAAGTGGGGCGGCGCTGCGTTCGGTTACGACGGGTGGAATCCCCGCCACATCGAGGGCTCGGAGCATTTCCTGTTCTATTCGCTGGAAGCAGTGACTGGCCGGAAGTTCATTCATGGCCAGGCGGTGGCGCTCGGGATCCTGGTCATGAGCGCGCTGCAAGACAACGAGCCCGAGGAGATCCGCAGCGTCATCGACCGGATCGGCATCCCCTACCGGCCGTCGGACATGGGCATCACCTGGGCAGACGTCGCCAGTGCGCTCAAGCGTCTGCCGCAGACCGTCGAAGAGGGGCGGCTCTGGTACACGATTGCGTCAGATCACATCGTCTCCGACGCCTTTATCGATGCGATTCGCGACTGGATGGAGTCCGGCGGAGTGTTCGACCGGTCGGTGCTGGCCGGGATCAAGACGACCTAGCCGCCGCGCGACGCGGCAGCGGGCTCCATGCCAGGCGGTGGATGCCGCGTCCGGCAGGGCTGGATGTGCTTGGGTTAGCGCGGGCTACTGAGGCGGGCGGAGTTGTGGTAATAACCAGCGATAGCGCGCCGCGCTTGCTCGTAATCTGCCCACAGCTCATCCCAGATGGCGGCGCGATCCGGATCGGGCTCAGCTACCAGCGCAGTGCCGGACCGGCTGGGCAGCCGCTTCCCGTCAATGCCGAGAGCAGCCAGCAGCGCCGCCCCGCGGGCAGAGTGATCTGCGTCGTGACCGGGCGGTGTCCGCACTCGGCGCCGGCTGGCGTCGGCGAGATCAGCCCGGAATGCCGGGTCGGCGGCACTGCCGCCGCCAACGTCAAGCTCGCTGCCGAAGTCCCCGGCCTCGGCGAGCACCGACAGGCAGCGGCGGCTCTCCAGGACGATTCCGTTGAGCAGACCGCGGGCGAGATGGCGCCGCCCATGGCTCAGCCGGACCCCCACGAAGGTGCCATGCAGGTGCGGGTCCCAGAGCGCACCCTGCTCGCCGGGGCTCAGGTAAGGCAGGATAAGCGGCGCGTCCCGAGGGTCTGCGGCGGCGCCGAGCGCCACCAGCGCCGTCTCGTCCGCCACGTCGGCAAGCAGCCCGGCGAGCCACCGGATGGCGCCCCCCGTCGCGAGCAGATCCATCTCGAGACCCCAGCGGCCCGGCTCCGCGAGCGGCGTGAGCATAAACCGGTGCGCCGGGTCTAGTAGCGGCCGGCTGGTCACTCCGAGGATGACGTTGCTCGTGCCGGCGATGTATGCGACCTGCCCAGGTTCGAATGCGCCCAGCCCCAGCGCGCCGAGGACTGAGTCGGCTGCACCGAGGCACACGGGGATCTGGGCGCAGCCCAGGCGGGTTGCGGCCACGCCGCTCAGCCGCCGACAGGTGGCTGACGGCAGAACGGGAGGCAGTGATGGCAGTTCTTGCCCCGCCATGCCGGTGGCTTCCGCGAGCACGGAGCTGTGCCAGCCACCGCCCGCGAGCTCGTAGCAGCCGAACCCGGTCGCGGTGCTCGGGTCGGTCGCGAGCACGCCGGTTAGCCATCGGAACAGGTAATCCTTTGCCGCCAGCAGCCAGGAAGTCGCTGCGGCGCGGCGCGGCTCCTCAGCGGCCACGCGCAGGTACATCGGCAGCAGGTAGCGGCCGTCGACCCACTGGCCCGTGGCGCGGTACAAGGCGTCCGGCACGCACCGCTCGCGCAGCTCGTCGCCCTGGTTGTCGGCCCGGCTGTCCTGCCAGGTGATCGCCGGCCCGGTTGGCTCGCCGTCGGCGTCCGCAGTCACAAGTGTCGGAATCATAGCCGCCAGCCCGATGCCCCGCCACCGCCGCGGTGCGACGGCGCCGCGAAGCTGGTCGGCGACAGACTCGGCGGCGGTGATCCAGTCGTGCGGCGCCTGCTCGACGGCGCCGGGCGCTGGCCGGTGGCTCACGTACGCGGCGCTGGCGCTGGCGACGATTGCGCCCGACGTGGCGACCGCGACGCCCTTCAGTCCGGAGGTGCCTAGGTCAAGGCCGATGTAGACATCGGCTTCAAGCTCCTTCATCCGCTGGTCATGCCGGCTGCGAGCCTGCCAGCTCCGCCTCGGTTATGTCGCCGTGGCTGACCGTCGGATCGGTGGAAAAGCTCGACCCGCCAACCCGCTGCCATATGAAGGAGACGAGCAGCCCGAAGAGCGCGAACCCGAACGCGATCTCGATGCCGTTCAGCGAGTCGGCAGCGCGCGGGTCCACGGGATCCCAGCCTGAATCGTTCTCGGAAGCCGGTTGGCTAGGTCCTCGCTTGACAGGGCCTCCGCGAAAGCACCCGGTGCCTCTACTACAGACTGCGGCATTATGACGGCTGCCCTCTCGCCTTCTATGGTCAAGTGTGTAACTACGCCATGCCGGGCGTTATCTGCCGCCTTGGCCGACGGCGCATCCTCGGCGGCTGCCGCTGGGCGGGCTCGCTCACGCCTCCAGCATAGCGACGTGACCGTAAGGAACATTGCCGGGAATCTGTCAGGGCAGCCATGTGCGCCAGCAGACGTCGGCCGTGGTCAGCTCCCGCAGGCGGATGGTGGCGATCGCGGTCAGGACGGGCTCCAGGACGTGCTTGTTCTTGCGGACCGTTTTGGCCGAGCGGCCGGGCTGCGCTGAGCGCCACTGGCAGTTGGCGCAAGGGTGCATCACACTGAAACCCGGCCGGAAGTGCCTGGGCAGGCGCTCGCCCGGCATAGAGAGGCGGTAACCGATGATGCGTGTCATCCAGCGGCCAGGTCCCTACGCAGCGCTGGCCTGCGCGTTACTGGCGGCGGCAACCTCTCCGCTGGCCAGCGCCCAGGCGAGCACGGCCGCGTCGTCGGCCCATGCATCCGCCACGCTGCACGGGCTCGCGGCGCTCGGCGGGATCCGCAGCGGGCCGCTGGCCGGCCTGGCGGGACTAGATGTCCCGCAAGCGGGGATCAGTGTCACCGGCCTCGACGGCGTTTTCTGCACGTCTGCCGCCAACTGCTGGGCCGTCGGCCAGCAGCGGGCCTCCTCGAGCGGCCCGATTCTCAATCAGGTCCTGCACTGGAACGGCCATACGTGGCGCCGCGTCAAGGTGCCGAATCCCGGCGGGACCAGCCCGACCGCCCAGAACGAGCTTTTCGCGGTGCGCTGCCTGAACGCGACGTACTGCTGGGCGGTGGGCGAGGACTCGCCGAACGGCAACTTCTATCGCAACGAGGCACTGCACTGGAACGGCAAGAAGTGGTACACGGTGCCGACTCCGAACCCCGGCGGTACGAACACGGCCGACGTCAGCGAGCTGTTCGACGTCACCTGCACCTCGTCAATGAGCTGCTGGAGCGTCGGCGAGTTCGGCTTCGGCATCAGCAGCAACGTCATCAGCCTCACGGAGAAGATGCTCAATCAGGTGCTGCACTGGAACGGCAAGCGATGGTCCCGGGTCCGGACACCGAACCCGGGCGGGATCGGTGCCGGCCGCATCAACGAGCTTTTCGCCATTCGGTGCGGTTCTGCTAGCAGCTGCAACGCCGGCGGCACGTATGGCACCACGAGCGGGACCAGCTCGTTCAAGCAGTTCAACCAGGTGCTGCACTGGAACGGCAGTAAGTGGCTGCTGGTGCACACCCCGCAGCCGGGCTCGATGAGCAGCAGCTCCTTCCGGGAGGTCAACGGTCTGGCCTGCGGCTCGTCGACTAACTGCTGGGGCGCCGGGAACTTCGGCAACATCGAGCCGACCGAGACGTCAGTGAACCAGATGCTGCACTGGAACGGGAGTAAGTGGACGAGGTTCACCGTCCCCAGCCCGGACGGTGCTGGAATTGGCGCCATGAACGTGCTGTATGGCGCGACGTGCAGCTCGACGAGCAACTGCTGGGCAGTCGGGGAATACGGCACGACGGCTGCGACGGTGAATCAGGCGCTGCACTGGAATGAGACGAAGTGAGCTCTGGTGAAGACGCCCAACCCTGCCGGCACCACGAATTTCGATTACAACTTCCTGTTCTCGGTGCGGTGCACGTCGACTAAGAACTGCTGGGCGGTCGGCATCCAGAAGGTAATGGGTGCCAACTACGGCAACGAGATCCTGCACTGGAACGGGAAGAAGTGGTCGTCGTATTACTGAGTCCGCGGCGGAGATCGAGAAGCTGCTGGCCGACCCCCTAAGTAGCGTTCACAGGATTGGAACCTGCGTGGCGGCGAGCTGCCAGCCGACGCTAGCGGCGAGGCTGCACCTGACTCCTGCCATGCTCACCTCCGTAGCATTCCCTTCCTGGTTCGTCTCTCTGTCATCAGCGGATACGTCGGCACCAACAACTGTGAGCGCAGTGCCAAGCGCTTGGTCCTCCTAACCTTGTGGCGAACACAACCACCTGACTCGCGTTGGTGGATCGAGGCTAAGTCCGGCTGCATTCTGGCCGGTCATGGCAGCGGGATGAAGGTTTCCGCGCTCGATGGAAGCGTGGTGCTGTTGCAGACGTTGCCTGTCGCCGGGACGATCGTGGGATTGAGCATGGCCGTCAGGTCCACCCGCACCATCTCGGTCGCTCCCTCATTGACGAGGAGGGCGATCGCGTCACCCCCGTTGGGCGACTGGTAGGCGGCCAGGGTGTGGGGGTCGTCCCCCATGGAGAAGGGGTTCGCGGATGGGTCTGGTCCTGTTTCGCATGTGACCCAGTTGCTGATGGCGGGGGTGGCCCCGGTACCGGACGTGGTGGGCAGCGCGAGCGCTGTGAGACCATCGCCACCGAACTCCCCGGCCACGACGCCCGTGTTAGTCCCCTGCGCCACCGCTGAGCCTGACGACCCTGCGTTCAGGTACGAACCGGTCAGTGTCTGGACCTGCTCGGGCGCGCTCCAGGATCCCGGCGAGCCCGGGGTGAACGTCGCGTTGCTGATGTCCGCGACCTCGACCTGAGATGGGCTGCTGAACTCTGCGGGCGCCAGGATGATCCCGGTCGAGCAGTCCTCCGCGGAGGAATCCAGCTCGTCACCCGAGGCGAGCCCCGACACAGGGTGCTCGAAGAACTGGGGGGCGGTGCTCGTCTTCACGTTGACCAGCTCGTAGTTGTTGTCCTCGGCCGCCGACAGGATCAGATTGTGGACCGGGTCGATGAGCGGATCTTCTGAGATCTGACCACCTGAGTCCTGCGTCGCGAAGGGCGGCTCGAACGTATCGGTGGCCAGGTCGAGGAACTGGAAGCCGCCGACACCGCCGACGCTGAGCGCTATGAGCGCCTTGTTGTCGGGGGCGTCCATCGACACTCCCGTCGTCGTGGCCGATCCGCCGGAGAACGAGCTGCTCCCGCTGCCACCATCGGTCAAGGGGTTTGGTGACACGCTCGGATCCAGGCCGGTGCCTTTCAAGACGTAGACGTCGTTGTTGTTCGCGGTGCAGACCGTCTGCCCGGTGACTGAGTTCGACGCACAGGAGTTGATGACATCCGACCCGGTCGGAATCTGGGTGTTGGTGATGCTATTGCCCTCCACGTTGACAACATCGATCCCGGTCGCGGAGGAGCTCCAGCTGCCCTTGGGGACATAGGAGATGACGTCCTTGCCAAAGACGAGAGTCGATATCGAGCCCGAACTCTCGCAGGAGCGGAGTACGCCGGAGACATCACCGATGACGATAGGACTGGTGGGTGCTGACGGGAGGCTGGTGCCGCCGGCGCTGCTGGCGGTGATGGTGAATGCGTAGGTTGCGCCCGGAGTGAGGTTAGCGATCGTGTCGCTGGTCGCGGTGCCCGTGACTGAGTAGTGGCTGCCGCCTGGCTGGGCGGTGATCGTGTAACCGGTGACCGGGCTGCCGCCGGTGTCGGCAGGGGGCTGCCAGGTGATGGTGGCTGCGCCGTAGCCGGTGGAGGTGGCGGCGGGGCTGGTGGGCGGCCCCGGGGGCTGAGCACCAACTCGTATGGATATGAGCCCGGTAGCGCCGGGATCGAGGCCGCTGGCCGGTTGCGCAGCGGTGACCTGGTAGAAGCCGGGCGTAGCTGGGGCCGTATACAACCCCCCGGTGCTGACGCTGCCGTTACCCGGCGGAGCGTTCCACGTGACGGCCTGATTAGCAGCTCCGGCCACCAGGGCATGCAGCTGGAGCTGTCCGCCGGGTGCGACGGTCGCCGGGTTCGGCGTGATGGTGATGCCCTGGTACCGGCCCGGCGCCTGGGCAAGCCGGACCTTGGCGTCGGACAAGGTGGCGTCGAACTCGGCCAGTTTGCGGCCGAGGATGGTGAGCTTGTAATGGACGTCGAGGATGTTCTCCAGATCGAGGGTCCACCACGGATTTGCGCTGGGATCGGCCGTAAGCTCGGCGAGCCAGAGCGTGTCTGTCAGGGTCGGCCCGGTCAAGCCGTCGATCTTCGTGGACAAGTTCGCCTGAACGCCAGCAGCCGCCGACACCGTACCGAACAGGGTCGGCGGGGTGAACGTGGTCGTCCGGGAGTAAATCGGCGTGGCGTGGACGTGGGCGTCGCTCGTGGTCACATGGGCGCCAAGCGTGACCGATTCGCCGGCGCCTGCGGTCACTCCCGCGCTTACCGATCCCTGAGCGACCAGCTTGACGCTGAGCGTGGGGACGATCACGATCGGCACCCCGGCAACATCGAAGACGATCGGGTCGAATGTCAGGTAGCCCAGGGTGTATCCGCCGGAGAAGTCATGGCTGAGCTGTGCGGTGATCTTCAGCGACGCGGCGGCGGTGACAGTGCCGGTGAAGTTGCTGGCGGTATGGACGCAGCAGGTGATCGAGGCGGAGAAGGAGATGCTCGGCGACACGCAGACGCTGCCCTCGACGGTGATCATTCGCCCGTTGCTGTCCTTGTACAGGGCGGTTTTCACGCTGAGGCTGATGTCCGGGATCGGGCAGCTCGCCGTACTATCGGCCGCCGGCATCAGATGCACGCCGCCTCGGGCCGCTGCGAACGAGCTGACCTGACCGCGGCCCAGCGCGGACTTGATCCCGAATCCAGCCGACGACAACGCCTGGTCTAGGGACGCAGGCGACGTAGCCACCGTGACCGTCGAGCCAACAGTTGACACCGAGGTGACCTGGCCGAGGAACCCTTCAGGCGTGACAGTACTCACCCCTGCCGCGACGATGTCACCCTTTGCGAGGTTCTGCACCTGCGGGGGCGGGCTGGAAAAGACTAGCGATCCATCTGTCTGCACAATCGCAAGCGTCGCAAGGGATGCCTTCGACAGAACCACAGTCCCCGCCCCGACGGTGGCGCTGCCGGTGGCCGGGGCAGAGGTGACCCGGCGGCCGGTTCCCTTAGCGTTCCTGGCCGCGACAGCGAAGCTGTAAGACCGGCCCGTCGCGAGGCCGGTGACAACTATCGCCCGGGCCAACCGCTTAGCGGTGATCTTCCGTGAGGTCCCCGCCACCGTTATCACATAGCCGGTCACCGGCGAGCCGCCATCAGACGCCGGTGACTGCCACGACACTTGCACTCCCGAGCTGACCGGTGCTGCAGCCACCCCCGCTGGCGGGCCGGGAACCGTCACCTGTGGGCGGACCGACGCCGAAAGCGCTGCCTTCCCATGTCCAGCGCTGTTGACCGCGGCCACCGACACTTTGTAGGCCTTGCCGTCCGTCAGGCCGGTCAAAGTGCTGGACCGGGCGTCACCGGATACCGACACCACCGAGGACCCCGGCCGGGTGGTCAACCTGTACCCCGTGACGGGCGCACCACCGTCAGACTTGGGCGCCGCCCACGAAACCGACACCTGCTCGAACCCAGCCACGGCCGCAACCGAGCGCGGAGCACTCGGAGCAGTAGGCGAATGCGGCATGACCTTTGGCGACGGGCGGCTTGCGTGTCCGACCCCAGCCTTGTTCACCGCGGCAACCGTGAAGGAATACGCCGTCGTGTTCCTCAGGCCGCCAACCAGGAAACTGGTCACCGCCGAGGTGTGAACGCTCTTCCCGCCCGGAGAGGCCGTGATCACGTAGCCAGTCACTGGCGAGCCGCCATTCGATGACGGTGGCCTCCAGCTCACCAGCGCCCCATGGTCAGTTGGCAAGGCCGTGACCCCACTGGGACGACCCGGGACCTTGGCTGCAACCGAATGCGCTGCGGACGCACGGGCTGGAACCGCTGTGCCGAGCGCGGCCACCGCAAGAAACGCGGCTACAGCCATGCCCAGAGTCTTGCCAGTTGCGTTCACAAGTCCTCCCACCCGATCAATGTCGCGATCCTCAGTCGGCTACACACGCCCGCAGTGGCGTGCCAAAATGTCTGCCGGACAGGAGGGTGGCGCTCTGGGGGTACTCAAGTTCCGTTCCCCCGCTGGTGACCCGGAACGAGGTGGTGTTTAGACGCCGATGTCGGCGGATTGGTTGACGGCCGATCCTCTAGGGCACGTCCTGGTCGCGGTCAAGTGCTAAGGGCCCGCTCCGGCCCGGCACTCGCACCGCATGGCGGGGTTGCATCTGCCGCAGTTGGCGAAATGGAGAGCGTGCTCATGCCTGCAGCGGCTTTCGCCGCAGGTCACCGGGTGTGTGGCCGATGCGGGCCGAGGTATGGATCACGGTTGTCGTGGGCCCCCTGGCCGAGGATGGCAGCGAGGGCTGTGGCTTGTCCGCCGCTCCGCTGCGCCGATAGGCGTCTACGCCGGAGGGCGTCGGCACAACCTCAGCGGCCAGTGGCAGTGCCGATGCGTCCGAGGCCCAGGCAAGATCGCCGGCCTGTCGTGTCAGGCCGAATCCACCGCTAGCATCGAGGCGGATCGCGAGGCATCTTAAGCCTCTGCGCTAGCTAGCGGAGGGCAGATGGTAATGCGGTTTCAGTGGCCCAACGCACGCTGGCGCGTCGCGGTTCTCGTCGCCTTGGTTGCTGCCGCTGCTACCGCTGGCACGGCCGTTGGCGGTCAAGCCGCCGCAGTTTCCAAGCGGCCTGACGGCCCGCTGCGAGCCGCGGAAAGCAGGTCGGCCGCGAAATCGACGACACCCGGCGCCACGGCCTCGGCATCGGTGACCACAGACTGGCCCGCATACCTGAACGGGCCTGCGCATTCCTCCTACAGTCCGGCTGAGACGGTTATCACGCCAGCCAGCGCGCGAAATCTCGTGCTGAAGTGGCATCGCACCCACATCTACCTGGCCAGCCCGACTGTGGCTGACGGCTGGGTGTACATCGGGACCGACGGCGGCTCGTTCGAGAAGCTGAACGAACTAACCGGGCATGTCCAGCGCAGCGTGTATCTCGGCTTCCAGCCGCACAAGACCTGTGGTGCCTTCGGCACGGTAGATACCGCCACCGTGGCGACCGATCCGAGCGATCACCAGGAGATGGTGTACGTCGCCGGAGCGGACGGTTATCTGTACGCGCTCAACGCGCGAACCCTGCGGGTGAAGTGGAAGTCGGTCATCGCGATCCCGTCCGCCACGGTCAGCAACTATTTCGACTGGTCGTCACCCACCGTGGCAAAAGGGAGGATCTACATCGGCGTCGCGTCGAATTGCGATGATCCTCTGATCCGCGGCGGGCTGATCGGCTACAACCAGGTGTCGGGGAAGAGGTTCGCCGAGTTCTACACCGTGCCCAGGGGCGACGTCGGTGGTTCCATCTGGTCGAGCGCGGCGGTTGCGCCCGATGGGGACGTCTTCGCCACCACCGGTAATGGACCGGAGAACGACCAGGTGCTTGGCCACTCCGAGTCCATACTCAAGTTCACTCCGCGGCTCAGACTGCTCAGCGAGTTTCACGTGCCGCCGGCACAAGTTGTTTACGACGCGGACTTCGGCGCCTCGCCGGTGATCTTCGGCCGCGATGTTGGCGCATGCGATAAGAACGGCATCTTCTACGCAGTTCGCCAGTCCACCATGAGACTCGCCTGGGAGAAGCAGGTCAGTGGCCTGCCTGGCCCGGTCACCGGGTGCGTCGCCGCGGCGGTCTACAACGGCAAGCACCTGTTCGTGGCGGGCCCGTCGGCGATCATCAAGGGCGTGGCCTACCGCGGCTCGATCCAGGAGCGCAACCCGGACAACGGCGACCTGGTCTGGGAAACAGGCCTGCCGGATGGCGTCATCGGTTCACCCTCGATGGACGGCGGCGGCGTGATCGCCGTCGGGACCTACGACATCTCCTCGGTCCCGAACGCCACCTACCTGGTCAGGGCGGCGACAGGGAAAATCCTGCGCACGCTTGTGCTAGGTACCGACTTCGCCCAGAGCGTCTTTGCCGACAACTTGCTGTTCACCGCGAACACCAACGGCCTGGACGAATGGGGTCTTCGGCCCGCGAGTTGATCGGGTCTCCGGGCCGCCCGGCGGACTGTGCGAGCAGCGGGTCGGCCATCATGCGCGCACGGCAGGCTTGGCGCCGGTCCGCATCGTTCGCCATTGGCTCCAACGTGTGGTGGTGGCCACTGGTCGCGTCCAGCGCGTCCTGCTGCGGCAAGCGCGCCAGCGTGCTGGCCTGTCCCAGGTGGAACTGGCCGCCAGGGCGGGTGTCACGCAGAGCGTGATCAGCGCTTACGAGTCTGGGCACCGGCAGCCCTCGCTGCCGACGCTGGCAGCGCTGGTGGAGGCGGCTGGCTGCGAGCTGGTCACCGGGGTACGGCGGCAGCCGCAGCGGCTGACCAGGCTGTCGGGTCCGGTCGGCCAGCGGGTCCGCCGCAGGCGGCGTGACCTGATCGCCGCGGCGCGGGCTCACGGAGTGTCGGGGCTTCGTGTGTTCGGCAGCGTCGCTCGCGGCGAGGAGCGGCCCGACAGCGACGTTGACCTGATCGCTGACCTGCCGCCGGGCATGAGCTTGTTCGGGCTGGCCCGGCTGCATTCCGAGCTTGAGTAGCCGTTCCCGCAATTGGCGCCGGTCGGTCGCGCCGGACTTCCAGGAGGCGCCTCGGGCAAAATCGCGCCGGTATTCTGCGGCGCTGTGCCAGCGCCGGGCTAGCGCTCCTGTTCGGTCGGACGGATCAGCATCTCATTTACCGCGACGTGCCGCGGGCGGGTGACGATGTAAGTGATCGCGTCGGCGATGTCCTCGGGCTGCATGCGCTGGCCGAACTGGTTTCGTATGCTCTGGAGCACCTCGGGCCGGTTGTGGCTGGCCAGTTCCGTTGCGGTCGCGCCCGGCTCGACCAGCGAGACGCGTACGTACCGCTTGGTGAGCTCCTGGCGCAAGGACTCGCTGAACGCGCCGACTCCGTGCTTGGTCAGCGAGTAGACGCCGTTGCCGTTACGGGCAGCCCGGCCCGCCACCGAGCTGATATTCACCATGTCGGCGACATGGCGCGGCCCGTCCTCGGCGGCACGGAGCAGATGCGGCAGCGCCGCGTGCGCGCAGTAGAGCAGACCGAGCACGTTGAGTTCCACCATCTGCTGCCACTCCGGCACCGGCGCGCCGGTTACCGGGCCGAGCAGCATTACCCCGGCGTTATTGATGAGCGTGTCGAGACGGCCCAGTTCGACGACCGTGCGCTCGATGGCCCTGGCCGCCTGCTGCTCATCAGTGATGTCGCACTCCAGTGCCAGCGCGGTGCCGCCGTGGTCCCTGATTCCCGCGGCGAGGGCGTCCAGCCTGTCCCCGCGCCGCGCCGCCAGCGCCACGGCCGCGCCCTGGGCGGCCAGAGCGGATGCCGTGGCCGCGCCGATGCCGCTCGATGCCCCGGTCACGAGCGCGACCGTGCCATCCAGTACGGGCTGCACCAGAACTCACCTCCCCTGCTCCGTCGAGGAGCACTGCCCGATAGCCGAAGGTATCGGCCTCAGGATCGGCTGAACCAGCCTTTATAACCTATTCGTGATCGCCTATCGGGTGAACGCACTACGTTGCCGCCAGTGGACACTGCGGTCAACAGTGGAAGGCCGGATGAGATGAGCAGTGCGCGCGATGACATCGCCGTTCCGGGGCGGCCGGAGGTGGTTGAGGTTTCGGCGGGGATTTATGCCTACATCCAGCCTGATGGCACCTGGTGGATCAACAACACCGGCTTCCTGGTCGGGCCGCAGGGAGTAATCAGCATTGACTCCTGCGCTACCGAACGCCGGACGCGGGCATACAAGGACGCCGTCGAGGCGGTCACAACCTTGCCGGTGCGCGCCGTGATCAACACCCATCATCACGGCGATCACAGCTTCGGGAACTGCCTGTTCCCGGGCGCCGCGATAGTCGCTCATGAGCTCGCCCGAGCAGAGGCAATCGCCTTCGGCCCGCCGCGGGACCTGCCGTTCTGGGATGGTCCCGACTGGGGGGAGCTGGCCCTGGACCCGCCATTCGTGACCTTCACCGACGAGATAGCCGTGCACGTCGGTGACGTGCGAGCGCAAGTCCGGCATGTGGGCACCGCCGCGCACACGACCAATGACTCGATCATCTGGATCCCCGAGCGGTCGGTGCTGTTCTGCGGCGACCTGATCTTCAACGGCGGCACGCCGTTCCTGCTCATGGGCTCGGTATCCGGCGCGATCGAGGTCCTGGAAAACGTCGTGCGGCCGCTCGGCGCGCGTACCATCGTGCCCGGTCACGGTCCCGTTTTTGAGGAGCCGGGACCCATCGACGACACGCTGGCCTACCTCCGGTTCGTGCAGCAGGTCGCTGTACGCGGCCGCGAAGCCGCGCTCTCCCCGCTGCGGGCCGCTCAGGAGACGGACCTGGCCAGGTTCGCCGCGTGGGCCGACGCTGAGCGGATCGTCGGGAACCTGCACCGCGCCTATGCCGAGCTTGAGGGTGCGCCGCCTGGCGCTGCTATCGACATAGCCTCGGCGCTTGCCGACATGGTCGCCTATAACGGTGGCCTGCCCCTCACCTGTCTGGCATGAACTACCGTCCGTTCACGCTGTACACCAGCCATCGCTCCGTAACCGCGGCCGCCTTACGCTGCCCTCGGGCAGGTCAGCGATAAGTGCCGGGACTGATGACGCCGGCGTAGTAAAGGAAGTGCGCACGGGTGTAACTCCGGTTGCCCGTGATGTTGGGGTCCGGGCTCGCACCGATCACCAGGTCAGTGCCAAGGAACGGGGTGAACCGCGGATAGACGGACAGGTAGCTGGTCGGATCCGCGCGCAGCAGGCCGATGAGCGTCTCAGCGACGATCCTGCCCCCTACTGGCCCGAGGTTCAGGCCACCGGCCGCGATCTTGGCTTCGGCCAGGATGTAGTACCAGAGCGGGGTGCTGGTGGCGAACGGCGCGTACACGGCACCGATATCGGCCAGGCCGCCGGCCGACAGTGGCGTCACGCCCATCGCCTGGGCAATGGACTGGCCGGACGGCAGGCCCCAGGTGAGCTGGCGGAGCAGGTTCCGCTGCGGCAGCACGGTGGGAGCCGTCTGGGTGTGCGGCGTGATAGCGGGAACGGGCAGGGTGAACAGGACCGACGAGATCGTCGTGTCGATCTTCTTGTTGTTCTTGACCTGGCCGTCGCCGAGGTCGAAGAAGGTCTGCCAGCCGAAATACCGCCGGGCCGCCGGGTAGCCGCCGAGCAGATCGTCACGGTCATAAGTGATCGGGCCATTAAAGGCCGGTTCGTTGGCGTCGAATACCAAGCCGAAGAACGGATCGGCGGTCGGGCTGGTCGAGTCGCCGGTTCCCGAGGTGAGGTTCGCCCGGTAGGACGGGCGGACCATGGAATGGCCGAACCGGTAGGCGGCCGCGCCGAATTCGATCGGCATGAACGCGTCGCCACGCGGCGGGTTGTAGAACTGGTTGCCGCGCGCGAGCACGTCGCTGACCACCGCCTGCCCGGCAATCTGCGGCAGGTGCTCGTTGACCAGCAGCCACTGGTAATGCCAGAGCGTAACTTGCCGGGCGATCAGGAACTGCGGGTAGCCCTGCGAGACGTCGGCGCCGCGAGCCGCCGGGAACGCCCCCAGGCTGAAGTTGCCGAGGTCGGAAAGGACGCGGTTGTAGAACAGGATGTGCGCGCTATGGAGCCCCGCGATCATGACGTTCTCGTCGTTGCGCGGGTCACCGAGCAGCGCCGAGTAGCTGCCATCTCCGTTCGGCACTCGGGGCACGTCCTCGTGCACGCCGCTGGTGCCGATCTTGAGCGCGGGTCCGACCGAGCCGTCCGGGTTCGCCACGTACAGGTCGGGACGCATCGCCGGTCCACCGCCGAATACCGAGTCCAGGTCCAGCGCCGGGGTCCGGGTGTTCGGCGAGGTCAGCGGATTGGCTGGCTGGCCAAGCTGGGAGGTCTGGTCAAAGGTGATGTCGTGATCAGTGAACTGGCCGACGAACGTCGAGCCCGCCGTCATCGTCGGGTTGTCCGGGTTGGTGCCGTACGGGTTGCTGCTGGTCGGGTTGCCGTTCACGATCGGATCGACGATCAGCGCCTTCGGCCCGGCGGCCAGGTCATCGTTGGCGTCCATGATGCCGCCAGGCATCCCGACTTCCAGCAGTGCGGACCGTACTGTGTCGGTGGCCGGCGCGAACGGCGGCAGGTTCGGGAAGATCCGGCCGAAGTTCATGCTGTCGGCTGGCGCCCCCGGCACCCGCGCTGATCCCAGCGAGGCCGTCTCGGCTGCCAGCGCGACCTGCCCGAACCCCGGCAGCACACCCGCCGACGCCGCCGCCAGCCCGGCGCCAGCGATTCCAGCGCCGGTCAGCAGCCGCCGCCGTGACACACCAGCCTGCTCGTTGCCCGCCACGTCGGCCCCCTTGCCGGTAACGCGCCGGCTCTCGTCACGGCCGGCCATTGATATGACCGTAGGCAAGCGAGAGCGACAGCGTAATTGGCAGGAATGCCCAGCTTGGCGGGCACGGTATCCAGTTTCGGTTAGGCCATTGCCTAGATCTCGGTGCCGACGCCCATTCGCGCGGCTTCCCGCGCAGCGGCTAGCCGGGTCGGGACGCCGATCTTGGCAAGGATCGACGAGACGTGATGATGCACGGTCCGCTCGGAGATGACCAGCCGACCCGAGATCTCCTTGTCCGCCAGGCCCTGCGACAGCAGCGCCAGCACCTCCTGCTCGCGCGCGGTTAGCCCAGCCGGCGCGGCCCGCGTTGCCGCGCGCGGTCCACGCGGGATCGAGGTCATGCCGAGTTCCTTCATTCGCCGCCGCGCCGCGGTGGCTGTCGCGCGCGCACCAAGACCGTCCAGGACGCCGAGCGCCGCGCGGAGTTCGGCGTCGTCAGCGCAGGAGAAGATCCTCGTCAGGGCGGCGTCGTAGGTTCGGCCGATTTGTTCCCATGCTGTGGCGGCACCCTGCCAGTCGCCTGCCATCTCCAGCGCGTACGGCTCCGGCAAGTCGACCGGTCTGTCGACCCTGGACCCAAGGCGCGACAGCCAGATAGCAACCGACCCGAGTCGCCACAGATCGGTCCGGCCGACTGCCTGGTCGTAAGCCTCTCGTGCCTCCTTGCGGGCTCGATCTGGCTGGCCTGACATCCACAGCAACTCCGCTCGTGCGGCCCGGATTTGCGTCACCCAGGGCACGTACAAGGTCCCGGCGGCGTACGCCTCGGACCTATCTAGCAGCTCAGCGTAACCTGGTTCGCCGCGCCGGCCGCGGATCGTGCCGAGGGTTCGCAGCGGATAGAACTGATTCCACGGCCCCACGCCCGGACTCGCGAGAACCTCGGCGCAGATCTCGGCGGCCTCGTCCCACTTCCCGAGCAGCAGCAACGTGTCGGCGTGCTCAACTCGCAGGCAGCGAGTAGTCCCGCGGAGCTCACGTCGCTCGCCGATCGCCATGCCGGCGCTGAAGTACCGCTCCGCCTCTTCCAGCCGCTGCAAGCTGATGCACGCGTCCTGCAGGTCCATGTACGCATTGCAAACTCGCCGCTCCAGGCCTGCCTCCCGGGCCAGACGAAGACCTTCCTCCTTGTAACTGATTCCGTCCTGGCCGCTGTCGATGAGGCAGGAGCCCTTTAATCCGAGCGCTCGGCTCACGATGTCGCTGCGGCCTAGCCGTTCGGCGGGGTCAAGCGCCTTGGCGATGGTGTCGAAGGCTTCCGCATGTTGTCCGGCACCCGACCTGATCGAGCTCACATTGAGGAGAGCCATGGCCAGTTCTGGCCCTGGCGGCAGCGATTGCACGACGGCGAGTCCGTCCTCAGCGGCTCGCGAGCCCTCCTCTCCGCGGCACTGGTAAAACAGCACGTCGGACAGGTCGCCAAGATCCTCGCCAATGCGCAGGTCGTCCCGCAGTTCGCGCCGGTAACGCAGCGCGGCGCGCAGCGCTGCCTCGCTCTCATCCAGTCGGTCGAGCAGGAGGTACTCGGCGGCGACTCCTTCGTGCAGTTCGGCCAGCGTCTGCTGGTCAGCGGCGTCGGCGTAGCGCAGGGCCCGCTCGTACTGTGCGGCTGCCTCGCGGTGGGCGCCCAGTTCCGCCGACCGGCGCGCCGCAGCCAGCGCGTGCCGCCGGACAGCTGCGGTGTCGCCAGCGCCGTCAGCATGATGAGCCAGAACGGCGGGATCGGCGCCGCCGTCGTTCTCGAGCACCGCGAGCAACCGCGCGTGCAATTCGGTCTTGCGATGCGGCGGGATCGCCTCCACCGCCGCCATCCGGACTAGGTCATGCCGGAACCGCAGCGAGCTGGCGTCGGCCGTCATCAGGCTGGTCCGCAGGCAACCATCGATCGTTGCCGCCGATCCGTGCAGAACCGACGCCAGCAGGTCCCGGTCAATATTGGTTCCGATAACCGCAGCTGTCTGTATTGCTTCGCGGACCGAGGCATCGGAACGGGCCAGCCGGGCTGCTACCACGTCGCGCACCGTCGGCGGTATCGCTGGCCAGCCGCCTTCGATGGCTTCGCATACCAGGAACGGGTTGCCACCGGTCACCCGGCACAGTTCGGCGGCGTCCACGTCGCGTTGCCCGACCAGCGCCCGGACGGCCTCGTCCGATAGCGGTGGCAATCCGATCCGCCGGGTAGCGCGCTGCGTGGCGAGATCACCGAGCAGCATCAGCAGCACATCGTCGCCGAACTCGTCATCCCGGTAGGTGACGAGGACAAGCGCCTTCATCCGGCTCAGCCGCCGTCCCACGTATCTCAGCAGGTCGATCGTGGACTCATCGGCCCAGTGCACGTCCTCGATGACAGCGACGGTCAGGGCTGCTGGCGACTCAAGCTCAGCGAGCAGCGCCTCGAACAGCTGATCCCGCGACGCGCCGTCGCGGCACAGCTCCGATAGCCGCCCGCCGGCCTGCGCGGCGATGTCGAAGAGCGGGCCGAGCGGGCGTGGCGTGAGCAGCCCGTCGCACGCGCCCCAGAGCCAGCGCGCGCCGTGCAGTTGCGCCTGGAAAGCCTCGACCAGCGTGGTCTTGCCGATGCCAGACTCACCTGATACCAGCACCATCCGGCCGTTGCCGTTCCCCGCCTCGGCCGCATACCCGGCCAGCGTGGCTAGGAACGCTGACCGCTCAAGTAGCTCCATCAGACCAACCCCCAGCTCCTCCGCACGATTGTCGCGCGGCCGGCCGGCCGCAGCAAGCGGCTGGGACGCGCGACGCAGGTGGGGCTAGCTGGTCTGGTGGGCGCGGCGGGGCAGGTAGCAGGCGGCTAGCAAGATCAGCAGCAGCCCGGTGTTGGGGTCGGTTCCCTGGCCGGTGAATATTCCGCCAAGTCCCTGTGCGATCCAGAACAAGATGCCGACAGCCGCTGCGAGCATGACGGCAGGACGGATGAGTGGCTCGGCGAGCACGGCCAGGGCTATCCCGGCGCAGAGGATCGCTAGCACAACGGAGATCTCCACGCCGTGGTGATCAGCCGCGCGGGACAGGCTGTCCATGATGGTGGTGATCCATCCGGGCTGGCCGTCGGTATGCGAGAGAAGCTCAGATATCGCACCGGGCGCGCGGTTGGCCGGCAGGAGCAGGTAGTGGGCGAAGCTTCCCCACAGGACCAGCCAGAATAGCTGCGTGGCCGTTCCCCTTGCTGGCCCGGCGGTCGCGACGGACGTCGGATAGCCGGCCGAAGGTGGCGCCGATGGCCAGACCAGGACAGCGATCAGCGCGTAGAGCAGCACTGCGCCCGGGACACCGGCTAGTGGGCTTGCACCGATGAAGATGCCGCCCAGACTCTCGCCGAACCACCACACGGACAGGGCCCAGACGATCGACAGGGCCAGCGCGGGCTTGACGGTGCGCCGGAAGAACAGCCCGGCCGCGATGAGCAACTGGACCGTGGCGAACGCCGCGTTAAAGACGGCTACCTGGTGCAGCATCAACTGGCTTGCCCAGCTGACCGAGCTCGTCACGAACGCGGGGTTTCCGGCTGCGGCGGGTTCGATGACCGTGCTGACGAACGACGGCCGGAACATGAACGGCTGAAATTGCAGCGCGGCGTCGAGCAGCCAGATGAGCCCGAGGCACAGTTGCAGGCCGCGGCGGCCCGGAACTCTATGGTCGGCCGCGAACTCGCCGCGGACCTGGTCACGCAATGACTGCCAACGCGAGTGGATGGCCGCGCCGGAGGCGCCGGGAGTCAGCACGACGGCCGCGGCGGCATGGCTTGCTTGTTGGTGGGCAGTCGTCTGTGTTGAGGACATACTGATCACTTCCGACCTCATCTTGTTGGCGCCGAGCATGGCAACGACCGGATGCGGTGCCGGTGGGCGGGTAACAGGGCGGTCCGCGTCCGCCCTGTGACGGCGCTGTCAGCCGTTGTTAAATGGCGTTACGAGCGGGTTCATGCTGCCGTACAAGCCGTCCGGGTTCGGATACCAGATCCAGAAGTGCATGGTGATCAGGTTCGGATGCCAGAACGTGAACTTGGCATGGCTGTGAGGAGCGTGTTTCGGGCACGTGGAAGCCGTCGTGTCCGGGATGAACGTGCCGTCGGCGTAGTGGCAGGCGGCCGGGAAGAACCCGAACGTGGCATTCGGCAGCGGCGGATTCTCCGGCATGCTGGTGAAGACCCACTCCAGCGCGCCGAGTTGCCACCTACCGGCCACGTGCTCGTAGACGAGGATCGGCGGCTTGCGGACGTTAAAGCCGCTGATCTTCGGGTTCAGGAAGTGATAGCCCATGCTGGGCACCATCTTGGTGATGATGAAGTAGCCGTCTGACTTGGCCAGCGCCAAGTTCGTGGAGTACTTGGCGGTAGCCTGGCGCGCCGCGGCGATGTCCGCGGCCAGTGCGGAGGTACCCGGTGGACTGGACATGCTAGACATATGCGACGGGTTCGTAGTGGCGGCAACCTTTCCATAGGCCGGCGCGAGCCATCCGGTGATCGCGAGCGCCGCAACTACCGTGCCGGCGCCCAGGGTGGCCATTCGCGATGTGCGCATGGGTGTGCTCCTCTCTTTAAGATCCTTCCTGCACCTGGTAGACGTGATCGGCGACCAGGCCATGGGCCTGCCGGTGGACATCCGCGGCGGCCTCTGCGCTGGGGGCCTCGACCAGGCAGAAGACCTGGCCTTGGCGCTCGTCAACCCAGTACCGCAGGTAGCGCACGTCGTAGGTGCCTTGCGTCTGCAGGTCGGCCAGGTGCGCCTTGGCGACGTCATCCATTGACACGCCGCCGTCGATCTGGTGAACATCCATGAACAGAGGCACTTCGTGGCCCCCCTTCCTCGGTCGTCGAAACTGACATCAACGACCGTAGGTTTGGCGGGCCCGCTAGTTCATCGGGGAAAATGCCTGGATTGGCCCATGCGGCTACCCGGTTTACGGCAGGGGAGTGCCTAGATTGGTGTCCCGATGCCCATCCGGACCGCCTCGCGGGCGGCCGCGGATCGTGACGTAACGCCGATCTTGGACAAGATGGCGGAGACATGATGATGGACGGTCCGCTCGGAGATGACAAGCCGGTGTGAGATCTCCTTGTCCGGCAAGCCCTCGGTGATCAGCGCCAGGACCTGCTGCTCACGGGCGGTCAGCCGGGCGGGCGCGGACCCGGTGGCCGGCCGCTAGCCGCCGCTAACCACCGGCGCGCGGCGGATGCCCGCGCGCGGCGGCCGGTTGCTGTCCGCCGAGGGAGTCAGCGTAACTGGCAGTGAGGCGCCGGACGCGGGTGAGGAAGTCGTCGATCAGCCGGAGTTGATCGTCGGTGTAGGTAGCTAGCAACGCTCCTGTCTGCTCGATGAGGCCGCCGAAAACCTCCCGGTCGCGGGCGGCGGTGGCCTCGGTGGTCTCGACCACCTGCCGCCGGCGGTCGCCGGGGTCGGGCCGGCGCCGGACATAGCCGGCCCGCTCGAGCCGGTCGAGGACCGAGGTGACGCCGCCAGTAGTGAAGCCGAGCAGCCGGGCCAGGTCGGTCGGGGCCAGCGGACCGGCCCTTCCGGTGATGTCGAGCGCGCGCATGTCGGTGCGATTGAGGCGGTACCGGTCCGCGGCGGCCTGGTCGAGCCGGTCGATCTCGGTGCTGAGTGCGCGGAGGCTGTCCGCGACCTGGCCGCGGAGCTCGAGATCCGTCATAGCTTGCCGATCTAGTAATAAGTAGTGTAAGCTACTGGCAATTCTAGCAGAAGTTATCGAAGGAGGATTCCCGATGTCTCTGCCGAAACGAACGCTGCCGGGCACCATGGCTGCCGTGGCAGCCATCGCCGCCCGATGACCGAGACACCACCGGGCGCAGTCGCAGCCGTGGGGCCGTTCCCGCCTTGCGCACCGGCAGTGTCGGTCCGGTGGAGACTGCTGGCCTCCGCTGCGGGCTTGGCGGGCGCGGCAGGCCTCGGCGCCTCCTTCGGCCTGTTGCCGCCCCCGCCGCCGATCACGGCGCCGCTCCCGACGCTGACCCGCTACGCGGCCAGCCATCACCACCTCATGCTCGCTGCGGCCTGGCTGGAGGGTACCGGCACGCTGCTCTACGTGGTCTTCGTGCTGGCGCTCGTCCACCTGGCCGGGGCCAAGGCTGGCCTGGCCGGGCGGATCACCGGGCTGGCAGCGGCGGTTGCGCTCGCGGTAAGCCTGGCCTATGACGTCATGCTGATCGCGATCGCCCAGTCAGCCGTAATCGGCGGCCAGCAGATCGCGACGGCACTAGTGGCCTACGGCCTGTTCGCATCCGTCGAGCACGTCTTCTTGCTGGCACCGCCGATACTCCTGCCGCTCGGCCTGATTCTGCTGCGGGCGCCGGTGCTGCCCCGCCCGTTTGCCCTGCTCGCCGTGGCCCTCGGCGTGGCCGGCCCGATCCTGGGCCTGGCCGGGCTGTTCACCGTCACCGTCAACAACAACGGAGCCACCGGCGCGGCCATCAACGTGCTAGTCGCCAGCCAGGGCCTGTGGATCATCGCCGCGTCCGTGGCTCTGGTGCTGCGCCGGCCACCGGCCGCAGCCGCCACCGCCAGCGCCCGCCCGGCGGATGCTGTACCCAGCCGCTGACGCTCGGGTGCTCGCTGGCACCAGAACCTTCCGGCAGGCCCCCAGGCGGCTTCGACCGCGGCGACGTCCTTATGCCGGACGCGGTGTCCTTGCTCTCGACCAGGTGAGGGCGCCCTGGGGCCGCCGGCGCACTGGGGGCGCGCATGGGCAGCGGTGTTCGCCATTGCCGACAAAGGGCACTTGTCGGCGTCAGTGCAATCAGGTCACGCCCAGATCTGGCGCTGTCCGTGACTGGCCCGAGCCCTGGACACCAGATGTTAACCCGCTTGTCTCGCGCTTGTACTCCGACCGTTGGTTCACCAGCACCGGCAGTGCCAAGACTGTAAAGGCGCACCACTGTTCTAGGTGACTGGTGCTTGCAGGGCCGACCGGCCGGGGGCTGGGGCTCATCACGGTTTAGGAGACCGATAAGACTCATAAGGAGTATCAGTTATGCAACTCCGACGCAGACAGCAGGTCACGGCGATGGGGGTCGCCGTCGTCGCGATGGCTCTGTCCCTCGCCGCATGCTCCTCGTCGAGTTCGCCTTCGCCGAGCGGCGGATCCACGAGCAGCCTTACCGGCACGCTCAACGGGAGCGGATCGACGTTCCAGCTCGTCTTCCAGCAGCAGGCCATCATGAATTTCAGATCGATCCAGCCGAACGTGACAGTCAACTACGGTGGTGGCGGCTCGGGTAAGGGGCGCACCGACCTGGCCTCTGGGGTCGTCAACTTCGCTGGCTCGGACTCGCCCGTCCCGGCCTCGGAGCAGGCGAACTACAAGGGCAAGACGGTGCTCTACTTCCCGGTCGTGGTCGGCCCGATCACGATGTCATACAACCTGCCGGGCGTGACCAAACTGCAGCTGACGCCGGCGGTCATCGCGGACATCTTCCAGGCCAAGATCAAGACCTGGAACAACTCGGCTATCGCGGCCATCAACCCGGGTGTTAAGTTGCCGAGCACCCCGATCACCCTCGCCGTCCGTTCGGACTCGTCGGGGACGACGCAGAACTTCTCCCTCTTCCTGCAGGAGGCAGCAGGAAGCGTGTGGAAGCTCGGTAGCAACTCGACCATCAACTGGCCCTCCACCGCTCGTGCGGCCAGCGGCAACGGCGGGGTGGCGCAGGTCATCAAGTCCACCACCGGGGCCATCGGGTACGTGGACTACGCGGACGCCAAGGCGTCCGGGCTGAGCTTCGCTTCGGTCAAGAACAAGGCCGGCAGTTACATCGCGCCGTCGCCCGCCTCGGCCTCGGCCGGCGCGGACGGCGTCACCGTCGCGCCGAACCTGACCTTCCATGCTGTCTGGGGAACGGGCGCGACCGCGTACCCGATCACCTACCAGTCGTGGGTTTTGGTCTACCAGAAGCAGCCGAACGCGAACGACGCGGCGATGCTCAAGGCCTACATCGGCTACCTGCTCGGAGACGGCCAGAAGCTGCTGCCGAGCCTGGGGTACGCGGCATTGCCCACGAGCATCGACCAGAAGGCCACGGCGCAGCTCAGCAAGATCGGCTCGTAGTGTCGGGTGCCGTTATGCCCGCTGATCAGAGGGTCTCGTCAACATGAGCGCTGAAATCGCTGCTCCGATCGGCTCGTCGTGGTGAACAGCATGGCGTCGGCGGATCAGGCCGGATCCGCCGACGCCCTGTCAGAGCGGCGGCCGCTCGGCGACAGGGGCTTCCAGCTGGTGGCCCTCGGAGCCGGATCGCTGGTGCTGGTGATCCTGGTCCTGATCGCCGTCACGACCAGCCAGCAGGCCGCGTCGTGGTTCAGCACCTTGGGCCTGAAGATCTTTACCAACAACTGGGATCCCTCGGCCAACCATTTCGGCGCGCTCGCCTTCCTTTACGGCACGGCTGTCACGGCCGTGATCGCTCTGGTCCTGTCCGTTCCGGTCAGCCTGGGCATCGCCCTGCTGCTGACCGAGGTCGTGCCATACCGGTGGTCGCGGCCGATCGTGTACGTGATCGACCTCCTCGCGGTGGTCCCGTCTGTGGTCTGGGGCCTGTGGGGCATCCTGGTATTCGCGTCCTGGCTGCAGGGCGTCTACAGCTCGATAGGCACTGGCGTCAACGGCATCCCGGTGCTTGGCAACCTGTTCGGGCCGCCCACGAGCGGAGCCTCGTTCTTTACCTGCGGCATCATCCTGGCCTTCATGATCACGCCGATCGTGACCTCGCTGTCGCGCGAGGTCATCCCGACGGTGCCAGCTACCGACCGGGAAGGCGCGTATGCGCTGGGCGCCACCCGGCTGGAGATGATCCGCGGTGTCGTCTGGCCGCATAGCCAGGCAGGCATTGTCGGGGCAGTCCTGCTTGGGCTGGGCCGCGCAATGGGCGAGACGATCGCAGCAGCGCTCGTCATCGGCTCGTCAGCCACGATCACGTCACACCTGCTTTCGACCGGCTACAACATGCCCTCGGTCATCGCGAACGAGTTCGGCGAAGCCACGGGCTTGTTTAAGGCAGGGCTGATGGGGATCGGCGTGCTGCTGTTCGTCTTCACGATCGTTATTAATGTCATTGCCCGTGGGATCGTGGCGCGCAACGTTCGGCGGAGTCGTGGTGCCTGATGGGTGCATTCACCGCCGAGCAGCAGAAGGTCGACCTGCGAGAGCCGCGGTCCTGGCGGCGCGCCAAGAACCGCATCGCGACCGTGCTGATGGTGCTCTCGTTCGTGCTCGTGATCATTCCGCTGGGGTTCGTCGTTTTCACGGTGATCGCCAAGGGCGCGTCGGTCATCAGCTGGTCGTTCCTGACCAGTTCGATTCCGGTGAGCGTGGCGCCCGCGAACGAGGGCGGCATCGGGCCGGCAGTTGTCGGCACCCTTGAGATCACGGCCCTCGCCACTGTGATGGCCGTGCCGCTCGGCGTGCTGGGCGCGATCTACCTCAACGAGTACGGCGGCAAGAACGCGCTCGCGCGGCTCATCGGGTTCATGGCCGACGTCATGACTGGCGTGCCATCGATCATCATGGGGCTGTTCATCTACTCGATCTGGGTGCTGCACTTCGGCTTCTCGGGCCTGGCCGGCGCCTTCGCCCTCGGCTGCCTGATGCTGCCGATCGTGATCCGGTCCACCGACGAGATGCTGAAGCTGGTGCCCAACTCGCTGCGCGAGGCGAGCTACGCCCTCGGGGCCAGTAAGGCCCGCGTGACGACGACCGTGGTGTTGCCGGCGGCTATCGGGGGAATCGTCAGCGGCGCACTGCTCGCTGTTGCCCGCGCCGCGGGTGAGACCGCGCCGCTGCTGTTCACCATCCTCGGCGGACTGACCACAGTGAATCCGAACGTGTTCAGCGGCGCCAACATCGCGCTGCCGATGCAGATCTTCCAGAACGCGACATCGCCATATGTCGGAGCGCAGGCCCGCGGCTGGGGTGCGGCGCTCACCCTCATCGTCATTGCCTTCATCCTCATGATCGCCGCCCGCCTCGTCACCGCACGATTCGCCAGATATTCGCGCTAGGAATGTCATGAATCCGGCCAATGATCACTAGGAATATCATGGAACAGCCCGAGCAGGACGTCTCCGCCAAGGCCGAGCTGCCCAAAATGCCAGGGCGGCGTCACGCGCAGCCCTCGCCTGCGTCAGCCGCCAGCACGCCGGGCACGACTGTATTCGAGACGAGGAACGTCGCCATCTACTACGGCTCTTTCCGCGCCGTCACGGACGTCTCGATGCCCATCTACGAGAACGAGATCACCGCGTTCATCGGCTCGTCGGGGAGTGGCAAGACAACGGTGTTGCGGGCATTCAACCGAATGAACGACCTCGTGCCGGGCGCGCGCGTGGAAGGCGAGATCTACTACCGCGGGGCAGCCCTGTACGGCAAGGATGTGTCCCCGATCGCCGTGCGCCGGCGCATCGGCATGGTCTTCCAGAAGCCGAATCCTTTCCCGAAGTCGATCTACGACAACGTCGCCTACGGGCCGCGCATCAACGGCGAGCGCAACAAGGGCAAGCTGAATGAGATCGTCGAGCGCTCGCTGCGCCAGGCCGCGCTGTGGGACGAGGTGAAGGATCGCCTGAACAACTCGGGCCTGGGCCTGTCCGGCGGGCAGGCGCAACGGCTGTGCATCGCCCGCACGCTCGCCGTCGAGCCGGACGTCGTCCTGATGGACGAGCCTTGCTCGGCGCTGGACCCGATCGCGACCGGCGCCATCGAGGACCTGATGCGGGACATCAAGTCGCGGTACACCATCGTCATCGTCACGCACAACATGCAGCAGGCCACGCGGGTCAGCGACCGCACCGCCTTCTACTCCGTGCTCCGCGACGAGAAGAGCGACACCCGCACGGGAGTACTCGTCGAATATGACCGGACCGCGAAGATCTTCCAGGACCCGCATGACCCCCGTACCCAGGCCTACGTCACCGGCCGGGTCGGCTGAGCCAGGCGGTCGAGCGGTCGGCCCGGGTCTGCTCGCCGCGGCCTAGCGGCTCCCGGGCACGATCACCACGGGACAGGTCGCGTGGTGCGTGACCTGGCTGCTCACCGACCCCACCAGGAGCTTGGCGAAACCCCCGCTGCCGCGGGACCCCACGACGAGCAGGTCGGCGTCACGCGAGGCCCTGACGAGTTCCTCCGCGGCATCCCCCATGGCCACGCTCACGGTGATCTCGGGTATCGTCTCGCCGATTCCGCTCGCGACCTGATCGATGAACCCCTGCAGCGCCTTCCGCGCGAACTCGGGGTCATAGCTATTGTCGGGCAAGTCAGGCTCGGCCCAGAAAATCCTGGTGGCCGGGCGAACCGGGGCCGGGTGAACGGTCATGACGGTCAGCGGGGCATGGTGCTGCGCGGCCTCACGCAGCGCCCAGGCCAGGGCAAGCCGGGAATGGTCCGAGCCGTCCACCCCGACGATGATTCCAGACATCGCTACTCCTCAGATCCCTGATCAATTCCGATTCATCCTGTTTTAAGGATGGCCTGAAGAGTGGGCAAAAGACAGGGCTGAGGGTCCCCGATGGGCGGGACGCAAGACCTGAGGCTAGTCCGCCGCAGATCCGGCGAGGTAGACCACCCGGCGGGCAATGTTGACCGCGTGGTCGCCAAGACGCTCGTAGAAGCGCGCTACCAGCGTCATCTCCATCGTCACCGGCAAGGACATGCCCCCCGAGGCGAGTTCGGCGAGCAAGCTGGAGTGCAGCTCGTCCATGTCGTTATCACGGCCGTTCAGCACCAGCGCGACGGAACGGTCGCGCTGGTACCAGGAGTCCACCGCCTGGCGCCACATCTCTGATGCGAGGGTCCCCATTCGCTCAACGAGCCCCTGGCAACGCGGCGAGAGGTCCTTGCCGAGGATGTGGTTGGCCCGGGAGGCGATCTGTACGACCAAGTCGTGGGAGCGCTCGAGCTCGGGCACGATGCGCAGCACGGACAGCAAGAAGCGCAGGTCCGACGCGACCGGCGCC
>JBKQTJ010000056.1:0-5471 GCA_052143255.1 Streptosporangiaceae bacterium | reverse complement strand
CGGATAGCGCGAGTTCCCGGCCGTGACGTAGCTGATAGCACCGCTCGAACCGTTCTCGAACCGCACGGTGACCTGCACGTCGTCTTTCTCCGGGCCCTTGACGGCGTAGACCTCTTCGGGCAGGCTGCCGGCCCACCAGCTCAGCGTGTCGATGAAATGACCGCCTTCCCCGGTGAACCGGGATCCTTCCAGCGCGTCGTTCCCGTACCAGCTATCGGCAGCCAGCGGTCCCGCGTTGACCAGGTAACGCGTGACCGAATTCGAGGCCGCCGACCCGAACTGCGACCTCATCTGCGTCAGCAACGGCGCAAAGCGCCGGTTGAACCCCACCGTCAGCCGGTCGTTGCCTGTCTTCGCGATGACATCGACGACCCGATCAATCTGGTCGCGAGTCAGCGCGAGAGGCTTTTCTACGAAGACGGCCTTCCCCGTCTCGAGAGCACGACAGACCAGGTCCGCGTGCGAGTGATGGCGCGTCACGATGAAGATCGCGTCCAAGGTCGCGTCCTCGAAGACTGCGTCAGCGTTGGTCGATGCGGTCACAAATTCGAAGCGCCGCTGCGCATTGACGGCCGAAAGCGACCGCGTCGTCGCGACATGCGCAAGATGGGCTTTATCCAGCCGGGCGAGGTGCGGCAGCAGCATCGAGGACGCGTAGTTGCCTGCGCCGATGAATCCGATCGCCAGCCGTCCGTCGCTCTTGCCACGCGGCGTTGCCCCGGTGCCGGCCCGGACCATGCTGCCCGCTGTGCGCGGCGGGCTGTCCGCTGGGGTGGCCGGGTACTCGAGTAGGACGCCCACGGCCTTCAGCGAGCCCGAGGCCAGGTCGGCATAGACGGTACTCGCGTTCTCCAGCGGGAATACGCCTGAGACGAGCGTCTGGACCTCGATCTCTTTACGCGCGATGAGATCCAGGAAGCATTCCAGGTTGCGGCGCTCGGTCCACCGGACGTAGCCGATCGGGTAGTCGATGCCCTCGAGCTCGTACCGTTCGTCATAGCGCCCGGGTCCATACGACCTCGAGAACCGGACGTCGAGTTCCTTGTCGTAGTAGGCGGTCCAGGGCAGATCCAGCTTGGTCTTGCCGATGTCCACGACGCGGGCGCGATCGCGGGCAAGCCGGGCAGCGGTCTCGACCGGCCCGTTGGATGATCCGCCGGCGGCAAGGAAGATATGATCGGCCCCGCGCCCGCCCGAGATCTCGTCGAGCGAGCGCTGAACGGCATCCATGCCGTCATCGGTAGGCGCCGCGCACAGCACCGCTCCGGCCTGCTCGGCCAGCCGGCAGCGTTCCTCGATCACGTCGAGGCCGATGACGCGGACTCCCGAGGCGACCAGGAGACGGACCACGAGCTGGCCGACGAGGCCGAGGCCGATGACGCACGCCGTGTCGCCCAGCTGGACCTCGGCGCGCCGGACGCCGTGCATGGCGATCGAACCGACGGTGGCGAAGGCGGCATGCTCGGGTGCGACACCCCGCGGGACCGGTGCGCACAGGTTGACGGGGATCCAGTTGTACTCAGCGTGCAATGCGTACTCGTTACCCGCCGCGGCGACTAGCTGGCCGACCTTGAATTCTTCGGCCCCCTGCCCCACCTCTACCACCAGGCCGCACAGCGAGTAGCCGAGCGGTGTGTAGGAGTCAAGCCGACTCATGACCTTCTTGTAGGTAGCAACCGCGCCTTGCTGCGAGACGGTGTCTAGGACCTTGCGCACCTGGTCTGGCCGCGCTCGGGCCTTGCCCACCATTGACATCTTGGCCTCGGCCAGCTTCATCATCTCCGTGCCGGTGGAAATGAGCGAGAAGAGCGACTGGACGAGGACGCCACCCGGCCGACATACCGGAGCCGGCGAATCGAGGACGGTGAGTTCCCCGGATTTGTAATTCTGGGCTATCTGCTTCATCAGGTCCTTCGCAAGTCATGCCCCGACGCCCATGGACCGCATATTGCGATACCACAGTTCCAGCGTCAGCAGCTGCCATATCTGCTTGGCGCGGTCCTCGCGGCCGGCCTGCTCTTCTTCGATCAGTCGCCGTAGCGCGCCGGACCGGATCATCCCTGACCCCGCCAGCTCGCCTTCGACCAGCACATCGTTGATGACCTCCTGCAGGTCATTGCGCACCCACGCCCGCAGGGGGGCGCTGAAGGAAGCCTTCGGGCGGTGCACGATCTCCCGGGGCAGCCAGCTCTCCGCGGCCCGCTTGAGCGCGACCTTGCCCTGCCGGCCTGAGATCTTGTCGCTACCCTTGATGGAGAATGCCGCGCGCGCTACGACGGGGTCGACGAACGGGACCCGCACCTCGACGGAAGCCGCCATGCTCGCCCGGTCCGTATAGGCCAGGTTGAGGCCGGGCAGAAACAGCCGCGAATCGGCCAGGCACATGCGGTTGACTTCGTCGTCCAGCGAGTTGTCGTTATAGATATCGCTATGCCCCTCGATGACCTGATCCACGTAGCCGGCCAGGTCCGGGCTGACCAGGGCGGCGAGCTCGTCGCTGTCGTACAGCGTGTAACTACGGCGGAACCGCGGCTCCTCAGGGAGCTCGGCAAAGGTGAGAAAGCGCTTCGCCCACCGCGCGTAGCGCAGGCCGCGGCCCTGGAAGCTGACGGGAAACCGGTCCACCGCGTAACGCACGCCAGCGCGCGCGGTACCAGGCAGCCTGCTGTATCGGCCCGCCATGACACACGCGAGGTGCTTGCGGTAGCCACCGAACAACTCGTCGGCGCCCATGCCAGAGAGGATTACCTTGACGCCGCGCTCCCGCGCGGCCTCGCACATCAGCAGGGTGTTAATGGCGGCCGGATCGCCTATCGGCTCATCGAGCGCGTCGACCATGCGAGGCAGCAGGCCGACGATGTCGGGCGAGATCTCGATCTCGTGCAGGTCGATGCCGAAGCGCGCCGCGACCTTGCGCGCGTAGATGGCGTCATCAGGCATCGCCTCGAGCCGCTGGTCCTCAGGCCGGAACGTGATCGTGTAGGCGTCGATCTCCTGTGCGGCCCGGTGGGCCAGGACGGTGACGATGCTCGAGTCCAGGCCGCCGGACAGGAAGCTGGACACCGGAACGTCGGAGACCAGGTGTGCGGCCACCGACTCCTCGATCACCGGGCCCAGGTCGATCGCGGGCCCCTCCGCCGCTTCCCGTGCCAGGTCCGCGATCCGCCAGTAGTACTCCAGGTGAGTACGGCCATCCGGGCTGAAGCGCGCCCACGAGCCGGCGGGCAGCTTCCGCACGCCTGCCACAGTGCACCAATCCTCAGGCACCCAGAAATAGAGCATCGACGCGACCATGGCGCCCGGCTCGACTCGCAGTTCGGTGCCTACCGCCGCGACTAGGGCCTTCAGTTCCGAGGCGAACAGCACTCCCTCGCCTCGCGGGAGGTAGTAGAGCGGCTTGATGCCTAGCGGATCACGCGCCAGGAAGAGGTCACCGCTCGCCTCGTCGGCCAGCGCGAACGCGAACATGCCACGGAACCTGCGCAGGGCCTCGGGCCCCCAGTACCGCCACGCCTCGAGCACGACCTCGGTGTCTGACGTGGTGAGGAAGCTGACTCCGCGGCTCGCCAGCTCCGCTTTCAGTTCCTTGTAGTTGTAGAGCTCGCCGTTGTAGACGAGCGTCAGGCCGTGCTTGGACAGCGGCTGGTCGGCCGCGGCGGACAGGTCGATAATCGATAGCCGCCGGTGGCCGAGCTGGACCGAGACCCGTTCGTCCTCATGGTTCCAGGTCCCGTTCGCGTCCGGACCTCTGTGCGCGATGCGATCGGTCATAACGTCCACGAGCTTGTGGCCATCCGTCTGCTGGTAGCACCCGGCGATCCCGCACACCTAAGCCTCCCCCGGTCGACTTGAGAACCTTGGTGCCGACCGTCAGGCGCTGATAGACGCCAGGCAGGCACGCTCCTGGTGGCACCATGATCAGGCCGCGGCGCTCCACCCCCACTAGAACGCCTAGCGGGTGATCCTGATACGCCGGCCGCTCTTTTTAGTTTCCCTCTGCTGTGATGTCATGAAGGAGGTGCCGGGAAGGTATCAGGGCCGGACCGTGGAAGGTCATGTTAGTTGCGGGACATCCGCCTCGCGGCGAAACTGAAACTCCATGTACCGAACCTGGGGGTAGAAATTGAGGGTCCTCGTTGCGGGCGACCGCGGCTACATCGGCACTGTTCTCGTCCCGTTCCTCGGTGCTGCCGGGCACGAGGTCGACGGTCTCGACCTGGGCTTGTACGAGGGATGCGACCTCGGTCCCACCCTCGACGGCCCGCCGCGGCCAGTCCAGGACATGCGGGATGTCCAGGCCGGGCAACTAGCTGGTTACGATGCGGTGTTGTGCCTCGCGGCGCTGTCCAATGATCCGCTCGGCGATCTCAATCCGGCCGCGACGTACTCGGTGAACCTCGACGGGACGCTGCACTTGGCCCAGGCGGCCAAGCAGGCCGGCGTCGCGCGCTTCCTCTTCGCCTCGTCGTGCAGCCTGTATGGCGCGGCCGGCTCCGAGGCGGTGGCCGAGGACGCTGCTTTGTTTCCCGTCACGCCGTACGGCGAGAGCAAGGTTGACGCCGAGCACCGCCTGTCGCTTCTCGCCGATGACAATTTCAGCCCGACGTATCTCCGCAACGCCACGGCCTACGGCGCCTCGCCCAGGCTTCGCCTGGATATCGTGGTGAACAACCTCACCGCCGTCGCGATGACGACCGGGCAGGTGCGCCTGGAAAGCGACGGGTCGCCTTGGCGGCCGCTAGTGCACATAGAGGACATCAGCCGCGCGTTCCTGGCCATGCTCGAGGCACCGCGCGAGCTTGTGCACGACCAGGCCTTCAACGTCGGGCGTCAGGAGGACAATGTGCAGGTGCGCGACATCGCCGAGATGGTCCGCGACGCGGTGCCAGACTCCACGGTATCGCTGGCCGAGGGCGCCGGGCCGGATCTGCGCAACTATCGGGTCGACTTCTCCAAGCTAGCCGGGACCTTCCCGGACCTGAGCCTGCGCTGGAGCGTACGGGAGGGGGTCGATGAGCTCGCTGGCGCCTACGCCAAGTACGGCCTGACCTATGAAGACTTCGTGTCGTCGCGTTTCGTGCGCCTGCGCAGGATCCGTGAGCTTCTTTCCGCCGGCGTCGTCGACGAGATGCTCCGCAGGAAGACTGACCAGCCGCTCTCGGCGGCAGCGACCGAGATCACACCGCAGGCACATTGATGCGGGCGTCGTCACATCCGGGGCATCTAACCCGTGGTTAGCCGTCTCACAGCCAAGGTCGGGTCGGTTCCACGCCGGGTGGCCCAGCGGTTTGGCTGGGGTCTGGCGGATCAGGCGATGTGCAGCGTGAGCAACGCAGCCGTGAGTTTCTACGTCGCGCGTGAGCTGGGGGCCACGCAGTTTGGCGCCTTCAGCCTCGCGTACGTGACTTATTCTTTTGCGCTCACCGGCTCGCGAGGCCTGGCCACGGACTCGCTGCTGGTCAGGTTCAGCG
>JBKQTJ010000055.1:0-9735 GCA_052143255.1 Streptosporangiaceae bacterium | reverse complement strand
TGACCGCTGGTGATTCCGGGTTCACCGATGAGCGCTGATTCGGATCCGGGTCCGCGACCGGCCGGAGGGCTGGCCGGTGAGGTGAGCAGTCACGCCGTTGATGCCCGCGGGGCCACGGGTGTGCAGGTCGGCCAGGACAATACCCAGATCATCTACAATTACGGCAAGCTGACGTGGGCCGATGAGGTCGCGCTGCCGCCGCTGGTTACCGTCTCGGGGAAGGTCGATTCTCCCTACCGTGGCCTGCGCGCGTTCGAGGAGCGGGACGCGCCGTTCTTCTTCGGCCGTGAGGCGGTCACCACGGACGTACTGACGCGGATGTCTGGGTGCGTGGACGGGACGGGGCTCCTGGTGGTGTCCGGGGTGTCGGGGGCAGGGAAATCTTCGTTGCTGCGGGCCGGGGTGCTGCCGCGGATCCGCGGCGCGGGGCTGGCGGCGGCGCCTGAGGCGGCGCGGTGGCCATGCCTGCTGCTCACACCGGGGCCCACACCTTTGGATGTGCTGGCCGTACAGGTGGCGCACCTTGCGGGGGTCGACGCGGCCGCGGTACGGCGCGGGCTAGACGACGATCCGGCCAGGTTTGCCCTCACCGCACGCCAGGCAGCCCTGGCACAGGCGGGGCCCACGGCTGCTCTGGACGGCCTGTCCGCGGAACGGCCGCCGCCACGGCTGTTGCTGGTGGTCGACCAGTTCGAGCAGGCGTTTACCCAGTGCCCCGACGAGAAGCAGCGGCAGGCGTTCATCACCGCTCTGTGCGCAGCCGCTGCCAGGGACGGCCTGGAACAGGATCCAGCGGCTTTGATCGTGCTCGGGGTGCGTGCTGATTTCGAGGCTCGGTGCGCCGATTATCCGCAACTGGCTGACGCGATTCAGGACCGCTATCTGGTGACATCGATGACCGGGCGACAACTCCGGATGGCCATCACCGAGCCCGCAAAAAGAGCAGGCTCCAGCGTCGACGAGGACCTGGTCGACGTCCTACTGGAGGAGGCGGGCACGCGACAGCCAGCGTCGTCACCCGCCGTCTCAGGCCGCGGGTCGGTCTCCGGCGCGGGGATACTGCCGTTGCTTTCACACGCCCTTGACCAGGCCTGGCGAAGCCGTGCAGGGGACGTTCTGACCCTCGCCGACTATGAACGGACCGGCGGCATCGAAGGGGCCGTCGCCGACAGCGCGCAACGGGCATATGACCATCTCACCCCTTCCCAGCAGACCGCGGCCCGGCAGGTATTCATGCGGCTGACCGCCACCAGCAGCGGCGGCGTGGACACGGCCGACCGCGCGTCCCGGGCGGAACTGACCGACGGCAAGACCGCAGCCGAGGTGGAGGATGTGGAGGCGGTGCTGGAGGCCTTCGCCGCCGAACGGCTGCTCACCCTTGCGACTGACACCGTGGAGATCAGCCACGAGGTGCTGCTGACCGCGTGGCCGCTGCTGCGTGACACCTGGCTCGCCGAAACCCGCGCCGACCAGATCGTCCGCACCCGGCTGCACAACGCCGCAGCCGACTGGGCACGGGACTCCCGGGACCCGTCCTACCTCTACAGCGGCAGCCTGCTGGCGGCCGCCACCGAAACCGCCGCCCGGGTCCGCGCCGACCCTGCCCGCTACCCGCCCCTTACCCAGACCGAACGTGACTTCCTCCACGCGAGCGACCGTGCTCACCGCCGAAGCGTGCGCCGTCTGCAGAGCTTCACCGCTTTCCTCATGGCCCTGGTCATCGGCCTCGCTGTGGCGACCGTATACGCCTTCCATGCCCGTAATGAGTTTGCACACGAACGTGACGTCGCGGTCTCCGGCCAGCTGATCAGCGGGAGCGAAAACCTGCGTGACACTGACCCCGCCCTCTCTAAACTGGAGAGCATCGCCGCATGGCGCATCGACCCCACCAGCGACGCCCGCTACGCCATGCTGGCCGCCGCTGCGCGCCCCGGGATCGCGGCCCTCACCGGCTCCACTGGCCAGGTCTACTCGGTGGCGTTCAGTCCGGACGGCAAGACCCTGGCCAGCGGCGATGATGCGATGGTGCGGCTGTGGGATGTGGCCAGCCGCCAGCAGATCGGCAAGCCCTTCGACGGCTCCGACGGCCCGCACGCGGTGGCGTTCAGCCCGGATGGCAAGATCCTTGCCACCGTCGATGACGGTGGCAAGGTGCGGTTGTGGGACGTAGCCACCCGCCAGCAGATCGGCAAACCCCTCACCGCTTACACCGACAAGATCTACCAGGCTCACCTGGCTTTCAGCCCGGACGGCAAGACTCTCGCCGTCGGCGATGATACGACCGTGCGGTTGTGGGATGTGGCCACCTGCCAGCAGATCGGCAAGCCCTTTACCGGCTTCACCGGTAAGCACTCGGTGGCGTTCAGCCCTGATGGCAAGATCCTCGCCAGCGGCGATGACGATGGCAAGGTGCGGTTGTGGGACGTAGCCACCCACGAGCAGATCGGCAAACCCTTCGGCTACTCCACCATCTGGGTCGAGTCGGTCGCGTTCAGCCGGGACGGCAAGACCCTCGCCGCCGGCGATGGCGATGGCACGGTGCAGTTGTGGGGTGTAGCCACCCGCCAGCCGATCTGGAGCTGGTCCACCGGCGGCTCGGTCTTCTCAGTGGCGTTCAGCCCGGACGGCAAGACCCTCGCCAGCGGCAGCAATGATCACATAGCGCGGTTGTGGAACGTGGCCACCCACCAGCAGATCGGGACCTTCACCGGTCCCACCGCCGCAGTCTTGTCCGTGGCGTTCAGCCCGGACGGCAAGACCCTCGCCACCGGCAGCGGCGATGGCACGGTGCGGTTGTGGAACATGGCCGGCCTGGGCGGTATCGCCACCCTGACAGGCCACACCGACACGGTCTTCTCGGTGGCGTTCAGCCCGGACGGCAAGACACTCGCCACCGGCAGCGCCGATGACACCGTGCGGCTGTGGGACACGGCCACCCGCCAGCAGATCGGGAACACCCTCACCGCTCATACCGGCCAGGTCTACTCGATGGCGTTCAGCCCGGACGGCAAGACCCTCGCCGCTGGCGGCTACGATCGCACCGTGCGGTTGTGGGACACGGCCACCCGCCAGCAGATCGGGAATCCCCTTAGCGGCCCCAACGGCTCTATATTGTCGGTGGCGTTCAGCCCGGATGGCAAGATCCTCGCCAGCGGCAACTATGACGGGACAGTGCGGCTGTGGGAGGTGGCCACCCACCAGCAGATGGGGAACCCAATCACCGCTCACACCGACGCGGTCTGGTCCGTGGCGTTCAGCCCGGACGGCAAGACCCTGGCCAGCGGCGATGACGATGGCACAGTGCGGCTGTGGGACGTGGCCACCCACCAGCAGATCGGGAACCCAATCATCACCCACACCGGCGCGGCCTTGTCGGTGGCGTTCAGCCCGGACGGCAAGACCCTCGCCAGCAGCGGCTGGGATGCGCTGGTGCAGTTGTGGCGTGTGGCCACCCACCAGCAGATCGGGAACCCCCTCACCGGCCACACCGGCCCGGTCTACTCGGTGGCGTTCAGCCCGGACGGCAAGACCCTGGCCAGCGGCGGCATCGATCACACCGTGCGGCTGTGGGACGTGGTCACCCGCCAGCAGATTGGGAACCCGCTTACCGGCCACACCGACGTGGTCTGGTCGGTGGCGTTCAGCCCGGACGGCAAGACCCTGGCCAGCGGCAGCGCCGATGACAACGCGCGGTTGTGGGACGTCTCCTACCTCGTGAACGTCGTGCCGTACCTGTGCGCCTCGGCAGGACGGACCCTCACACCCGCTCAGTGGGCACAGTACGCGGCGGGTCCCGGGTACCAAAATGTATGCCCATGAAAGACTTAGTACGCGCCCCCGCAAGGCTTCTCGTCAGCCAGCGCCTGCCAATTACCCATCTCCTGGCTCGAGTGCCCCAGCCGCGACCGGATATTCTGTGCGCTGTCCCGATCCCCGCCACGATCGCCCGTGCCCAACTGCTGCCGCGACCTCGCCAGTTCAGCGCTTTAGCGCGGATTTCCAGTGCGCCCAGCAGGATGGGAGGTGACACCGTGACCTAGAGCCATGGTGTTACGTCGTGTCCGTAAGCTCGTCATCGCTTGCCGGTGGAAGTCCTGTCCGGGTAATCGCCAGCCAGCCCGCTAGCAGGCTGCCGGCTCGGTCTGGAAACGGGCCGGGTCGGAGCCCAGCGTCAAAGGCCCTGTAAACCGTTCTTACGTGATCTTCTATACGTAGATTATGGGTGCTGACCTGGGATTTTGCCGTCTGATCGGGCCTGGCGGGGACCTCCGTTCGTGGCTACGCTGGTTACGCTGCTTCGAGGCGGAGCGGGATCGGCTTGCCGAGCAGGTCAAACACGCGGCGCTGTTCCGGGGTCGGTGTTGAGAGTTTCTCGAAGCGTTTCCCGGCGAAGCTGACGGTGTTCCTGGTCAGGGTGGCCAGATGGGCGACTAGCTCCTGGTACCCGCGGACGGGCAGCTTATCCGGGGTGATTTTCGCGGTGTCTTTCACGGTCGCCGCGGCGGACCTGCGGGCGGGTATTACCGGGTCTTCGCGGGCTGGTTTCTGATTGTCGGTGAAAGTGAGCGGGGCGAGCGCCTGGCGCAGGTGCCAGGTGAGGTAGGTGGCGAGCATGCACAACAGCACGTGCGCCCGGACCCGGTTTTCCAGGTAATGGTAAATCGGCCGCAGGTCGATGTCTTCGGCCTTCATCGACCAGAAATCGCGTTCCAGGTTCCCGAGGTCCTTGTAGGCTCCGACGGTCTCGGCGGCACGGAGCTTTTCCTCTGCGGCGGAAGTGCGGATGACGTAGATCCCGTCCAGTTCCGCCTCCGCGGCGATTTTCTCCTCATCGCGCCGCCAGGAAAGGCGCCCGTCTGCGATATCGGTGATGAAGTGCTTGCCGACCTTGCGCTTATTGATGACCTTGCCGACCTTGATCCCGATCTTGTCGGCGTCTTTCACCCGGCCCGCGGCCACCTGCGCGGCGATCTTTTCCAGTTCCTTCTCGGTGGCGGCCAGCAGGGATTCCCGCTTGGCGGCGCGCTGGGCGGCCAGCGCGGGGTTGCGGCAGCAGATCAGCCGCTCGCCCGGGTATCGCGCGTCGGTGATCTCAGCGAGGTTCTGGTCATCGAACAGCGACATCTGCAGCGGCCCGTCATCGCGGGCCAGGGCCGCTATGGAGGGGGCGCGCAGGGCGGTGATCCAGCCCGCGCCGGGCAGCGCCTTCAGCTGCCGGATCCGCACCTGGGTGACCGACCCGCGGTCGCCGACCAGGATGACCTCACCAAGCCCGAATTTATCCCGCACGACCGGGATGATTTCCCCGAACGCGACCGAATCGGAGGTATTCCCGGGAAAGACCCGGACCGCGACCGGGATCCCGGCCCGGCTGGTCACCATGCCGAACTCGATCTGCTCCCGGCTTTTCTTCCCGTCCCGGGAATGCCCGAACGCCCCCAGCGGGCAGCTATGCCCTTCCAGCCACGCCGACGACAAATCGAACAATGCCAGCCCGCCGGGCTCCAGGTGCCGGGCCGCCAGCCTGTTTTCGATCGCGTCCTGCCGGGACAAAAGCCAGTCCATGGCCGCATAAACCTCGTCGGTGGTCGCGGCGTCAATGCCCAGGTCGGCGCCCAGCGTGGTATCCGCCCACCAGCGGGTGGTGGCCAGTTTCGACGCCGGCGCGACCGCGCGGGCGATGATCAGCCCGTACGCCAGGTCCCTTTCGGGGCAATCGGGTCCGAGCAGGTTTTTCAGCCCCAGCTTTGATGCCATCACGTGCGCCGCGGCGGCGTGCCCGTGCGGCAATGACCGCTCGATTTCGAACATATCGCCCGCGTCCACCAGCACCGAGCCGGACAACGACGCCTTCAGCGCCGCGATCGCGTTGTCGGGAAGCGCCGACAGATTCGCCAGCGTTTCCTTTTTCACTTTCCCGGCCTCGCGGTATGAGCGGCGCAGCAAATGCGTGTGGTAGGTCCGCGTGCTGCCGTCCTTGGCCTGGTAGGTCCGGGACGGGCTCTCGACGTACACCCCTGCATGCCGTGGACTCGCCATATGCCAATCATCGCAGGTCGGCGCATGGATGTCCAGCATATTTAGTGGCTACATTAAGTCACCCGTCGGGAGCGGTTTCCGCAGGTCAAGCCTGCTAAATGTACAGACAGTTACAGCAAGCTCGGTGTAAAGGGGGAGCGACGATGCGGTCCGTAGCGTGACGCGAAGCCTGCGGCGTCGTTAAGAGTCCCGCCCGTGAGGGGGGAGCAGGAGTGCCGAGCCAGTCCCCGGCCCTACCGCAGCGAATCGCGCCTTTGGCTGGATGTTGTGGTCACCGGCCTGCATGCCCTGCCTACCTGAGGCCTCTGCCTCGGTGCCCGTATGGGCAGGGCCGGTGCTGTCAGCAGTTTTCTGCTGACCTCAGCCGCGGGGCGGGGTGTTGAAGGTAACGTTTTGGGTATTGTGGTCGCCGACTTGCACGCCTTGGGCACCCCGTGCATCGACTGTGTACTTGCCGGTTCGCGATCCCGCCTCATCAATCAGGCTCATCAAGGCCTGCGCGGCCGCCACCAGCTCAGGGTCTCGGTCGGCCCCAGCCTTACCTAGCTCAGCCGTCAGCTGAGCTAGGTAAGGCTGCGGAGCATTCTCGTGCTTGGCGAGTACCAGTTCCGCGTCTGGCCGACCGGCAAACCGTTTCTTCACTAGAGCCTTCAGGCTGGCATAGGCGTCTTTCACCGCCGATGACGCCGAGTCTGTAATCCCTGAGGCGGCGCCCGCGGTCAGCGCGGTCACTATTAGTGTAATCGGATCCATTCCGTACCTCACCTGTGGCAGTAGTTCCGACCGTCCGGCACGACAGCGACTGCGGCCCGTCTCCGAGCATAACGTTCGGTCATGCGCGGTCTCGTGCGCCGAGGAGCCGAACTCCGTAGCGACGCATAGTGGCGGCTCAGTGCGCGGCGAGCAAGAGGTCGGACCCCCGACGCGGACGCGAAGCCAGCCTCCAGGGCCGCGAGGCAGGGCATCGCGGACGCTCGCGGCGTCTACGAATCAGGGCCTGATGCCAAATCACGCTGTGTGGTCGAGTCGCCGCGGCGAAGCCGCGCGAGTAACCGCCCAATCTGTACTCTCAGTGGCCGCAGTTGTCTGATGGCGGAGGTCGTCCAGATCAGGTTGTTCTGGCGCACTCGGCGAGCGGGGTCGCAGACTTGAGGCTAGCCGGACAGTCCTCGGAGTTGCCTGGGGTGCATGGAAGCTGACGACTTTCCTTGGCCGCGGTCGCTGCAGAAGATAGCGGCCTGGCTGGCAGAGCTGTGCATCATCGCCGCAGCCTCTGCGGGCACAGCGCCGCCTGAGGGTAAAGAGACGGACGCGGGCAGTGGCGATTCTCTACTGGTGGCGGCATGGTGGGTCGTACGGCAGTGGGGAAATGTAGCGTGCCCACTGCTTCGGGGTGAGGTTGCCGCTGGTGGTGGTGCAGATCCGGTCGATGGCATGATCGAGGTCGAGATCCCACAGCCGGATCGTGCCGTCGGCGCTGCTGGTGGCCAGGGTGTGCCCGTCCGGGCTGAACGCCACCGACCAGACGGTGCCCGTCGGCCCGGTGAGGGGCTGCCCGATCGGGGTGGCCGGGGCGGGGTTCGTGACGTTCCACAGTCGGCTCGTGCCGTCGGCGCTGCCGGCGGCCAGGGTGTGCCCGTCCGGGCTGAACGCCACCGACCAGACGGCTTCGGCGGGCCCAGTCAGGGGCTGCCCGATCGGGGTGGCCCGGGCCGGGTCGGTGACGTTCCACAGCCGGATCGTGTCGTCGGCGCCGCCGTTGGCCAGGGTGTGCCCGTCTGGGCTGAACGCCACCGAGAGGACGGCGTTAGTGGGCCCGGTCAGGGGCTGCCCAATCGGGGTGGCCCGGGCCGGGTCGGTGACGTTCCACAGCCAGATCATTTTGTCGTAGCCGCCGGCGGCCAGGGTGTGCCTGTCCGGGCTGAACGCCACCGACCAGACGGGGCCGGTAGGCCCGGTCAGGCGCTGCCCGATCGGGGTGGCGTGGGCGGGGTTGGTGACGTTCCACAGCCGGACCGTGCCGTCGTAGGTGCCGGCGGCCAGGGTGTGCCCGTCCGGGCTGAACGTCACCGAGAGGACGGCGTTAGTGGGCCCAGTCAGGCGCTGCCCGATCCGGGTGGCCTGGGCCGGGTCGGTGACGTTCCACAGCCGGACCGTGCCGTCGTAACTGCCGGCGGCCAGGGTGTGCCCGTCCGGGCTGAAGGCCACCGAGTGGACGTCGCTGGTAGGCCCGGTTAGAACCGTGGACAGAAGGTTCCACAGCCGGACCGTGCCGTCGTAACTGCCGGCGGCCAGGGTGTGCCCGTCCGGGCTGAACGCCACCGACCAGATGGGGCCGGTGGGCTCGGTGAGGGGTTGTTCGATCTGCTCGATCTGGATGGCGTGGGCGGGGTCGGTGACGTTCCACAGCCGGATCGTGCCGTCGTTGCTGCTGGCGGCCAGGGTGTGCCCGTCCGGGCTGAACACTACCGACCAGACGCCGTTGGTGAGGCCGGTCAGGGGCTGCCCGATCCGGGTGACGTGGGCGGGGTCGGTGACGTTCCACAGCCGGACCGTGCCGTCCACGCTGCCGGCGGCCAGGGTGTGCCCGTCCGGGCTGAACACCACCGACAAGACGTCGCTGGTAGGCCCGGTCAGGGGCTGCCCGATCAGGGTGGCGTGGGCGGGGTTGGTGACGTTCCACAGCCGGACCGTGCCGTCGTAGGTGCCGGCGGCCAGGGTGTGCCCGTCCGGGCTGAACGCCACCGAGTGGAGGTCGCTGGTGGGGCCGGTCAGGGGCTGCCCGATCGAGGTGGCGTGGGCCGGGTCGGTGACGTTCCACAGCCAGATCATTCCGCCGACGCCGGTGGCGGCCAGGGTGTGCCCGTCCGAAGCGAACGCCATCGAATAGACGCCGCCACTGGTCGGGCCGGTCAGGGGCTGTCCGATCTGGGTGGCGTGGGCGGGGTTGGTGACGTTCCACAGCCGGATCGTGCCGTCCTCGCTAGCGGCGGCCAGGGTGTGCCCGTCCGGGCTGAACTTTACCGAGTGGATGGGCTTGGTGGGGCCGGTCAGCGGGTTCGACAGCGGGATGTTGGCTATGTCGAGTAGTTCCGGAGTGACGTCGGCGGTCGGGTCCAGGTGACGGGCGACGAGATCGAGCTGGCCCGCCAGCGACGGGTCAGTGCTCTGCAACTGCTCGGCTTCGGCGACAACCTGATTGGTGATGGCCTTGTTCTGATTGGTGATGGCCTGGTTGCGTTCGCTCACTGCCTGACCGTTGCTATAAACCGCATAACCGGCAGTGCCCGCGGCCAGAAGCGTGAGCACGGCCAGGGCTGCGACGGCGCTCCGGCGTAGCACCTTAGCGCGGTGTTGCTGCTGGCGTGAAGCGGCGAGGAAGTCCCGAGCGGTTGGGGTGAGGTCACGATCGTGGTCGCTGGCCCAGGCGCGGGCGGCCTCCAGGCGGGCACCCCGGTACAGTGCCGATGCATCGCCGCGGTCATGATCCCAGCCAGCGGCGGCGTCGTCTAGGTCCTGGCGGATCAGGTTGCCGGCCCGGTCCTGGCCGATCCACTGGCTCAGCCGCGGCCAGGCGCGTAGCAGCGCCTCGTGGGTGATCTCCACGCTATCTCGGGTCTGGGTGATCAGGCGGCTGCGGGTGTAGGCATCAAGCACGGCCCTGGCTGTGGCCGGCTGGCGGCTGTCGCGCAGCAG
>JBKQTJ010000054.1:0-18679 GCA_052143255.1 Streptosporangiaceae bacterium | reverse complement strand
TGCCCGGGCGTGCCTGCCTGGCTTGCCGCCAAGGCAATTACTGCTGGCTACGGGGGCTTTAGCCGAGGCACATGACGGGACGAAAGGGACTCCCCCTGCTAGTCGTGCGTATTCTCGCTACTCTCGTAGCTGCCGGACACATCGGCCCTGGCGCAGGAACCAGGCTGAAACCGACGAGCAAGGGACCGGCCAAGCCGCTGCGCGGCCTGCGCGGCCTGGTCCCGGTTAGGCAGTGGCGCTGTGCACGACACCTGGGCAGTCCGAGATCTGCCGGTGCTTGATGCGACAGTTGGTTTGCTCGAGCAGAGCTACATGGTGACTGTCACCGACATTGCGGCTCGCACTGGCCTGGACCCGGCGCAGGTAGCCAGATCGCTGGAAGCGCTGGATCCGGTCTATGTCGATTTCCGGAAGACCGTCACCGGCGGGGATCCCCGGTTCTGGTACGTGTTCAAGGTCACGCCGGAGGCGCGGCGGGCTGTTGGCCAGTGGCCGACCGCAGACTCGCTGATCAGCGCCCTGACTGAGCAGTTGTACGCGGCATCGCATCAGGACACCGGCGACGAGCGGCAGAGCCTGCTGGCCTACGCAGCCCGCCTCATCGGTGACACGCTGCGCGACCTCGTGGTCGAGGCCGCCGGGCGGGTGCTGTCCCCGGCACTGGGCGACGTCGCGCTGCCCGAGCCCGCGCCGCTGCCCGCGCCGGCTCCGGCGAAGCCCGGCGCGGCAGTGGCTGCGGTGGCCGCGGCCGCCGGGTCTGCGGTGGCCGGGTCTGCGGTGCCCGCAGCCGACGGGCCGGGCGTGGCCAAGCCGAAGGCGGCGGCAGATGGGGAGGCCGAGCCTGAGGTGGCCGAGCCGGAGGCGGCGCAACCTGGGGCCGTAATGCCCGCAGCGGAGGGGCCGGAAGCGGAGGTGCCCGAGGGCGCGGAGGCTGAGGCGGCCAAGCCAGAGCTGACCTGGTCCCCGCCGGCCTGGCCAGATCCGCCCGGGGCCGTCCGGACTGAGCCCGGGCGGGCATCGCCTGACCTGGTGCCGTTGCCGGAGCCGGCCCCGTTCCCTGCATCGGCAGCGGGACGCGGAACGATCTCGTACCGCACTGCCGTCGGCTGGCCGAGGACCACCACAGCGGTGACTGACCCCGACGCCGCAGACACCGACCGGCGTCCGTTACGGGCGCCGGGAGATGCCACCAACGCCGGCTAGCTAGGCCCGCCGGGCGGCTCGCGGTCGCTAAGGCTGCCGCTTAGGCTGCCCCTTAGAGCTGTGCGGCTTGGTGCTATGCGGTTTCGGCCCGGGTTGTTTCGCGCCGTCCGGCGGCCGTCCGAGCGGCGGCCGGATCGGCGGCACCGGCCGGGTAGCGCGGTTCCGGCGCGGTCCTGACCACAGAGCGGGCACCGCGTCTACCGCCCGGGCGATGGCATAGGCGCCGGCCTCGTAGTTGACGCGCCAGCCGACGAAATCCGGCCAGGCGTCCTCTGGTTCGCGCTCGATCGGGAAGTCGACTTGCCGCATCCGGACGATGGCATCCAGGAACTCCTCATAGCTGAGGCTGATGCCTGCGTCCGGGTCAGGCTCTTCGGGGATCGCGAAGCCCATCGCCCTGGCGATCTCGTTGAAGCAGATGAAGCCGGCCCGAATGCACAGCCTGGCCGGCACGACCGGGGCTTCCTGCGGAGACAGGGACAGGATGAGCGCGGCCGAGTCCAGTACCGCCAGCAGTGAGGTCACCCAGGAGGACTTCGGCCGAGGCGATCGGAATCGCACCAGCGGCAGGTAGGTCGTATGACTCTCGGCGACGTCGGCCGCCCAGCGCTCCCAGTCCGCGTAGAGATCGGGCAGGGTATTGATGGTGGAGATGCCGGAGCCCAGGGCATAGTGCGTGCGGGCGAGCAGCTCCGGCCCCCAGGTGGGCACGCCAGCTCTGGCTGCCAGCAGGGCGACCGCGTTCTCACGGCGGTTGAACTCGGAGTACAACGTCGGCAGGTAAGCGATCTGCAGCGTGACGGTGACGATCCCGGTGAGCGAGGCGATGTCCAGAACGGCCTGTTCCAGGCCGCCCCTGGCGCGATCGGAGCCGATCTCCCACAAGGCCGGACCTGCCGTCGCGAATGCCTGCGTGATCCCGCCGTGCACCAGCGGCCAGAAGATCAGGGAGAAGCCGACAAAGAACATGCCGAGCCAGGCCACCAGCTGCGCAAGCAGCAGGGTCGCGGCGTGCGCAGAGAGGATCCGGTCGCGCCTGCGATAGTCGTTTATCGGCGTGGTCACCAGCACGAATGCCGCGTTAACCGCCCGGTCAACCCGCTTGGTCAGCCAGCTGGCGACAGAGCGCGGCACGATGAGCGTCCCGATCACGCTGCTCGCCGAGGTGGCCACGAGCAGCACGCCCACGGCGGCCGCGACGTCGCGCACAGCCAGCGGAACGACCATGGTTCTCCTCATCACGATCAACTAGGCCGCGAGCCGGAAGACTAGCGCACCGGACAGCGGGCTCATCAGCCTGGACCGATGGCGCTGCCAGCCGTCAGGCGGCTGGTAGCAGCCCGCCGGTCGGCTGAGCGCGGCTGGCGCAAGTCCTACCCCGGCCCGTGACCAGCTAGCTGCCGTCCGCGCCGGTGCTCCGCCTGCGCAGACTGGCCAGGTCGGCGAGCGGGCCAAGGTGGCGCAGCTTGGGGCGGCTGATGACGGACCTGACGAGCTGAACCCGGCCATCGACGATGTCAATGCTGAACACGCTGATCAGCGAGCCGTCCGGGCCGACGGCAAGCGCCCCAGGCTGCCCGTTCACCTCGACAAGGCGCAGCGAGCCCTGCACCGCGCGCAATTGCTTGCCAAGCGCGATCAGCAACCTGCCGACATGTTCGCGGCCGGTGATGGGCTTGCGCCAGAACGGCGGCACGCCGCCGGCGTCGCCGTGCACCTCGGCATCGGCCGCCAGCAGCTTGAGCAGGCCGTCCATGTCGCCGCCGCCGACGGCGTCGAAGAACCTGGCCGCCAGTTCGTCGCGGCGACGGGTCTCGACGTCAAAGCGCGGCCGCCCGGCCTCGATGTGCTGCCTGGCCCGATGCGCCAGTTGCCGGCAGCTGGCCTGGCTGCGCGCCACCATTCCTGCCGTCTCGTCGTAGCCGTAGCCGAACACGTCATGGAGCAGGTACACGGCCCGCTCCAGCGGGGTCAGCCGCTCCAGCAGCAGCAGGAACGCCATGGACAGGGAGTCGGCGTGCTCGGCGTGCTCAGCCGGGTCGATCGGAGCCTGGGCCAGTTCCGCCGGGCGCGTCAGCAGCGGCTCGGGCAACCACTCGCCGACGTAGGCTTCGCGGCGCGATCTGGCTGACCGGAGCTGGTCGATGCACAGCCGCGTGGTGATAGCGGACAGGTACGCCTTCGGCGACTCTGGCGGGCCGTTGTCGGCTGTCGCGCGGTGGTAACGCAGGAACGCCTCCTGAACGATGTCCTCGGCCTCGGTCACGCTGCTGAGCATCCGGTAGGCAACGGCGAACAGCAGCGGCTTCAGCTCCCGATAGACCGACGCGGTCTGCTCAGAGCTGCCAGCCGAGCCGGCCGCAGGTGCGGCCCGCGTCACCCGGCAGCCCCCCGGGGCGGGCGGGCCTGCGTGAGCCCGTGCCGGAAGCCCTCGCGCCAGCTTGGCCAGATCGGCTGCCAGCCCAGCTCCTTCTTGGCCTTGGCGTTGGAACAGCCTCGGATCCGCGTCATCATGGACAGTCCGGCCTCACCGGCGGCGAGCCGCCCGATCCAGGCCGGGAGGTGCAGCGGTGGCGGGGCGCCGGCCCCGATGGCCATGACGGGCAGCCAGTCGGCAACCGTGGCTGGCTCGTCGTCCACGATGTTGTAGATACCTGGCTGGCCGGCCTGGACAGCCGCTACAGTCGCCGCCGCGGCGTCTGTAACGTGCAGGAACGACCAGACTCCGCCGCCGTCCCCGATGACCGGCAGCTGCCGGCGTTTCAGCAGCCGGACGAACTGCTCAGAGGAACCGGGTCCGTACAGGCTGCCGTAGCGCAGTGCGAGGCCTTCGACGGGTGCGCCGGTCACCGCCTTCTCCAGGTAGCGGATCGCGTCCAGTGAAGCCACCTGCGCTGCCGGGGGCTCGGCGTCAAGGGGATCTTCCTCCGTCTTCACCGGGCCGCCGGTCCGGGCGTTGGGCCAGCCCGCGTAGCTCTGCGCGATGACCCGGCGCACGCCCTGCGCCGCAGCCGCCGCCAGCAGGTGGTCAATCCCGGCGGTCCGCAGAGCGTTGGTCGCCGCGAAGCTCCGGTCGAACTTACGCAGGTTCAGGCTGGCCGGTATGGCCGTCATCTCGTGCACGATGACCTCGGGCTCGGCGCGGGCAACTGCCTCGCCGACGGCCGCACCGTCCAGGCCGTCGAGCACCAGCGGATCGCTCCCGGCGGCCCGCAGCTCGTCAAGCTTGGCCGGACTGCGCGTCGTCGCGCTGACCTGGTGCCCGGCGGCGACGAGCTGCGGCACGAGCTGCCGCCCGATCGCGCCGCTCGCTCCGACTACTAGCACGCGCATGGCGAATTACCTCCTGCTGGCCGTTGCCTTCATCCGATCAGACTCCGATATAAGACCTGAGACGGATCAGGGCTCTGCCCTGTGACGTGGCGGCGCGATCATCCGGGGGATCGCGCGTTGTCTTCGGGCCTGCCTGCGGCGAGCACATCGGCGAACTCGGCGCGGACCCCGAGCAGCCGTACCGGCCGCCGGTTGGCAAACTGGCCCAGCGCGGCCAGGGCCGCGGCCCCGATGAGCTCTGGGTCGCTGGCTGGCTCCGGCAGCTGCGTTCCGTGCGTGCTGGTGAAGAAGGGCCGGTACCGCACCTTCACCACGATCCGGGCGGCCGGCCTGCCTTCGGCGGCGACATCCTCGGCGACCCGGGCAGCGATCACCGCGACCTCGGCCTGGACCTGCTCCCAGTCCGTGAGGTCCTGCTGGAAGGTCACTTCGCGGCTGCGTGACCTCGGCACGTACGGCTCATCAGTCACGACGGACGGATCAAGCCCGCGCGCGGTCTGCACCAGCCACGGGCCTATCGTCGGGCCGAATCGCCCGGCCACCGCCGCGATGTCGGCCTGGGCCAGCTCGGCCACCGTCCGGATGCCCAGCTCGGCCAGCTTCGCCGCAGTTCTCGTGCCAACGCCCCACAGCACGCTGGCCGGCTCATCGCCGAGCACCTCGAACCAGCTCCGGTGGGTCAGCCGGTACACCCCGGCCGGCTTCCCGAAACCGGTGGCAAGTTTCGCCTGCAGCTTGTTCTCGCCGATCCCGACCGTGCAGTCCAGCCGGGTGGCAGCCTTGACGCGGTCCTGGATCAGCCGGGCGAAACTCTCCGGGTCGGCGGTCCGCACGGCCAGGAACGCCTCGTCCCAGCCCATCACCTCGGTCACCGCGTCAAGAGCCCGCAGCACCGCCATCACCTGCGCCGATGCGGCCTCGTAAGCGGGCCGGTCCACTGGCAGGAAGACCGCGTCCGGGCAGCGCCGCAGCGCCGTCCGCAACGGCAGCCCGGAATGCACCCCGAACGCGCGTGCCTCATACGAAGCAGTCGCGACGACTCCGCGCTTGCTCGGGTCGCCGTCACCGCCCACTACGACCGGCAGGCCGAGCAACTCCGGGCGGCGCAAGACCTCGACGGCCGCGATGAACTGATCGAGGTCGACGTGCAGTACCCAGTCCGTCACAGCCCTAGTCTTCACGCCGGCAATCGCTGCGGCGGCCTCGGCGCCAGTAAGCTCGCCAGAATGGCAGGCCGTGGCGGAACCCGCGCGACCGAGCTGCTCTCCAGTCTCGGCATCGACCACACCATTCACCGGTACGCCCATGACTCCCGGCATCCCTCCTATGGCCAGGAGGCAGCCGAGGCGCTCGGCGTGCCGGCCGACCGCGTTTTCAAGACTCTCATCGCCGACGTCGATGGCCAGCTGACTGTCGGGGTCGTGCCGGTCAGTGCCAGCCTTGACCTGAAGGCCCTGGCTGCCGCGGTCGGCGGCAAGCGCGCAGTCATGGCCGACCCACATCAAGCAGAAAGAGCATCAGGATACGTAACGGGTGGGATTACGGCGCTCGGCCTGCGCAGGCCACTCCCGGTGATCGTGGACGAATCCGCCCTCGGCCACAGCACGGTGTTCTGCAGCGCCGGACAGCGGGGTCTGCAGATCGAGCTGGCGCCCGCGGATCTGGTGACCGCGGCGGGCGCGCGGACTGCGGCCATCGCTAAGTCCTGAGCGAGCCCGCGTAACCGCACTGCTCAGCCGAGCGTGTCCTTGCGGCGCATCTTGCCGTTGCCAGGCCGGCGGGGGTGATCGGTGCTGCCGGTCAGCAGCCTGCGGGCCTCGTCCTGCTCATGCTCAATGACATGCATGACCGCGTTGATGAGCGCGAGGTGGGTGAACGCCTGCGGGAAGTTGCCGAGATGCCGCCCGGATTTCGCCTCGATCTCTTCTGCGTAGAGCAGCAGCGGGCTGGCATAGGACAGCACCTTCTCGCACAGGTCCCGGGCGCGCTGGTGCTCGCCGATCGCCGACAGCGCCGAGACGAGCCAGAACGAGCAGATGGTGAAGGTTCCTTCGGGTCCGGACAGTCCGTCGTCGGTCTCCTCCACCCGGTAGCGCAGCACCAGGCCGTCCTCGGTCAGCTCCTCGGCGATGGCCAGCACGGTGGCCCGGATCCGCGGGTCATCGGGTGGCAGGAACTGCAGCAGCGGCATGAGCAGCAGTGATGCATCCAGTGCCCATGTCTCGTAGTGCTGGCAGAAGACGCCGCGGTCGTCGAGCGCGTTCGCGCAGATGTCGGCGTGGATCTCGTCGGCGGCCTGCTGCCAGTGCCGTGCGGCGTCGGTGTCCTCGCGGATCCTGGCCAGCCTGGCGCCGCGGTCGGCGGCCACCCAGCACATCAGCTTGGACGAAGTGAAATGCCGCGGCGCCCCGCGCACCTCCCAGATCCCGCGGTCCGGCTCACGCCAGCGCTCGAGCGCTCGTTCCACCTGGTATTTGGCCATCTGCCAGACCCGCTCGTCGAGGCGGTCCCTGGAGCGCGTGTGCAGGTAGAGCGAGTCGAGCACGAAGCCCCAGACGTCGTTCTGCTGCTGCGAGTAGGCGTCATTGCCGATCCGGACCGGCTGGGCGCCCTGATACCCCTGCAAGTGCTTGAGCGTGTGCTCGGACAGGTCGGACTTGCCGTCGATGCCGTAGACGATCTGCATGTTGCCGCGGTCGCGCTCTACCACCTCGGTAAGGAAGGCGAAGTAGTCGCTGGCTTCCCACTCGAAGCCGAGGGTGTACAGGCCCCACAGCGCGAACGTCGCGTCCCGGATCCAGCTGTACCGGTAGTCCCAGTTGCGCTCGCCGCCGGGTGTCTCCGGCAACGAGGTGGTTGCCGCCGCCGCGATGGCCCCGGTCGGCGCGAACGTCAGGCCCTTCAGGGTGAGGGCGCTGCGGGCAAGGTAGTTCCGCCAGCGATGGTCGGGGAACTCGCCGCGGGCCAGCCAGTGCTGCCAGTGGTGCGCGGTCCACAACAGCCGCTTGTAGGCCTCCTTATAGCTCTCTGGCGGCGGTACCCGCCCCCACGACAAGGTGCAGAACCTCGTGTCGCCCTGGCGCAGCAGCGTGCGGGAGCGCGCGCTCGGGCCTTCGAGCCCGATCCGGATGTCGGAGGTCAGGGTCAGGGTGAGGTCGATATCCGCCGGGCTGATCTGAGCCTGGTAGTAACCGCGCTTGGTATGCCGCCAGCTCGCGCGCTGCCGCCCGTAGTCGAATACGGGCTCGCAGTCCATCGTTACCTGGACGGTCCCGTGCACGCACCGGACCGTCCGCAGCAGCGTATGCTCGGCGTCGTAGTCGGTCGGCGGCCGCGTGTGCGAGCTGCGGCCGGGGTGCTCGTGCCGCCAGGGGCCGATGAGCAGGCAGTCGCGCACGACAAGCCAGCCGTCGCCGCAATCCCAGCTTGTCTCCATCACCATGGTGCCGGGCAGGTACCGGCGGTCAGCGGGCTCAGCTATGTTGTCGGGCCCGAACAGGAACCGGCCGGCTTCGCGATCCAGCACCGCGCCGAAAAGGCTGGGGCAGTCCATACGGGGCAGGCACATCCACTCGATCGCGCCGCTGGGCGCTACCAGCGCCGTCACCTCGCAGTCGGACAGGAAGGCGTAGTCGGCAATCGGCGGGTAGGGCGATCCTGCCGTGGGCGCCAGCGAGCCCTGCGACGCTCCGGTTAGCGCTCCTGCTGCCGGGTCGCTGCCAGATTCGGGGGCCACCAGCCCGGCGCCGCTGCCTGCCACCACGCCGTCTGCTAGGTCTGTATGGGCAAGGCCCGTGTTGGCTAGGCCTGTGTTGGCTAGGTCCGGGCCAGACAGCTTCGTGCCGCCCCCGTCGTCGTCGGCAGTCACCTCGGTTAATCTGCCCGGACGCAACAGCGCCAATCGCGCACATCGCCGCCGCTAACGCCGGCCGCAAATCCGGCAAGACGCTCTTAGCGGACGCCGCGCGGGCGAAACTGCACGCTGATCCGGGGCCCGGTCGGCTTGGCCGACTTCGGGACCGCGTGCTGCCAGGTGCGCTGGCAGCTGCCGCCCATGACGAGGAGATCGCCGTGGCCGACGTCGTAGCGCAGCGCGGGCTCGCCGCCGCCGACCGGGCGCAGCAACAACGGGCGCGGCGTGCCCAGCGAGAGGATGGCCACCATGGTGTCCTGGGAACTGCCGCGGCCGATCGTGTCGCCATGCCAGGCCACGCTGTCGCGCCCGTCCCGGTACAGGCACAGTCCTGCGGTCACGAAGGTTTCGCCCAGCTCTGCGGCGTAATGCTCCTCTAGCGCGTCCTTGGCGTCGGCCAGCATCGGATCCGGCAGCGGTTCGCCCTCCCCGTAGAAGCACAGCAGCCGGGGAACGTCGACCACCCGGTCGTACATGGGGCGCCGCTCGGCACGCCAGGGCACAGTCTGCAGTAGCCGGCTGAACAGCTCGTCGGCGCCGGTCAGCCAGGCAGGCAGCACGTCGACCCAGGCACCACGGCTCAGCTCAGTGCGCCGCACCTCATCGAGAGGTCCAGGCCCGGGCGTCCCGGCCAGATCGAGCAGCGAACCTTGCAGGCACTCGTTCATGAGTTCGATCATAAGACCCGTTATCCAAAAATGCGTTCGCATAGTCTGTGCGGCAGGCCTGGCCAATGGCCAGACCTGCCGCGCTGGGAAGCGGCATTTTCAGGCGCGACCGGACCGGCTCGGGCTGAGGTATGCCGCGCTTGGTCGCACGCCACGGCCTTATGCCGCGCGTGTCATATCTGACTGGCAAGGCGTGCCTTCTCCGCTCGCCTGCCCGGAGCCGGACGATGCCGCCAGGCCGACAGCGTGCCGCGTCCTGGTTCGCGTCGCCCGGGCGAGCCGCGCCGCGCGACCGGCCGCTGCGGCCCGCCGGAAGTCCGCGGTCCGCTCGGCGGCAATCGCCTGGGTGAGATACGGGTGCATGTCTCCTCCTCGAGTCCGGGCCCTGGACTAGGCCCGCACCATGCACACTCGCGGTAAGGCCCGGTATCGCGGATCGGCAGTACTCCCTATTTCCGTCCCAGAGTTGCCTTAGGCGGCTGGTGCCCAGGCTGGCGCGCCTTAGTACTCCGGCCGGTGCTCGCGGCCAGGGATGGCGTCAGGCCGGTTAGCGCGGTCCGAGCCCGGTCTGGCCGTCGATCAGTTCCCTGGCGATGTCCAGGTGACCGGCATGTCGCGCGGTCTCCTCGATCATGTGCAGCACGACCCAGCGCACGTCCGGCGGTTCGTCACTCTTCGGATCGCCGTGCCTGCCGCGCGGGGGCGCCGACAGCGGTGTCACCGCCAGCACCGCATCCGAGCGCGCGCACTGGTCACGGTAGAAGCCGATGATCTCCGCTGAGGGCAGGTCACTGACGAACGCTGCCGTCGGGTCATAGGGAGGCCGATCCTCATCCCCAGGCGGCGGCTCGGGAACTGCGCCGGCCACGACCCCCTGGAACCAGTGCCACTCGGCGCCGCCCAGGTGCTCGACCAGCCCGGCCGGCGTCCAGCCCGACGGCACGACCGAGTGGTGCCACGCCTCCTCGTCCAGCCCCGCCACGATGGAGAGCACCGCGTCGCGCTGGGCCGCGAGGAAGGCCAGCAGAGCCTGGTCCTCCGTGTCCTCAATCCGATTGCCGGTCATGTCCATCCTCCGGGTATGCGGCCACCCACCCGGCGGCCGAGACAACTCGCGGACTTAGCGCTCTCCCCAGCTCTCACTGTGGGCATCCGTACGCCGCCGTTGGCCACGGTCATTTAGGTGGTGCATGAATGACCAACTTCGACGTCCGCTGGTAGCTAAGCACCAAGAGCAATCGATTATCACTCCTAACTCTCCGGCGTGCCGTGTCATTGCCTGCCTGACAGCGGCCGAGAGTGCCTGTCTGCCATCCCGCGCCTGCGCATCGAGCGACGCGCTGGCGCACCGCTAGCCCACAGCCACGTCACCGTTCTCAAAGATCATGATCTACGGCTGGAGTATCAGGCACGCCATCCGGCGAGCGTTCCGCCGTTACCCGGCCGGCCTAGACGAATGATTCCCCAACCGTGTCAGTGGTCGTGCGCGATCAGCGACCGGGTGACAGGTTGCCCGGTCTTGTTGTTATGCCAGCTGGCAGCGGCCATGGCCAGGATGCGCTGGGCGACCCGGAGGGCAACGCCTTGGAAGGTCCGCCCGCCATGGGCTTCGAGGTCGAGCTGGCCCTTGAGGGTGTAGTTGACCGATTCGATCAGCTGCCGGACCGATTTGAGCAGCGGCTCGCCGTGCCGGGCGGCCTCGTCCGTGCGGGCGGGCCGCAGCAGGGTGGTCCCGCGGGCGCCAGGTCAGTTTCGGTCTGGCGGCCGGCGAAGCCCTTGTCGGTGATCAGGATCAGGCCGGGCCGGGCAGTGGCGAGCTGGGGCCGACGTCGAGCATGGCGGCCAGCACCTCCGGCTCGCCGATCTTCGGGTCGGCCAGCGCCCACAGGATCGGCATCCCGGCGGGGGTGGTGATCAGGTACAGCCGCAGCCGCCAGAACGAGCGGGAATGCGAGGCGCAGTACCCGTAGTTCGCCCAGCCGGCCATGTTGGAGCGTTTTCACGGCAGGGCGCGAGCGGCCGCATTCCACCGGCGTGGGGTCGGCGATCCAGACCTTGTCGAACCAGAAGTCGCTGTAGGCGGCCAGATCCCGGATGACCTGCTTGATCAGCGGCAGCGCGGCGTGCAGCCGCTTGTTGTAGCCGGGCTGATGGGGCAGATAGGGGAAGCAGATCAATAAGGAATCATATTCGCCTAGGGCGCGAAGCGAGCGTAGACCGACTTGGCGCGTCTGACCGCGACCACGCAGCGGCGGGTGCCTGAGCATGCACCGTACCAGCCGAGGAATCGCGATCTCCGGGCTACCTTTGCGGTCAGCGTGATAGTTGTGCCCGGGTCGAATCTGGCGCCGCACGTGGTCCCGCACCGTATGCCCGGAGGGCTGCTGGTGACGGTCCCGTTGCCGCCGAGCGGTTCGAGCGTCACGGTGAGCAGCGGGCGGGGAACGGCGCCGTATTCGAATGCGCCGATGTCCGGCTTCGAGTCGCGCCGCGCGCCGCCGAAGTCATAGCCGGGGGCGCCGACCGTGGTGCCGGCGTTGATGCAAGGGCTGCCGGCTGCGAGGCGGTAATCGCCGGCGGCTTCGCCTGCGAAGTCAGGGTCGCCGGTGATGTTGCCGTTCTTGCCCGCCCACCCGGGGCCGCTGATGAGCGAGTTCATCAGGACATCCGGGGGCCGCTCGTTTCCCGGCCCGCCTTCGGCGATCGGGGATGAGCCGGAAAGCTCGTAGAGGATCGTGTTCCGTGCCGTCACCGCGGTGACGGAGTTGCCCTTCTCGCTGACTAGGTCGAGCAGGAATCCGGATGATGCGTCCTCGACGAGTGTGTCGTTCTCGACCGTGACCGAGGAGACGTGACTGGGCGGCGAGGTGGCGCGGCCGCCGCCGCTCATGTAGATGCCGGCGTCGCAGGCACAGTCGGCACGGATGACATTGTTGACGATCTGCGTGCTTGCTATGACGTCGCCGCCGTCCCTGCCCCCCATGCCTGGGTCGAACTCCCCGGCGCCGAGGTTGATCGCGGCCCCGTCGACGCCTGAGATCGCGTTGTCCTCGATCAGCGTGCCGCTGATCCTTCCGTCCGTCGCGTTCGTCGTGTTGACGCTGATGCCGATGCTGCCTTTGATGTTGTTGCCGGCCTTGATGTTGTTGCCGACGATCTGCGCCCCGGTCTGGCGCGGCGCGTTGCCTCCCTCGCTCAGCTCGATCGAGTACATGTCGCGGTCGAAGTTGTTGTCCTCGATCACGACGCCGGTCATTGTCGCGCCTGAGTAGTCCGCCCACACGCCGAGCGCGTCGTCGGCCGTGTAGTCAAGGAACGTGTCCCGCGCGACCGTGACCCCCGTGATGTGCGTGCCGATTTCGCCGCGCCCGCCGAAGCTCGTCCCGACGATCATCCCGTTGCCCACCGGCGCGCCCGGGCCGGGGGGAGCGGTCCCGCTGTTGTCGAAGGCGTCGTCCGTGATAGCCACGTTCGCGATCGTGCGCGGACCTGGTGGGTAGCCGCCCGTCGGACCGGGTTGCACGAGCACCGCAGATTCCCGTCCGGTCGCCTTGTTCGGCCTTAGCCCGGTAAAGCGGAGCCACCGGACCGTGACCTCCGACGCCTGGATCAGCAGCAGCTCAGGCACCCCCACCCCTTGTCCCGGCAGCGGCCGAGCCCGGCGGCCGTCAAGTGTGATCCTCGCGGCCGAGCCGTTCGGAGCGATCCCTTCGAGCATGAGATGGCTGCGGCGGATCGGGGGCAACGCTGAGCGCAACTCGATCGTCTTGCCGCTCAGACGGTGGCTGAACATTACGTACACGGTTTCCGCGCCGCGGGTCGCGTCGGCAGCCTCGAGCGCCTCCCGCAGCGAGATGCCATCCCGCCCCGGGTGCGCGTTCAAGGCAGCTATCGACGACACGTCGCCGTTGACAACGTCGGCCGTGGTCGTCACCACGGCTACGGCATGCGAGACCGCCCTGTCGCTGGCACGGGCGCCGGGACTGCCCAAACCCGCTGCGACGACCCAAGCGAGCCCTACCAGAATGCCAGCGTTGAGCTTCATCGCGATCTCCTCAGCGGGTGGGCCCGACTCTCAGCCACCGCACCGCCTGCGCACGCGCCGACACGGCCGGCCGCATCGGAGTCGCTGATCAGGTAGCAGGTAATGCCGCCCGGTCGGCTGGCCGGTGACCGGGAGCATCGCCATTGCGATGACGGCAGTGGCCGCCCGGTTCGTGGTGCGAGCCTGCGTCGCGCGGACCCGCGATCGACAGGGACCTCGGTCACGTCAGCGGCGCCGAACGGCCCGCCATCACCGTCCGGAGAGCCGTCTGACGATCGTGGCGGGTCCCCCGGCGGAAATTCACCCGGATCGCCCAGCGCCTGCCACCATGGCCACCGCCATCTGGCGCAACTGGCGCGTCAACCCGGACGGCAGGCGCTCCCTGATCGCGGACGACTACTGAACCCGGTAAGGAATCGCTGATCTAGCGGCGAGCCAGCCGGCGAACGTCTGAGTGCCCCGGACGTCAGGGTGATCTGTGGTCAGCCCGCCTGCCCGCAGCTCCCGGCCGAGCTTGCCCGGCACCGGGACCGGCACCATCAGCGCAGCCCGGCCGGTGGCCGACTGCCAGGTGCGAGCCAGTTCCCGGGCCGTGGTCAGCTCCGGGCCGGCGACGAGGAGGCGGTCCGCACGCGGCTGGCCCTCGGCTACGTCCGCCAGCGCGCCCGCAACCTCGGCAGCTGCGATGGTCTGCAGCCGCATCTGCGGGATGGGCAGCACCCCGCCACCGGCCAGCGGCAGCAAGGGTGGCCGCGGCAAGCTCGTGGAACTGGGTTGCCTTGACGATGGTCCACGGCACCGGCCCGCGCTCGACGATGTGCTCTTGCTCGGTCTTAACCCGGTAGTAACCCATTGAGAAGCGCTCGCACCCGACGATGGAGACGCAGACGTGGTGGCTGACCCCGGCCGCCTGCCCGGCCGTCAGCAACCGGCGGGAGCCCTCGCCTAGCACGAGGGCGGCTCGCTTAGCCGAGGCGGCGTTGCTCGCGTCGACCACGACCGCGCATCCGTCCAGCGCCCTGGCCAGGCCTTCGCCCGAGATGATGTCCACCGGGAAGTCCGGACTGCTGCGGCTGAGGACGCGGACCTCGTGGCCGCGGTCGGCGAACTGGCTCACCACGTGCCTGCCGAGCGTGCCGGTTCCTCCGACTATCGCGATTCTCATGCAGCTGAGAACGAGGCAGCGCGGGGATCTGTGACATCGGGTTCGGCCGTGCCTGGCGGCCAGAATTCAAGCAGCACCCGATCACCGACCGGCCGGTAGCCCAGGCGCTGGTAGAGGGCGTTGCTGGTCGGATTGGCCAGGTCGGTGAACAGCACAACCGCTGTCGCGCCGCCATCCAGCGCCGCCTGGCTGACCGCGGTGGTGATGGCGCCGCCGTAGCCGCGCTGGCGGTGCCCGGGCGCGGTGTGGACACCGGCGACCCGGACCACTCCCGCCACGCCGCGGGTGAGCCCGGCCATTGCCACCGGCTCCCGGTCCACCTCCCACAGCATCAGGCCGTGATGGCTGAGCCGGTCGGCTACGGTGCGGTGCGCGTTTTCTGCCGCGATAGAGGCGGTCTCGGCGCCGAACGCGACATGCCAGCTGACCAGGAGATCAAAGTCGTCCTGGTCAGCAAGCCTGGCCAGGCCGGGCGGGAACGGCTCCGGCGGTGTGAGGCGGCCGAGCTGGAACAGCCGCATCCGGTGGTGCACGCTGGTCGTGCCGCCAGTCACCGCTGCCCAGGCTGAGCTGACTGTGGCCTCGTCGGCGCCGTGCACGTTCGCCCCGGCCGGCTGCCTGCCGCCGGCAGTCAGCAACCTGAACAGGGGATCGGCTGACCCGGGCGGCAGCATCCCCATCAGGACAGGGAACGGGGGAGTCTGCAGGAACGCGCCGTCCACTGCGGCGCCCGGCGCTTGGTGCCAGCCGAACATCGGCGCGGCGTCGCCGAAGGCCGAGGTGCCGCCGAGCTTCAGGGTCTCGGCCACGGTGAGAAAGACGGTGTTCAGCACGGGCTCGGCACGCAGGTGCTCACTCACCGCGGACAGGAACTCGTCCAGGTTGCTCGTCAGGGTCCAGGCCATGTCACATCCTTGCCGGATCCGGCCGCCTGGCGCATCCAGGTTTCCGCCGCGATGGTTGCGCCAGCCGAGCGGGCGCCGCGAAATGCGCGACGACCCCGTTCCCGTCACAATGGGCTAAGGCGGGCACGGGCGGAGGCGCGGATGCGAGTGATCGTCGTCAAGCATCATGAGATCGACGATGCCGGCTTCATAGCGGACGCGTTCCGGGCCCGCGGCGCGGAGCTGACGGTGCATCTGGTCCCCGATGACGGCCCGTTTCCGCCGCTTCGCGGCGTCGACTACGCGGTCGTACTCGGCGCAGCCTGGTCGGTCTACGACGAGCAGAACGTGGGCCGCTGGATCGGCAATGAGCTTGACTGGCTGCGGGCCGCCGACACGGGCGGCGTGCCCGTGCTCGGCATCTGCTTCGGCGCGCAGGCCCTCGCCGCGGCGCACGGCGGCCGGGTCGAGGCGGCGCCCGCGATGGAGATCGGCTGGACCACGGTGGAAACGCTGGACCCCGAGCTGATCGAGGAAGGGCCCTGGCTGGAGTTCCATGGTGATCTCTGCATCCCGCCGCCGGGCGCCCGGCTGCTGGCCCGGACGAAGGTATGCGCGCAGGCATTCAGCATCGGCCCCCACCTCGCCGTCCAGTTCCACCCGGAGGTCGACGCCGCCCAGCTCAGCCGGTGGCTGGCCGCCGGCGGGACAGCTGAAGCCGAGCGCGCGGGCCTGGATCCGGACAAGCTCGTCGCGCAGACGCGGGCCCAGGAGCCGCTGGCGGCGCTGCGTGCCGACCGCCTGGTCGCGTCGGCCCTGCGCCTGGCCGGATTGAGCCGGCGCACTCCGGCTGAGTCGGCGCACTCCGGCTGAGCTGGCGCACTCCGGCTGAGACCGGCTGATGACAACCGAGTGCCATTCGGTACAGGGTGTACCTGGGAACTCCCACGACTGCGGACCAGGCGCAGCGCGACGAAAGGGCAGGTGCGATGCCAGACATCCTGACGGTCTACGCCGGGGCTCAGCCGGACAAGCTCGCCGTCATCGATGACAAGGGCAACGAGGACGTCGTCGCATGGACGTACGCCCAGTTCGAGGCCGAGGCCAACAAGGTCGCGAACGCGCTGCTCGCCCTCGGCGCGACCGCTGGCTCGAAGGTCATCTGGTGCGGCCCGAACTCGCCGCAGGTCGTCGCGGTGATGAGCGCCACCCGCAAGATCGGCGCGGTGGCAGTGCCGCTGAACTACCGGCTCACGGTCGAGGAAGCCAGGTACGTGATCGGGCACTCCGACTCCGAGATCGCCTACGTCGACGCCGAGTACGCGCACCTGTTCGCGGGCCTGGTGGGTGACCTGCCGAGGCTGCGGCACGTGATCGTGGTGAATGGCGCGCCGCCGGACGGCATGGTCGGCAGCGAGCTGATCGGCGGCGCCTCGGATCAGCCGCCGCCCGAACTGGGCGACGAGCTCGCTGCGGGCGCGACGATGATCTACACGTCCGGAACCACCGGGAAGCCCAAGGGCGCGGTCCGGTACGGCACCGATCTGGACACCGTCGCCGGCCTGCTGAACCTGATCGGGTACCGGCCCGACGACGTCTACCTGACCTCCGGCCCGCTCTACCACAGCGGACCGAGCGCCTTCATGACCGTGGGGCTGTTGTTCGGACAGACCATCGTCGTGCAGCGGAAGTTCGACGCCGAGGACTGGCTGCGGCTGGTCGATGCTTACGAGGTCACCTCCACCTTCTCGGCGCCCGCGCTGATCCGGATGGTCTGCGCGCTGCCGGCCGAGGTGAAGCAGCGCTACGACCGGTCGTCCATGCGGATCATGCTGGCGAACGCGGCACCGTGGAGCTTCGCGCTGAAGCAGCAGTATGTCGCCGATTTCCCGCCGGACTCGCTGTGGGAGATCTACGGCTCGACTGAGCTTGGCGTGGACTGCGTGCTGGAACCCAAGGACCAGATGCGCAAGCCCGGTTCCTGCGGCAAGCCCGCCCCCGGCATCGAGATCGTGCTGTTCGACGAGGACGGTAACGAGGTGACCGGCAGCGGGCCGGACCATCCCGGTGAGCTGTATGTCCGCTCCAAGGCGGTGTTCAACGAGTACTACAAGCAGCTGGACAGCTACCAGGCGGCCAGCCGCGGCGACTTCCACACCGTGGGGGACATCGCCTACTGGGATGACGAGGGCTACCTCTACATCTGCGACCGCAAGACGGACATGATCATCTCCGCTGGCATGAACATCTACCCGGCCGAGATCGAGGCAGCGCTGGAGCAGCACCCGGCGATCTACGACGTCGCGGTCTTCGGCATCCCGTCGGAGGAATGGGGCGAGATCGTGCACGCCACGGTGGTGCTCGCCCCCGGCAGCTCGCTGTCGCCGGAGGAGATCGCCGCCTACGGTCGTGAGCACCTGGCCAGCTATAAGATCCCGCGGTCGGTCTCGTATGTGGACGAGCTACCGCGAACCGGTTCGGGCAAGATCCTCAAGCGGCAGCTGCGAGCCCCGTTCTGGGAGGGGCGCGCGGCGAAAGTCGGTTAAGTCGTCGCATATCCTTCGCAAGGTGATCGATGACGGATGCGCGGCTCGCCTGGCCGACCTGGTACCTGACCCTGAGCGCTCGGCCGTCGCCATCGAGCCGCCGGGAACCGAGGCGGGGACCTGGGCGGGTGCGCCCAGCGCCGTCCTGGCCGGTGATGAGATCTTCCTGGCCTACCGGCTGCGCAAGCCGCTCGGCAAAGGCCGTGGATACGCGGTCGCCATCGCACGCTCGGCCGACGGCGTGCGGTTCAAGACGATCCAGGTCATCGGCAAGCAGGAGATGGACAGCGAGTCGCTGGAGCGGCCGGCGCTGGTGCTGACGCCCGACGGGACCTGGCGCCTGTACCTGAGCTGCGCGACCTGGGGGACCAAGCACTGGCGGGTCGAACTGTTGGAAGCATCCGCGCCGGACAAGTTCGAGCCGGGCCAGCGCACGACCGTGCTGCCCGGCGGCCCGGCCTCGGCTGTCAAGGACCCGGTGATCGCGCGGCACGGCGGGACCTGGCACCTGTGGGCATCGGTGCACCCGTTGGACGATCCGGCCAGCACAGACCGGATGAGAACCGACTACGCCACCAGCCCGGACGGCATTGACTGGACCTGGCACGGGACGGCACTGGCGCCGCGGCCGGGCGCCTGGGACTCGCGCGGAGTCCGGGTGAGCGCGGTGCGGTTCGGGGCCGGCGGCCTGGTGGCCTATTACGACGGCCGGGCGAGCGCGGCCGAGAACTACGAGGAGCGGACCGGCATGGCGGCCGGGAGCTCACCTGCTGAGCTGACCGCGGACTACGTGGCCCCGGTGGCGCAATCAGGGGCCGGCGCAGGCGGCTTGCGCTACGTCAACATCGTTGACACCGAGGACGGCAACGAGCGGATGTACTACGAGCTGACCCGCGCCGACGGGCGGCACGAGCTGCGCACC
>JBKQTJ010000053.1:0-6512 GCA_052143255.1 Streptosporangiaceae bacterium | reverse complement strand
CTGCGCGGCGTTGATGTAATAGCCGCCGGGCGTGCGCGCGGCGCTGGCCTGCCCCTGGGTCTTCCAGATGTAGCCGAGGTCGTAGCCCTTGGCGACGGTGACGACCACGGCCAACCGGCTGCCTCCTCCTTCCCGAGCGTCACGCGGCCGCGGAGCTGACCATGATCATTCAGATCAATGCAACGGTCTGCGCGGCTGCAGATCATGGTGACGACGGACGACACAAGATCGCTTACAGCGACTAGCGAGGGAGGGCGCATAGAGCTCAGGAAAGGACTAGTGACCAGGAGAAACAAGAAACTGGGAGTGCGTGATGGCAACGCTGGTTCTTCAGCCGATGGCCGTGCGACGCAGCAGGAACTAGATGGCGCGCCTGGTGGCGTAACTTCGTGGTCTACCGATTAGACAGCCTGTCCACCAGGCTCAGCCCACGGCCGGACTCGCTGCCGGGGTCAGGGGTGGCGGCCATAGGTTCCTGCCCAGAGCCCGCGTTCAGCACCGCAACGCAGGCCGCTGCAGCGCCGCGCCAGACGGTGACCTCGAACGTGCCGCGGTCACTGCTAGCGGTATGCGGAGGCGTTGGTGACCAGCTCGCTGGGACAGGACCGCAGTGTCGGCGGCCGGGCAGCCCGTCAGCGCACGGGCAACAAACCGGCGGGCATGCGTCGTCTGGCGAGCGTCCCTGGATGCGCGGACGCTGCCTTTCCAGTCGTCGGCGTCCAGACGCTGCTGAGCGTCGGTGAGGTTCCGGATGACGGTGCGGTGGTTGTCGGTCGCGGTGTCAGCGGGCATCTTGACGACAAGTGTTACCGTGGCGGTCTGTTGCCAGGGTGTGAGGACCTCGCAGGCCCATGTTTCTGCGCGCACGGTCAGATGCTCTTGCCCGAGATCCCGCACCGAGCTGTGCGGGCTGGCGCTCGGCCTAGCGACCCTGGATGGGCGCCGATAGACGTCCTGAAGCACCCCGCCGTGATTGAGGATCACTGCCTCAAGCAGCTGATCAAGACAGCTAGAAACGGCCCCCGTAGCTGAGGACGTCAGCGTTCTTGCAGGGCCTGCTGGCGGAGCGCCGCGGGTAAGTTGCTGGTCTATACCGAGTACTTCGGCGGCGCCGGCTCGCCCGCAATCCTGCGGCTGTCATCGGCCTCGGTCTGCATGGGGCCGGTCCGCGATGACAAACGCGGCTGCTGCACGCTTGAGTATCTCGCTCACCCGAGCCGTACTGGCGGCGGCGAGAAGACACTAGTGAGTGCCTGAACTAAGCGAGAACTTGAAGCTGAGAAGGAACCCGCAACCGGCCTGTTCATCAGTTCGAATGACGAGCGATCCAGGCTGAGATGAGCCGGTCCTGCTCCTCGGATGTGATGCCGGACAGTTCCAGGACATCACCGTCCAGTTCGAGCTTGATCGATCGTGAGCGACCCCGCCTGAGCCAGGAGCCCAGGGTCCTGACGAGGATGCCGAGCGTTCCTGGGGTCCTGGCTACGGTTACTGCTAGGGAGCCAGGAGCCTGCGCTTCAACCCCCTTTGTACCCCCAGGAGCGTTCTCGACTCGCACTAGGTCGACAGCGTCGACGTCCAATTCGAGAAGCTCCATCCGAAGCTGCTTGGTCAGTTCGGCAATTTGGGCCATGTCTTGATCGTCGTCATTAATGGTCTCGACCGCTAGCCGAGCCGGGGCTCCCGACCCGCCAACGGCACCACTGTCGGCCGAGCGCTCTTGTATGCGGTCGAGAAGCTGCCTGGTGCGGACGACGCTCGGGTGCTCGGGGCCATACGCATCAGTCAGGATCGTCAGGGCCCGCCGGAGGTGGTGTTGCGCAACGGAGTGATTTCGCTGTCCCTCGATAACGCTCGCGAGGTGGACAAGAGCCACCGCGACCGTTGGATGGCTGGGGCCGAGAGCGGCCTCGAAGATGGTGACGGCTTCCTCCAGATTCCTCTTCGCCCCATCGGGATCACCAACTTCGTTTAGTACCAGGCCTAGGTTGTCAAGGCCATCGGCGACGGCAGGGTGGCTCGCGCCGTAGACGGTCCGCGCGATGGATAGCGCTCGCTCGTAGGCTAGCTTCGCAGCCTGAAAATCACCCAGTTGTTCGAGTACGCGCCCGAGGTTGGTAAGGGCCGCGCCGACCTGCGGATGGTTGCTACCGTAGGCATGCTCGGACACCGCCAGCGATTGTTCCAAGGCTGCCCTGGCCGCGTCCAGGTCACCTATTTGGCTAAGTACTCGGCCGAGGTTGTTGAGCGCGATAGCGACATCTGGGTGATCCGGGCCATAAGCGTCTTCCAGAATTGAGAACGCTCGCTCGAACTGTGCACGAGCCCTGTCGAGATCGCCAAGTCCACGCTGGACATGGCCGAGGTCGTTGAGGACCTCGGCGACGGCGGGGTGGTGCGCACCGAGAGCGGATTCGGTGATCGCAAGCGCTCGTTCCAGGTGCACACGTGCCGCGACGAGATCGCCGAGGTCGCAGAGTGCATTGCCGAGATTTTGATGATCGTTTGCGACATTCAGGTGATCAGGTCCATAGGCTTGCTCGTCGATAGCGAGCGCTGCCTCGTGCTTGTCGCGGGACTCAGCCGGCCGGCCAAGCTGGCGCAGTACCTTACCCAGATCGTCGAGAATGGCACTGACCTTGGGATGGTTTGGCCCATAGGCCGCTTCGGCGATCGCCAGAGCTCGCTCGAAATGCTGCTTAGCCTCCTCGCCGCGCCCGAGCTGACTGATGACACGGCCTAGGTCACTGAGCGGGCCCGCTACCTTGGGATGACCGGCTCCGAACGAGCTTTCGGCGATGGCGAGCGCACGTCTGAAGCAAGCCTCTGCCCCGGTGAGTTCCCCCATTAGCGCGAGAACCCGGCCGAGTTGGCTCAACGTTGCCCCCGCCGCGGAATGATCGGGTCCGTAGGCGGCCTCTGCGATGGACAATGCCCGCTCCAGAGCGGCCCTGGCCTCTTGCAGCCTGCCGAGAATCCTGAGCAGTCGGCCAATTCGCTGAAGAATGTCGGCCACCAGAAGATCGCCGGGTCCGTGAGCGGATTCAGCGATCGCTAGCGCCTTCCGGTACGTGCCTTCGGCAGCCGACAGGTCGCCAAGCTCACGTAGGGTGCTGCCCAGATGCATGAGGTGGACCGATAGCGCGGGATCGTGCGGACCGCGGGAAGCGGTACTGATGGACACGGCTCGCTCGAAGCAACGTTTGGCCGCGGTGAACTGGGCACGGCCTTTCAGATAGCAGGCGACCCTGTCTAGCACCCAACTGGTCTCGTCTGGCTGAGCTCCCAGCTCTTCGGCGTGATCGGTGGCGGCGAGCGCGTGCGGCAGCAGTCGGCTGCAAGACGGCCACGTGCTTACATCCTCACTATTTTCAGGGAACACCGAATGGAGCAAGCGGACGGCTGCGGCCGCCCATTCGGGTACCGCGTCGCCGCGAAGCCGTTGCCGCACAACGGCCTGGACCAGCCGGTGGACCGACAGGGAGTCTTCGGTAGCCCGGATCAGCGAATAGCGGCGCAACGCCGCTACGGCGTCCTCGAAGGCGAGTGGGTCGCTCGCTGCCTCGCTGAGATCAGCGGGTAGTTGTCCAGCGGCGGCAGAGAAGATGTCGCGTGGAATGTCATCAGGAGCAAGAAATGCGCAAAGGCGCAGGAGCGCGGCTCCGCTGGGAGAGTTCTGCCGCACGCGGTCGAAAGAGAGTTGCCAGATCGTGGCTACCGTGTCCTTGTCCGCTCCCGCTGAGCTGCGATGTAGCAAATCGACGCTTCTCTCCTGAAAGAGTCGCAGATAGCGCGCGATGGTGAGCCCACTCTCGGCGACATATGCAGCCGCTTGCTCGAGCGCCAGGGGCAGATCTCCCAGCAGCTCAGCGAGTGCTTCAGCGGCTGCCGTGTCCTTGTCGCCGGTCCGTTTGAGTAGGAACTCCACTGATTCAGCCCGGCTGAGTTCGGCTAGGGGCAAGACGGCGGCATCCCGTCCCCAATTTGGGTTTCGTGAGGTCACGAGCACGTGTCCGCCGCCCGTCCGCGGTAGTGCACCAATGACCAGCTGCGGATCCATGGCATTGTCAAAGATGAGCAGCCAACGATGATTGCGCTCCAGCCACATCCGTACTGCTGCGAGGGTAGCGGTTTGATCCGGCGAACTCTGCTCCGGTAGCTTGAGGGCTTCCGCGAGGCGCGCGTAGTCGGAGTTCAGCGTGGCTTCGTCGTCCGCCCGGATCCACCAAACCACGTCATATTCACGTTGATGGCGATGCGCATACTCGATCACCAGTGCGGTCGTCCCGACGCCGCCGAGACCGGTGACCACCGCGATTGGCGCTGCCTGACCATTCCCAGCCAAGGCAGACTCAAGCGATTCCAGCACCGCGTCACGTCCTACCAGGCTCGGGTTAGCCCGGGGAGCATTGAAGATTGAGAGCGATTTACTCTCCACCGGCCCGAAGCGCTGCACGAGTGCTGCCGTCCGCTCTCGCAGTGCCGAATCCTGCGGTGAAAGCAGGATTAGCGTGCCGGTGATATTGGTCAACGCACGATACATGTCGGGATGGCGGATATCTTGCGCATCCCTCACCATCACCGTCTCGCGGAAGGCATAGTACGGCACATGCGGGATTTTCAGGTCCCACATTTCCACTGCTGATGCCGCCAAGGCCCTCTCCCCGAAAAACTGGTCGTGGCTGAAGCGGCGGAGAAAGTCATTTCGGAAGATAGACAGGTCCCGTGCTTCGGCGCGATCCTCAATCCGGGCAGGAACGACCAGGACTGCCAATGGCCGGCCACGACGCAGGCCGACGAGTTCGGGGTCCTTGAATTCCTGTGCCATGCTGAAGGTGCCGTCCAGGCTTTGAGCATTGGAGCCGCAGAACATCACCACCGCGTCAGCGAGCTGATAAGTACAGATCCCACCCATCTCGGTGACACCGGTCCGGCTGTCGATCACCACTGCGTCGGTCAGCTGGTCGATTTCCCGGCGAAACCACTCAAGGAAAGCCTCGCCTTCCCAATTCTGGTAGAAGTCCTCCCAATCGAACATCCGAACAAGCTTGCCATACCGGTCGAAATCGTCGCCGACCCGCCGACCTGCAGGCATGAGCCACAGCTTGCCTATCGATCTCTGTTCGTCCGGATAGACATCGAGCAGGTAGGAGTCGATGTCCGGCAAGTTCAACTCAGGATCGTCCTTACGTTCGCCGACCGGGGGCGCGGCCAGCGCTCGCTTATAGTCCGAAACCATATCCATAACACCTGGTTGCTTGAGCGCGGACTCCAGCTCGATTGGAAAGTATCGCTCAAGGCCGGGAGCCTCGAGATCCCAGTCAATCATCAACACCTTCAGGCCCTGCGCATAGAGCAACTCTGCGATGTTGGCCATGGCCATGGACCGGCCAACTCCTCCTTTATAGGAGTAGAAGGTGTAAATCATCTTTGCCATCCGAAGATTTTCTGGGCAGCTTGGGTCTGATCGCGCACCATCTCGCGCATCGCCAGGCGTTGCGCCAGCAGGGGACGTTCACCTTGCGTCTTGAGGGCCACCTCTGGCAGGACAGAGAACAGCCAGCGCTTGACATGCCTGATGTCTGGCGCGGATAGCTCGCAGAGTAGGTCAAGATTGCTGTCGAAGCGATCGAACGCACGAGGCAAATGACTCCTAATCTGCTCTTCCACAATCAGTGATATCGGCAGGCGGTGCGGATTCATGGGGAACATGAAAACAAATGACGCCCGCTCGCTCGATCCGAACTCAGAACGCTCGAGCTTAGTACGTAGCGCCGGATGAAACAGTGAGAGGGCGTCTACCACGCATATGCAGCCGAGCCTAGAGAGCGAGGCCCAGGTTGTCGCTCTCCAGTTGACGTCATCAGATAGGAAATCCTCGGAAAAAAACTGCGGTCTGATGAGTGGCGAGTCAGGCCTATCTTGGCGTAGCATATTTACCCTGTCTATGACGTCAAAGATAGCGTGCCGTGCAGATATACCGCCGGCTATAGGCGGGCGCCAATCTTCCCTGAACTCGCTGTAGTAGGAAGAGAGATCCGGCATCTCATTTCGCTTCAACTCCTCAAGGAGGCTCTGGAATGCGGTGCGTTCGATGGGTGCTACTGATGGATCGTCGAACACTTCGCCTGACTGCAACGCGGCCGCCTCGGCACTATTCATGGCGAAGATTACAAATGGCAACCCGATGGTTGGCGAGCCCAGCGAGGGCAGGTTTCCCCGGAGGTTCTCAATGATTGTGGATACCGAATGTTCCAGAACATCGGGATCTCCTAGGTCCACGGTACGAAAGTCAAGCCGGTGCTCGACCTGTAGCAATGGGTTGAGCTGATCCTCATCGACACCTGGCAGCAGGATAGGGAGCAACCTAACGGTCCTATCCCTCGCCATGCGGATAAGCTGTGCTGTCCATTCCCGTTTGACCCAGAACGATTCGAGTGCCGCTTTGGAAAGGAAAACCATTACTACTTGGCTCTGCCGGATCCCATCACCAATCTTGTCGACGAAGTCAG
>JBKQTJ010000052.1:0-24168 GCA_052143255.1 Streptosporangiaceae bacterium | reverse complement strand
AACGGCACCGCGCCCACCGCCAGCGACATCCCGGTCCCGGTGCACCTGCCCGGCAACCTGCGGGCCACCGGCATCGGCGCGGGCCCGGCCGCGTTCGCCGCGTTCGCCATCGTCCGCAAGCGCTAGCACCTATCGGCACGCGCTAGCACCTGTCCGCACGCGCTAACACCTACCTGAGTGCACCGCCCAAGCGTAATGGTGGGCCCGCGGCGGGGACGTTTGTCGCTACCGTGACGCGATCACCGTGCGCATCACGCAGTTGTTCTTGCCCTTGCTTCGGACGAAGCTGAAGCCGACCTGCTCGAATAGGCTCCGCGTGCCGTTGTACAGAAAGGATGCCGAGACCTTCTGGCCGTCGGTGTCGTGCGGGTACGCTTCCACGACGCCGCCGCCGGCCTTCGCGATCAGGTCCAGAGCACCACGAAGCGCGACGCCTGCCATCCCCTCGCGCCGGTACTTCTTATCGACGAAGAAGCAGGTGAGCCGGTAGTCAGGCAACCTGTCCAGACCGGCCTCGTACTCCTTCCGGTGGTAGATGTTCGGCAGTTCCTCCGGGGTTCCGTACTCGCACCACGCCACCGCCGCATCACCGTCAAACACCAGCGCAGCGTGCGCGTGACCGTCGTTGACCAGCCGCTGCTTGAGGGCGCGGTTGCTCTCGGCGGTTCGCTCCTGACCCCCTCTCTCGGCACAGGACGCGTGGAACCAGGTGCACCAGCAGCCATTCCAGACACCGTTGTGCCTCTCGGCGAGCTGCGCGAATGCGTCCCAGGTGTCAGGACCGAGTGGTTTGACCTTGTAGTCCGTCATCGGGTCTCCCTCGCGTGTCACGACGCCTCGTTCGGCGATACGCCGGCCAGCTGCCCGGGCGTGGCGACTGGCTTTGGGTGCCATCCGGCCGGGGGTCTTCACCAGCCACCAACCAGTCCGTCGACGGCCTCGCGGAGCATGTCGCCGTGCCCAGGCGTGCCGACCATACTCTTCGATCAGGTCGCAGAGCAGCCCCGACCGCGACAAGGCCGTCGGCCTTCCAGCGGAAGGTTGCTCGCCGCCGGTCAAGCGCACCGCCGAGATGCTCAGCCTCAGTGCCAGCCAGGGGCGGTTCCCGCCAGTAATCGCGGTAGGCCATAGCCGCCACCGTAGAGGTGATTGCGGACGTTCTGGTTCCGGAACCCATTGTCTCAAGTCATGTAGGCGCGCAGTTCGTTGACAGCGGTAGGTGATTGCGTTCCGCTGGCAAGGTCGCTCTCAAGGACTGCTTCGATCAGGACAGCGCCTCGATAGGTGCGACGCTGACCAGATATTTCACGGCATGGGCGAGTTGCCGATCGAGCGTTATCAACGCTTCGGCCTGCAGCTGGGTCAAAGCTACGTACTCGGCGTCAAACGTGTCAGGCCACCCGAGCCGGTCGGCGACCTTCCACGCGACGCTCTGGAGGACGCGGTCTCCGAGCAGCCGAATCCGCAGCCCGCGCACGTAGTCGAGCCGTCGCTCGGCATCTTTCCTGGTCATCTCACCGCGGTGTACTGCCTGGTAGAGGAGCGACAGCAACTGCGAGCGAAGAAGCGTCGGAGCCAGGATCTGGTGATCGCCGCGAATCAGAGTCTCGTCCTGAGCCAGCTGCATGGCAACGTCCGGGCCGATCACGTACCTGGTCATGGAAGATCAGTTCCCCTCCGCTACCGCGCCGCGTCACGCCCCGCCGCTGCCGGGCAAGCTCAGGGCCGGCCGGGCCAGCAGAGCGTCCTCGGTGTCGTGGACATGCCGACCGGGTAGCCAGCTTAGCCAACCGGGCAGATACCAACACCGCTCGCCCAGCAATGCCATCGCGGCGGGAACCAGGATGCCGCGGACCACTGTTGCGTCGATGAGTACCGCGACCGCCAGGCCAATGCCGAGCGTCTTGACATCGACGAACGACAATGTGGCAAAGATCGAGAACACCGCCACCATGATGACCGCAGCGCTACTCACCACTCCGGCGCTGGCAGCTATTCCGCTGGTCACTGCGTCGGCGGTGCGCATGCCTCGGGCGCACCTCTCGCGGATCCGGCTCAGAATAAAGACGTGGTAGTCCATGCTCAGCCCGAACAAGAACACGAACATGAACAGTGGCACCCACTGCGCGATCGCGCCGTTGCTTGAAAAGCCGAGCAGCCCCTGCAACCGGCCGTCCTGGAAGATCAGCGTGATAACGCCGTAAGCGGCCCCTACCGATAGCAGGTTCAGCACGACGGAAACCAGCGGGATGGGAACGGAGCGGAACGCGATCATCAGCAGCAGGAACGCGAGCCCGGCAACCATGGCGAACACGATCGGAGTGCGCGCCCGCAGCGTCGTGCCCCAGTCATAGCCCGTAGCGGTAGTCCCGGTGACCTCGAAGCTGAGGCCCCTGATCCTCCCGAGGGTTTCCGGCAGGACCTGGTTCCGCAAGGTGAGAAGGGCATTGTCAGAGATGTTGCTCGACCCGTTGCCTGCTAGCGGCACATAGATGACCAGGCCGCGGCCGGAGGCCACCGGGGTGACGGTGATCGGAGCCCGTATCGGTCCGGCTGCTGAGGCGCGGTCTTCAAGGGCGAGCACTGCGTTGTGAACGGCTGGGCGAGCCAGGTGCTGGCCCGTGACCACGACCTCCGCTGGCGCCGGCCGGCCAGGAAACGCAACGGAGATCTTGTCCAGCGTTTGCGCTACAGGAGCGTCACTGGGCAGGTTCACGAGGGGATTGCCGAGCCGCATGCCAAGTGCTGGCGCGGCCAGCGCCAGCATCGCTATCGCAGCGATGCCGCCCCACGCAAGGGGATGGCGAACCACCCGCCGCACCAGCGCCGACCACAACCGCGACGGCCGTGCCGCGGTGCGACGGCGGCCAAGGATCGGGATCCTGCCCCGGTCGGCCCAATCGCCCAGCATTGACAGCATCCCGGGAAGCACGGTGAGCGAACCGGCCACAGCTACGCCGACCACCGTGATGGTGCCGAACGCCATGCCGGTAAACAGAACTATCCCGCTCAGGAACAGTCCGGCCAGGGAGATCATCACGGTCAGCCCGGAGATCACAATCGCCCGGCCAGAAGTGGCGGCCGCCACCCGGAGGGCGTCAGCAGGCGAGCGTCCGGCGGCCCGTTCCTCCCGCTCGCGGCGAAGGTAGAAGAGCGAGTAGTCGACGCCGACCGCCATCCCGAGTATCAGCACGATCTCAGCGGTGCCGGATCTTATCGGCAGCCACCGGCTGGGAATGGCCAGCAACGAGATGGTCGCCGCGACGGCGCTGCCCGCCAGCACTACCGGAATGCCGGCCGCGATCAGCGCGCCGAATACGACCAGCAGCAAGATAAGCGTGATGGGAACCGAGCTGAACTCTGCCCGCCGGAAGTCGGACTCCAGTAGTGAGTTCGCTGCCGCGCTCGCGCTGGCTGCACCCGCCTCGGCGACGAACAGGTCCGGGTGCGCTGCCTGGACCCTTGCGACCGCCGCCTCATCGGCTGCAACCGTGGAATTCACGTCGGCGTGCGGTCCAGCTACCCGGAAAGTAACCAGCACGCTGTGCCCGTCGGCCGAGACGAGGCTGGTGCCGCCAAGGGCACTAGCGGCTGCAGTGGCGACCGGGTTCCCCGTTGGCTTGCCGGTAGCGGCAGCGGTACCTGGGGGCGAGCCTGGCCGGCTCGCGGCCAGGCTCGGCGCACTGACGTCCATCGCCGCGGAATGCAACCGGTCAAGCGCGGCTGTCACCTGGCCCACCGCTTGCCGCATCTGCGGGTCGTTCGCGAAGGTCAGCTGGTGAGCGCCCGGGCCACGCGGCTCGATGAGCACGCTCTCGGCCGGTGGCGTCGTCACGTTCAGCTGATGCAGGACCCGCTCACCCTGACCTGCCTGGCCCGGGTCAAACTGCGGCAGGCTCTGCGTTCCCAACAGCTGCCCGGCCAGGAAAGCGGCGCCGACAAGGCCGAACCAGCCGACGACAGCCGTCTTTGCGTGCCGCGCGCTCCAGAAGGCGATCCGCTCGCTGACAGGCCCACCAGCACGCCGCCGACTACCCGTCACGGCCCTTGTAACCCTGGGCTGCGGAGCAGGCGCATGTGGCCTCAGATCGTTGGGGAGGAACGGCCAACCGACCGGGACAGAGCGGACCGGCTTATCTGGCCCAGCGAACCAGATAGCCGCCCAGTTCCCAGGCGCCCGGCAACGCGCATCAATCGAACTGTTACCCGGATCGTCTCACGAAACATGAAACCGCCCGGCCGTGTCATCATCTTTTCAGACATGGCACTGGCGGTATTCCGGCCGACGGAGGGCGGGGACGTGCAGGAGCACCAGCTGTATATCGGCGGCGAATGGCGTCCCGGAGCTGCCGGGACAGCCTGGGCAACAAGTCCGTCGTCAGGCGAGACGTTCGCTTCGGTGGCCATCGCCGACGCCAGCGATGTCGACGAGGCGGTGGCGGCGGCGGCCGCTGCCTGGCCTGCCTGGGCGGGCGCGTCGGCCTTCGACCGGGCCGCCTGGTGCGACCGGATCGTTGCCGGGATCGGGCAGCGGCGCGAGGAGCTGGCCCGGATGCTGACCCTCGATCAGGGCAAGCCCCTGGCTGCCGAGGCCTACGACGAGGTGGATGAGCTCGCTGCGTACTTTCTGATGGCCGGCGAGGACGCCAAGCGCCTCCAGGGCACGCTGCCAGCTTCCGTCTCGGCTGGTCGCCGGATCCTGGCCGCCCGGGTCCCGCTCGGTGTGGTCGGCGTAGTCAGCCCCTGGAACTGGCCGTACACGATGGGCGCAGAGCTGATCGCGCCGGCGATGGCCGCGGGCAACGTGGTCGTCTGGGTGCCTGCGCCGACCACTACCGCCTGCTGTGCTGTGCTGGCGCAGGTCATCGCCGAGTCCGGGTTGCCGGCTGGCGTCTTCAACTTCGTCTCTGGCCCTGGCGCCGTCGTTGGCGATGCCCTGGTCGGCCATCCGGGAGTAGCCGGGGTGGGCTTCGTCGGTTCGGTCGGGACCGGCGCCAGCGTCGCGGCCCGGGCGGCGGGCAAGACGCAGCTGCTCGAGCTTGGCGGCAACGGCCCGATGGTGGTCCTGGAGGACGCGGACCTGGAGCTCGCCGCCAGTGCGGCGCTGGAAGCCGCCTACCTGTGCGCGGGCCAGAGCTGCACCGCCGGCGAGCGCTTCCTGGTGCACGCCGCCGTGCGGGCCGAGTTCGTCGAGCGCGTCGTGGCGGCGACCAAGGATAAGGTCCGGCTCGGGGATCCCTTCGAGGCGGCAACGACGATGGGCCCGCTGAACAACGAGCCGACGGCGGCGAAATTTGACCGGCACATCACCGATGCGCTAGCCAGGGGCGCGCGGATCTGCTGCGGCGGGCGGCGCGCCGCCGGGTTCCCGACCCAGCTGTATGCCGAACCCACGGTGCTCGAGGGCGTTACCGTCGGCATGGCGATCGAGCAGGAGGAGACATTCGGGCCCGTCGTTCCGGTAGTCGAGGTGCGATCAGCCGCCGAGGCGCTGGAACTCACCAACGCCTCGCCGTTTGGCCTCACGGCCGCGGTCTTCACCGAAGACCTCGAGCGCGGCCTGGCCTTCGCTGAGCGCGCCAGAGCGGGCTGGGTCAACATCAACGCGTCGACGAATTTGTGGGAGTCCCACCTTCCGTTCGGCGGACGGGCCGGCAGCGTCAGCGGCCGGGGCCGGGTTGGCGGGCGCTTCCCGATGCAGACATTCACTGAGCCCAAGCTCGTCACCTACCCTGCCCCGCGGTATTAGGGACGGCCCACACCAGCCATCCACCTCACCCGAGCCAGCCGTGCACGGCACGTAGCGCCGCCGCCAGCGGACATGAAGAGGGGCTGGTCGGCGCCCCGTGGACATCAGCCTTTATAGCCGATCGTGACGTAGTCATAGATGGAGCCGACGGCAGTGACGATATAACCGGTGACGAATACCGCGGTGCGGCTAACGGCCACCGAGAGGGCCTGACCGGGAAGGGTAACAGTGCCGTTGCCGGCGTAGCGGTTTACCCACAGCTGGGCGCCGCTGGCCGCGTTGTAGGCGACCGTGGCGTAGTACGGCCCGCTGGCGCCGGTGACGTAGATCCTCTTCCCGGACGGGCTGACAGCCATCGAATAAGCCTCGTTGTCGCCGCCTGTGTAGCGCTTGACCCACAGCTGCCTGCCGGTGGCAGCGTTATAGGCGAGGGTGGCGTAGTCCTCGGATCCCTCGCCTCCGCCGCCGTAGATTCCGCCGGTGACATATACCGTCTTCCCGGACGGGCTGACAACGATCGAACGGGCGTAGTCGGCGCCTCCGCCCTTGAAGGGCCGGTATCCCTTCACCCATAGCTGGGCGCCGGTGGCGGCGTTGTAGGCGATGGTGGAATAGCCAGCGCCCGACGGGCCCCCTTCATACCCGGTGACGAACAGCGTCCGCCCGTTCGGGCTGACGGCCAGCGAGGTAGCCGTGCAAAGGCTGCTGGCGGGATAGCGGTACAGCTTGACCCATTCCTGGGCGCCGGTGGCGGCGCTGTAGGCGACCGTGGCGTAATCCGGACTGTCGGAGGTAGTGCCTTGCCCGGTCACGTAGACCGTCTTGCCAGACGGGCTGACCGCCACCGCGGCGGCGGCCTCGGCATTAAAGCCTTCGTTGCCGGAACCGTGGTAAATCCTCACCCACAGCTGCGCGCCGGTAGCGGCGCTATAGGCAACTGTCGCGTAATCGGGGGAGCCAGAGTTCGCGATATACGTTTGTCCCGTGACGAACACCGTCCTGCCGGAAGGGCTGACGGCCATCGAGTAAGCCTCGTCATTGAAGTTGCCGGTGCCGTTGTAAAGCTTGACCCAAAGCTGGGCGCCGGTAGCCGCGTTATAGGCGACGGTGGCGAAGTCCTCGTAGCCCGAGGCGGCGGTCCCGTAACTGGCCCCGGTGACGAACACCGTCTTTCCCGAAGGGCTGACGATCACCTTGTTGGCGACGCCGCCGCTATTGCCAGCGCCGTTGTAGCGCCTGATCCACAGCCGGGCACCGCTGGTAGCGCTGTAGGCGACCGTGGCATAGTTGCCGATGGCCGGACCAGTTCCGTAACTGGTCCCAGTGACGAACACCGTTTTCCCGGCAGGGCTGACAGCCACCGAATGGGCTTCGTCCACGCCATTGCCAGGGCCGTTATAGCGCTTGATCCACAGCCGGGCACCGGACCCGGCCGCAGCATCAGCCGATCCCGGTGCGGACGCCGTTACTGGCCGCGAGGTCGCGGCGCTGGCAACAGCGACGCCCTGCCAGCTGGTGCCGTCCCACCTGAGAATCAGGGTCCTGGGGTGGGTCCCCCCGGTTTCCCCGACCGCCCAGGCATTGCGCCCGGAGATGGCGTCAACAGCCGAGAGACTGCCACTCGGGCTGGACTCGCGCTTCCAGCCGGCGCCGTTCCACCGCTCGATCAGCGTCTTGCCTGTGCTAGTCGAGCCAACCACCCAAGCACTGCTGGCCGAGGTGGCGGCCACAGCCGAGGGATAGGGAAGGTAGCCTCCGGGCTTCGGGCCGGGTACCCGCTTCCAGGCTTTGCCATTCCAGCGCAGGATGAGGAACCCGCCGCCGGTGCCCGCCAAGCCCACCGCCCACGCACTGCGCGCCGACACCGCGACCACGCTGCTGAGCGCGGAACCCGGGCTCGGGCTCGGGACGCGTCGCCATGCTCTGCCGTTCCACCGCTCTATCAGAGGCCCAGGCTGGCTGTTGTTGGTACCGCTGGCACCGACGGCCCAGGCGTTGACCGCAGACGTCGCCGCTACGGCGGAAAGGCTGGTAAGCGTACCGGGGCTCGGGCTAGGCACCTGCCTCCACGCCGTCCCGTTCCAGTGCAAGATCAGGGTCCTGAACCGGGAGGCGTTACCGTCGTAGCCCACCGCCCACGCGTTGCGCGCGGATGTCGCGGCCACGCCGGAAAGGGCGGCAAAGGCTCCTGGGCTCGGGCTAGGCACCTGCTTCCACCCCGCACCGTTCCAGCGCAAGATCAGGGTCTTAGTGCGGGCCCCGATCCCGTAGTAACCGACCGCCCATGCGTTGCGCGCCGACGTCGCGACGACGTGCCGCAGAACGCTCCCGGCGGGGTGCGGGCTGGGCACTTGCTTCCAGCTCTTGCCGTTCCAGCGCACTATCAGGGCACCGGTGTGAGGGTAAGTGCCAGCGTCACCCACTGCCCATGCACTGCTGGCGGACAGCGCGGAGACGCCGAGCAGGCCGCCGCTGAGGCTGACCGAGGCCACCGGCGCCGTCAACCTGGTCCGTGAGGCAGCCGCGGCGGCTCCCGTCGCCGGGGCGGCTGCCACGCCTGCCAGCAGCAGCGGAACTGCGAGAAGCACGATCGGCCGGGTGGCGATCTTAGGTATGCGCATCGGGCCGCCATCTCCCTCGGGGACGCAGCGGGCCGCAAGTCCGCCAGGCGAGACAGTTAGCGCAGCGCGTCGGGTTAGAGCAGCGACCGGACTGGCATCACCGCGTGAGTATCGATTGTGACAGGCCGAGCCTCTTGTGGCCAGTGTTAATAAAGGGACTCAGGATGTCGGTCATTTCCGCACGCGGCCGTGCTCCCCGAGGCCCGGCCGAACGCCGGGAAGCGGCGCCGACCTGCCCGTCCATGGCAGGCGGCTCTCGGCGCGGAGATCACCGCTAGCCTCGACCGGGGCAAGCCGCCGCTAATACATTTGGGGCATGACGAGCGACGCCGGCGGGAGATCGGCGGCGCGGCGGCTGGAATTGGTCACTGATCTGGCAGATGAGCTTCGGGCTGCGCTCGCTGACGGGGACCGTGCGCTGAACTCCGATGGTGATCTGCAGGAGAGCCGGCGGAGATTCGAACGGGCCTACCAGCTGGCGGAGCAGACAAGTGACGTTCCGGCGATGGCCGTCGCTGCCCTGGGACTGGCGGGCCTTTGGGTGAGCGAGCGCCGCACTGTGACTGGCTCGGCCCTTCTCGAAGCGCGCCTTCAGCAGGTCCTTGCGCGGCTCGATCAGGGCTCTTCACTGGCGCTCCGCATCCGTGCCCGGCTCGCGGCAGAGGCGGACTATGTTCGCGGCGCGCACGCCGGCATCCTGGCGGTGCTCGCCGAGGCACGGGCAGCCGACGATGCTGTGGCTCTTGCCGAAGCTCTGAGCCTTGCTCATCACTGCCTGCTCGGCCCGGACGATGTGACGCTGCGGCGGGAACTGGCCCTCGAATTGGTTAAGGTGAGCTTCCGCACCGAGCGGCGAGGCGACCGGCTGATGGGCCTGCTATGGCAAACCGTCGACTCCTACTCTGACGGAGATCTGCATGCCGGAAGATCCCTGAGCGAGCTTCGAGTTCACCTTGGTCAGCATGATCACTCCGCGGTCGCCTTTGTGCTCAGCGCAATCGAGGTCATGCTCGCAATTCGCGCGGGCCACCTCGATGACGCCGAGTCGCTGGTGGACATCTGCGCCAAAAACGGCGTCAAGGCAGGAGACATCGACAGTGAATGGTGGCCCGGCGCTCAGCTTGTGACGATCCGCTGGTACCAGGAACGGCTCGTAGAACTCCTCCCCATGCTTCATGAGCGGGTCCACTCTCCGGCTCTGAGCGCGGTCGACAACTCCGCTGTCGCCGCGCTGGCCGTCGCAGCCGCCCTGGACGGCGACCGCCGCACAGCGGCAAGCTGCCTGGCTGCGCTGCGCGGCGCAGATCTCGCCATGCTGCCACGATCCAGCAGCTGGCTGGTGACGATGAACGGCATCGTCGAGGCGGCCTACCTGCTTGAGGATTCCGACCTTGCCTCGCAGGCGTATGCCCTGCTCCGGCCGTATGGTCGCTTGCCAATGGTCGGCGGTCTTTGTGTCACCTGCTTCGGCACGACGCAGCAAGCCCTTGGCGTCGCCGCGCTAACCTCGCGGCACCTGGACACGGCTATTGATCATCTCCGTGCGGCCGTCCAGCACAACCTCGCGCTGGCGCACTGGCCAGCAGTGGCGTCTTCCAGGCAGCGGCTTGCCCGAGCGTACGAGCTGCGCGCGCACCCAGGCGACGCCGACGCCGCAAAACGGGAGCTGGACGCCGCTCGTGGCGAGGCGACCGGGCTTCCCGTTCCCGGCCGTCGCTTCCCGGCAAGCTCAAGCGGAACGGCCGCCGAGTGCGACCGCGTCGGCCGGCAATGGCGACTCACGTTGCATGACAGGAGCGTCCTTGTCGCGGACAGCATCGGCATGCTGCACCTCGCGGTGTTGATCGCCAGTCCGCGTCAGGAAATCCCCGCTACCGACCTGGTTGCAGGAATGGCCGTGCTAAGCAGCGCGGCTCGCGGCGGCTCGCCGCACCCGCTTCTGGATCACGCAGCGATAGCCGAGTACCGCAGCCGCGTGAAGCAGCTGGACGCTCAGATCGGTGAATTGGAATCGGGAAGTCACAGTGACCAGGCTGCGCGAGCTCGTGCCGAGCGCGATTGGCTCCTCGCGCAGCTAGCCAATGCCGCAGGGCTCGGTGGGCGCGCCCGCACTTTCTCCGACGAAGGGGAACGCGCCCGGGTCGCGGTTGGCAAGGCCATCCGCCGCGCGCTCGCCCGCGTCACCGAAGCAGATGCAGTCATCGGTGCGCACCTGCGCCAGACGGTGCACACCGGCATGCGCTGTTCCTACTGGCCAGGCTGATCAGACAGCTCGCGTCCCAAACCTTGAGCTGTCACGCCAGCCGGACCGGGCCGCGGCGGTCAAATCATGGTCTAGGCGATGGCCAAATCGCATCGCGCTGGTATATGAGAGAGCTAAATGGCGACGGAATGTCGCCTCAAAGGGGTGGGAGGACTTCGATGTCCGGATTCAAGCATGCGCTCTTCAGATCGCTGGGATTACTGGGGATGGTGGCTCTGGTCGCGCTCGGCACCCTGCCGGCTGCTCAAGCGTCGCCGGCCAGTCGCGCGGCGCCGACGGTGAAGGTGCCGAACGCGTGCAAGTCGTTCAGCCTGAAATCGGGCGACGCGTTGTTCAGCCTGAAGAAGGGCACGCACCTGTCGGAGAAGTCGTCGCACAGCGGGACGGGGAGCAACGAGACGTACACCTGCCTGGTGAAGCACGGCAAGCTGACGCTGACGATTTTGACGTCCGCGTTCGCTGGCGGATACGGCGGCCCGCTGAAGTGCTACAAGCGGCCGAAGCTCGGCAACCACGGAACGATCTGCGTGGGCACGCTTAAGAAGTTCCAGGTCACCTTCGTCCGGTTCGAGAGGCACAAGATCTGGTTCTCCGACGACTTCAACAAGACGCTGCCGCACGAGGGCAAGGCGCTGTATACCTTCGCGCTCGCGCAGTACAAGGCCTATAAGGGTTGACGGCCACGGCCAGTTGACGCAGCGGCCGCGGGAGCAAGGCAGCGGCGGGCCGGGCGCGGACGCGAACTGGCCACCCGCAACATGCGGGTGGCCAGTTCTCGCCGGTCAGCTGCCCGATACCCCGACGGTGTCAGACCGGGGCGGGCACCTCGATGTCAACCAAGCGCTCATCCCAGGCGAGGAATGCGGGCGCCTGCGCTTCCACGGGCACGACCGCGTTACCTTGAACTGAGACCAGCGAGGCATCCAGTTCCGGATTCCCGCCGGGAGATGCCGGCTCCGGGCCCCAGTGCCGGTGCCGGAGAACCATCCACAGCGGGATTCCGGCCCAGGCCGCGAAAGCCACGGCCGCAAGCGGAATATTCATCCAGAGCCAGTTCATCGCGCCCCTCCACCGTCCGGCGGTCATACAGACCACGCCTGCTGTCTTGACGACCAGGGTTTCGACCCAGGTCCTAGACAAAGCCTGCGTCGTCTGGACCGGGTCATGCAGGGGTCGGACTACCCAATTCGGTTTCCGGTGGACGGCCGGTAAAGCTACCCACAGCCGTGGCAGGGACGTGCGGCAGCGAGCGCGAGAGCAGCCGCCAGGGCTAGACGAGGCCAGCCTGCAACGCAAGCCTGGTTAGGTCGGCCCGTCGTCGGCAGCCGGTTTTGTCCCGGATTCGGTCGAGGTGCGATCCGACGGTCCGAATGCTGATGTACAGCTGCGATGCGATCTGCGCATCGGTATTTCCGTGCGCGACTAGCGTCACGAGCTCTTGCTCGCGTGCGCTCAAGCCGGCCACATTGGCGATCGCCGGCCGCTTAGCGAGGTTTCCGGACGTCAGCAGCAACGCGTATTCGGAGGCCGTGGCAACCGTCATGGCCGTACCGCGCTGCTCTGCCGCGCGCGCGATATCTGCGCCTAGCAACTGGCTGGCCCTGGCAACGAGGTCCTGCCGCCGTCGCGCGTCCGAAGGAATGTCCAGCAGCCCGTAAGCGCGCAGGCACCCGGCATGCGCGGCCCAGACTGTGACGGCGTCGGCCCATCGCTGCGTGGCGGCGCACAGGAAGCCGGTGAGGTCCAGCGCGCCAATCTGACCTAGCTGGAGGCCGGTCCGCGAGGCGAGCTCGATTGCCTCGCGCAGCAGGGCTGAGGCATCGCCATGCCGACCCGCCCGCAGATGAATGTGCGTGATCAGCGCGAGGAAGTCAGCTTGATCTTTCTCATCGCCAGACAGTCTGGCAAGCTCGAGCCCCTGTTGCGCGTGCTGGAGAGCCGGCTCGAGGTCATCGGCGTCAATCAGCACTATCACCAGGCCGGCGATGCACCGGCGCGCGGTCTCGCCAGACACTTCAGCTGGATCAATTTCTGCTGCCTGACGCATGCAATCCGTCGCCATCTGTACCTCGCCGGCGTAGTCGGCAGCAGCGGCGCGTGCGTACAGCGCAAGCATCTCTGCTTCGGGGTCATGGCTGGACCGGGCCGCGCTGAGGGCACGGTCCGCCGTCCCGGCCGCGTCCGCCAGCTGGCCGAGGTTGGCCTGGCACCGGGCTGCGCCTGCCAGCGCGCGAGCTAGGTGCCAGGAGGGCTGGCCATCGGTAAGTCCCTCGCATGCGGCCGTGAAATGTGCGAGTGGCCGGTGATAGTCCGGGCTGCTCTTCGTGGCGAGATCGCCCAGCATGATCTGCGCGGTACGCCAGTCAGGAGTACCTGGCTCGGCCTGTGCGACCGCGGCAGTGAGCAGCTCGTAGCCGACGGCGCCGCGGCCGCGCTGCGACCACCATCGGGCGAGCGCGGTAGCCAACCGGAGAGCGTGACGCGGATCGTGGTCCAAGCACCAGGACAGCGCGTGCTGAACCGTGACGTCCTCCGCATCGAGCCAGCGCAATGCGGCCAGTTCTCCCGTGCTCGTTTCCAGACCGCTCGCGGCCTGGGTGGCAACTCTCATGGCGTACCGGGCCAGCGCTGATTCGGCCGCGTCTGTCTCTCCCGCTTCGGCTAGCTGCTTAGCGGCATACGTGCGAAGTGTTTCTAGCATGAGGTATCTAGCCCGGCCGTCAGATCCGATGCTGGGCGGAGTCAACAGCGAGCAGTCCACCAGACGTAGCACTGTTGGCCCGGCATCGCTGCCCGCGACGGCCTCGGCCGCTTCGAGCGTGAACGGTCCGGGAAAGACTGCCAGCGCTCGGAACACCTGTTTCTCTGCGCTTACCAGCAGCTGGTAACTCCAGTCTGCCGTTGCCGCGAGTGACCGAAGCCGGCGCGGTGCTAGCCGGTCCCCTCCGTCGAGCAGCCCGAGCCGGTCATCAATCCGAGCAAGCAACTGATCCAGTCCGAGCGCCTCAACCCGTGCTCCGGCCAGCTCGATAGCCAGCGGCATCCCGTCCAGCCTGGTCACGATCTGGGCCACCACCGGACAGGACTGGCTGTCCAGCGCAAACCGCGGATCGGAGCGCCTCGCGCGGTCAGCGAACAGGGCGACAGCTTCAGACTCTGCGGCCCGCTCGTCGCCAGGCTCGGCAAGCTCCATCGGGCCCAGCCTGAACCGAGCCTCTCCGGCCAGGCCGATCGGCTCCCGGCTGGTTACCAGGATCCGCACATCATCGGCGGCCGATAGGACGGCACTGCATAGCTGTGCCACGCCGGCGAGGAGATGCTCGCAGCTATCCAGAACCAGGAGCACCTGCTGACGTGCCAGTACCGAGACCAGGGTCTCCACGATGGGCGGGCCCGGTGCCGGCCGGACTCCCACCGCTGTGGCCACCGCGGTCGGCACCATCCCCTGATCGGTCAGGCTCGCCAGCTCCACTAGCCAGGCCCCATCGGCAAGCCGGGACGCGGTGTCGCGCGCCACCTCAGTTGCGAGCCGCGTCTTGCCGACGCCGCCCGGCCCGGTTATTGTCACCAGGCGGTAATCCCGCAACAGCTCGCCGATCTTGTGACGCTCCGACTGCCTGCCGATGAAGTTCGTGAGTGCGGACGGGAAGCCGCGCATGACCGGCGCCGCAGCGTCCTCGGCCTCCATGTCGATTGCGTGAACCAGCTAGCCGGTCGCGGGCTCGCTGATCTGCAGGACGCCGCCCCTGGCTATGAACGGGTGGTCGGTTAGCTTCTGCGCGGCCTCTTCGGCGTTCGCGGCTTCAAGGACAGACCAGCCGTTGACGGGCCCGGCAGCCGGACCGTCTTGCGTACCCGAGCTCGACACGGTTCGGGTGGATCCGATGGGCGCTCCTGGTTCAACGAGGGCGTCACCGGTCTTGGCGGCCCATTGCGTGAATGCATCACGCGCACCTGCCATCGACTCCGGGTCATGAGGCATCCCGTTACCGTGATAAGTGATCAGAAACCTTGGCATATCCACGCTCCCCAATGCTGCACCTAGCGGGTTGTCAAATACCGTGTGCGGACTCCCGCTGAGATGTTACGGCGTTCCGGTCACGACCGACAGAGAAGCTCAGCGCTGGCCGGATCGGCTGGATAGAACGCCTCGATCACAAGCTCCGCAGCCGTGACGTCGAGAGCTGTTCCGAACGTCGCGACCATGTTCAGGAGCCGCAGCTCGCGCGAGCCGGTCATGATGTGCAACGGAACGAAAACCCGGTCGACAGGATTGGCTGTCTGCTGATGCGGCTCGGCCACACCCGGATAGCTGCGCGCTTCATCGGCGAGCTTTGCCAGGGCGGCATCCCCGGTAGCGAGCATCTGATGATCGAGGCGCCGCAGCAAGTAGGCACTCCACTCGGCGAGGTTCGCGATCCGCGGCGCCAGCCCAGACGGATGAAGCGCCAGCCGCAATGCGTTGACTGGCGGGACGAGGAGTTCGGGTGCAACGTCCTCGATGAACATGGCAGTGCTCGCGTTGCGCGCGACGACGTTCCACTGGCGGTCAATCACAAAGGCCGGATAGGGATCGTGGCGCGCGAGCAGCCGCTCAACAGCCTCCCGGACGTATCGCATGTCTGAGCCGTCATTGTCGAGCGCCCGATGGGAGTAAGACGGCGCATACCCCGATGCGAGCAGGAGCGCATTGCGTTCGCGAAGCGGCACGCTGAGCTGCTCAGCCAGGTAAAGAACCATCTGGCGGCTCGGCGTTGACCGGCCCGTTTCGATGTAGCTGAGATGCCGGCTGGAGACTCCCGTCATGACTGACAGTTCCAGCTGCGAGAGATGGCGGCGCTGACGCCATCCGCGCAGCATGTCCCCCACGACGGGCTGCATGCTGAGCGACGCTACCGAATCCCCCAGCCGGAGTCCATGACCTCACAGGTTATCGACTAGCTGCTCGCCGACACCCAGGATCGGCTACATGACCAAGACAGCGCGCACCGCAACTCACGTCATTGACGCCCACCGCAACGCTGGCAGGACATTCACCGCCGGCGGCATCCAGAGCTTCGTGCGCACCGAAGGTGACGGCGAGCCCGTCGTGTGCATTCACGGCATGCTGGGCTCGTCGTTCGGCTACCGGAAAGTTCTCCGCGAACTCGCCGCGCGCGGGCTGCGCGGAATCGCGTGGGATCTGCCCGGCTTCGGGCTGGCGGCACGCCCGGCAGCGCACGATTACAGCTGGACGAGCCTGGGGCGCTTTTGCATCGACGCCGTCAACGCGCTCCACCTCGATCGCTTTCACCTCGTCGTGCACGATATCGGCGGGCCGGTGGGATTCGAGCTGGCCGCTGCCGTTCCGGAGCGGATCGCCTCGCTGACGATCCTCAACACCGTGGTCGACGTGGTCGGATGGACGCCGCCATGGACGATGAGGCCGTTCCGCTGGCCCGTCGCGGGCGAGCTCTGGGCGGCAGGCATGGCGCCGCCGGCATTCCGGTTCCTGATGAAACTGCAAGGGGTCGGCGACCTCAGCCAGCTGAGCAAGGCCGACCTCGACGCCTACCTCGCGCTCATGAAAGGGAACGACCGGGGCCGTGCATTCCTGAAGGTCTCGCGCAGCGCCGAGACAACACCGGAGAAACAGGCGCTATACCGCCAGGTCGTTGGCAGCCGGTCATACCCGGTGCAAGTCGTCTGGGCTGTTCAGGACCCGGCCATGCCGGTCGGCTCCTACGGCGAGAAGGCACGAGCAGCGGCCGGTCTGCCCGCCATCGACCGCATACCCGGTAAGCATTTCCCGCAGGAGGACCAGGCAGCGGCGATCGCCGGCCACGTCGCCGCCATCGCCAGCCAGCCGGCCCCGGAGGATGCAAATCGCCAGCCCTGGCGCGGGGTTCCGGCAACACAACGCCCCCGCAAGCGCTGACCGGCTCAGACAATGGCCGGTCCGGCTACAGAAAGGGGAACGGGTTCCCGATCTGACGATTGCAGACCTCACTGCAGCGGGGCGGACGCGACGGTGACTGACTGCTGGACTTGCTGCGCCGCGAGAAATTGTGTGTCGCCCGCCTGATTCGCGTCGATTATACACATACCAGCCGAAAGGAATGTAACGACCGAAGTCAGCTGAGAGATCGTGCATGTCTGTCCACTGGACGGGTCGATTGCGTAAACCACGCGGTTTCCGGAGCCGCCGCCCGTGGCAGTCACTAGGTAGGTCTCACCCGGCGTGGGGTTCGCTGGCGGCGTCGAGGTGAAGGTGATCACCTGAGGTGACTGGGTGATCGCCAGGCTCATCGCCAGCGCCTGTGCGTCGAACGTTGCGACGTCGGTGGCTGAGAAATCGGCCGGGATTATCGCTGATGTATTCGTGAGGAAATCGTGACTGAGTTGCTCCCCGGCCTCGACCGTGTACCTGACACCGGCCGGGTCGATGACGCTGACGCTTCCGGTCAGGACGGCCACGTCGAAGTCGGGCTCTCGGTTACAAGTGCTGCGCACCTGTGTCGTTCCTCCGTTGAGGAGAACAGTTCCCATCCCGCACAACGGAATTTGGGCCGTGGAGTGCTTGATCGTGCACCAGGTCGAGCCGGCGTCCTGGTTGAAGAATGCGTTGACTGGCTGGCGGGTGGTGATCATGGCGGTCTTTGCAGGCAGGTTCGGGTCCTGCCGAACCGTGCAGTGCGCTTGGACGCCGAACCTGATACCAGCAGTGCCATGGGCGGCGACGCTGAGCCTTGTGTTGCAGGGCAGCACCGCGCTACTCGGCACGGTCTGCCAGGTAGCCTTGCGGGGAGCCTCCATCTCGATCAGCGGGTATGCGGTTGTCTCAACGTCCGACGTGTATGCGCACCGCGAGGGAGCGCGTGATGACGACTGCGTGTTCGGGTTTCCCTCCGCGGTGCCGCAGCCGCACATGACGAGCGCGGCCACGAGGAGCAGAGCGAACCAGCCTTCACGCCGCATCGCCTACCTCCTTGCCTTGGTTTTCTCGCCCGTTACCGGCTTTCTTGCCACGGCGATAATTCGGGCCGCGCCAGTTTTTCAGCGCGTCCATCAGAAGCTGCATGAACACGGTGAGGGGACCGACCACAAGGGCGCTAACGATGCCGCCGAGCAGCGGAGCGAATATCTCGGTCTGCCGTGCCCAGGCCGATGGCACGAGCTGGCCGTTCTTAGTGATGACGCTTGTCGCGGCGGTCGAGCAAACGGCGAGTGACTGGCTAGCCTGCCCGATGCCCGTTGTAGTGGCCAGCGGGCAGGCATCCGGAGACTGACTGACCTGCCCGATACCGACAGTGGCGGTCAGCGGGCAGGCCGCATTCTTCGAGCAGACAATGACCGCCCCTGGCCCGTTTGAGACAGTCGTTCCGCCTGGGTCGAGCGCAAGCTGGCCGGCGAATCCCTGCAGCGTGGCTGATTGCGCCGAGGCCATGAATGCCAGCCCCCCGACGCCGGCCAACTGTAGTACCGGCGGCGCCCCGCCGCCGAGGCCGACCAGGATCGAGACGCCGGTGCAGGGCAGCGAAGGCTCGGTGCCGGTGAACGAATGCCGGTAGCTGTTCGAGCCGCTGCTGATCGTCAGCTTGCTGGGGCGCTGCGGGGAATCAAAGCACAAGCTCGGGTAAGCCCGCATGTCTGGCGAGATATCCAGCTCGGGCCCGCCCGGACTGGTAACGGTCTCTTCGATCTCCACGCTGCTAGCCGCGGAGCCAGCCTCGCCGTTCGTGCTGCTCACTAACTCCTGATCGGACCAGCCGAACGAGACCGGCGAGGGCAGCGAAAGTTCCCCGTTCCCGCTGCATGTGACTTTCAGCTCGGCGGCTATCGACGGGCAGTACGAACGAGCCAGCGGCAGGATAATCTGCGCTGTCCCCTGCCCGGCTCCGGTGACTGTCAGCTGTTTGGCATAAGCGTTCGAGATGTCCCAGCGCACTGGCGCGCCATTGTTTGCATCGGTCAGCCGCAGATCGGGCACCAGCACGCTACTTGCCGGAGCGGTTGCCGATGCGGTCATTGAAACGGGCCAATGCCACTGGCTGAGCCAGTTGTAGAGGAAAATCGAGCATCCCGCGGCGACAACAGCGATCGCGAGCAGAGCGGAGCCATACCATCCAGGCCACCGCGGTGCACTGTCCGTCTCGTGGGTGACCTGCGCGTCATCCGCAGTGTGCTGTGGATTCCCGTCCCGGGCAGGCCGGTTGCGTCGGGCGTCCCGGGTTCGCTCCCGGGACCTCGGGCGAATAGCCATCGCAACCACCTGCGGGTAGCCGGGGATTCATCACAGGCATGGCATTATGAGATTTATTCTAGGGTCGCCCTGAACCCAGTGTCGATATCTTATTTGCGCCATAATTACCACCCGCAATGGCAGCGCAGCGGGACTGATTTAACCGGAGAATTTCTGCTTTGCCAGCGATCTGCAAGCCCGCGGTGATCTGGACGCCGTTATGCCAGGAGCGCCTTGGACAGAGCCTGGGCGCCGGCGCGAACTGCGTCGATGAGCTCTGCACTGCGGTCAGCGCCGACTCGCCCGGTGGGAACGCAGATGGTCATGCCTGCCCGGGCGCGACCGTCTGCGCCGGATACCGGGGCGGAGAAACAGCTCAGGTTGGCTGATGCCTCTTCGACCTCGGTGGCGTAACCCTCCATGCGGACTTTCTCCAGCACGCGCAGGAACTCGCCGGGATCGGTGATGGTGTTGTCGGTGCGACTGTGCAGGCCGGCGGCGAGGACCTTATCGACCTCGCCGGAATCGCTATAGGCGAGGATGGCTTTGCCTGCCGCCGTCGCGTGGGCCGGCAGCCGCCTGCCGATCTGGGTCACCAGCCGGACGACCTTGGTGCTGTCGATCCTGGCCAGGAACATGACGTCGGGGCTGGACAGTACTGCTAGCTGGATTGTCTCGTCGAGCCGGGCATGGATGGGCGCGGCGATCCGGTAGAACTCGCGCAAGAGATCGGGCTCGGCCAGCTCAAGCGGCCCGGCGGCATAACTCAGCATGCGGCGGCCGATGCGGTATGCCTTTGTCTCCTGATCCGAGCGAACAATATCGAGCTCACATAGCGTGTTGAGGATTCGGAGCGCCGACGACTTCGGCACCGCCAGCTCGCGGGCAAGCTCGCTGAGGCGTGCGCCGCCAGGCCGTGACGCCAGCATCTCCACGATCCGGAACGCCGTCGCGACGGACGGCGATGTCGCCACCTCACCGCGTGGAGTCGTCATCGCCCGCGCTTTCCGCCCGTTCGCCGGGCCTCATGATCGTTGTTGCCGGTCAGCGATGCTGCAGTCGCACTTCGAGGGAGTCTCGGAACGCGTCGCCGATGAGGTTGAAGGCCACCACTGTGAGCACGATCGCGAGGCCGGCCGGATATACCTGCCACCAGTAGCCGTCGTACAGGTAGTTGATACCGGCTGACAGCATCCCGCCCCAGGTCGGGGCGGGGGGCGCTAGCCCGAAGCCCAGGTAGCTCAATAGCGCGAGCGCGAGGATCGCGTCGGCGACCTGGAAGGTAGCGTTGACGACGATCGTCCCGATCGTGTTGGGCAGCAGGTGACGCCAAATGATTCGCCCGCCTCGACCGCCCGTCGCGCGAACCGCTTGTACAAACTCCCGCGTGCGCAGGGAAAGCACTTCGCCGCGGGTGAGCCGGGCTGGTACCAGCCACGAAAAAAGCGACAGGACGACAATGATCAGCAGCAGGTTCGGCTGGATGACGCTGGCGAGGAACAGGAAGACGAACAGGCCCGGGAGGGCGAGCATGGCGTCCACGCACCGCATCATGGCGGCGTCGACCACCCCGCCTACGTAGGCGGCCAGCGCACCCCAGACGGCGCCGAAAGTTGTCGCGATCAGAGCTACGGCCAGCCCGATCTCCAGGGAGCTCTGACCACCGAGCATGAGCCGGCCGAGAATATCGCGGCCGGAATCGTCGGTTCCGAGCGGACGTCCGCTACCGGGCGGCAGGTTGACATCGAACAGTCGCGTGGCGGTCGTGTCGGAGTGGTAGAAAACCGGGCCGATGAAGCAAAAGCCGACCACCAGGATCAGAATTACCAGCCCCGCACCTGAGAGGCGGTTCTCGAGGAACATGGCGCTTGCCCTGGACGCGGCCGAGCGCCGCCAGGACGGCAACGCCCGACCCGCAACGTTGCGGAAGCGCGTCTCGGTACCCGGAGTTACACCGGGCGAACTGGCGGTGCTCATCTCCGCCGGTCCCGGACCCGGGGATCGAGAACGGCGTAGCCGATGTCGGCGAGGGCATTGCCGAGCACAGTCAGCACCCCGACCAGCAGCAGGATGCCGAGTTCGACGGGATAGTCCTGATTGGACGCCGCCGTATAGAACGCCAGGCCGGTGCCATTCAGGTTGAAGATCTGCTCCACGACCAGGCCCACGGTAAAGATGGCCGGCAGCGACAGACCGAGGAGCGTGACAACCGAAACCATCGAGTTGCGCAGCACATGCCGCCGTAGCGTCGCGCCCCACCCCAACCCCTTGGCCCTCGCGGTGACGACGTACTCCTGGGTCAGGGTCTCCAGGACCGACGAGCGAACGTACCGGCTGAAAAGCGCGATGTTGACCAGGGCCAGGGTAAGGATCGGCAGCACGAGGCCGGCCGGGTGCGCGATGACGCCACCAACAGATGATGCTTGCGGCGCCTCCGCCGGGAGCCACCGCAGGCCGACGGCGAGCCAGCCGACCAGGAGCAGGCCCAGCCAGAACGACGGCATGGAGTACAGCAGGAATGCCACTCCCGTCGCGGCAAAGTCGAATGCCTTGTTGCGCCGGACCGCCTGGCGAACGCCAACCGGGATGGCCACAGCCAAGCTGAGCAACAGCGCGGGGACGACGATCACGAGATCGTTGGGAATGTCATTGGCCAGCAGCGAAGTGACACTCTCGTTCAGCTTGTAGGAGTATCCGAGATCGCCGTGCAGAAGCCTCCACAGATAATCCAGGTACTGGAGAACGAGCGGCTGATTAAGGCCGTTGGCGCGGTTGAATGCCAGCACCTGGGCCTGGGACGCATGCAGTCCGAGTATGGCCCTGGCTTCGCTGCCCGGCAGGAGGTGCTGAAGAAGGAATACCGCGAGCGTCACGGCGACGAGGACGACGATTGCCTGGAGCACCCTCGCCACAGTGAACGCGATCACGGCAGGCGCCTTGGCAGCCCGTAGTCCCAGCAGCGCTCGCGGATCATCGCTCCGTCCCGGCTGAGCTGGCGGCGGAACTGGTAGTGGTAGCGATCGCCACTGCTTTCCAGGCTTGTCTGTATCCGCCAGGTCAGCGTGCGCCCCTCGCTTTGGACGTCCATGCTGGCCTCGCCGCTGGCGGACGCGGTCACCTTAGGATGGCCAGTGATGGTGAACACGAGTTGCTGGCTGGACGTCATGGCAGCGAAGCCGAGGTCCACCGTGCCGTGCGTCGCCCAGGTGAACCGCGCTGCCTCGCTGTCGCGGGCGAGATCCCAGGTTGGCTGCGTATCCCGGCTCCAGGCGCTGTCCAGCGAGTCTGCGCCGGGCGCGGCTGGCGGCGCTTCGCCAGTGCCCCAGAGACGGGGCGGAACCGGCAGCATGAGGTGGCTCGGGTTCGGACCGCCGAGCCAGACCCGCACCGGGCCGGTCCGGATCGCGGGCCAGAACATCGGCCACAGGGCGGTGGACAGCGAGATCCGGATACGGTGGCCGGCCGGGAAGCTCCAGGAAGTCCAGTGCAAGGCCAGTTCCAGGTCGAGCGGTTCGGTGCCGTGGCCGGGCACGGCGGTCCCTGCTCCGGTGACGAGCGTGACGCGGCCGTCGGCGGCGACGTCCTCGAGGCGCGCGAACAAGTGCGAGCCTGGCGCTGGCTCGACGCGCATGTGCAGTGCGGGACGGCCGAGTATCTCGATGTCCGCCGGCAGCGGCCCGGAGTCGAACACCGCGCAGTCGGTGTCTAGCGGCGCCTGGTCGGCAGCCAGGTCCCCCCACCAGTGGCCGACTTCGGAGCCGATCCACGGCGGCGAGTCGATCAGCAGCGGATGCGGATCCGGCGCGCTGCCGCCAGCAGCATCCGGCTGGTCGGCCAGGTCTTCGCCGGAGACCAGCTGGCCGTCTTTGAGTATCAGGCTGGCCTCGGCCAGGCCAGGCACGGGCCACTGGCTAGTTGTCCGCCAGGCACCAGTCACGTGCGTGTCCTCCGCCGCGGGCGCATGCCAGTCACGTGCGAACAGCTGGACGTGCCGACTGGGTTGTGCCGGCGGCTCACGACCCGACGGCGGGCCGCCGTCGCTTGGAGTTCTCCCCGGGCCTGCGTCGTCGCGCAGCCATCGGTCCCACCAGTCGGCAGCCTGCGCCAGCCAGTCGACCGGCGCTCCGGGCCCGCCCATGTTCGGCAGCACGTGCGTCCACGGGCCGACGCAGGCCTGAACGTGTACGCCGAGGTTGTCCAGCAACCGGAACACGCACTCGTGGTAGCCGTCGTACCAGCCGCCGACCAGGAACACCGGGCAGGCGATCCGGTCGTAGAAAGGCGCGAGCGAGCGGCTGCGCCAGTAGCCGTCGTTGCTCTGGTGGGCGAGAACGCTCGCCATCCACGGAGGCTGATCAAAGCGGTCGGCGAGCAGTTCCTCGGTGACCGGGAAGTGGGGGCCTGGTGTCATGCCGTTGAGCAGGTCGATGGACAGCTCGTACAGGTCGTAGTGCAGTAGCCCGTCGATGTAGTGGATGTCGCTGGCGAAAAGCTCATCCGATGGGTGGATGGCAATGCAGGCCCGGAGCGCCGCCGGGCGGCGCGCGGCGACAAGGAGGGTATTGATCGCGCTCCAGGAGATGCCCCACATGCCGACAGCGCCGTTGCACCAGGGCTGGGCAGCGAGCCAGTCGATGACGTTGACGCAGTCGCTGATCTCCGCCTCGGAATACTCCGATGGAGGAACGCTTCCGCCGCTTCTGCCAGTGCCGCGGACGTCCATCCGGGCGGTGGCGAAGCCGCGGCCGGTGAAGTACTCATACAGCCCGGCGCCGCGGAACGAGAACAGGTCATCCTTGCGGTACGGATGGCAATCAAGCAGGACCGGGAACGTGGCGCTTGCCGCGGCCGTGCCTGGCTTTGGCTGCTGGTGGGCCTGCTCGGGCAGCGCGATGGCGACCGAGACGGTGGTGCCATCACGCATCGGCACCACCGCCTCGAACTCGCGCTGCGCCTCGGCGCGAGCGTTAGCTGTCACCGATGCCCGCGATCAACCGGTGAACTTCCACGTCTCGGGCGTGATATTGAGTTGCGGCTGCTGCGGGGACCAGCCCTGGAGGTTGTTCTTCACTGCCGAGACCTGCAGCAAGATCTCCGGCATCCACAGCAGCGGGAGCTGCTCGCCCAGGTAATCCTCGTAGCGGTAGAAGCTAGACAGCGAAGAGCCGCCGGTGTAAACGGCCTTCAGGTTGGCGTCGTTGACGGGGTCGGAGTAGTAGCCCGCATTCGAGACGCCGCCTGTGGCCAGCGCCGATCCGAGTTCGGGCATGTTGTAGGTGGGCTCGAAGCCCCAGCCGCCACCGTCATAGATCAA
>JBKQTJ010000051.1:0-6723 GCA_052143255.1 Streptosporangiaceae bacterium | reverse complement strand
GTTCTTGTCGCTTCGCCTAAGAAGCATGCTAAAGACCAGGCCGCGGCATAGGTGAAAGTCGTCGCCTGGCTAGCGGCCAAGGATCGCTAGGAGAGCCCAGCATGTATGGGATACTTCGGTAATGGGTGAGCCGAAGCGTTGGCTTGGCGGTTCCGGCCCGCGGTCCCGGAGCACGCTGGCTCCGGTGATCGGGTCGTAGCTGAGTCGTACGCCCGCAGGTCATCAACGACATCATCGGCCGACCGCGAGTAGAAGTTCAGCAACCGTCGTCGCCTCAGCAGCGATCCTCGGCGCGTCCGGGACCGCTCGGCGCGCTGGCCGGCGGGCAGCTGCCCACCGTCGCGGGCATACTGATCTACCTTTACGTCGCCGAGCCGCTCATCTCCCACATCACCGCGCTGCACAGCTGGAGCGCTTACCTGCCCGGAGTCGCTGCCGACGGGCTCACCCAGGCCAGTCAGGCCGGCGTCCGGCTGCTGGCACCCGGGCTGGGCGGGGTGGTGTTCGCCGGCTGGGCCGTCGCGCTCGCCGCCGCCGGGACGCTCCGCACAGCCAGCCGGGACATCACCTGAACCGCCGGCGCTTACAGTGCCCGCAAGGCGCATGAGCGTGCTTCCCGTTACCATTGCGGCGACAGCGCGCCAGCGAGCGCCATCCTGGCAGCACTGTCGCGTCACGCGCGCTGGCCATTCCGGGAGGCGCCCCGCAATTCGCCGCGAGGCTAGAAGCCAGGATGCAGTTCCGGGTCAGTCATGTGGCCCTGCGAGCGCCCGCCTGAGTGCTTCCACCGATGGTGCCGGGCCAGGCCGGCCGGCATCGTCGCGGTACAGCCGGCATGACCAGCTCGGCGGGTCGCCCGGCGCGGCGAATGCGTCCGCTCCGTCGATCAGTAGCGTCGGCGACCCGTGCATCCCCGCCTTCGCCGCCTCCTGCTCGTCAGTGACCTCGCTGCGGTGCACCACCGCGCCCGGATGGCCGACGAGCGCGGCCGAGCGCCGCTCCTCGAACACAGCGGCGCTCTGGCAGGTCGGCACTGTCAGCAAGGTCAGCTCCATCAGTGACAGCTGCTCGTCCCGGCGCTCACTGGCAGCGTAGACCGTCCCTCCTGCCAAACCGCGCCCATAGCACAGAGGGAGCCATGTGAGGATTGCTGGCGCGGGCGGCAGACGCCTACAGCGGGGTGCACAGACGCCCTGCGCAGAAGGTTCCGGGTTATCACGATCCTCGCCCTGATCAGCCTGCCCCCGGCAGCCGGGCCCGGGCGGGCGGATTGCACAACACTGCGTGCACTTTCGGCCCGCGACTGCGGCGCCTGCCGGCAGTCGTAGCCGGTATGGGCAATCACCGGCAGTGGCTGCGCCGACCACGGCATTCAGCAATCACTGTTGCTCCCCTGCCGGGAGGCCAGCCCGCCACCGTGTCCTACTCCGGGTCGTCCGCGCACTCGGTCAGCTACAGCTACGACGCGGACGGCGGCCGCACCGCGATGACCGACGCCACCGGCAGCTCCTCTTACCAGTACGACTCGTTCGGCGAGCTGACCTCCACGACCAACGGCGCCGGGCAGGTCACCGGCTACGGCTACAACCCTGACGGGCAGGTCACCGGGATCACCTACCCGCTGCCATCCACCGCCGGCTGGGCGACCAGCGACACCGTGAGCTACGGCTACGACAACGCTGACCAGCTCAACTCAGTCACCGACTTCAACGGCCACCAGATCACCGTCGGCAACACTCCCGACGGCCTCTCGAACTCCGTCACGCTCGGATCCTCTGGGGACACGATCAGCACCAGCTACGACCCCACCGACACCCCGTCGGCGATCACGCTGAAGAACTCCACCAGCACGCTGCAGTCGTTCACCTACACCGACGCCCCGGCCGGGACCATCCTGAACGAAACCGACACCCCGTCCTCGCCGCAGACCCCGGCCGCCTACACCTACGACCCTCTCGGCCGGGTCACCTCCATGACCCCCGGCAGCGGCACGAGACTCAGCTACGGGTTCGACGCCTCCGGCAACCTCACCACCCTGCCCACCGGAGCCACGACTGGGACGACCGGGTACGACAAGGCCGGCGAGCTGACCTCCTCCACGCTGTCCGGCACCACCACCAGCTACGCCTACGACGCCGACGGGCAGCGGCTCACCGCCACCCAGGGATCAACCACGCTCACGTCAGGAACCTGGAACGGTGCCGGGCAACTCACCTCCTACACCAGCCCGGCCGGCAGCATGACCGCAGCGGTCTACGACGGCGACGGCATGCGCGCGTCGGGTACCATGACTCCGAACGGCCAGTCCGCTACCACTGAGAACTACGTGTGGAACGGCACCAGCCTGCTCATGGACTCGGCCAGCGCCTACATCTACACCAGCGGCACCGCGCCCGCCGAACAGGTCAGCCTGGCCACCGGCACCATCACCTACCTAGTCACCGACTCCCTCGGCTCCGTCCGCGGCACCGTCAACTCGTCCGGCGCGCTGACCAGCACCACCAGCTACGACGCCTGGGGCAACCCCCAGACCACCGGCGGCCTGACCGGCACCACGCCGTTCGGCTACGCCGGCGGCTACACCGACCCCGACGGCCTGACCTACCTCATCAACCGGTACTACGACCCCGGCACCGGCCAGTTCACCTCCGTCGACCCCGACCTCGCCGACACCCTCGCGCCCTACGCGTACGCCGGCGGCAACCCGGTCAGCGATGGTGACCCCATGGGCCTCGGCTGCATCCCCTATCCCGGCACAAACCGGTGCGCCCACCACAAGCCCAATCCGTTCAAGACGCTCGCCGAGCGGGCCCATTACTGCTTCTTCTACCTGATGCACAAGCTCAATCTGAAGAACTTCCAGTCCGCCGCGATACTGGGGAACCTCATCGTCGAGTCGGGGAACTACCTTGTGTCGACGCAAAAGCAGCACAACTGCACCCCCAGCACCACGAATAGTTGCGGGATCGGGATCGCGCAGTGGACCTACTCGCCGGACAGTACCCAGAATCCGTATATGGACGCGCGATGGGATCACGAGCAGGCCTTCGCCAAGAAACACCATGCATCGCAATTCAGCTATGCGATACAGGTGCAGTTCGTCGCCCAAGAACTAGCCCACGAAACCAATTACCTGCCTAACGCCAGTGCCCTAAGCGACCTGAAGGGCACAAAAGACCTGTACGACGCTACGTGGAACTTCATGGAAGATTACGAGCGCCCTGGTAACCCATACCAGACCATCACGCCGCGGGCCGACAAGGCCTGCAAGTATCTCCAGAGGTACTACAAGCACGCTCACTGTGGACAACTATGACCAGACGTTATCTCGCTGTGGCCGCCTGTGCGGTCGGGCTGACAGCATCCGCCTGCGGGCTGACCGCAGCCCGCTCCGCGGCGTCAGCTGCGTCCCGCCCGACGCACCCGGTGCTGGTCGCGCGGCTGCGCGGCGCCGATACCGTGGCCGGGGACTTTTTCGGCACCGCGATAGCCGGGTCCGGCACGACCATCGTGGTCGGAGCGGAGGATCACGGTCGCCAGGCCGGACGGGCGTATGTGTTCGCCCGGGCAAGGTCCGGGTGGCGGCAGGTCGCCGAGCTGGCGGGATCTGACACCCGCCCGGGCGACGGGTTCGGCAACGCGGTCGCCGTGTCGGGGACCACGCTCGTGGTCGGCGCCAACGGGGTCGGCGGCGGCGCCCAGGGACAGGGCATCGGCCGGGCGTACGTGTTCACCAGGACCGCGGCGGGCTGGCGGCAGGCCGCCGAGCTGCGTGCTCCAGGCGCATATCAGGGGGATGGATTCGCGGACTCTGTGGCCGTCTCGGGCGGCACCGTCTTGGTCGGCGAGGACGCTGTCCAGAGTGGCGCCGGCCGGGTGATCGTCTACACCAAGGGCAGGCATGGCTGGGCGGCCACCGCTGCGCTGAGAGGCTCGGGCCGGGGCAGCAGGCCGGTCGGCGGGTTCGGGAGCGTCGTGGCGATGTCGGGCGGCGAGGCTATCGTCAGTGCACGATTTGCCGGGATCGTGTATATCTTCCGCAAGGCCAACAGCGGCTGGCGGCAAACCGCCGTGCTTTCGCACCCGCGCCCGCCAGGCGGCAACTACTTCGGGCAGTCGGTCGCGATCTCCGGCAGGACTGCCGCGGTTGGCGCAATCGGGAATGGCGGGCGTGTCTTCGTGTACACCGACGCAGCGTCGGGCTGGAGGCGGTCCGCGGAGCTGCCAGACCCAGGGTCCGGCACCTTCGATAACTTCGGCTCAGCAGTGGGCATCGCGGGACGGGTCCTGGTTGCCACCGCGCCCGGAGCCGAGGCGAACCGGGCAGGCCGCGCGTACCTGTTCACCAAGACCAAGGCCGACTGGCGTCTGGCTGCGCCGCTGCCAGGCCTGCAGGTCCCGGTCGGTGAGTTCGGCATCACTGCCGCCATCTGGCGCCAGACCGTGGCGGTCGGAGCGCTAGGCGCAGGGCATGTTAAGGGAGAGGTCTATATCTACCGGATCTGATCGAGACAAGTACCCGCTTCCGGCCTGCCTCCAAGACCGTGAAGCCGAGCCGTACGGTGGCGAGTTCGCTGGAAGCTGGGTGCTTCAGAAGGTGGCAGACCTGACCGGTGAGCCCGCCTGGAAGCCCGGACTCCGGCTGCTGGTCGCTTATGGGCTGCTCGAAAAGTCAGGCGAGTCCACTCGCGGTGGACGCTGGGCGTACTACCGGATGCCAGATCGGGCAGGGGTCGAAGAGGCGTTGGCGGCGCTAGAAACGTGCCTTTCGATGATCGACAAAATGTTGTCTATGCGGTGGCTGTCAGGATGCCGAGGTCACGGAAGAGTTCCTGCATGCCGACGCGCAGGCTTTCGTAGCGGCGGTCGATCGGGGTCCAGGTGGCGGGCTTGCGGCCGATGCGGGGGCTGCGGACGCCGACCAGGATGGGTCCGATGACGTGGTCGCGCAGGGCTAGCAGGGCGGCGATTATGCGCGCCGCCTGGGGCGGCACCTGATAGCGGCGGGAGCCGTCCTGCCGGACAGCGAGGTTCTTGCTGCGCAGCTTGCGGATGTCGTAGGCGGCCTGCCGGCTGGTGTAGCTGCCCTGGCCGCTGTGGCCCGAGCTGCGCCGGCTGAGTGCGGGCGAGCGGCCCGGCACCGAACACCGGCGGGCGCCTAAGCTTCCGCAGAATGATCTTCCGGGCGCGGCCATTACAGCCACACCTGGAACCCTCGCCCGGTGCAGAACGGCGGATATAGCACCCGCCGCGTAGGCCTGCTATGGGCCGCAGGTCGGGGAGGCTGCAGGCCAGACATCCGCCCGCGCGCTGCGATCAACAGCAAGAGCTGCGCCGTGGGGTCACACGCCAGCCCGCGCTGTTCTACCCGGACGTGAGGGTGAGTATCGAGAAGTGGGCGCCCTGGTCATCGGCGACCGTGCTCAAACGCCCGGACGGATGGTCTTAAGGCTCCCATACGACCGAGCCGCCTTTGGCCTGCGCCCGTCGCAGTCGTCGCATCGGTGTCCGCCGCGCCGAAGAACACCCTCCAGGTGGCCGGGGTATCGGCCAGAAGGCCGGAGTGATAGCCGCCGATGCCTGCGGGTTTGCTGCTGTGCAGCGCGGATTTTGCGCACTAGCCAGGTCTTCCCAAGCCGTAGTGCGGGGGGGTGTCTTCGTATGTTTCGCTCGGCTTCGCGAGACTTGGCCGGTGACTTCCGAACCGGCCAGTCAGCCAGCCAACGGCGCGGAGACGGTGCTGGGAGATGACGACGTGCCGGTCGTCCCGGTCGACCGGTTCCTGGCTTACCTGACTGACATCGGCCGGTCGCCGAACACGGTGAAGGCCTATGCCTATGACCTGAAGGATTACTGGCAGTTCTTAGGCTTTCGCTCGCTGGACTGGCGGAAGGCCCGGCTGGAGGACATCGGGGCGTTCGTCGCCTGGCTGCAGTTGCCGCCTGCGGGGCGGCTGGGCGGGGTCGCGGTGCTGCCATCGGTGATGGCTGAGGTGACTGCCTCGACGGTAAACCGCAAGCTCGCTGCGGTGAGCGCGTTCTATGCGCATCAGGCCCGTAACGGCGCTGGCGTCGGTGATCTGCTGGCCATGTGGCGGACCGGCGGGCGGGGCGGCTGGAAGCCGTTCCTTCATCATGTGAGCAAGGGCGAGCCGTATCGCGGCCGGGCGATCGCGCTCAAAGCCCAGAAGAAGCTGCCGAGGATCCTGACAGTCGCTGAGGCACAGGCGATCCTGGATGCGTGCACCCGGCTGCGGGACCGCTTCTTCTTCGCCCTGCTTTACGAGAGCGGCTGCCGCGCGGGAGAAGCCCTGGGCCTCCGCCACGAGGACATCGCCGCCGCGGAGCAGGAGATCAGCATCGTGGCGCGGGAGAACGCGAACGGGGCGAGGGCCAAGTCCGGCGGCCGGACGGTCCCCGTCGGGCCGGAGCTGATCCGGCTGTATGCCGACTACCTGCACGAGGAGTACGGCAGCATCGACAGCGGCCATGTCTTCGTCAACATCTGGGCGGAGCCGAAGGGGCACGCGTGGTCCTATCAGGCGGCCTATGACCTGGTCCTGCGGCTGCGGGCCAGGACCGGGATCTCTTTCGATCCTCACTGGTTCCGGCACGGTGCCGCGACCCGGTGGCTGCGCGACGGCGTCCCGATCGAGGTCGTGTCCACGCTGCTTGGTCATTCATCGGTAACCATCACGTCGTCGGTCTACGGGCACCTGACGGC
>JBKQTJ010000050.1:0-8464 GCA_052143255.1 Streptosporangiaceae bacterium | reverse complement strand
GCTGATAGGCGGCGTGCGCCGGGGCGCCAAGCTGGCCGGGATCGCCGAAGCCGTGGATGGCGTTATGGAGGTGTTTCGTGACCGCGAAGAAGTCCGCCTTGCCGTCGAGCACAAGCCATCTGGCGTCGACACCAGCGTCCAGGAAATACCCGAGCAGCGTCTGCAGGATTTCCGCTACACCGCCGCCCGTCGCCGTCGCGTTGACATTCCAGATCACCCGCCCGGCTAAGGACTTGCGAGCTTGGGCCGCGGCTGCCACAAAGGCTGCCCGCTGATCAGCAGCGAGGACGGATGCCAGCGCAGCGAGTGGTCGCCGGGTCAGTTGCACCTCGTGCATCGGCACATCCTTCCCGCGCAATTGCTGACAATCGAGGATGTGTCGGCAGCGGACTCCAGCACAAGCCGGCACCGCGGCAAATCTGCCGCGATCCGGTCCTGTAGTTCCCGGCACCGCGGTCGATGACCCGCCGCACCCCGTCGGGCGGGTCGCTGGGGTGCCGGTCAGCCTGCTCGGAGCGGCCGCCTGCCACCGCCACAGCAGCCGCGGGCTGGCTCATCGACCGCAGGTCTGGCCGCAATCTACTCCCGTCAGACACAAGCTGAACGCGCGCAGATCAGCCCGATCGGGCGGAGCGTCGACGGCCACTCCAGCGAGAAGGTCACCGTCCATATCAGGCGGCGATGTGCGCCTAACGATCGCGCAGGCAGCATCACTGACCGTGACGGACTCACAGGCAGACAGAGCGCGAGATCGCCGAGTATGCGTGATCGCATGTCTCCGGCTGCCTGCCATCGGGTTCCACGCTCAGCACGATGGGCCCGATCCCGCGCAGGGGTGAAATGACCGCCGTGCACCCAGAATTCGGGGACCACCGTGACGTACCGCCGGCCATCTCGCACTGCCGCGAACGTTTCCCTGGCGGGGAGCCCTCCGATCACGTCCAGAGCGACGTCAGCCGGTCCTTCGGCCACGACCTGGGCGCCCTGGCGGGCAGCGAGCTGCATAGCGAATAGGCTGGGTGCGGCCAGTCCAGTCCTGCTGGTGCGGGCGCCACATAGGCCTCTGGCAACGTCACATACTCCGCGTAGCCGCGTCAGTCGGCGTCGATCCCGCGGTTGAGCCGTGCGAACGCCCGGTGGTTGCGCCGGTAGAGGCCGACGAATTCCCGGAGCAGGTTGTCGTACAACCCCTTCAGCGCGGGGTCTGGGCTGTAGGTACGACTCACCCGGACCCGGTCCGGGACCTGGTCGAAGGTCAGGTCACCGAGAGCAACTGCCGCCAGCAGGCCTGCTCCCCGCGCGTTGGCGTTCACCGGGTCGGCGACCTGCTCGATGGCCCGACCGAGCACGTCGGCGAAGATCTGGCTCCACACCTCCGAGCGGGCGCCACCGCCGATGAACCGGACCGGTTCCAGCCGGTGGCGGGTGAAGCGCTCCACGGCCTGAAGCAGCCAGCGCGTGTTCAGCGCCACCCCTTCGAACACAGCCCGCACCAGGTCGTCCCGGTTGGCTGACAGCGACAGGTTATGGAATCCGCCGCGTACGAACCGGTCTTCCACCGGCGTGCGTTCGCCGTACAGCCACGGCGTGAAGATCACTCCGCCGCTGCCAGGCCTGGCTCGCGCCGCCATCTCATCGAACTCCTGGTAGGCCGAGTCCGGCGTATCCGCATCGAACAGCACCCTGTCGCGCAGGAAGGTCAGCGCGGCACCGGCCGTCTCCTGCTCGTCCGCGACGAAATACCGGCCTGGTATCGGCGACGGCAGCGAGGCGATGTTGTGCAGTAGGTCGGTCTTCTTGAAGGGAACGTGGCAGGTCAGCCACGAGGATGTCCCGACATACAGGTGCGCCTGAAAGTCCCGAGTGGCCCCGGCTCCGATCGCGGCCGAGTGGACGTCCGGTGTGCCGACGACGACGGGGATGCCGGCCGGGACGCCGAGGTCTCCCGCCCGCGGAGCCGCCAGCGGGCCGAGGATGTCCGTAGCCCCCAGCAGGTCCGGCAGCTGCGCCTGATCCAGACCGGCCAGGCGGAGCAGCCCAGGGTCATACCGGATCTGGTCCAGGTGCCGGTTGTCGGTCACCCAATGCAAGGCGATCGAGTCGAATGATGCCGCGGACCGCCCGGTGAGGTGGAGGTTGAGCCAGTCCTTCGGCTCAAGGAAGACCCTAGTGCGACGGTAGCTTTCGGGTTCTACCTGCTTGAGCCACAGGATGTGCGCGATCGGATCTTTACCGCTTTGCGTGGGTATCCCGGCCGTCGTACGGATCCAGCGGACGAGCTTGTCTACCCCGTAGCCCTGAATCTTCACCGGGCCGCTGGCGATGCGCCGCGCGTACGGGGCGCCACGTGAGTCCATCCAGATGATCGCGTTACGGATCGGTTGGCTGTCCTCCCCGACGGGCACTGTCCCCGACCATTGGGCGGTGCAGGACACTGCCACAACTGAGTCGGGCGGCGCGACGGCGCGTGCCATCAGCCGAGACGACGCCTTGGTGATCAGGTCCCACCAGGCCATCGGGTCCTGCTCGGCGCCGCCATCGGGGAGCAACGTGACCGTGCATGTCTCCTGCTCCGACGCCACCACGTCACCTGCGGTGCTGACCAGGGCAACCTTCAGCGCCGACGTGCCGAGGTCGATGGCGAGGATGTGGCGGGCCACGATCACACCTCAAACAGCATGTCGAGGTAGCCGGCGAGCATCTGGTGCACGACTTCCGCGGGCAAGCTAGCCGCCATGCCGTAGATCGGGGCCATGCCGGTGCTGACACCGGGATTAGCCCGGACCTCCTCGACCGAGTCGGCCAGGTCGGCGAGGAAGCGGTCGGCAATCCCCGGCAGCGTGTGGCGGAGCGTGACCGCGAGATGCACCGCGGGCGGCAGCTGCAAGCCGTTGAGGCTCCAGCCGCGGTGGCTCATGTTCTCCATGACCTGGTACACATCCAGGCCTTCATCGGCGGCGAACGCGGTAACCCACAAGGGCTCGCCCAGCACGCGGAGGCCCGGGATGGCCGCCACCCCGTTTCTTATATGCGCGCCCGTCGAAAGGATCCTGCGGACCGCCTCGAGGTAGCCATCTTCCCCAATCGAGACCATCGCTGCCCAGCACGCTGCGGACAACGCGCCCGGTCGGCTGCCGGCCAACGTGGGGGACAGGTAAAGCCCGCCCGGCCAGTCGGTCACCGTGTAGTACTGGAACTGGCGCAGTTCCTTGCCTCGGTAGAGCACGACCGACGTACCCTTGGCCGCGTAACCGTACTTGTGCGTATCCGCAGACATTGAGGTCACCCCTGGCAACCTGAAATCGAATGCGGGAACGGGGTAGCCCAGCCTCTCCGCCCACGGCAGGATGAAGCCGCCGAGGCAGGCATCGACGTGACAGCCCACCCCGCGTTCGACGGCGAGCGCGGCGATCTCTGGGATCGGGTCGATCACGCCGTGTGGGAATGTCGGTGCCGAACCCACCACAACTGCAGTCCGCTCGGTCACCGCTGCAGCCATCGCGCCCATGTCGGCGCGGAACTGGTCGTTCACCGGGACCCGCACCAGCGGCATGTCAAAGAACCTGGACGCCTTGTCGAACGCCGCGTGCGCGGTGACCGGCGCGACGATCTCCGGCACGGCGATGCCGCGCCGCTCGCGGGCGAGATCCCGATAGGCGCGCATCGCCAGCAGGATGCTCTCCGTCCCGCCCGAGCTCACCGTGCCCGCGACCGGGGTCTCGGCCGTTACATGGCCAGCACCCAGCATCGATGCGGTCATGGCCACGATCTCCGCCTCGAACTTCGTCGCGCTCGGCCAAAGATCGGGATGCAGCGGGTTGCTCTGTGACTCGGCCGTGTAGACCTCACTAAGGAACGCCACGTGCTCCGGATCGCCGTGGTAGACGGCCCCGGACGCATATCCGTCCCGCCAGGTGCGCTCCTCCGCCGACGCCATCTGTCCGACGAGGTCAGTCACTTCAGTCCTGGTCAGGCCGTGCGCAGGCAACTCCCGGAACGACGGCAACTTGTCCCGGTAGGGCTTGAGCTGGCGCTCCAGTTCAGCAATCGGGTCGCTCATGTCACACGTCTCCCTTAGCTGTGGCTCCCATGGTTAAGCTGCTCCACGCGAAGGCAGCCTCGCAACGAGCGCGAGCCCCAGAAGGCAGCACACTGCCAAGGCGCCAAGCGAGAAGTACGGATTGCCAATCGCGGCCTGGACTATCAGGACTAGGACCACGCCGCCGAGGTTCCCGGCTAGCAGCAGGAATCCCGCTGCACCGCCCGCGCGCTCAGGGCCGGCGTGAAGCTCTGACCAGTCGAGCACCACTGGCAGACCGGCTAGCAGGAAGAAACCGGCGGCAAACAGCACAATGCCGCCGACGGCCGGGTCGTGGATGCCGGCGATGACGGCGAACGCGACCGCCGTCACGATCAGCGCTACCCGCAGCATGGCTCGGCGCTGGTCCCGTGGCGCCACGATGCCCGGCAGCAGCGCGCCGCCCGCGATCCCGCCCACCGTCATGATCGCGATCAGGTAGCCACTGGCGCTGCCGTGGCCGAAGTGGGTGAGGATCGAGTCGAGCCAAGTCGCGACAGCGTTGAAGACCCCCATGCCGATGAACAGCAAACCCGCAAGCAGCCACATGAACCGGTCATTCCGCAGCCAGCGCAGGGACACCGCGACCGACGGATCGCCTGGGAACGCGGTAGGTGTCCGGACCGCGATGAGCACCCAGACGGCGGCCAGTATTGCCACTGCGGCCTGGACCTGCAGCAGGAGAACCAGGCCGCCGGTATGAAGCAACGGCCTTCCGGTCAGGACCGCGGCGAGAATCCCGATGAACAAGGCCACGCTGCCGATCGAGATGGCCACGGTCCGTTCCTTGGTCGGGAAGTAGCGGGCGGCGACCTTGGTGATCGAGTTCAGCACGAACGGCTGGCCGAGCGCGGTCACGAACTGGCCAGCCAGGGCCCAGCCGTAAGAGGTGGGCCCGACCAGGCGGAGCACTCCGCCTGCGGCGGTGAGGACCGCGCCGAGGCTGAGCGCTCGGGCGAACCGGGAGTCGAGCCAGCGGCCAGCGGGCAGCGCGACGACCACGTACATGAATGGGAAGATTCCAGCAAGATCACCGACCGCGCCCTGGGATACCCCCATGATGTGGTTTGCCTGCGTCGTGATCGGCGCGTAGGCCAGCCACAGCAGCTGAGTGCAGGCAGCCAGCATGGCATAACCGGACAGGATCACCCAGCGGTTCATCCGCATCGATTCGAAGACCAGCGTGGCCGCGTTGTGCCTGGCTATCTGTGCTTTCCCGCCCGAGCCCGTTGCCATCTGCATCCCCGCCCAGCTGATGGGATGGCCAGAAGTCCACGCCGGGGACGGTCGGATGAGCAGGCCCTGAAGTCATGACTGTTCCGGGCCCTTGGTCCCGAGATCGCGAGTCACGGCGCGGGGTGCTGGCACTCGGTATCGGCGTCGCTTTCAGCGTGCCCGTCGGGACGTTCGTGGCCCGGAATACGACCGTGTTCAACAGGTTCACACTCGTTGCCGCAGCCAGCGACCGAGCAGCCGTGGCGAGGTGAATAGACGGCTAGAGAACGACGTTCAGCGCTGTGCAGCTTGCGGGCGTTCTTGCGGCGGACAGAATCCCCACGCCAGTTCTGGGGCGCGCATCTCGAGCAGGTCCGCGTCGATGCGCTCATGGGGCACAGTCGTACTGGGCCGTTGGGCTCGGCTGCCTTATGACCAATTGCTGCGCGAGGCTGGTCCGTATCCTGCGGTCGGTTCGCGCGGCGCTGCGAGCAGGCTGTTTTCGATAGCGTGCCGTTGTGGAGTTGATGACCGGCCATCTCCTGCTGCGCCTCCCGGTGGAGGAGGACGCTGAGGACGCGCTAGCCATGCTGCGTGACCCCGAGGTCATCTTGTGGAATCCGGCTCCGAGCGTCGCGGATGTCGAAACGGCGCGCTCGTGGTGCGTCAGAGGCGCCGACTGGAGCGACGGGACGCATGCCACCTGGCACGCGGTCGACCTCTCGACCGGCCGGCTGGTGGCCAACTGCTCGATCTTCGCGATCGACCGTGATCATTCGACCGCCAAGATTGGGTACCGGGTGGCGCCGTGGCAGCGGCGGTGCGGGGTCGGCAGCGAGGTAGTCGCGGCCGTCGCCCGGTGGTCTTTCGCTGAGTTCGGACTTGCTCGCATCCAGATTGAGCATGCCGTGGAGAACGTTGGGTCGTGCCGAGTTGCGTCACGAGCCGGCTTTGGGCTGGAGGGCACCTTGCGTTCGGCTTCCCAGGACGGTCTGGGTCGTCGTCACGACGATCACGTGCACGGACGCCTGGCCACCGACCGGTAGACTGCGGGCTTGCCGGGACCGTGATGAGGCGCGCAGCTTCGCGGGAATCACCTGACCGCAACCGCCGCTGCCGGGAGGACATTCTGGGGTCAGCGCCAATCAGGCGGATCCAGTGCGTGCGACGGTCGCGGTTATGCCCTGACGCTCAAGCTACAGATTCACCACGCCGACGGGGCATTAGAGGCGGGGGAGCAATATGGTGACCGGCGGTACCTATGTGGTTTCCCGACACTTGGGTTAAAGCATCAATCAGGGTTTACACCCGAACCCATTGCCGGCTGCGCGCGCTCCGGCGGTGCCGGGCTGGGGAGACCCCCCCTTGGCTGGCCGCGGCTGCGGTCATAGGTTAGCGCCAGCGAAACCTGGCGATTCCGGCGCGTAGCGGATCATAGAGGTGACCGCAGCGGCGGCGCAGGTGGCGCCAGGGCGGGGTCTTTCGATGACATCTGGTTTCAAGGCTCATGGCATGCGGAGCGGCGCGCTGTCAGCGATCGTGCTGCTGGCTGCCGCTGGACTGGCGTGGCCCGGCGCGGCGGTGGCGGCCGACCAGCCGGCCGCAGCGTCTGCGCTCGTCACGGCCCGCGTGCCCGCGGCTGCCACGCATATGGGCAGCCGCCCGGCGCGCGGCGCCCGCGCGGCCGGGACATCGCCGCCTGCCCGCGTGGTCCGGCCGCCGGGACGTGCCTGGGGCTCGTTCGCCTACGATCCGCGGCTGCATGAGCTGGTGCTGTTCGGCGGCGACACGGCCGGCACCGCTCATCCGGGCGTCTTCCGGGGCACCTGGACCCGCACCGGCGCGACGTGGATCAGGCGGCATCCGGCCCGGTCGCCCTCCGCGCGGACCGGCGCGGCCATGGTCTATGACGCCGCCACCGGCCAGCTGCTGCTATTCGGCGGCAGCGACAGGCCCCTGTTCGCCCCGGATGGCCACCTTAATGACCAGACGTGGGTGTGGACCGGCCGGACCTGGCGCCAACTACATCCGGCGGCATCACCCTCCCCCCGGCAAGACGTGAACATGGTCTATGACGCCGCCAGCCGGCAGGTCATCTTGTTCTCCGGATTCGACGGCATCATCGGCTACAACGACACCTGGGCCTGGAACGGCGCGACCTGGACGCGGCTGCACCCGGCCAGCTCGCCGGAGCAGCTCTGGCACGCATCCATGGCCTACGACGGCGCGACCAGGACGGTGATCCTGTTCGGCGGCAACACTAATACCGGCCAGTCGAACCAGACATGGTCGTGGGACGGCACCACCTGGACACTGCTGCACCCGGCGGTGCACCCGCGCGACAACGCGGCCGGCTGGCAGGCGGCCTACGACCCGGCCAGCAAGCAGCTGATGCTGGTAGGCCAGGTCTTTGGCGTAATCCGTAACCCGAGGAACGAGATCTGGGCCTGGACCGGGACCAGCTGGCGCAAGCTCCGGTTTACTTCCGTGCCGGGCGATCGGACAGGCGGGTCGATGACCTACGACAGCGCCACCCGCAAGATAGTGCTGTTCGGAGGGATGGATGTCGGCTGCTCATCCTGTCACCGCCCGTTCTACCCGACGTCGATGTGGGTCTGGAACGGCAGGACCTGGCGGTCCCGGTAAGCCACACCCGGGCGTGACGCCTTCATCGCCTGGAGGCGCCGGGAGAAGCTCTCCGGCATGATCGTGCCCTCAACACTCAGAACGCCCGGATATGCGCGTCCACGCGCCGAGGGACAGAGCGCACTCACAAGCTGCGCAGATCTGCGGCTCGCGGATGCCGGCAGGCGTACACGACCTGTAACTGGCGGCCTGGCGCGGCCGCCTGGCTGGGTTTGCCTGGCCAGGCGGCGCAATCGGAAACCCGCTAGGCGGCGGCACGCCCGCGTCCAGCGCGGTGGTGATGAAAGCGTCCCGCAGGATGTGCGGCCCGACCGGCTTTCCGATCCCGGCGCGGCGGGCGACCCGGCGGACGATCCGCCCTGCGCCGTGCCGGTCCAGTCGGCGGCCGTCCGCGGCGAGGAAGACCGGCCCTTCGCAGCGCTCACCGATGGCCAGGTCGACGGCCCGCGCGGTGCGCGGCGCGAGCGGGATGGTGAGGACATTGCCCGCCCTTGCGCGTGATCACTAGCGGTGCGGTGGCCGCGC
>JBKQTJ010000049.1:0-9018 GCA_052143255.1 Streptosporangiaceae bacterium | reverse complement strand
TTGAACCACTTCACGGTGCCCTGAGGCATGTGCCTTCTCCTACTGGGTGATCTCCGGGATCCACGGACGAGGATCCTGGGTCGCCACGACGTCGCGCTCGTGTTGTCAGGCTCCCGGGGACTGATTCCCCATCGGCCGGTCCTCACCAGCTCGCGCCGCGTACGCAAAATACGAATGCAACCAGCACTATCAAACACCATCCGGTGAGCTGAAGTGTCAGGGTCTCACCGACTTGGCGTGCCGGTAATCGCCGGCAGGGGGCCGGACAGTAGCAAATTCCCTTGTCGGCAAGGGATCCAGCGTGCTGGCGGCGCGGCGGGGACCAGCTGAAATTATCTTTGGCCCGGCCGCGGCTAGCGTAACCATGCGCTGGAATAGCCTGCTGTTTCGCAGATGAATCGCGGATTTTATGCGTCGCCGTCTGCATCCGTTAATGGCTGTTATAGCCCTTAACGTATGAATACCCCCGGCCGTTGCCTGCGCGCCCGGCCGGAGGCCGAACCGGCTCGTCATCGTCGCCAGCCCAGCGGGCCAACACCGCCGGTCCTTGGGCGGCTGCGGTCCGGCCGGCTGTCAATTCGGAGCGTCCGGACGACAGCTTTTCAGCCGGTCTGCAGCATCGCGCGGTGTGCTGAGAAAAGTAAGCCCGGCGGTGCGGCGGGATCGGACCCCGGCCGGGCTGCGAGCAGGAGGATCCAGATGCCCAGCCTGGCCCGGCAGCGAGCGCAGCTTGAACAACGATGGCGGGACCGGCTGGAGCGGGTTACCGCGCTCTCGCTGGCCTACCACGACGAGGCTCAGCAGGACTCGGAGTCCGGACGAGCCAGGCAGATTGCCCGCCAGGCGGTGGCCGAACGGCAGGCGCTAGCCGAGATCGAGGCCGCGCTGGACCGGCTCGCGGGTGGCACCTACGGCCGGTGCGAGCAATGCCGCAGGCCGATCGGGACAGCGTTGCTGTCGGCGTGTCCGCAGGCACGGTACTGCGGAGCTTGCGGACCGCACAGGCGGAAGGCACACCGGCTCGCCTATGCCGGTTAGCGCTGGGGGCCGAAGAGAGGCGACACGCGCGGTCCGGCGGTGACTCGCCGGGCCCGCGCGGATCCGGGGGCCTGCGGTACGGCCTCTCCGGCCACGTTCACCCCACCCGCATCACACGAAACAATAGAAATCGCTTAATACGTAATCGACGGTCAATTCAGTTGATAACAATCTGATAAATGTGATTTACCTCATACCCTTGTAATGCCAATTTCGGACCACATGGCTGTCGAACATCGGGCAGAGTAGGCCGTCGACAGCACCCCGCGTGCGTGACGGCCGCCTTGAGCGGCCACGTCGCCCTGTACCTGCGACACGTCCGCACGCCGCGAAGCCAGGCCGGACCGTGTCGGCAGGCAGTGAGCGCAGGGTGAAAGCCGAGCGCGCGATCGCGCGCCCGACAGAAGGCCCGTCTTGTCCCTCCTCAGGACATCCAACCTCCCCGAGCACGATCAACCGCAGCACCATCAACCGCAACGCGATCTCCCGAAGCACGATCTAACGAAGCATGATCAGCCCGATCGCAGGCTCGCCAGGCTCCTCAGTCCCGGCAGGCTGCACCTGGCAGTGACCGCACCGGCGGTGGCCCTGGTGGCCGCCGTGGCCGGCTCGCTCGGCGCCTGGTCCGTCGGCGGCGCCACCCAGCCGGCCGCCATCTCCCGGCCCGCCGCCATCTCCCGGCCCGCCCCGATCGTCAGCCACGCCGTCCTGTTCCGGCCCGAAGCCACGGCCCGCCACCAGCCGGCCGTCCTGGCCGCCCTGCTGGTGAACAGCAGCAGCCCGATCGGCGAACGGCCCGATGCCGGCGGCAGGGGAGTCTCCGGAGGCGGGAAGGGCGTCAGGCTCTCTCCCCGGCAGACCGCCCGCCGGCTGCTGCACAGGTTCGGATGGCGGCAGCGCCAGTTCGGCTACCTCAACCTGCTCTGGTCGCGGGAGAGCAGCTGGAACATCCACGCACTCAACGCCTACTCCGGTGCGTACGGCATCCCGCAAGCGGTCCCCGGCGCGAAGATGGCCAGTGCGGGCCCGCACTGGCAGACCAGCGCGCGTACTCAGATTCTGTGGGGGCTGCGGTACATCAAGGAGCGCTACGGCTCGCCGCAGGGTGCCTGGGATCACGAGCTGAATACCGGCTGGTACTAGCGTTCTGTGACCGTCTCGGCCCGAAGGCAATCGGGATGCCCGCTGTCATCGGGCTGAGATAGGGTCAGTCCGGTCCGGGATCCAGCACCCCCCGTCCAGAAAGGGCTGGTCTGGCGGCGATGGAAGCTCTGACCAGTTTCGTGCTCAGGCGCCGCCGCCTCGTCGGCGTCTGCTGGCTGGTGGCCTTCCTGATCGGCGGCTACGCGTCGTCGGTGTTGAGCAGCCACCTGAGCATGAGCTTCGACATCCCCGGAACCCGCAGCGACATCGCGGACGCGACCATCATCGCGAAGTACCGCAGCGGCGGCAACGAGGTCCCGCTTGTCCCGGTTGTCAGGCTGCCGGCCGGCCTGGCGGCCACCCAGCCGCAGCCGCGGGCCGATCTGCTCGCCGCGTTCGGCGCGGTGGCTCGGATCGGCGCGAGCCGCAACGCCGGGACGAGCCGGGTGGTTTCGTATCCGAGCACCGGCGATCCCGGCTTCGTCTCGGCCGACGGCCGGACAACCTTCGGGCTGGTCTTCACGCCCACCAACGGCAACACCCGGCAGGACCCGGTCATCCCGCTCACCCAGATCCGCGCCGTTATGCTGGCTCACCTGCCGCCTGGCTCGCAAGTTCAGGTGACCGGGCTGGGGCCGCTCACAACCGCCGGCGGATCGCGCAACGGGCCGGGCGTGCGCGACGAGATCCTGCTCGGCGCGATCGGTGCCCTCGCCGTGCTTGCCTTCGTCTTCGCGTCGCTGCTGGCCATCGTGCCGTTGCTGATCGCTGCCGTGTCGGTCACGACGGCGTTCCTGGCCATCCTCGGGCTTACCTACGTCATGACCGTCAACTTCGTTGTCCAGTTCCTCGTCGGCCTGGTCGGACTCGGCGTCGCAATCGACTACTCGCTGCTGCTGATCACCCGCTGGCGAGAGGAACTGGCACGGGGCAGCGATAACCAGGAAGCGATCCGCCGGGCCATGCAGACCGCCGGCCGCGCGATCGTCTTTAGCGGCGTCACCGTCGCGCTGGGCTTGCTGGCCCTGATCGCGCTGCCGATCCCGTTCATCCGCAGCATCGGCATCGGCGGCATGCTCATTCCGCTGATCAGCGTCGCTGTCACGCTGACCTTGGTACCTGCCGTGCTCGCCCGGATCGGCCCGCGGCTGGAGTGGCCGCGGCTGCGGCACGAGGGCAACCCGAGCCGCGGCTGGACTGCCTGGGCACGCCTGGTCGTGCGCCAGCGCTGGCTCGCAGCGGCCGCCGGGCTGGCCGTCCTGCTGGCCCTGGGCGTCGCCGCGCTCGGCATGCACGTGGGTGACGCGAGCACCAACTCGTTGTCGCAGAAGGGTCCGGCCCGTGAGGGCGTCGTCATGCTGGAGCGGGCAGGCCTTCCGGTGGGGGTGCTCGCGCCGATCGAGGTGCTGGCTCCGGCCGTCAGTTCCCAGCCGGTCGTCTCGGCGCTGGACCGGCTGCCAGGCATCCGGGCCGTAGTGGCGCCATCCGGGACTGCCTGGCGACGCGGCGGGACCGCGTTGATCGAGGCGCTGCCGACCGCAGACGGAGCCGGCCCGGCTGGCCTGACGACCGCGGCTCGGGTCCGTGACGTGCTGGCCCGGGGCGAGCCGGCCGCCCTCGTCGGCGGCTACTCAGCCGGACTGGTCGATCAGATCCATTCGCTGTACGGCGACTTTCCTTACGTGCTCGCGGGCCTGGCGCTGATCACCTTCATCCTGCTGGCCAGGGCGTTCCGGTCGTTGCTGCTGCCGCTGAAGGCGATACTGGCGAACTTGCTGTCAGTCGGCGCGGTCTACGGTGTGCTCGTGCTGGTCTGGCAGGACGGCTACGGCTCGCGGCCGATCTGGGGCCTGCCCGCTACCGGCGCCATTACCGGCTGGATTCCGCTATTCGTGTTCGCCTTCGTCTACGGCCTGTCGATGGACTACGAAGTCTTCATCCTGAGCCGGATGCGCGAGGAATACGACGCGACGGGCTCCACCAGCAAGGCCGTGGTCACCGGCGTCGGCCGCACCGGCCGGCTGGTGACCTCTGCCGCCCTGATCCTGTTCCTGGCCATGGCAGCACTGGCCAGCGCGCCGTTTACCTTCCTGAAGATCTTCGCGACTGGCGTCGGGGCGGGCATCCTGCTGGACGCGACCGTGGTCAGGTCGCTGCTGGTCCCGGCCATCGTCTCGCTCCTCGGGCGCTGGAACTGGTGGCTGCCGCCCTGGGCCGCCAGCATCCTGCGCGTGCCGCCGTCGCCGCTGCCCCAGGAAACCCGCATTCAGGAGGCAACGGGATAGCGCTGGCCCGCCCGGTCTGGGTGCCGCTGCCTGGTTCCGGGTGCCGCCATGTCGGCCGGTCTGGCTGGCCGTCACGCTGGATGCGGGCAACCCCCTCCCGGCGCTGGCGCGCAGCCTGAAACTATCGGTTTGCGGGCTACAACGAGAGGAACCCAAGACGTGGCGTACCTGGTCCCGGACAGCGACATCGTCTCGATCATCGATGCGCCGCCGACCCCGGCCGTGTCCTTGGGCCCGGGCCGCCGGTTCGTCGCGCTCGTGCATTATGAATCTCATCCGCCGGTGGCGCACCTGGCCCGGCCGTGGCTGGCGCTGGCCGGGCTGCGGCTCGATCCGGTTATCGGCGGGCGCCAGCGGACTCGCAGGCTGACCGGGATCTCCGTGCTGGCATTGCCGGGGGGCCAGCCGCGCCGGCTCGAACTGCCCGAGGGCAACTCAGTCAGCGTGCCGACCTGGGCCCCGGACGGCCAGCGGTTCGCCTTCACGGTCGACGAGCCCGACGGCATCGCAGTCTGGGTGGCAGACGCCCAGGCCGCGACAGCCGCCGAGGTGCCGGGATTGCGGGTCCGGGATGTGCTGGGCGGCGATCCGGCTTCATCAAGTTCCACCATCCGCTGGTCGCGGGACGGCGCGTCACTGATCGTTCTCGGCGCGCCCGGCGAGCCGGTCATGCTCGGGCCAGAGCCGATCGAGCCCCAGCTCGAGGAGACGGCGGGGAAGCGCTCGCAGATGGCGACGTTCACTGACCTGCTGCGCACCGACGCCGACGCGGATGTCTTCGAGGCCCTGGCCACGTCCGTGCCGCTGCGGGTCAACCCGGAGTCGGGAGCCGCTGTGCAGCTAGGGCCGCCCGGCCTGTACTACCACCTCGGCGAGTCGCCCGACGGCTCGCATCTGCTGGTCTACCGTCTCCAGCGACCGTACTCGTTCCGGGTGCCGTTCCCTTATTTCGCCCGGCGGGTCGAGGTCTGGTCGGCGGCCGGGGACCTGGAACGGGTCATCGCTGACCTGCCTGTCAGCGACGAGGTGCCGCGGCACGGCGTCCCGACGGGCCCGCGCATGGTCTCCTGGGAGGAGTCCGCGCCCGCCAGCCTGGTCTGGACGGAGGCGCTGGACGGCGGTGACCCGGTTGTGAAGGCTGACCACCGCGACCAGATCCTCCGGCTAGCGGCCCCGTTTGATGCCGAGCCGCAGGCGCGCGTCCTGGTCCAGCATCGCTGCCTGGGCTGGTACGACATGGCCCAGGCGGGCAACCTGCTGATCACCGAGCATGACCGCGACCGTCGGTGGATCACCTCGCGGCTGACCGACCTGGCCGATCCAGGCGCCAGCCGGGTTATCTTCGACCACTCCGCCGACGAGTCCTACCGCGACCCCGGCGCCCCGGTGCTGACCGTGCACCCTGATGGCACCCGCACCGTGCTCCAGGATGGCAGCCGGATCTACCTGCGCGGCGACGGCGCCAGCCCGGACGGCGACCGGCCCTTCCTGGACCGCCTCGACCTGACCGATCTGAGCACCCAGCGGCTGTTCCAGTCGCCACCGGGCAGCTACGAGCAGGTCCTCGGCTTCGTGGCCGAGGACAGGGACTGGCTGCTGATCTGGCATGAAAGCAGGACTGAGCCACCGAACCTGGAGATCGTGCACCTCAGCGACGGCACCCGCAACCAGCTCACGTCCTGGCCAGATCCGCACCCCCAGCTCACCGGCATGGACAAGAGGCTCGTGACTTACGACCGGGGTGACGGCGTTCAGCTAACCGGCATGCTCCACTTGCCGCCCGGCTACGTGGCCGAGCGCGACGGGCCGCTGCCGCTGGTCATCTGGGCTTATCCGCTCGATTACGGTGATGCCTCGACCGCGGGCCAGGTTCGCGGCAGCAGCGAAAGGTTCACCCGGCTCAATGCCGGCGACCCGATGTGGTTCGTGCTGCTCGGGTACGCCGTGCTGCAGAACGCCACCATGCCGGTTATCGGCGACCCGGAGACCATGAACGACAGCTATGTGGAGCAGATCACCACTGCGGCCTCGGCGCACATCGCGGCGCTTGCGCGGCTCGGCATAGCCGACCCGCAGCGGGTCGCGGTAGGCGGGCATAGCTATGGCGCCTTCATGACCGCCAACCTGCTCGCCCACACCGACCTGTTCGCGGCCGGGATCGCCCGCAGCGGCGCGTACAACCGCAGCCTCACCCCGTTCGGGTTCCAGGCCGAGCGGCGCAGCTTCTGGGAGGCCACTGACGTCTACGACCGCATGTCGCCGTTCCGCTATGCCGACCTGATCTCGGCTCCGCTGCTCCTCATCCACGGCGAGCGCGATGCCAACTCCGGCACGTTCCCGATTCAGTCGGAGCGGCTCTTCCAGGCCATCCAGGGCACCGGCGGCACGGCCAGGCTGGTCATCCTCCCGCACGAGAGCCATGGTTACATCGCGCGCGAATCGGTGCTGCACACCTTGGCGGAGCAGATTGACTGGCTGGAGCGCTGGCTGGGGTCCAAATCCGGCGATCACGGCGGAGTTACTGGGGCTGCACCCCCAGTAACTCCGCCGTGATCAGCGCCGCGATCTCAGTGCAGCAGGCGAAGCGTGTTCTGGGCGTCATCCACGTAATAGACACCTGGCTTGCCGGGTCGCACCGCCAGGCCGAACAGAGCGCCGGCACCCTTCGGGCTGCCGGAGGTGTCCAGGAACCGCCAGGCGATCTGGCTGCCCACTGGCGTGGTCTCCACGATCTTGCCGTTGCCGCCGTTGACGGTCAGGATGTCGCCGTTCGGGGCGATGGCGAGGCCCAGCGGCATGTTCAGCTGCCTGCCCGTGGTAACGAGCATGCCGGTGCCAGCACTGCCAGATCGCGTCAGCGCTTGCGGAATCGCGTGGATCCGGCTGGTGCCGGTCTCGGCCACGTACAGCGTGTCGTGCCGCCCGAGCCCGACGCCGGTCGGCCCGAATACGAATGCGCTGGAGTTGGTCTGCTCGGCGAAGCCAGAGCCGATCTTCGTGGACGAAACCAGCTTCGGCATGCCGTACCGGTACAGCAGCAGCGTGAGCCGCAGCACGGTACCGCCATGCACCACCTTGCCGCCGGCCGCGACCGTGCCGTTCAGCACGTTGGTAACGAACACACTGGCGACGTTCCCATGCCAGACGGCCGTCGAATCCCAGGGCCCGTTGATGCCGTGGCCGCTGATGGTCTCCTTGACCTGGCCGTTGCTGTTCAGCACGATCAGGCAGCCAGCCTTTGCCGTTGCCGCCATTCCGTTGCTGGACGGTGTGCTGCCTACGACCACCCAGCCGCCGGGCAGGACCACCAGCGCCGTCGTGAGGCCGACGCCGCCCGGGCACGACCCGGGAAGCGAGCTCTTCGTAATGCGGGCGAAGAGCGTCCGGTGACCGCCGGGCGAGATCTGCACGATCGTGCTGCCGGTGCCCTGCCGATTGGATTTCGCGTTGAAGTTGCTGATCAGGACGTTTCCCGCACGAAGACGTCCGGCGCTGCTGCGGATTACGAAAATGCCATACGGATTGAGGTCTCCGTTGTTCGGCACCGTCGAGGCAATCGTGTGCAGCTTGCTGAAGTGGCTGAGATAGGGAAATGGCCCGCTCGGCTGGGCCTGGACCGCGGGCGCCACGGTCAGTCCAAGAGCGGTGATGGCCCCGGCCGCGGCGGCTGCCACAGCCAGACGCTGACGTGCTGGCATGCGTGCTCCCTTCGAGGTCGGCCGACGAGGCGGCCGATCCGAAGCAGGCGCGCCGCTCTCACCGGGGCGGCTGGCACTATGCCGATGCCGCCGCACCGGGAACGTACGATGAAGTCCGGCGGTTCAGTTACCGAATGTAGCGCTCGGCTGCCGAGTGGTAGCTGTGGATCTCATCCTTGGCAAACCACACGTCGATTTCATGGATTGCTTCCTCGGCATTCCCGGACGCATGCACCAGATTGGCTACCGCGATGCCGCGCTCGTTGGCGTAGGCGCGGCTCATGTGGGCAAAGTCACCCCGGATCGTGCCAGGCGGAGCCTGGTCGGGATAGGTGGACCCGACCAGCTTGCGGGTACAGGCCACCGCCTCGACGCCTTCGATGACCAGCGCGATGACCGGTCCGCTCTGCATGAACTCGGCCATCGCGTTGTAAACGCCGGAACCGAACCGGTCTTCGAGATCGAAGTAGTGCCGCCGGGTCAGCTCGGCATCCATCCAGACCATCTTGGCCGCAACCACCTTGAGCAGGGCTGCCTCGAAGCGGGCGAGCACGCGCCCGGCCAGGCCCCTGGCTACCGCGTCGGGCTTGAGCAGCACCAGGGTCCGCTCGACTCCGGTGTCGTTACTCATGGTGTTCCTCTCGCATCATTCCGGCTGCGTCGTTGCAGGCCCGCACAGCTTAGCGAGGTTGCCTGAATGCCTCGCCGCCAAACCGCCCAGGCGGGCTGCCCGGGCGTGCCTGCCTGGCTTGCCGCCAAGGCAATTACTGCTGGCTACGGGGGCTTTAGCCGAGGCACATGACGGGACGAAAGGGACTCCCCCTGCTAGTCGTGCGTATTCTCGCTACTCTCGT
>JBKQTJ010000048.1:0-3209 GCA_052143255.1 Streptosporangiaceae bacterium | reverse complement strand
ATGAAAGCCGTCAGCGACCAGCCACTTGCCATCGACTTCATAGACTGTGATCGGCGGCAGCCGGTCCCAGGAGTCTGCATATCGTTCGACCGTGAAATCGTCGAGCCGGTCTCTCAAGTTGAGGTTCGGATCGAGAATGAGGTCGTTCAAAGGCACGTTGCGAATATCCATCGCAGCCGCTCCCACGTTGCCCACGCATGAAAGGAAATGTGCGCTATCAGTCGTTCCCCCGGAAGCCCTGTTGGCCTATGATCGGCAGGGTGAGAGCGCGGCTTGCGAAAGTTTTTCACGGCCCGGCCATTGCGGTGAGGGAGCTGGCGATCATGCGGATTCTCGTGACGGGAGCGAGTGGACAGCTTGGTTCCTACCTCGCTCATGAACTGCGCCGCGCCGGCAGGTCCGAGCTCGTCCTCTGGAGCCGGGGAACCACGGGCAGTCGCTCGGGATTGGAAGTCCGTCCTGTTGACCTGGCCGATGGGTTAGCCCTGGCCTCGGCTCTCGAGGAAGCCGATCCCGACGTGGTGATTCACGCCGCGGCGATCAGTACGGCCGGCCAGGTTCGAATGGCCCCCGAGCACGCGTTGGCCGTCAACGTCGAGGGGACCCGGCGACTCGCCGCATGGTGCGGTGATCGCGGTCGCCGGCTGATCTTCACCTCGACCGACCTGGTCTTCGACGGCGCGCGTGGCTGGTATCGCGAAGACGACGAGACTGGCCCGGTGCTCGCCTACGGCCGGACCAAGGCAGCGGCCGAGCCGCTGGTTCTCCAGATTCCCGGGGGGCTGGTGGCTCGCATCTCCTTGCTTTATGGCCCGTCACGCGCCGGGCGAGCCTCGTTCTTCGACCGCGCCCTGGCAAGCCTCAGAGCGGGAGAACCTCAGGTCTTCTTCGAAGATGAATTCCGAACCCCGCTCGACTACGCAACCGCGGCGCGGACCTTGATCCGCCTGGCGGAGAACCAGGCCGGCGGCAGGGTGCATGTTGCAGGGCGTGAGCGGGTCAGCCGATACGAGCTGATGCAGCGGGCAGCCCGGGCACTGGGATTCGATCCCGACTTGGTACGCGCCAACCGGCGGCAGGATGCCAGGCTCGCCGAGCCCCGCCCGGCCGACGTCTCACTCGAAACCTCGCGTCTTGCCTCGCTCCTGCCCGATCTCGACCGGCCCTCGATCGAGACGGCCTTGCAGATGCTCGCGACCTGACCTCCCATGCGATCGTCTATTCAGGTCCGCGGCGGCCGCCGCCGCGAGAGCGCCCAGGCCGGAATCCCCAGCAGAATCAGACCAATGCCGGCCAGGGCCTGAACGCGGCTTTGCAGATCGACCAGCATGTTGCCCAGCAGCAAGACCGCGGTGACAACGTAGAGCAGCGGGGTGTAAGGATACCCCCAGGTGCGGTACGGGCGAGGCAGGTCAGGTTGTTTGATTCGTAGCACAAAAACAAGACTCCTCGCCGAACTCCACCACGGGTCGGACCCGTCCCGGGTGAGGGCTTCCGGGGTCAGCATACTCATCTCGCTTGCACGTCCTTGAGACCGGGCTTCTGGCGTCTCAAGATCCGGCCCAGATTCTGTTCGAGCAGCGCCAGAAAGTTCTTGTCGCCGAGCGGCCGGCCGGTACGCTCATGCGCGCGGAGGGCTTTCAACTCCTCGTCTCTGATGGCGCTGGTCAACAGACGGCGCCAGTTAGGGGCCACTTGCAAGAGCGGAGCGACTTGCACCGGGGCGTCATCACGCCCTCTCAGGTGAGCCGCCGCGCTGCTCCAGCGTTAACGGCTTGGTGCCTGGACCAATCCGGCGCGCACGGGGTTGAGCTCCACGTACCGCGCCGCGGTCAGGAGGTGGTCTTTATCCATGATGAACGAGGCGAAGCGGCCTTGCCACAGGTGCACTCGCCAGCCCTCCCGGAAGTTGATCCACCGCGTGTACCGCCGATGTGCCTCGCTGATGGCGCGACACAGGCTCTCGGTGGACTGCGGGACAACGATCATATGCACATGATTAGGTATCAAGCAATATGCCCAGATCGCGACCTGCTCTGCGCGGCAGAATGGCGAGATGAGCTCGACGTAGTGTTGGTAATCTTCCTCACCGAAGAACGTCTGCTGTCTGCGGTTTCCCCGCTGGGTGACATGGTGAGGCATGCCAGGAGCTATCGCACGTGCCAATCGAGCCATGGTGGGAAACTAACCCGGCCACAACCCCGCGTCAAGAGTTAGGCATGGTGTCCCCGGAACTCCGCGAGCGTCTCGACACGCCGGAGAGAGACTTGCTCGAATGAAAGTGGCGCCTGACGCGCTGCATCGACGCATACCCATTGTGAGAAGGTATGTTCCGTGGTGGAGAGTAGTGCGCGTTACTCAACGCCCGGGATGCCGCGGTGGTCTGCTGGCCGAGGGCCGGGAGCGGGTCAGAAGAACTTGCGATCGGCCCCAACGATCGGCCGGTCGTTGATGCTCGCCTCACGGTTGCGCATGAGCCCCCGTTCGTCGAACTCCCACAGTTCGTTGCCCTAGCTGCGGAACCACTGCCCCGCGTCATCGTGCCATTCATACTGAAACCTCACGGCAATCCGGTTGCCCCGGAACCCCCACAGCTCCTTGACCAGCCGGTAGTCCAACTCTGGAACCCATTTGCGGGCCAGGAACTGGCGGATCTGCTCACGGCCGATCGGGAACTCGCCGCGATTCCGCCAGACGGAGTCTTCGGTGTAGGCCAAGGCAACCCGGTCCGGGTCGCGGCTGTTCCAGGCGTCCTCGGCCGCCCGCACCTTCTGGACGGCGGTCTCGATGGTGAACGGCGGGGGATGACGTTCGGCAACCCCGGAATAAGTACGCTCGAGTTCAAGGCTGTCTCCAGGCTTCTCCCGTCTTGGGGCAGCAAGCAGACTCGGGCTGCTTGCTGCTAAGGGCTTGTCGATGGGATTCCTCATGATCGTTGGACAAAGGCGATCCGCACACTCATGAGCGAGTGGCAGGCAGTGCATCAGCCTTCGGGAAGTCGATGTCTGTCGCGGCGACGTGGTTGAAGTAGTTGGTGAAGATGTTGAGCGCCACGCCGGCCACCGCTTCGGCGATCTCACCGTCGGTGAAGCCGGCCTGCCGCACCGCGTCCACATCCCCGTCGGACACCTGCCCCCGGGTCTCGACCAGTTTGCGGGCGAAGTGTAACAACGCGTCCGTCTTGCCGTCCGCAGCCGTGCCCTGGCGGC
>JBKQTJ010000047.1:0-4896 GCA_052143255.1 Streptosporangiaceae bacterium | reverse complement strand
AGCAGCACCGCGGCCAGGACGATCAGAATGAGCCCGACCGTGATGGTGACTATGTCCTGCGTGTGCTCGAGAAACCAGATCGAGCCCCTGACTGTGGGTGTGCCTGGCCACCGCCCCGCGCGGCCAGGCACGCCCACAGTCAGGGGCTCGATCTGGTTTCTCGAGCACACGCAGGACATAGTCACCATCACGGTCGGGCTCGTTCTGATCGTCCTGGCCGCGGTGCTGCTGATCTCCGCGATCGTCGACTTCGCTGACGGAACCTACGGCTCGGTGGCGAACGGCGCGCCCAAACTGCTCGATCAAGTCCTGCTCGTGCTGATCCTGGTGGAGATCGTGCACACCGTGGTGCTGTCGCTGCGTGCGCACCGGCTGGTGGCGCAGCCGTTCATTGTGGTTGGCCTGATCGCTGTCATCCGGCGGATCCTGTTCGTGCTCACGCCAGGCACTAAGGTCACCTTGACCACCTCGGAACTGGCGCTGCTCATCGGCATGGTGGCGGTCTTCGTGGCCGGCCTGATCGCTGTCAGCGTTTTCGAGAAATGAGGACCACCCCGGTGGCTCGCTAGCGGGTGGCCTGGAACGCGGCTATGCCGAGCAAAGCCGCGACCGCCAGCAGCCTGCCCATCCGGCCCGCGGCTGATAGCCGGGGCCAGGACACGGCCGCTAGCCAGCCCAGGACCGCCGCCACGCCGCACAGCGCCGCTGCTCCTCCCGGGCCGCGGATGGCAAGGCCAGCCACCAGCAGCACGACCGTGAGCAGCGGCGCGACCCAGACGGGCAGCTGGTGCAGGTAGAGCAAGGGTTTGGCGCTGCGCCGCTCGGTGGCCTGACGGGCGGGTGACGCGCCCGGAGTGAACAGCGTGTCGCCCTTGGGCAGCGGCCGTACGCGGCGCCTGGCTGGCCGGTTGGTGCTCACCACTGGTCCCTTCAGCCCGCCAGCCTGGCTGGCGGCGGTCATCGGCGCGATGGTCGCCGCCCAGGTTACCGCCGGTTAGCGCGGGCTTGTCCCGCGGCGGTCACTGAAAGTCATGCGACGAGCGGGCTGCGCTGCCGCTAAGCTGGCAGCACCGCCCCCGCCCACGTAGTGGTTTCGCGCATGTCAAATGTGGGCTTCGCGCAGGTCACACGGGCCTTACCGCCGACCGCCAGCCGGATGGAGAGACATATGGCACGCCGCAGCGATCGCATGGAAACAATCGTTAGCCTCTCGAAGCGGCGGGGCATCGTCTTCCCGTCCAGCGAGATCTACGGCGGCTTGCGCGCAGCCTGGGACTATGGCCCGCTCGGCGTCGAGATCAAGAACAACATCAAGCAGCAGTGGTGGCGGAGCATGGTCACGCTGCGTGACGACGTCGTGGGCCTGGACTCGAGCGTCATCCTGGCACCCGAGGTATGGCAGGCCAGCGGTCACCTCACTCAGTTCGTGGACCCGCTGACCGAGTGCCAGTCCTGCCACTACCGGTTCCGCGCGGATCACCTCATCGAGGCGTATGAGGAGAAGCACGACGGCAAGCCGCCCGAGCACGGGCTCGCCGACCTCGCCTGCCCGCACTGCGGCACCAAGGGCGCGTTCACCGAGCCGCGCATGTTCAACGGGCTGCTGCGGACCTACCTCGGCGCGACCGAGGATGAGTCCGGGCTTGCCTACCTGCGGCCGGAAACCGCCCAGGGCATCTTCATCAACTACAAGAACGTGCTCCAGACCTCGCGGAAGAAGATTCCATTCGGCATCGGCCAGATCGGGAAGTCGTTCCGTAACGAAATCACTCCCGGCAATTTCATCTTCCGTACCCGCGAATTCGAGCAGATGGAGATGGAGTTCTTCGTCAAGCCCGGCACGGACGAGGAGTGGCATCAGTACTGGATTGACACCCGCCAGGCCTGGTTCCTCGACCTTGGCGTCAGCAAGGACAACCTGCGGCTGTACGAGCACCCGAAGGAAAAGCTGTCGCACTACTCCAAGCGGACCGTGGACCTGGAGTATCACTTCGAGTTCCCTGGCAGCGAATGGGGGGAACTCGAGGGCATCGCAAACCGCACCGACTTCGACCTGTCCACCCACGCGAAGGCGTCCGGCCAAGACCTGTCCTACCCGGATCCGGAGACCAACGAGCGCTACATCCCGTACGTGATCGAGCCCGCCCTCGGGGTCGACCGGTCGCTGCTGGTGTTCCTGCTGGAGGCCTACAGCGAGGACGAGGCGCCTGACGCCAAGGGGAACATGGAGAAGCGCACGGTGCTGCGGCTCGACCACCGGCTCGCTCCGGTGAAGGTCGCGGTGCTGCCGCTGTCCCGTAACGCGGACCTGTCACCGAAAGCCAGGGATATCGCCGCCGCGCTGCGCCAGCGCTGGAATACCGAGTTCGACGACGCGAGCGCGATCGGCCGGCGGTACCGCCGCCAGGACGAGATCGGCACGCCGTACTGCGTGACTGTTGACTTCGAGTCGCTGACAGATCAGGCGGTCACCGTGCGCGAGCGCGACTCCATGATGCAGGACCGGATCGGCATCGACGGCCTGGTCGGCTACCTGTCGGAACGTCTGACCGGCTGCTGAGGCGAGCGAGTCTCGGCCTTGCGCGCTCAGCTGGCGGCCTATTTATGTTCGAGCCCGCACTATGTTCGAGCTCGCACTGCCCAGGCCGCGGCGCTCATCTCAAACGGCCCTGCGGGCAGCAGCTTGCGGCAGCGGTCGCGCAACTCGGCGCGGTGCTGTGGGTTAAGGGACGCGACGTACGCTCCGGCTGGTCCGACGCCAAACGTGAACGGTTCCCACCAGTCATCGAAGCTGGAGTGCTGCACCCGCACAGTCAGCGACGTCGTCTCTGCCCTGGCCAGCCCGGCTAGGCCGAACAACCGAGCCAGGTCACCCGCACTAGCACCCGGCAGTTCCGACTCGTCGGTGGCGGTCGGGCCGAGATCGCGTGCCGCGCGCCAGCACAAGGACGGAGGTCCCTGCCCTCCGCCGTAATCCCAGACGCATGCGGCCACGACGCCGCCCGGGCGGGTGACACGGCTCATCTCCCGGAGTCCGGCCTCCGGATCCCGCATGAAGTGCACGACCAGCTGGGCCAGCGTCAGGTCGAACGCCGCATCCGGATACGGCAGGAGCTCGGCGGCTGCCAGCTTGGCGTCCACGTCGGGGAAGCGGCCACGAACCGACGCGATGAAGGGCTCGGACGGGTCAACGGCGGAGACCGCGTCAGCGCCAAGGCGGCTCACTAGCTCGGCCGTGAGTGCCCCCGGTCCGCAGCCCACGTCGAGCGCGCGGTTACCTGGCTGCGGCTCCGCCAGGTCGGCGAACTTCACCGCCAGCGGCGTGGAGTAGCGTCCCATAAAGCGCCCGTAGGCATCAGGGCTGACGTCGAAGCTCACGAGTTGACGCTAAAGGAACGGCGTGAAATTGCGCCGGAATCCCGGTGATGACGACGCAGTCATTTTGGCTCGGGCCTGCACGTCAGACCCCAGCGTCTATGGCGTTCGCTCGCGCTGTAGCGTTCTTACCCGCGCACACAACCATGCGATCGGATTCTGCGGCCGAGTAATGCCGGATTCCAATGTGGTAATGAATGACAACGTACGAGAGCACCCAGCATCCGCCCGACTTCGGAGCGCTCATCTCCAAGCCCGCTGCGTAATCAAACGAAGCGTTCCTAGACTGACCCACCGCCTGTCCAAGGAGCGGACCTACGTACTTCGCCTTGCCGCAGGTGGAGACCACGAAACCGTGCGCAGCGGCATGCGCCGGTCCAAACGTGCATTGCGTCAGGTCAGCGAGCAGCAGTTCGACCGCGACAAGGTACGGCGACGGGTAGCTGGTCCTGTTGACAAGAGTGATGCCATCAATGGTGATAGGACAGGAACCTGAGTAAGCGATCGGGATCATGTCCGCGATCGGTGCTGGGTTCGGCTCGGACACGGTGCTGGTGCCCCCACCTTCGCCCACGAGCAGTGGACCGTTCCCGATGCCGATCGGGCCCCATTGCAGAAACGCGCCAATTGCAAGCACTGCAATGACAACCGGGATTATGATCCGCTGCCGCCGACGGAACCGGGCCGGAAGCGAAACATCCTTCATATCGTCGACGGACATGAGGCTCACAGCTTGATCCCCTGGTTAAGCCGACGTGCGGAATCGGAGGCTATCAGCACTAACGGCGAAAGGTCTACATTCCTCCCCTCGACAGGTTCGCGCCGCCTAGCTGGTCACTGAACTGCCGCCGGTCAGCGCAGCGAGCACCGCCTCGATAGGCGGCTCCACAGCTGGCGCGGTCGGCAGGCGCGGGCAGCGGCGGTATATCTCGGCCGCAGCTTGGTGGAACCCGTCTGGCAGGCCTGCCGACGCCATGCACTGGGCGATCTCCTCCATCTCGCCGACCCAGCGCCAGCCCTTGCGGACTCCCGACGCAGCCGCTCGTTCGGATTGCCCGGCCAGGTGCGGCTGCGAGAAGGCCCACTCCGACAGCAGGGCTTCCTCGACGCCCTCCGCCTGTGCGAGCGCGCGGGCGGCCAGCAGGAGCGCGGCCGATCCCTTGGTCCAGGCCGCGTATGCCATCTTGACTGCAGAGGCGCCGAAGGCCGGACCGTCGACGATGCGCGGCTGCAGCGCGGTTCCGTCGAAAAGGTCACGCACCGCAGCGGCATGCTCGCCGGAGAGGTACAGGCGCCCGTTTGTGCCGGGAACGGGTGGCTGGCCGATGATGCCGCCGTCCACGTAGGTGCCGCCGTTTCCGGTAATGAGCTGCGCTACCTCGCGAGCTGTATCAGGCGAGATCGCGTTGGCGTCCAGGTAAAGGCCGGTGAAGCCGTGCACGGCCCAGGCAACGTCGAGCGCCGCGTGCGGCGGGCAGACCGACAGGATGATGCCGGCCTCGGCCGCGACTTTGCGGCCAG
>JBKQTJ010000046.1:0-3747 GCA_052143255.1 Streptosporangiaceae bacterium | reverse complement strand
GTCCTCGGGCATGGGGCGGCCGTGCCGCTGCCGGAAGTCCGTTCTGGCCCGGTCGATCAGGGCGGCGGTGTCGGTGAGCTGGCGTTCGAGGGCCTGCTGGTGGGTCTGGTCGGTGACGAAGACCGAGCAGGTGAGGCACGCGTTTCCCTTGCCGCAGGCCTGCAGCGGCGGGAGCAGGCACCAGCCGTTGGGCAGGATCCGGTCGGCGCGGCCGAGCAGCTGCATGGCGTCGTGGTCCTCGCGGGAGAAGGCGACGCGGGTGCCGTCGGCTTTCAGCTTGACGGTGGCCAGGAATGCCTGCTCGGCGTGTTCTTCCCGCTGGGCGACGTAGTACGTGGCCATCGTCGGGGTGGCGTGCCCGGCATAGCGCTGCAGGACGTGGACGGGCAGCCCGAGCTCGGCGAGCCGGGTGAACTTGGTGTGCCTTCTCTCCGCACTCGCCGTGTGCAGAGAATCTGTGTAGCGATTCTGCCTGGCCGATCCGAGTGCGGAAGTTTCGCGCTGATGGTGACGCGCCGTGTGGCGATTTCCGGTCTTGCATGTGACGCACGTCATATCGTCAGGATCAGGCGAAATCGGCGGGAAGCTGTCCGTTCGCGTGACGGACAGCGCGGACGACGAGGTTGATGCTGGCCTGGTCGAGTCCGCAGAGGGCGTCGTTGAGGTCGACGGGGATGCCGGCGGCGATACTGGCTGCCATTCTCAGGATCCGGTTCTCCCCGCTGCCGCAGGGAAGGAGCCCGGCGTCGCGGCTGCTGATGACGGACTGCCAGTCGATATGGGCGAGTTCGGTGACGCAATCGGTGAGCGAGGTGCCGGTGCTGACGAAGCGGGCGAAGTCATCGCGGTGCAGCCATCCGGTGCCGATGACCAGCTCGCAGGCTGCTTCGAGGGAGTAGAGCCCGGCGGCACCAGCGCGGACAGCGTCGGCCAGTCCGGATTCCATGGGATGGGAGCTGGTCATGACGGGTTCTGCTCCTTGACGGCGGGGACTGGCAGTCGGCGGACGCGGGCGGCCAGATGGGCTTCCTGGCGCAGCCGGGTGATCTCGTGATGCTGGGCGGCGAGCCGGGCCAGGGCCTGGCTGCGGAATCCGGTGAGCTCGCTGATCGTGGCGTCTGACTGGGCGAGGCGTTCTTTCAGCCGGGTGATCTCGTCTTTGAGGCGGCTGATCTGGGCGTCGCGGGGGTCGGGCCGTTCGCCGGCATCGCGGAACTGCTCGAGGCGTTGCTCGAACTCGGTGCGCAGGTGGGCGTAGGGGCGGCTGCCGTAGAAGGCGGTGCGGTCGACGCCGGCCTCGCCGGCGAGGGTCTTGATGTCGCATTTCCCGCCGGGCGGGATGTCGCCGTTCAGGAGCCGGCTCATGGCTGCCCTGATCTTCGCCTCGTTGTCGGCGAGCTGCTGCCTGCTGAGTCTCATTCCGGTTCTCCTGCTGCTGCGGCTTCGTCGATTCGGGCCAGGACGCGGACGGCGCGGTCGTACTCGGCTTGCAGGCGTGTTCTTTCGGTCTTCTGCGCCCGGCCGAGCTGGCCGAGGAACGTCTTGGTGTTCTCGGCGTGCTCGGCCCAGACGGGCCGGTGGCAGGGATGATGGGTGGCCTGCGGGCAGCGGGCCGAGTCGCACATTCCGATGAGGGGCTTGTCGCCGGCCGGGGTGCCGGCGAGCCTGAGGCAGAGCGCCCGGGACGGGTCGGTGAACCAGCAGTAGTTCGCGGTGCCGAGGTTCAGCACACTGGCGCGCTTGGCAAGGAGGCCGAGGATCTCCCGGTCGCTGCGCTGTACTTTCGCCGCGGGGACGTCGGCGGTGCCAGGAATGGCATCGACGCGGGCGAAGAAGTCCGTCAGCTCGCGGGCGCCGGGGCCGGCGGGCATGATGCCGTTCTGGTAGTTCCGGAATTCGTCCCAGAGCAGGGCGAGGTTGCGTTCGCTTTCATGCTGGTTGACCTCTGCGAGCAGTTCGGCCTGGGCTCCGCCGGGGCGGGAAGCGTACCCTTCCGTAGTTGCCACGGCGACGTGCTTGAGGTGCACCTTGGCGGCGAGGACGCCGCCGGGCCGGTAGGCGAGCTCCATCGCCAGCGTTCTGCGCAGGGCTCGCAGGCTCACCGGGTAATCAGGGATGGGCTCCAGGCCGAGCCGCTGGCCGGAGGGCCCGTTTACCCAGTTCCGGAGCCACGTGTAGCGGATGTTGAAGGCGATGCGGCCGAAGAGGAGCGCGTCATCGGCGGGATCGTCGTGGAGTTGCTCGGCGAGTCCCGCTGCCTGGTAGGCGGGCTCGATGACGACCCATTCATCACGGGTGCCGCCGAGCGGCTGGCCCTTGATGAGCTTGCCGGCCAGCCGGTAGCGGACCATGCCCGGCCCGCACTCCTCGGTCGGCTGCCGGCAGCCGACCTGGAGTTCCATCAGTTCGCTGGCGCGCATTCCCGAGACCGCGGCGATCACCGCCGCGGTCGCGGTCCGGACGACGCCGACCAGCGCGACGGCCTGGAGCTGGTGCAGGGGCGGTGACCAGAGAACCCGGCCCGGGCCGTCAGCGCGGTCAATGAGCGCCCCGTCGCGGGCGAACATCTCCTGGACGCCGACCGCGGTGAGGGCTTCCTCGATGGGATCTCGCAGTTCGCGTAGCCACTGGCGGCTGAACTGGGTGATGCCGGCCTGGCGGGCCAGCGTATTCAGCCCGACCGGGAGCAGGGGGTCATCGGGCTGCCACCCCTCTGCGAGCCGTTCGTCGACCCAGCGTCCGGGGAGCATGGGCAGCGGCTTGCTTTCGCGCAGGTAGCGGTCCAGCAGCCGGGTGATCTCGGCGACGGGCGCGTGCGACGGACTGGTAAAGTCCCCGTCGCCGCCACGGCCCCACTGGCGGTTTGCCTCCCTGACCTGGTTGTTCAGGGTGACGGCGTGAGGTCCGATGACGGTGGTGAGGTAGAGGGCCGCGGCGAGCATCGGCCTCAGGACGTCATCGCTGAGAGGCGGGGTCTTGTTCATGTTCCGGCCGCTGGGCATCTCCGCGATCGCGGAGGCGGTGGCCCCGCCCCAGGGCCGAAGGCCAGGATCGGGCCGGTCGGCGGTGAACAGCTCGCCGTAGTTGAGCAGGTCGATGATGGCCTGGGCAGCACGACGGCGGATACCGGGGCTGCGTTCGCCGACCACGGTGCCGTGCTCGTCGAGGACGTAGCGGCGGTGAGCGAGATAGGCCTCGCAGTGATGGGTGCCGACTGCGGCGAGGCTGGGGACTCCCTGGCCGGCAAGCCAGTTCAGAAGCTGGGCGGTCTCCTTGAGGCGCCCGCTGGCGGTGGTGAGGTGCATCGGGGTCCGGAAGGCCCTCGGCAGTTCCGCGACCGCTTCGTGCCGGGGCACCAGCATCGCGAAGATCAGCTCCTTGGCGGCCAGCCGCCATCGGGGGTCGGCGATCTGCGCGAAGCTGAACCGGCGGACCGCGAGGGCCAGCGAGGCCGGAAGCCCGGCCACGTGGGTGAAATCCCACAGGTCGTCATCGAAGTTCGGACGGGCGGCTCCGTCCGGGAGCGTGAGTCCTGCCTGCCGGCAGATGTCGGCGCCGGCGAACAGCGACCTGCCCGGATGCGGCAGGGGAAAGACGGCGGCGGTCATCGGGTGTGCTCTTCGGGGCGCAGCGGGAGCTCGCTGTCGTCATCGGCGACGTGGCGGGCTGCCTGGTCCAGGACGGCGGGGTCGAAGCGGTCGAGCACCTGGCCGATCCGCTGGGAGTACGGGCCGAACACGGCCATGA
>JBKQTJ010000045.1:0-15071 GCA_052143255.1 Streptosporangiaceae bacterium | reverse complement strand
GACCTGTTAACCGAACTACGGGAAGAGGTTCCTCAGCTCAGCGGACAGATCGCGAGCACGGTGGCTACGTTCGCTGATCATGATCACAGACGGGGAAGTGCCGCGGGATCTGTCGCGGCTGGAGGTGCCTCTGCTCGGGTCGCTTGAGGCGACCGGGGATCTGTTCGAGCCGTTCCGGCTGATCGATGCCGGCGGCGTGGTGGTCGTCCCGGCGGCAGCGTTCTTCCGTGAGCTGGCGGCGTGCGGACGCCCGGCGGCGACGCACCGGTCGTATGGGATGGACTTACTGCGCTGGTGGCGGTTCTTGTGGGCGACGGGGGTGTGCTGGGATCAGGCGACCAGCGCGGAGGCCAGGGACTTCTGCTGCTGGATCGGGCTGGCCGATAAGCCGGCCCGGCCGCACTGGCGGTATCCCGGCGGAGGAGCACCCGGGAGGGCTGCGGCGGCGCCGGGGACGGCCAATGCGGTGACTGGCAAGCGGTCGCCGGGCCGCGGTTATGCGACGGCGACGGTGGTGCACTGCGAGAGCGTGCTGCGCGGCTTTTACGGTTTCCACCTGGAAGCGGGTACCGGGCCGATGGTGAACCCGTTCCCGCTGGCCCGGGGCCGGCGGGGCCGGGCGAACGCGCACCACAACCCGATGCAGCTGTTCGCTGGCGAGCGCGCCGGGCGGTACCGGCCGAAGGCTCCGCGGCGGCTGCCGCGGCAGATCCCGGATGAGAGGTTCGACGAGCTGTTCGCGTTGCTGGGCTCCCACCGGGACCGGGCACTGGTGGCGTTCTGGGTGTCGACCGGGGCGCGGGCTTCGGAGCTGCTGGGCGCGACGGCCGCCGATGCCGATCCGGGGCAGCAGCTGATCACGGTGATCCGCAAGGGGACACGGGCGCTGCAGCAGCTGCCCGCGTCCCCGGATGCGTTCGTGTGGCTGCGGTTGTATCAGGCGCAGATGCGCGGGCTGGTCCCCGCCGGGCGGGATCAGCCGTTGTGGTGGACGCTGCGGCGCCCGTTCCGGGCACTGGCCTACGACGCGGCCCGGCTGATGTTCACCCGGGCCAGCGCCGCGATGGGCGCGAACTGGTCGCTGCACGACCTGCGTCATTCGGCGGCCTACCGGATGGCCCGTGACCCGCAGATGCCGCTTGCCGACTTGCAGTGGGTGATGGGCCATGCGCACCTGTCCACGACGCAGCGGTACCTGAACCCGCTGCCTGGTGACGTCATCGAGGCGGTGCTGGCGTTCCACGCGCGGCAGCGCCGCCGCGGCACCGGCGCTGGGCTGGCGCCGGAGTACCGGGCCGAGAGCCTGCAGGTTCTGTTCGGCGAGGACGCGCTGTGACTACGGCGCACCCGCTGCCGGCGGGCTGCGTAGTGCCTGTCCCGGCCAGGGCCGGCGACCCGCCGCCCGCCGGAGGCAGCGGCACGGAGCTGCTGGCCCGGTTCCCGCCCAGGCCCGCCATCGTGTCGTGGCCGGCGACCCTGGCCGCGCGGCAGCAGGTGCTGAGCCGGCTGCTGGCACCGCCGTTCGCGCTGGCTAATCCGGCCAGCCAGCAAGGCCGGCGGCTTGGCCTTGTCGCTGTGGTGAACTGGCTGGAAGCCCAGCCCGGGGCAAGCTGGCAGGGCCGGTGGCTGGCCAGCGGAGCCGAGAACTGCGGCGACTGGCGGGATCTGATCTCGGCCTGGAAGACGGGCCGCGCCGGGACGCCGGCCGGCCCGGCAGGGCCCGTGCCTCATGCCGGTGCCGGGCTGCTGGTACTGATCGGCGCCGACGTGATCCGGCCGGGTATCGGCTGGCTGCTGAGGTGCCCGTCCGCGCCGCGCAACCTGGCCGCCGAGATGACCCGCGTCCGCGACCCGAAGGCTTTCGCCGAGCTGGCCGCGTTGTGCCAGTCAGGATCGACGGGAACGTATGGCCAGCTGGCCGCGCTCAGCAAGATCGCGGTCATCCTCGCGGCCAAGGGCGGCACGGTCGCCGGCGTCACCGTCGGCGACTGCGTGCAGCTGCTGGAGATCGCCGTCGGGACGCGAACCGGGGCAGACCAGCATGCCAGCAGCCCGTTCTTCTACCAGCTGCTGCGCGCCTGGGATGCCTTCGGCCCGGACGCGCCGGCGGCGATGCGGGTGTTCTCCAGCCGCGGCCAGCCGACGTGCGAGCAGCTGATCGACCGTTACCGTATTGCCAGCGAGCCGGTCCGTGACGTGCTCGTCGACTACCTGCGCGAGCGCCAGCTGTCGGTGGACTTCTCCTCACTGCAGAATCTGGCCTACCTGCTCGGCAAGCTGTTCTGGGCCGACCTGGAGGCCTGTCATCCCGGCATCGACTCACTCAAGCTGCCCCGCGACGTCGCCGCCGCCTGGAAGCAGCGGGTGATGACCAGGGCCAAGGCAACTGCCGCAGATGGCCGCGGCGCCCGGGCCGTGACCGCCCGGCTCAATGGCCGCAGCGTGCTGACCGCGGTCAGGGCCTTCTACCTTGACATCGCCGAATGGGCTGACGATGATCCCGCCCGCTGGGGACCGCATGCCGTGCGCTGCCCGGTCAGCGCCAGCGACGCCTCCCACAAGAAGGACCGGTCCCAGCGCAAGTCACGGATGGACCAGCGGACCCGCGAACGGCTGCCGGTCCTGCCCGCCCTCACCGCCTGGGCCGACGACCAGCGCACCGCCGCAGCTCTGCGGCTCCAGGTCGCCGCCGGCACCGCCGCGGGCGCGGCGTTCACCGCCGGCGGGCAGATGCTGCTCCGGCCGGTGATGAAGACCGAGACGACCGGCCGGATCTGGGCTGAGGACCCCGCCACCGGCAAGCGCCGGGACCTGACCTTCGAAGAACACCGCGGGTTCTGGTGCTGGGCCATGGTGGAAGTACTGCGGCATACCGGCATCCGGATCGAGGAACTGACCGAGCTGTCCCACCACAGCCTCATCCAGTACCGGCTGCCCGGCACCGGCGAGCTGATCCCCCTGCTGCAGATCACGCCATCCAAGACCGATGCCGAGCGCCTTCTGGTAATCAGCCCCGAACTCGCCGACGTCCTGTCAGCGATCATGCAACGGATCCGCCGGGCCGGACCGGACGTGCCGCTGGTCGTTGCCTACGACAAGAACGAGCGCGTCTACAACCCGCCGGCGCCGCTGCTGTTCCAGCACCGCCGCCTGCTCGAGGACCGGCCCGTCTCCGAGACCGCGCTGCGGGGCTATCTCGACCATGCGCTCGCCGCGATCGGGGTCAAGGACGCTGTCGGCCGGCCGCTGCGCTACACCTTCCACGACTTCAGAAGGCTTTTCATCACCGACGCGATCATGCACGGGATGCCGCCGCACATCGCCCAGCTCGTCGCCGGGCACGCCGACATCAACACCACCATGGGCTACAAAGCCGTTTACCCCGAGGAAGTCATCAACGGCCACCGCGCATTCATCGCCCGCCGCCGGTCCCTGCGCCCGTCACAGGAATACCGCGTCCCGACCGACGAGGAATGGGCCGAGTTCACTGGGCACTTCGAACGCCGCCGGGTCGCTCTGGGCGACTGCGGCCGCTCCTACGACACCCCCTGCATCCACGAGCACGCATGCCTGCGCTGCCCGCTGCTGCGCCCCGACCCCGCCCAGCGTTCCCGCCTGGCCCAGATCTGCGGCAACCTCGCTGACCGCATCGCCGAGGCCGAGAAAGCCCGGTGGCTCGGCGAAGCCGAGGGCCTGAAAATCAGCCTTGCCAGCGCCAGGAGCAAGCTCGCCCAGATGGACCAGATCACCGCTCGCCGCAGCACCGCCATCAACCTCGGCATTCCAGCCTTCGCCGACGCCGCCGGCCGCACAGTCACCAACCCGGCAAGCCTGCAGCCAGCCCTCCACATTCCATGATCATTTCTAAGTTCGGAGAAGACCGGGCCGACTCGATCTGGCTCGCTAAGATCACCGAACGGGGCATGGTCGCCTCCAGCTTCGTGCCGCCCGAGCCGGTCCGCCGGCTGCGGACCCACACCCGCTACCGCCGTCACCTCACCCAGGCCCGTACCGCCGAGAAGCAGCGGGTGGAGAAACTGCTCGAGGACGGGCACCTGAAGCTCTCGTCGGTGATCTCCGACATCCACGGCGTCTCCGGCCGGGACATGCTGGACGCGCTCGCCGCCGGGCAGCGCGACCCCCGGGCACTGGCCCAGCTGGCCCGAGGCACGATGCGCGGCAAGATCCGCCAGCTGGAGGAGGCGCTGGAGTGCTCGTTCTTCACCGATGAGCATGCCGCGGTGCTGGCCATGATGCTGGTCACCATCGACCACTACACCGCGCAGATCAGCCAGCTCACCGTCACGATCGAGAAGTTGGCCGAGCCCTGGCTGCACCAGATCGAGCAGCTCGACGCCGTGCCCGGCATCGGGATCATCTGCGCCCAGGACATTATCGCCGAGATCGGCACGGACATGGCGGTGTTCCCCACCGCCTCCCACCTGGTGTCCTGGGCCAGGTTCTCGCCCCAGGTCAGGCAGTCCGCCGGGAAACGCAAAGGCAGCAGCGCGACCGGCCGCGGCAACCCCTACCTCGGCGCCGCGCTCGGCGAGGCCGGCATCTGCGCCGGCAACACCCAGTCCTTCCTCGGCGCCCGGTACCGGAAGCTGACCCGGCGGATGCCGAAGAAGAAAGCACTGGTTGCTACCGGCAACTCGATGCTCACCGTCATCCACGCGCTGCTGTCCGACCCCGAGGCCACCTACACCGACCTGGGCGCCGACTACTACGAGCAGCGCATGCACGCCCGCCGCCAGGCACGCAACCACGTCAAGAGCCTCGAACGCCTCGGCTACAAAGTGACCATCGAAGCCATCAACCCCGACACCGGCGAGCTCCTGGCCCCGGCCGGCTGAACCGCGGTAACCGTTACCCGCCACCCGTCAGCGCTGGCGCGCCGCCGGGTGCTGCCGCCCGCCCAGCTAAGGTCCTATTTTCGGACCAGATCCTGATCCACACGCCTTGACAATTCCTCCGCCGCGTATTCGACCTGCTGGTGTTCTTTGCCGCATGCTCGCGACAATCATCGGCGACCGGCGCGGGCAGATTTACCCGTTCTGCGCATAAAGGCGCAGGGAACGTTGGTCCCTGGCGTGTCTGGCCGGCCCCGGACATCGTGGGCTGGGATGCGAGGCTAGGCGGGCCGCGCTTAGTGTGTGGGTAGCCGGGGGACTGTTGCCTGCCGCCACCTTGGTGGTAGCGGTGGCGGCCCGAGTTGGCGGAGGCGCTGAAGATGGCAGCGGTGCGAAGGCCGGCCGGTATCGGTTCTGAGCTTGATGAGGCGCTGGTGCGGGCCAGCCGCTATCTACGCCGGGGCATCGTGTCAGCTGACCTGCGGACGCTGCAGAAGACGGGCGGGCGGGAGGCGGACAGCTTCTACCGGGACCGGTGGAGTTATGACAAGGTCGTCCGCTCCACCCATGGGGTGAACTGCACGGGCTCGTGCTCGTGGAAGGTGTACGTGAAGGACGGGATCATCACGTGGGAGGCGCAGCAGACTGATTACCCGCCGGCCGGGCCGGACCGGCCGGACTACGAGCCGCGCGGGTGCCCGCGGGGCGCGGAGTTCTCCTGGTACACCTATTCGCCGACCCGGGTGCGCTATCCGTATGTGCGCGGCGTGCTGCTCGAGCTGTACCGGCAGGCGAAAGCCCGGCACGGTCGGGGTGATGCCGGTGGCCTGTGCCCGCCGGCGGCGACCTGGCCGCCAGGGTAACCCAGGTAGCCGCGATCACCCGCGAGAGCAAGACAGCAGCCCGCGGCGCGGCCGTGCTGCTCGGGCCGGCGTTCCGGCTGCTGGCCTTCTCGGGGCTGCTCCGCTGGTTGTTAACCGCCAGCGGCTGGTGCACACCTTCGTCACCAACCTGCGCGGCCCGGCCGAGCCGCTCACGCTCGCCGGCGCCCCGGTGCGGGCGGTGATCCCCGTCCCGAGTACGACCGACAACGTCACCGTCACCTTCGGCGTGCTGTCTCAGGCCGGGACGCTGCGGATCACGATCCTGTCTGATCCCGGCCGGGTGCCGGACGTGGCGGTGCTTGCAGGCGCCCTGCGTCGGGAACTGGCCGCCGCAACCTCGCCGGTGCGAACATACGGTCTTTCCGCCCCAGTAGTAGAGATCTGGAGCGGCGGCAACGTAGCCCTCGCCGGCAAGCCAGTCGGCCTGGTTCCGGAGGTCGTGGCGCATGCCGCCGAAGTCATGAATCACGACCACGCCAGGCCACGGACCTGGGCCAGCGGGAGCTGCCAGATAGCCGGGCATCTCACCGTAGGGAGTGCGGAGTAACTCATCCGGCAACGCAAAGCTCCCGCCCGTTGATGGCGCCCCGACGGCCTCATAGTGCTCGGGTCAGCTCAGCGTTAGCGACAGGATCACCGAATGCGTGCGCGGACTGCCCAGGTGCAATGGGGACCTGCAGTAGCGTTAGCCCAGCGGCCTGGGTGCGAAGGGGGGTGCCGCATGGCCGGATCCATCCGTCCGGCCACGGGCACCAAGGGCCAGGACGTAACCGCCGTCTATGCGCTGGGCAGCAGCCTCGGGGAGAGCGCCCGGCTGCAACGCCAGGCCGAGGAGCTGGCCGCCGATAGCGCGGCACTGCTGGACCGGGTTAGCCTGCGGCCCGGACAAGCTGCGATCGACCTCGGCTGCGGCCCGCGCGGAATCTTGAACTTGCTGGCCGGGCGAGTCGCGCCAGCAGGCCGGGTCGTCGGCCTGGACGCCGACCCTGCGCACGCTGCCATGGCAGCCGAGTTCGCCGCGAGGCGAGGGCTGAGCAGTGTGGAGATCATCACCGCCGACGCCAGGAGCACCGGGCTGCGCACGGGCTCGTTCGACCTGGTGCACGCCCGCACCCTGCTGGTCAACCTCCCCGACCCCGCCGGGGTGGCGGCCGAGATGTCGCGGCTGGCCAGGCGCGGCGGCTGGGTCGCGTCCATGGAGCCCGACACCGAGCACACGCTGTGCTACCCGCCCGACCCAGCCTTCCACCGGCTCTGCGAGATCTTCACCGTGGCCTTCCGCCGCAACGGCGCCGACCCGTGGATCGGCCGCCGGGTTCCCGAGCTTTTCCGCCAGGCCGGACTGGCTGATGTCGGGGTGGAGGCCAAGGCGCAGCTGTACCCGCCCGGTAACTCCCGCCGCACCCTCCGCCTCGACCTGGTGCGCAGCATGCGCCCGCAGGTGCTGGAGATGGGGCTAGCCAGCGCCGCCGAACTTGACGAGCTGGACACCGCAGCCCGTGCGCACCTCGAAGACCCCCGCACGGTCGTGATTTACGGCCTGCTCTTCCTCACCTGGGGCCGCAAACCGGGCCATTCACCGCCCGCGTCCCTGCAAACCGCGTAAGTGCCGCTGCAGTGCTAAACGACTTTGTCGAGACCTTGCCGCGGGACCCACAACATGGACGCGGTAGCCGTGAGGACTGCGCGAAGCCAGCGGTCTGTCGCACGAGCCCACAGTAGCTGGAGCCGATGATGGCGTTGAGCTCGTACAGCTCGTCGGTCCCGATAGCGCGCTGGCGCTGATGATCAGCGAGCTCGCTCGTGAGCCGCGATCAGCATGCGCCAGCAGGCGGATGGTGGCGAAGAGGCAGGCGCTGCGCTGACCGCTGCAGTACGCGCCGCCGTGCTAGCGCCGCGGACGCGATGGTTCCCGCCCAGGCGCGGCCCGCGCGCCGAATGCTCCGGTCCATGGGGCGCTGGCCGCAGCGAGAGCGCCCGCCAAGCGGGCGGTGATCGCGACCCACGACCAAGATCACGGCGAACGAGACGTGTCGGAGACCGAGGGCCTGGTCTCCACCGCCGGCGCTGCCGAGCTGAAGGAATACGTGCCCGCGGCGGATGCCCTTGCGGTGGGGCGGCTGAAAGCATCCGGCGCCATCATCCTCTTCGGCAAGTCCAACACGCGGCCTTGTCGAAACCGACGTGAGCTGCGGCGGCCGCTCGCGCGCAGCATCCAGGATCGTCGCACGGCCCTCAGCGTTGTGGCATGCCTGGTCCCAGAAGACGCAGCCGCGTGGCACCTCCAGTTCGATCCCGGACCTGAGATCGGCATCGTGCGGGGTGGTGCAGGCCGGGCGGCGAGTGCCGACGGACGGGTTTACAGCGTTGACAACCTTCGGCCGGTCTCCAACAGGCTCGTGGTTGAGGTCACTGTCAACCATCGTGAGCCGGGCCGGAAGGCACGGATCAGCCCTCGGGGAGGCTCAGCACATGCACGCAACACGCGGCTCCAGCCGAGCGCACGGACAAGACGAGCACCAGGCCGGCCGGCGGCGCGAGCCCGTAACTACTACTGACACAGGACCAGCACTGGCGGGCACATTGGGGAACGGGAAGCCATGGACTTTGCTGATCGTGCTGAGCGTGGCGCAGTTCATGGTAATTCTCGACAGATCTAGCGAGGATTTCAACATTGCAACCTAACGAAGACATGACTACGTTGCTTCGCGTGGGTTACGACGCGGCGGACCTAGACGACGGAGCCGACTACTCCGAGCCCGGCGACGATGAGGAGGCCGAGGCACTGACCGCCGACATAGCAAGCATCATCGCGGGGCGCACGGTAGTGCCGGCGGCCGTCGCGTGGTGGCGAACGCGACGCGAGCGGCGCGCCGAGAGGGACCCGGGGCCTTCCGAGGGGACACGACCGCCCCGGTGGTTCGAGATCTGAAGTTCCGTCATGCCTTGCCTCGGCTGCGGCAGCCCGACTCCTGCAAGACCAGTGGCCGGCAGCCGGTCGCGCAACTACTGCAGCGAAGCGTCCCGCCGGCACCATCGGCGGCCTAGCCGACCTGCTGACCTTAATCGGCAGAAGGGCGCTAACTTACGACATGCCGGTCTAACTGGACCGACACCGTGCCCCATCCGTTACCAGTGGTGTCGCGGTCGATACCACACACTCCCGCAGGCCGGCGTCTGACACGAGACACGAAGATGCCCCGCGCCGCTCGCACCGCTGGAAGTCGCGCTGGCGCACTCGCATGGCATCCAGCCGACCGTCACGAGTCCCGGTCCCCAAGGGTGGCCGTGGTGGCATTGGGTCGGGCGCTCCACCAGGAAGGTAGGTCAGGCATGCCTACCAGTGTCGAACAACTATTCGAGTTAGGCAATGCCGGTGGTCGGTGATGCTCGCTAGCGTGTGCCAGGCGCGCAAACCAGGGGCGATGATCGCCGCCAGGTTCGGCCAGGGGACGGGCGCGGCGCTGCTCACGCCGGCCGCGCTGTCGATCATCACCACGACCTACACCGGCGGGCGTGCTGGCCGGCGGCATGCTGACAACATGGCTCGGCTGGCGGGCGGTGTTCCTGGTCAACGTGCCAGTCGGCGTGGCCGCGGGCCTGGTCAGCCTGCACCTCCTGCCGCTCACGCCCGTCCGGCGCCTGGGTGCCGCGACCTCGACCTGCCCGGCGCGGCGCTGGCGGTCGCGGGACTGGTGACGCTCGCCTATGCGCTCGCCCGGGCACCGGCATACGGCTGGACGTCGGTGCGCACGGCGTGGCTGCTGCCATCGCGGTCGCCTCGGATGGCAGCCGGGTTGCTGCGGGCGCCGCAGCCGCTGGCCCGCCGTTACTGGGCGATACGCGGGGCTGCGGCGCTCTCCTACAAGCCGATGGGTCACCGATTGCCTCCTCGGCGGAATAACCGCCGGACTTGACGAAGAGAGTGAGGCTCGTGCGCTACACCCCGCGGCTACGCTGCAATTTCCCTACCTCAAGCTCCATCAGTTCGTCTACCGTCACTCAGGAGGACTCATCGGCTCGCGAATCGTCGGTGGCCGGGCCTTGCTCCTGACGACCACAGGGCGACGAAGCGGTGAACCGCGTATCTGCGCCCTTATCTACATCAAAGATGGCGAACGGCTGGTGGTGGTGGCCTCCAACGGTGGGAGTGATCATCCGCTGGCCTGGCTGCTGCATCTCCAAGCCCATCCCGGCGTAGAGGTCCAGATAGGTCTAAGAAAATTCTCAGCGCGAGCCTCGGTGGCCTCAGCTCAGGAGCGCGAACGGCTGTGGCCGCGTGTCAACCGCCACAACATGGGTCTCGCTCCGATCATGCACCCTGGCGCGCGAGGTCGATACGACGTGTACTAGCGGCACACCACACGCGTGATCCCGTTCGTGCTGCTGGAACGAAGCACGGGCGAATCGTAGGGCTGTCGCCTGGCTGCCTGCGGTCGTCACTGCGTTAGCTCGGCGCCGCTTTCTGCCCGTGACCTTATGCGCCGTGGTGCCGATGGTGATACCCCAGCCCGAGCTGGATAGCAATCCACAGCACGACGATGATGACCGGCGTCATCCACAGCGACTGGATCGCCGATCCGGTTGCCCACAGGACCAGCACTAGCAACGCCACCGCCACCGCCAGCTTGAAGTGCGAGCTTCTGTTGACCATGACCTTCTCGATCGGATTCATGACACACTCCAGTTCTGCACAATGATGATTGCGTCTATCAACTAATGTAGCATGGCCGGCGTGAAGGCCAGCCGGGACGACGTCCGCGAGATGGTGACCGCGCTGTTCGTCATGAACGCGGCGCTGGATCGGGCCAGACGCCAGAAGAAGGGCGCGAGCACCCTGAGCCTGCTGCAGCTCGTGGCCGCGGCCCCGGGCATCCGCCCCTCCGAGATCGCCACCGCGCAGGACGTCCATCCCTCACAGGTCACCCGGCAGGTGCGGGAGCTTGACAGCCTGGGGCTCGTGCACGTCACGGCTGATACGGCCGACAAGCGCTCCTGCCGGGTGACGCTCACTATCGCCGGGTCAGATGAGCTGCGATCCCTGACCGAACAGGGCCTGGACCGGTTCGCCTCGTTCGTGGCCGACTGGGAGCCCGAGGAGGTTCGGATGCTGACATCGCTGCTGCAGAAGCTGGAAGAGTCCAAGGCCGCAGCTGCAGCCCGGCAGCGCCCCCCACCAGGTCGCCACTGGGCCCGGCAGAGCGCGTGACCCAGCATTTCCGGATCACCGGCATAACCCCATGAGAGTGCACGCCCCATCGGCATCACGTGCACGACCGAGCGTCGGTGCACTGGGTGGGCGCACAGAACAGCCACATCTGTAAGGGGCCGTCGGGCCACTTTGGCGGCGCGCGCCAGCGCCGACGGGGCAGTTGCCTGGGCGGGAGACCCAGCCCACCGGGGCTCCCTAACGCGCTAACCACCTGGTTCGGACCGCCTACCGCCGCGCGAACGGGCACTCGCCGCTGACCCGGATGCTGCCGCGGCACGACGAAGAACGAACCGATGGCCGGGACCAGGCGATGGGCGTCCTCGGCGGCTCTTTCGCCAACTGCGAGCTGACGTTCGACGCCGTGGAAGTGATCGCCCGCGGCGACATTGTGGTCCTAGGGATACAAGGGCCAGGGGTTCAACGGGATTCCTGAAGACTTCGAGACCGTCGGCCAGGTGTTTCACGTCTTCACGCTGCGCGACGGTCTGGTCGTCCACTGGAAGGCTTACCTTGACTGCGAGGATGCTCTCGCGGCGGCTGAATCTGGCGGCCCAAAGCGGTCAGGATCGCCGCGGATGTCGACGATCTGGCCTCCGGCGACGGCGAAGATGTGGTAGCGGCGCGAAGCCGCGCGCCGAGGGCTTCTACAAGCGGATGGGCATGGTCAGCCAGGAGGAGTTCGATGACAACGGTGAGCGTCTGGGCTGAATGATAGGCGAAATCGGAATAGTGGCGAGCTGACTCGTTGTCCTGGCTGCGAGTTGTCACCCACGTCGTCCCGCCCGGCCGAGCCAGTTCCGTCCTTCCGGCGGCAGGTTGACAGATCCTGCTAGATTCGGGAAACTGTTTCCTAGATTGAGAAAGGAAATGCCCATGGAAACGCCCACGTTCACGGTCGCTGCCTTCTACCGCAACCCCAAGGCGGCGCTGGAGTGGCTCGCCCGCGCCTTCGGCTTCGAGGTCACGATGGCCATCGAGGACCCCGAGGACGACCCGCGCAACTGCCACTACGAGATGGCCATCGAGGGCCGGGGCCGGATCATGATCGGCGGCGAGTGGGCCGATTGGACGCGCAGCCCGGCGTCGATCGGCGGGGTCAACACCCAGAGCACGCACGTTGACCTGGCGCACGAGCTCGACGCCCACTGTGAGCGGGCCCGGGCGGCGGGCGGCGCTATTGTCGCCGAGCCCGAGGACCAGTTCTACGGCGACCGCACCTACCGGGCCGTCGACCTTGAGGGCCACGTGTGGACGTTCTCCCAGCACGTCCGCGATGTCACCCAGGCCGAGGCCGAGGAAACCCTCGGCGTGACGATCGAGGCTGCAAACTGGGCGTGAGCGGCTCGGCGGCGACGGCGCCCGTCCCCGACCCGCTTGACCGCACGCTGGCGGCGCTGGCCGACCCGGTCCGCCGCCACGCCGTGGAACTGCTGCGCGAGCGGCCGCGCCGAGCCGGGGAGCTGGCTGCCGCACTGTCGATGAGCCCGTCGGTCATGAGCCGCCACCTCAAGGTTCTGCGCGACAGCGACCTGGTCGAGGAGTCTAGCCCGGTGTTCGACACCCGGGTGCGGATCTACTCGCTGCGCGCCGGGGCTACCGCCGAACTGCGGTCATGGCTGGAGGCTGTGGAGCGGGGCTGGGCCGAGCAGCTGACCGCTCTGAAAGCTCACGTGGAGCGGGACGCATGACCTCCCGGGTCCTGGTGGCTCTACGGATCGCGGCACCACCCGTCCGGGTCTTCGAGGCCTTCACCGCGGAGATAGGCCAGTGGTGGCGGCCCAACGGCCTGTTCCGATCGAGCCGCCAACCTGCCGGCCGCCTGGCCATCGAGCCGGGCGTCGGCGGGCGCGTGACCGAGACCCACGACGACGGCGAGGTCGTCGAGATCGGGCGGATCCGGGTGTGGGAACCGCCGGACCGGCTCGTGTTCACGTGGCGGCCAACCTCGTTCGGGCCCGACCAGGAGACAGAGGTGCGCGTCGGCTTCGAACCGGTCGCCGAGGGCAGCCGGGTCGTGGTCGAGCACCTCGGCTGGGACGCGATACCGCCCGAGCACGCCGCCCGCCACGGCTTCCCGCTCTTCGCGTTCCAACAGCGCCTGGCCGAGTGGTGGCGCGATCTGCTGGCTTCCCTCGCCGACCGCAGCGCCGGCCCTACCGGAAGCTGACGAGCGAACCAGTGTCCACGGCCGCCGACGGGCACGAGTTCCCGCGCGTCTAGGCCGAGGACTCCGATCCGGCACAAACCCCCACTTCGCGCTGGGCCCAGCGGCGAACGGCCGCATCCCCTCAGCCACGTCGCCGATGGTCATTACGGCCAGCCCGGCTGAGCCAGCTCCCTGGCCCTGCCACTGCGGCATCGGTGCCCGGTATGAGGACCAGTGCTTTGCCCGCCGCAGCAGCGGCGGCGGCGGCGAGCGCCGTCGGCTTGGGTTCCCTGCCAGCCGACCACGATTGCCGTTCCCTGCCGGGAGCGGATCTGGCCGGGCAGGATCGCAAGCGAGGCGTCACGCAACACCTGATGTGGCAGAGGGTCGGCGTCCATGTCAGGATCGTCGCGCGCACGGCCCGCATCGTGGTGCTGAGCTGGTGCTGACAAGAGCCAGTCCAGCAGGCCATCTACCTGCGGAAACTGCCTGTACCTCCAGGAGTTTCACCATCTTCGAGGGCACCCCGGAGATCCAGCGCGTGATCATCGGCAGGGCTGTCACAGGGCTCAACGTGCGCTAATAACCGCAGGTCATGCTGCTAATGCGGGGCCTGAACCGAGCCGTGAACTCCGATATTTGACGTCGGCTGTTTGCCCGTTATTCCTGGTTGGTTCCCGCCAGTTCCCGATAGCGTGCTGAGTTGGCGCTGACCCCTTAGTGGCGGTGACGCCCCCGGAACCGCCAGCCTCGCTGCCGAGCTCGGAGTCCTTGCCTTCAAGATCGCCCACGCCCGACGGGCCGACGCAGCCAGAGCCGAGACCGGCGATCCTCTCATCGGAGACCGGCTGGTCGTGGGGCAGCAGCGCGGCCGCCCTGCTCAGCCAGTGCGAAGGGGCCTGTACTGGGGCGTGCGCCAGGAGCAGCTGGCTGGTGAACACCTGCCGGTCGATGCCTGGCTTATGGACCCCAGCGGCCGGGTAAGCGGGGCCCGGGCCAGGCACGATCTGCCAGATAGCAGCTGGTCGCCGGCCTGCTTGCCGACTGGATCGGAGTCCCCAGTCAGCCGCGACTTATCGGCCTGCATGTTAGTGCTGGTGGTGACCGCGTCGGCCACCTGCCCGGTCGGCTATACGTCGACTTCAGGGAATGACCTAGCGAGCCGGCTGCAGTCCCCGTCCCGGGGCTGGGAGCGCTACGCGGCAGCACGGGCACCGGCGTCGCTTGGCACCGTGTCGGTGTGCACGGGCGGCGGGCCGACGTGGCTGTCGCCCGCGCGGCCGACGTCGCTGTCGTTCGCGCCGACCGCGAGCAACGCGGCGCCAGCCACTGTGGCCGCGAAGCCTAGGCCGCGTAGAGCGCCGGCCACGCCACCGGGCATGACCTCGCCGAATACGGCTATCCCGGCCGCTATGGGCAGGGCGTTGGTGAGCAGGGTGGACAACCCGGCGGTCGCCAGGGCCGAGCCGCGCTGGAATGCCAGCTGCAGCGCGACGAACGCCAGGCCGTGGCAGACCAGCACTAGGCCGCTAAACAGCGCAATGGGATGCGTTGCGCTCGCGAAAGCTTTGGTGGCGACGTCGCCACCGGAGTACAGCAGACCGGCCGCGGCGCCGAGCGCCCCGCCCGGCCGCAAGCGGCGGGCAAGCGGCCCGGCCGCCGCGCCTGCCAGGCAGATCGAGATCAGCGTCCAGGCTAGCGGTTGCGCCCAGCCGGTCGGCCCGGCGCGGCCCGCGCCGGGCATGGACAGCGGCAGCGATAGGCCCAGTAGCACCAGGCCAGCGACGGAGAAAATCACGCCGGCGCGGTCGGGCCGCGACACCCGGCCGCCGCCACGGCGCACGAGCACTGCGAGCAGGCCGACGCCGCCTGCCGAGGTGGCCTGTACCAGCGACAGCGGTGCGAAGCGCAGCGCGACGATGTACAGCGCCCAGCCGCCAAGGCCGATGACGAACCCGGCCAGCCACCGCCAGCTG
>JBKQTJ010000044.1:0-3953 GCA_052143255.1 Streptosporangiaceae bacterium | reverse complement strand
GCCACCTGCTGACGCAGCATGGGGAACCGCAGGCGTGCGGGCTCGCCGTACACCACCACGTCATCGCCTTCGGCGTGCGCGGGCCAGAATCCGTAGACGCCGCGGGCGCAGAGCAGGCCGCCGTTGATGATCTCGTCGAGCTGAGCGTTCGCATCGTCGAACAGCTCCCTGGCGGCTGGCTGGTCGAGTATGGCCGGGTACTTGCCCTTGAGCTCCCAGGCCAGGAAGAAGAACTGCCAGTCGATCAGCTCACGCAGCCTGCGCAGGTCCGGCTCGACGATGGTCGTGCCGGTGAAGTCCGGCACAGCCAGGCTGTCGAAGCTGACCTGGGTCCTGTTGGCCTGCGCCTGCCAGAGCGGCAGCAGCGGCCGCCGCTGCTTCTCGGCGTGCTCGCGGCGCAGGCGCTCCTGCTCGGCCCGGTTGGCCTGGTCGAGTACCGCCGCCCGGTTCGGGTCGAGCAGGTCAGACACGACCCCGACGACCCTGGAGGCGTCGAGCACGTGCACGGTGGGCTGGTCATACGCCGGGGCGATCCGGACCGCGGTGTGCTGGCGAGACGTGGTCGCGCCACCGATCAGCAGCGGCAACCGCAGGCCACGCCGCTGCATCTCCTCGGCCACTGCGACCATCTGGTCCAGCGACGGCGTGATCAGCCCGGACAGGCCGACGGCACTGGCGCCCTCGGAGATAGCAGTGTCCAGGATCGTCGCGGCGGGCACCATCACGCCGAGATCGATCACCTCGTAGTTGTTGCAGCCGAGCACCACGCCGACGATGTTCTTGCCGATGTCGTGCACGTCACCCTTCACCGTGGCCATCACGATCTTGCCCTGAACGCGGCCGGCGTCGATTCGCCCCTCCCGCGCGGCCTGCTCCTTCTCGGCCTGCATGAACGGCTCAAGGTAGGCAACCGACCGCTTCATCGCCCGCGCGCTCTTGACCACCTGGGGCAAGAACATCTTGCCGGACCCGAACAGGTCGCCGACGATCTTCATGCCGTCCATCAGCGGACCCTCGATCACCTCCAGCGGCCGGTCGGCGAGTCGCCTGGCTTCCTCTGTGTCGGCCTCGATGAAGTCGACGATGCCGTGCACGAGTGCGTGCGCTAGGCGCTTCTCCACCGGCGCGTCACGCCAGGACAGATCGAGCTCGCGTTTGGTCCCCGTTCCCTTGACGGTGTCGGCGAAGGTCACCAGGCGGTCGGTCGCATCGGGACGCCGGTCGAAGATGACGTCTTCAACCAGCTCCAGCAGGTCGGCCGGGATGTCCTGGTACACCACGAGCTGGCCGGCATTGACGATGCCCATGTCCAGGCCGGCCCGGATGGCATGGAACAGGAACGCCGAGTGCATAGCCTCGCGGACGGCATCGTTGCCGCGGAAGGAGAACGACAGGTTGGAGATGCCACCGCTGGTCCGGACCCCCGGGCAGCGTTCCTTGATCAGCGGCAGAGACTCGATGAACGCCTTGGCGTAACCGTTGTGCTCCTCGATGCCGGTCGCTACGGCGAGCACGTTCGGGTCGAAGACGATGTCGGCGGGGTCGAACCCCGCCTGCTGGGTCAGCAGGTCGTAGGCGCGCCCGCAGATCGACACCTTTCGTGCCACGGTGTCGGCCTGCCCCTGCTCGTCGAAGGCCATCACTACCACGCCGGCCCCGTAAGCACCGATCCGGCTGGCTTGGCGGAGGAACTCAGCCTCGCCTTCCTTCAGGCTGATCGAATTGACGATGCCCTTGCCCTGCACGCACCGCAGCCCCGCTTCCAGCACGCTCCAGCGCGAGCTGTCAATCATGACGGGAATCCGGGCGACTTCGGGCTCGGTGGCGATGTAGTTCAGGAATGAGGTCATCGCCTGCTCACCGTCGAGCAGGTCGGCGTCCATGTTCACGTCGAGCAGGTTCGCACCGCCGCGGACCTGCTCCAGGGCGACGTCGACAGCCGCCTGGTTGTCGCCGGCCTCGATCAGCCGCCGGAACCTCGCCGAGCCGGCCACGTTGGTCCGCTCGCCGATCATGACGAAGCCGGTGTCCGGGCCGATCTCGAACCGCTCCAGCCCGCTGAAACGAGAGGCGGTGCGGCGCCCGGCCGGGACCGCTCGCGTTGGCAGGCCAGCGACGGCGGCGGCGATCTTCTCGATGTGGGCGGGCCCGGTTCCGCAGCAGCCGCCAACGACATTGACCAGGCCCGATTCGGCGAACTCCCGCAGCATCCTGGCGGTGTCGTGCGGCTGCTCGTCATAGCCGCCGAAGGCATTGGGCAGGCCGGCGTTCGGGTGGCTGCTGACGTAGGTGCCGGCCAGCCTGGCTAGTTCCGCGACATGCGGCCGCATCTCCTTGGCCCCGAGGGAGCAGTTTACGCCGACGATCAGCGGGCTGGCGTGCTCGATGGCGGTCCAGAATGCCTCGACGGTCTGGCCGGATAGCGTCCGGCCGCTGAGGTCCACGATCGTGACCGAGATCCACAGCGGCAGCCCGGGAGCCACCTCGCGCGCGGCTGCGATGGCTGCCTTGGCGTTCAGCGTGTCGAAGATCGTCTCTATCAGCAGCAGGTCGACGCCGCCTGCTGCCAGCGCCGCCATCTGCTCGGCGTAGGCGGCCCTGACCCGATCGAAGGTCACGGTACGGAACGCAGCGTCGTCGACTCTCGGCGACAGCGACAGCGTGACGTTCAGCGGCCCGACCGAGCCGGCCACGAGCTTGCCGCCGGCCTCGTCCGCGGCCATGCGTGCCAGGCGGGCCCCGGCCAGGTTCATGTCGCGAACGGAGTCCTGCAGGCCGTAGTCCGCCTGGCCGATGCTCGTCGCCGTGAACGTGTTGGTGGTCGTGATGTCGGCGCCTGCGGCCAGGTACCGGCGGTGGATGTCCAGGATCAGGTCCGGCCGGGTGAGGTTCAGGATGTCGGGGTCGCCCGCTACGTCATGTGGATGCTCGCCGAAGATTTCGCCGCGGTAATCCCTGGGCGCCAGCCCGGACCCTTGCAGCATGGTGCCCCAGGCGCCATCCAGGACCAGGATCCGCTGGTCAAGCAAGCTCCTGATGGCTTCCGCGTCTGCCACTGCTACAGCCTCTTCTCCCGCTAGCCCAGAAGAGGCGCGAACCTGACGCGGGACTCTTTAGGCGTTTTTGTCCTGGTCGCCAAGCTGTCATCAAATCTCTCCAGGTATTTGCATGGTAACGCATCACGCGACCTGAGCGCAGTACGGCTCTGCGCGCTAGGCGCGGCCGGCGCGCAGCAGCTCGGCCGCCCGCGCCATCGCGGTCAGCTTGCCGAATGCCGACTCGGCCGGCAGGTACTTCATCCCGCAGTCGGGCGCCAGGATCAGGTAGTCGGCCGCGACGTAGGGCAGCGCGCGACGGACCCGGTTCACGATGACATCCGGCGTCTCTACGGTGGCGTCGTTCAAGTCCAGGACGCCAAGGATGATCGTCTTGCCAGCCAGCTCGGCCAGCACCGCGCAGTCCAGGCCCGACTGGGCCGTCTCGATCGATATCTGGTCGGCGGTGCAGGCAGCTAGCTCCGGCAGGAATGAGTAGCCCGATGGCCGGTCATGGATGATGGCGGCATACCCGAAGCACAGGTGCACCGCGGTCGTGCCCGCGCGACCAGCAAGCGCAGCGTTGAGCACTGCCACGCCGTACTGCCTGGCCGCTTCCGGCCGGGCCTGCAGGTACGGCTCGTCGAGCTGCACGATGTCGGCTCCGGCCGCGAACAGATCGGCGATCTCCGCGCTGACCGCCTCGGCGTAGCCGAACGCGGCGTCCTCGACGGTCGGGTAATGGTCGTTCTGGGCCTGCTGGGACATCGTGAACGGGCCGGGCACGGTGATCTTGATGGTGCGATCAGTATGCGCGCGCAGGAACCTCACGTCGTCGACGCACACCGGATGCCGCCGGCGGATGGGCCCGACGATGCGCGGCACCGGATTCGGATGGCCACTGCGGTCCAGGGCGGT
>JBKQTJ010000043.1:0-11046 GCA_052143255.1 Streptosporangiaceae bacterium | reverse complement strand
CCGCCGCACTGATGTCCCCGACGGTGGACCTGACCAGCTCGGGGGCCTCGATGACCGAGCGCGCCGATCAGGATCCGATCTCCACCCCCGCCATGCTCCGTCAGTTCGCCTCCGACTACCTGGCCGGGGCTGATCCTAAGACGGCCCTGGCGTCGCCGCTGTTCGCCTCACTGCGCGGGCTCCCGCCGCTGCTCGTGCAGGTAGGCACGGCCGACCTGCTGCTCAGCGATTCCGAACGCCTGGCCGCAGCAGCAGCCGAAGCCGGGGTCGACGTCAACCTGGAGATCGGCGAGGGCCTGCCCCACGTCTACCAGATCATGCTCGGCACGCCCGAGGCAGCCGAGGCCACCGAGCAAATCGGGAAGTTCCTGCGGGCCCGGGTTCGCTAACCAGACAGTCCATAGACAGCAGCCTTCCCGGCGCCCGGTCCGTCGCTTAGCCGCGTAACGCCCGGGGAGCTTGCTGATCACCCCCAAGGGCGGCGCCCGCAAAAGGCCCACCGAACAAGATGATCTGTGCGCTCTGCCAGCAGGCTGGCTCGTATTACGAGCTCATCACCATCCCGGAAGAAGCAGTTCGCGATTTCTGAAGGCGACGCGTGCGTTGGCTAGCCCCTGTGTTGGCGGAACTCGCGGCTGTTTCGGCCGGCGGCCTGTCAGTCTCAGACGGGCCAGTCGAGCTGCGTTTCGGGGATGGCGAGCTGGCGGCCGTAGGCTTCTGCCTCGGCCCGGCAGGCCCGATCGCCCCGTGGGTAGCGGAAGATCCGGCCTGGGAACACGACGAAGGTCTCGGCGGGGTACGGAAGTCGGCGTACCAGGCCACTGGCTGGTCGTCGAAAGTGGCGGCGAAGGTCCGGGCGAGCTCGTCCGCGCCGGCTTCGTCTGCTTCGAAGTCCAGGAGGGTCCAGATCTCCGGCTCGCCGGGCGTCGTGTGCAAGGGCCGGCCTCTGCCGATCTTGCGGATGGGCGGATGGTCAGCTGCAGGTTCTCCAGGCTCGTTCCGACGCGCAGTCTCTCCGCGATAAGACCGCCATCGATCATGGTCATTTCCTCCGGGGTCATGGGCAGCGCCACCGTTGATGGTAATCCGGTGCTGGCCTGCCGGTCTGGCGCGACGTTATCGCTACCACTGACAGTGCAGGGGGTGCGCTGGCTGGCCCGCATCATCGAGCCGGTCGGTCGGTCGCGCGTAACTGCAGCAGCAAACCACGCCAGCCCGGGGCCGGCGACGCGGGAACGGGCCGGGCTGGCACGTGGTTCATGTGGCGTTCCTCACATCGCGCCGATCGCCGGGCGCTGAACGTGACGCCCGGCCACACCGTGCTTACCAACGGGGCCATCGGAAAGCACTGCAGGAGGCGGGGAGCAACGATGGCGCAGCAGACAGCAGCAGGACCCAAGACCAAGGCTGAGGCGAGGGCGCGCGGCAGCGTGCCAGCGAGGAGCGTCCGGGTCGTCGGCGCGCTGCTCGCGCTGGCCGTCGCGACGGTCCACATCGCCGATCAAGGTGGCATCACCGCGTTCACCTCCCCGAGCTGGATCGGGTGGGGTTACCGGCTGATCGAGGCCGGTGGCGCGCTCACCGCGCTGACGCTGGTGCTGCCGAGGCCGCGATGGCTCGGACCGGCCTGGCTGGGCTGGGCGGCCGGCATGCTGCTTGGCGCCGCGCCGTTCGCCGCCTACATCGCCTCGCGCACGGTCGGCGTGCCCGGCGATCCTGGCGACGTGGGGAAGTGGGGCTACTGGGTGGGCACGGTGTCGCTGTTCATCGAGGCCGCGCTCATCACGTTGAGCGCCAGCATGCTGATCGAGGCGCGCCAGCGTGGCTCAGCGGCGCTGGCAGCACAGGGCTGACCTGGCTGCCGCCGCCAGGGCCAGCAGGCTCTTGACGCCAGCTATACACGTACTCGCGCGGATGCGGCCCTGCTGTGCCCTGACATGATGGGGTTTACCAGACTTCGCCGAGCCCGAGTTAACCGGCTGCGCTTGCGCTCCTCGATTGTGAACGCAGCGTTCGCCGCGCTGTCATTGCGCTAGCTGAGCCATCTGGTGTCGCGCTCAGGCTGCCTCCTAAGGGAGGCTGTATATGAGCTCGCCGACATCAGCGTACGGTGCGGTAGCAACCCACAGCCGGGTGTCGCCAGGTTGCCAGTAGCCGAACTGGATAGGCCCGTGACTCATGACCATAGCGGTGACCATCAGCCGGTAGCTCTCGCCAAGCCAGGCGAACGTCAGGTTTAGGGGGCTGCGGATGGCAGTTCCTGGTATGACCGTCAGGCCCCCGGTGGCGGTGTCCAGCACGCCGAGCGAGCCGCCCTTCAGCAGCGCGGCTAGCAGAGTGCCGTCAGCGCTGAGGCTCGCCTTCAGTGTTGCGGGACGGCTAGCGGGAAACGGGGTCGTCAGGCTGCCGCCGGTTGTCACGTTCAGGATCTGCAGCCGGCACGTCCCGCACCCCTGGGTCCAGACGATCTGGCGGGGGCCGGCAGCGATGACGGCGGCAAAGTGCCGGATCGTCCGCCGGGTGCGCGGGTCCCACAGCATGTTGGCGCCATCAGTGCCGCTGAGCAGCAGGTACCCGCCGACTCCCCTGTCCATCAGATACCCGGCAGGAAGCCGGTACCAGGGGCCGAGCGGCACCCCGGCCGCGCTGACCAGCCGTGCGCTGGCGGACGTCGTGACGATGTCGTCGCTGGGACGCGGATAGGTCACAAGCCACAGCGCATCCGGGCGGCTAGCACTCGCCGCCTGGGAGCCCGCTCCCACCGGTGTCGCCCTCAGGGCGCCGTCGGCGACGAAGTAAAACTCCTGCGGCGGGCCAGCGCACTCGCCCGTCTGGCACGTCGAGGTGACCGCAGCCGACGACACGGCCCAGCCTCCATCGAGTCGAACGAACGCATACTGTGCGGCCCCGGCGGTCGGGCTCGGCAGGCCAGTGATGGGAACGGTCTGCTGCGTTCTAGTCGAGTACCAGCCGCCGGTCAGGTCCAGCACCTGGAGGTTGGTGCCTTCGGGCAACGGCAGCCCTCTCAGCTTGCTGGGAAGCGAATTCGGGCCCGGCCTGGTCTTGTGGGTAGTGGGCGGCGGCGTAGCGTGTGTCGCCGCTCCGTACGCGGCGACAGCGGCCGGCACAGCGAGCACAACGGCGGCCAGCGCCGCGCCGACAACCCTGGCGTTGTGCAGCCGGTGACGCTGCCGAACCTGCCTGATCACCTGGCCAGGGGATGCTTCCTCGGCATCGACCGCCGCATGCATGGCGGTGCGCAGGGTCCACTCGAAGTCAGTCATTGCTCAACCGCCTCCGCCCTGGTTCCCGGCCCAACGGCGGGCAGCCGCCGTTCCGGCAGGCCATCGGCATGTGAGCTGGAGGTAGCACGCAGCCGGGCAAGGGCTCGCGCCGCCTGGCTCTTCACCGTGCCCAGACTGCATCCCAGGATCTGCGCGGTCTCACCCTCTGACATGTCATCGAAGTAGCGGAGCACCAACACGGCACGCTGGCGCGGCGGTAACGCCGCCAGCGCCCACAGCAGGTACTGCCGGTCCACGATCTCGGCCGTGCCGTCGGCGACGGCCCACTTAGCACCAGCTGTGGCCATGGGCTGCTCAGGCCGGCGAGCCAGCCTCCGCCACCTGTCGGCTGAGGCGTTGGCGAGGATCCGGCGTACATAACGTTCCGGTTCACGTTCACGGCACAGCTTCGGCCAGTGCCGGTACGCCCGCTCCAGGGCGACCTGCAGAAGGTCCTCGGCGTCCGCGCGGTTTTGCCCAGTCAGCAACAGCGCGGTACGCAGCAGGCTGCTCGACCGAGCGCATACGAAATCCTCGAAAGACGCCTCCGCCTCCCGGCTCCGCATACCACGTCTAACGCTGCCGGGAGCCGGAAGGTTGTCTCACTCTGCACACAAATCCCCGCGCCGAACCGCGATGCGCAAAAACTGATTCAGCAAATATCACAGCTCCACTCAACCTTCGCGCTCACGGCGGCGTTAGAGAGTGTCAGCCACCAGACGTAGAGTCCGCCCATCGAGGAGGCAGTCAAGCGGCCCGATGTCGACCTGCCATCGGCAGGAGCCTGGGCGGGCAGCGCAGTGGCGGACCGGACACCTTCTTCGGAGGAGCAGAAGGATGACGCACACGCACGTTTTTCCCCTGCGGCCGCGCCGACGCTGCGTCGTCGCGGCGCTCGCACTGGCCTGCTGTTTAGCCGCCCCCCTCGTCACGACAACAGCAATTGCTGCTGCGGGGACTAGCCTCCACCACACTGCGACGGCCGCGCGGCCGGAGTTTCCCTGGCTCGCCCGGTACAGCGGGCTGAGCAAGATTGTGCTGGCACGGCTGGAGCATGCTCCTGACGCCGTGCGGCTCGCTGCCGGGAGAAGCATGAACTCTGGCCGCACAGCTGGCGCGGCAAAGGTCGCGGGCAGCCGCGCGGGTAACTGGCACGGTGGCAGCAGCGCTGCCCCGGCCATACCGGTGGGCAACGGTCCGCAAGCGACGGCGCTCGACCCGGCGACTCACACCCTGTACGAGGCCAACGGCAACGACAACACCCTCTCGGTGATCAATGCCGCGACATGTAACGCGGTAATCACGATCAGCTGCGGGCAGACACCGCCGACGGTGCAGACCGGAAGCGGGCCGGTTTCCCTCGCCGTGGACCGGGCCACGGACACGATCTACGTCGCCAACGCCAACGACAACACAGTGTCGGTGATCAACGGCGCGACCTGTAACGCGCAGAACACGTCCGGTTGCGGCCAGACCCCGCCCGCCGTCAATTCCGGGAGCGTCCCGGTCGCCTTGGACGTGAACCAGGCAACCGACACCGTGTACGTGGCGGACTGGGGCAACGGCACCGGGACGACGGTGTCGGTCATCGACGGGATTACCTGCAACGGGCAGCACACCTCAGGGTGCGGCCAGACACCCGCAAGCGTGACGATCGGCGCCGGGCCGAACGGCCTGATCGTGGACCAGTCCACTGACACCGTCTATGCAGCCACTGTTGCCCCCGACCTCTCCGAGGCCGTCTACGTGATCAACGGCGCCACGTGCAACGCCACCGTCACCTCAGGCTGCGGCCAGTCGCCGGCGACGGTGCAGACCGGGAACGGCTCCAACGAGCAAGGCGTCGGCTTTGCCATCGACCAGGCTGCCCGCACGCTCTACGTGGCGAACTGGTCCGACAACACCCTGTCGATGATCGACAAGGCCACTTGCAACGCGACCATCACCTCAGGATGCAGCCAGACCCCGGCCACGGTGAGCGTAGGTAGCGGCCCCAACGCGATCGCGCTCAATCCCGCGACTCACACCATCTACACGGCGAACATCAACGACTGGACCGTCTCAGCAGTCGATGCCGCCAGCTGCAACGCGGTCACCACGACCGGCTGCAGCTCCCAGCCAGCCGGATCGCTGCGGACCGGCCGGGGACCCCAGAACATCACGGTGGACCCGGCCACCGACACCATCTACACCCCCAACGGCGACGACAACACCGTCTCCGTGCTCAACGGAGCCACCTGCAACGCCGCCTCCACAGTCGGCTGCACCCGCTTCCCGCCGACGGCGCCCGTCGGCGGCAACCCCGCCGACGCGGTTGTCAACGACGCGACGCACACCGTTTACGTAACCAACTTTGGCGACGGCACTGTGTCGCTCATCAACAGCGCCACGTGCAATGCCAGCGTCCTATCCGGATGCGGGCAGACCGTGGCCACAGTCACGGTCGGCAGCGGCCCCGCCGAACTAACGTTGAACAAAACCACCAACACGATCTATGTCGCGAACGAGCTGAGTAACACCGTCTCGGTGATTGACGGGAACACCTGCAACACCGCCATCACTGCCGGCTGCAGCGCTAGCCCGCCGACCATCGCGGTGCCTGGTTATCCTGGCGCCCCCGGGGTTAACGAGGCCACCGACACCGTCTATGTCGCCACCTTCACCGGGACGGTGGCGGTCGTCAACGGCGCGACGTGCAACGCGACCGTCACGACCGGATGCGGGCAGACTCCAGCTACCGTGACCGTGGGCGGCGCCTTCGGCGACATCGCCGTAGACCAGGCCACCAACACCGTCTACGCGCCGAACTACGTCACCAACACCGTGTCGGTGATCGACGGGAATACCTGCAACGCCACGACGAGCTCCGGCTGCGGACAGACCCCGCCGACAGTAAACGCAGGAGTCGGCGCTAGCTCGGTAGCCGTCGACCAGCACACCAAGACCGTGTACGTGGCCAACACTGGAACGCCCTTCGGCTACGGCACGGGAGCTGGAACCACAGTCTCAATGATCAACGCCGCCACGTGCAATGCAACCGTGACGAGCGGCTGCGGCCAGACACCGCCGACCTTCACCTCGGGCAACGGCCCGTATGCCGTCCGCATCAACCCGGTCACCGACACCGTCTACGTCGTCAACTTCGGCGACTACGCGGTCGTAGCGGTCAGCGCGCGCACCTGCAACGCAGCAAATACCACCGGCTGCCAGGTCTCCCCGGCTGTGCCGGTAGGCGGCTCTCCGTCGAATCTAGGCATCAGTCAGGCGACCGGCACCGTATATGTCGCTAACAGCGCTGACAACAACGTCTCGGTCTTCGGGCCGAACTTCACTCAGAAATAGATCTGCTCACCCGGTCTGACCTCTGCCGACCTCGGCAGAGGTCAGACCAGGCAGCCACTACGCATGGCCGATGGACGGCCGGTTGAACGCAATGCCGTGCCCCGCACCAGATGGCCACTTTCGAACTTGCACAGTGCATGCACCGGCAATCCCTGCGGCTATCCCTCATGGCTCGGCCGAAGCGGACCAATAGGGGCAGCTCTCGGCCAGCACCCGCCGGTCCCTTCAGAGATCGCCGGCTCTGTCCAGCCGGCGTCGGCGCGGTATCGACCGCGCCAAGCGCAGTTCAATGGTTCTGAAAGATCGTCCAGTGTCTTTGGGGTTCGCGCCGAGTAAGTCTCACGGCGGCGGGTAGCTGGCGGTCGTGGCTCGAGCGAGAACTGTAGCGGGGTATGCCATCCCCGGCATCATCGTGTTCTTCTTCTGGGCGGTGGTCGTTATCCTGGCTGTCATTTTGCTGGCATTCATCGTGCACTGGGCTGGTGGCGGAGTGCTCAACCTGAGGCTTGGGCACTTCGTCCTCAACGTCGGCTTCACCTGATGGGTGGCGACGACCGTCGCGCCGGCTGAACGCCGACGCGCGGGCCCGTCGCGAGGCGCACGGCTGGCCAGCGCGCGAAACCAGCCCTTGACAGTCAACTCGAGCCGGGGCGACGATCCAGGCAAGGCGCCGGCCGTGAGCGCATATCCACTGCGCCAGGACGATCGCCTAGCGACCTCAGAACGTCCGGCCGGTGCCCCCAAGACTAGGCCGCGGGAGCCGGACAGCGCCCCATGTGGCTCGGGAGGAGAAGGTCAGGCCAGCCCCGTGACAGCACGCAAGTCACCGAGCCAGATTTCTACACCCTCTTGACGCCGGTGGCCCACATGGGTGCCGCTGAGTGCTTGGCCCTTAGCAACTGAGACGGCGTCATTGGCGCCAGTCCTCCAGGACCACGCGCAGCGAAGCTGTGGCTCTTGCGGTGTGACTCTTGACGGCACCTCTGCTGATTCCCATGACGGCGGCGATCTGTGCCTCGGAAAGGTCGGCGTAGTAGCGCAGCACGATGACCTCGCGCTGGCGGACCGGCAACATCCGCAGTGCCGAGGTGATCGCCTGGTATTCCCGGCTGGTCATCGCGTGCCGGTCGGCGTTCGGATCGCATTTGGCTGTGTTTCTGCGCGCTAGCGTACGGTGCCGAATCGTTGAGCGCGAACGAGCAAGCACGGCTTGCCGCAGGTAGAAAAGCGCCTTGTCGCTGTCTGGCCGCCGCCAGGCGTGGTACAGGGCAACGAAGGAATCCTGCACTATCTGTTCTGCACTTGCGATGTCGCCGACCAGGAGCGCGGCCAGCCGGACCAGTGACGAGTAGCGCTCGTTGAACAGTGCAGTCAACGCGCGATCGGGATCGGGGTCAGCCCAGCCGGCGGCAAGCTCGTCCTTGATACCCGCGGATCCGCCCATGATCCTGAGCGCGATCACGGCCTCAGTCGGCAGCGCCGCGGCGGCTGCGGCGCTGAGCGCGGCCGGGCTGGCCTGCCGTGCCGTGAGGCTGCTGGCCCGGATGGCGTCAACAGCGGCCGTGTCCTGCCGGCTGTGCTGGCGCAGCCAGGCCTGGAACCGGTCTCGGCCGGCTTCGGTGTCGTAGCCAGCGCTGAACCAGGCGGCTTGCAGCTCAGTGACCTGCTGGTAGAGCCGGGAGAGCGCCTCATCCCCGGCAGACCCGCCTGCCATGCGCCCGCCGGTCGTCATGACGATGCTCCTTCCGCGTCATCGTGGGCAAAGGGATAGTCCGGCCCGAGCTGGGCGATCAGCTTCCGACGAGCCTGATGTAGGTGCGCGCTGACTGTCTTCTCGGCCATGCCTAAGACGGCGGCAATCTCAGCTTCTTTCATGTCTTGCTGCCAGCGCAGTAGCGCCACGGCGTGCTGCCTTCCCGGCATGGCATTAATGATCTGCCAGCATCGCTGCAGCGTGATCGACGACAGCGCCTGCGCCGCGGTGTCGGCTTCGTCCTTGCGGTACCGGGCCTCAATCCGGGCCAGCCGCGTGCGGAAGGCAGCATCACGGCGGAAACCGCTAACTGCAATGTTGGCCAGCGTCTTCCGTAGCCAGCCGCGGCGCTGGTCTTCGGTCAGGCACCGCAGCGTCCACCAGGCCCGGGCGGCTGCCTCGAAGGAGGCCTGTACCAGATCATCGGCCTGCGCACGGTCACCGCGGGCGACGACGCAGGCATACCCGAACAGCTCCCGCGCATGAACGGCAAAGCACGCAGCAAGCTCCTCGGCGTCCCGCGCACAGATCGCCTCAGCGCCCACCCTGGCCTCCGCGCAGGACCCGGACCAGCCCGTCATCCGGTTCCCCGACAGCCAAGCCACGACGGCCAGTCTGCCCAGACACGATCATCCCTGCCGGCTCCCGCACGGCAAGACCTCCCCCTCTACGGCGCCAGCACCAATGCTCACCGGGTCCAGGACCGACCGCCAGCGACGCCGCCACTGGCAGGCGCCCGCCTCAGATGTCAAACCAGGAGCCGGCCAGATCCGCCGCACGGCCGAAAAGTCATACCGGTAAGTCGCACGGCGTCCCTCGAACCCTTAGACGGTCCCGGTCACGCCTTGGTTCAGCCGTCAACAGGCGGTTTCAGCAGACATCGAGGCCGCGCGATCAGCCGCGCCAGGGCGCGCGGGCCAAAACGACGCCCTCGACGCGGGCCGCGCCGCCCTGGTCGAGCAGGCAGCCGGCGACGGCGTCGAGCTGAGTTCCAGTAGTACAGATGTCGTCGAAGATGAAGACAGTCTTAACTGGACGAGTTGCGGATGGGCCTACCCGATGGCGGCTGCTAATTGCCTGAGGCCTGCCGCGGGCTGCAGGATGTTCGCATGACGAGGGCGGACGAGGGCCTTACCATCCGGCCCTCGCCCGCTCGCGAGGCGCTAATGGTCCTGTGGATCCTGTTCCTGTGCCTGCTCATGGTGGCTGGCGCTGTCAACGAGCATGATCCGCGTGAGCTGTTTCTGGTCCTGATCTGGTTGCCGTGGCTGGTGCCTGTCCTATTGCTCGGTAGGTTCCGCCTTTCTGTCGCTCAGGACGTGCTCACCTACCGCCGTCCGCTGCGCACGCGTTCGTGGCGCCGTGACCAGATCGCCGAGTTCGGCATCGTCCAGTCGGCCTGGCAGGCTCGCGTCGGATATGTCTATATGCGCACGCTCGACGGCGAGACGATCACTTTCCGCGTGGCAGCCGGATCGCAGCGGCGACCGGAGAAGATAGTGGGCTGGCTCGCAGCTCTCAGGGACTGGCTGTCAGAAACTCCCTCACCGGGTCACTGATCTGCCCGGGCCTCCGCGTGCGCCTGACCGGGTACTCGGGCACTTCAGCGCAGCCTAGCGTCACACTCGAGTCTCAGGAGCCAGGACTGCGCCAGAGAGCGCGGGCAAGCACGACGGCTTCCACTCGCGCAGCCTGGCCCTGGTCGAGTAAGCAGCCAGCCACCGCGTCAAGCTGCGTGCCGGTCGTGCAGACGTCGTCGTAGACCAGCACCAACTTTCCGGCCGTCCGGCCAGGATCAGTTACCCGGAGCGCTGCCCGTAGTTCCCGCCCGGTGGCGCGTTTAGACCAGGCCTGCGCGTCTGCTGACTGCATCGTTGGCGTCGTTTTCACGATCGCTGGCGGGCTCCCGGTGTCGAACGCCCAGGCGCCGGCGGCATCGGCCTTGGCAGCCGCGGCAAGCACCGCCTCGGTATGCGCGAACTCTTGCCCGCCGGGTCCGACGAAGCTCGGGTTGGCAACGATAAGGCCGGGCGGGTCGGCAGCGTGAGTATCTTCGAGCCAGGCCACCAGGAGCCTGCCGAAGACGGCGGACATACCGCGCACCCCGCGGTATTTGTACCTGATGATCGCAGCCCGGAGCGCACCCGACTGGTAGCCGATCGCGTTAATCTTGCTGATTCGGCGGCGCGGGCTGCCGCACAGCTCGTTGGGGCATGCGCCGTCCGCCGCCAGCCGTTGTGCGCACACGGCACAGCAGCCGGGACCGGGCCTGGCCAGCTTACGGGTGGCGCACGCAAGGCAGACCTGAGCCGGCCCGGAGCGGAAATTGCCGCAGCGGTGGCAGTCCGGGAACGCTGCCAGAGGTAACTGCTCGCTCATATCGAGCGACATTAGCGACCGGTGCCGACACCAGGCCCGAGCCTGCGTGCGGCGGCCTGGCCATGGCGGCCACGTTCCCCTCGTGAAATGTCAGCGGGGGCTCGCCCGGACCGGCTTGCCCGGCAGCGCGCCAGTCACGATCTCGGCGTCAGCTACCACCATGGTCCCGTTCACCAGCACGTGCCTGATCCCGGTGGATGGCCTCGTGCTCTGCGAATAAGTCGCCTGATCGCTGACGGTCGCCGGGTCGAATACCACCAGGTCGGCATCGCAACCCGGCTGAACCCG
>JBKQTJ010000042.1:0-12701 GCA_052143255.1 Streptosporangiaceae bacterium | reverse complement strand
GGGACGAAGCTCAGCAACGTCTGCGTGTCTGTGCGAAGCCCTGGCTACCTCGGCCTTCCGTACTCCGAGCTCGGCGCGAACGCGATCACCGCGAATGGCGTCTACACCGTGGCCGACCTGGCTGCTGGCACGTACGCCGTCATCTTTTACAGCGGCTGCGAGTTCGATCCGAACCTCGCCGCCCCGCAATGGTTCCGGTCCCAGCCGACCGGTAACACCGCGGACCTGATCAGTGTTCCGGCAGGTGCCCGCGTCACCGGGATCGACGCCGTTGTCCGTCCGGGGGGCTCGATCACCGGCGTCGTCACGGCCCACGGTCAGCCCGTCCTGTTCGCCTGTGTCACAGCCGTGAATGTCCGCACCGGCCTGGTCGCAGACGACAACGACTTTACCTCCGCTGGCGGCTACGGCATCACTGGCCTCGCCCCAGGCAAGTACTCAGTTGAGGCATACGGCTGCGGCGATGACCTCGATGCTGCCCGGTACCACAGGCTGGTCACCGTGCGCCCCGGTCATACGACCGGGCATATCAGTTTTGTGCTCTCGTCCGGCGGCAGCATTTCCGGGCGGCTCCTGGTGTCCGGAACCCGCGCGCCTGCCCGCGGGGTCTGCATTTTCGCATCCGGCGGCCTGGGCAGCGGATCCGCTCCCACTAACGCCCGAGGCTCGTATCACATATCCGGACTCAACCCCGGTGTCTACCGGCTATCGGTTCAGACCTACGCCCCGTACTGCGCGCACGGATCCGAGAACCTGGCGCCGCGCAACCTGCCGGTCAAGGTGCGGGTGACAGCGGGGCACGTCACGGCGGGCGTCGATGGTGTGCTCGGTCCGGGTGGCTCACTGTCAGGCCGCGTCACCGAAGCCGGCGGGGCGCCGGTGCCAGGCGCTTGCGTCGAAGCTGTCCCTGAGGTTGGCGGCCTTTACTCGACGGGTTACGTCGAGAACGACACCGGCAGGTTCGGCAAGTTCCTGCTGACGGGGCTCGCTCCTGGTCGTTATCACGTGCGCTTCGGTGCTGCCTGGTGCTCGGACGGCCCGGTAAACCTCGAGACTGTCTGGTTTGGCCAAGCGAGCGCGCAGCCCAAGGGCACGGTCGTCACCGTGCGGGCGGGGCATACCCGCGCGGGGGCGAACGCAGTGCTCGGTCTCGACGGCACCATCACCGGCACCGTGGATGGGCCTGGCAGTAGTCCGCTCACCGGGATCTGCGTGAGTGCCGTCCCGGTCTCCTCATACCTGAGCACGGTTTACGGAGTAGCCGCCAACGGCAGCTACACGCTGGCCGGTCTGGCCCCCGGCCGGTACCGGGTCGACTTTCAGTCCGGCTGCGGACTCACCGGATTGGCCGCGCAGTGGTGGCAGGGCGCCGCATCAAAAGCCACCGCGACAGTCATCACCGTCGGCGTGGGCGACGTTGTCACCGGCATCGATGCGACGATGAAGGCCTGAGCACACCGAGCTGGCCGGCTCACCAGTCGCGCGGGCCAGGCCCGGCGCTGCGCCGCCGGCGCGGGCCGCGCTGCTGCCAGACGATGACGCCGATGATCGCGGCGCCTATCAGGACCGCGATGAACGGGCCGAAGGTCGGGATCCGCCAGATATATCGCATCAATCGCCAGATCTCATGCCAGATGAACAGCCGGATGATCCAGTGCGCCAGCCCGCCGCGGCCTAGTGCCTGGACCGAACCGTGGAGCCGGGCGGCGGTCGCGGTAACAGCGGCGTGCATCACGATTACAGCCTGCCATGTGCGGCGGCGTGGTCGGCACGGGCCGGCGCGGCCGTCAGCAGTTCATCGCCGCAGCAGCGCGGATCAGATGTGTCATATCCATGGCCCTGAACATGATCTGGCTGACATGGCCGTCGGCCATGACCGGGATATTGACGATGGCCCAGTACCGCACGTCGAACACGCCCGGCCTGCCGGGGTCTTCAAGGTCGTACCTGACCAGCGGCAGGACATCTCGCTCGCCCGTGGCCACTACGCTCTCCAGCGATGCCCGCAGATCGCGCGGTCCCGGCTCACCCGAATCGCCGGGATTGGGCCGGAACGTGTCGAAGATGTCCCGCCCGATGAGGTCTTCCGCCTTGCGGCCCGTCAGTTCGGCAGTCTCGTCGGAGACGTCGAGGATGGTGAAGTCCGGACTCAGCGCCACCATGACGGCCGGGATTCTCTTGAATATCGCTTGGTAGTCGATTTGCCGCTCCATCACGCCCCCCGTGTGAGTCACCTCCATCATCGCAGCAGCGGCACCGGCACACGTTAACCCCCAGCGCTGCAGCACTGGCTCTCACTTGCTATGCGCTAGCCCCCGGGCCCTTCACCAGGCGATAGACTGAAGCATTACTGACCGAATGATCGGTTAATAAGGAGCGCGATGACCGCACCGACCGAGCCCGCAGGCACAGCAGCGTCGGCGAGTACCAGCGGGCCCGCCAGCACCAGCGAGCTGGAGCGCCATTTTGAGGAGACGATCGCCCGGGACCGGCGGATCGAGCCACGGGACTGGATGCCGGAGGCCTACCGCAAGACGATGATCCGGCAGATCGCTCAGCACGCGCACTCGGAGATCATCGGCATGCAGCCGGAAGGCAACTGGGTAACCAGGGCGCCGTCGCTGCGCCGCAAGGCGATCCTGCTGGCCAAGGTCCAGGACGAGGCTGGGCATGGGTTGTACCTGTACTCGGCAGCCGAGACACTGGGGGCGGACCGGGCTGACCTGACTAACCGGCTGATCACGGGCGCGCAGAAGTACTCCTCGATCTTCAACTACCCGACGCTGACCTTCGCCGACGTGGGAGTCATCGGCTGGCTGGTCGACGGCGCCGCGATCTGCAATCAGGTGCCGTTGTGCCGTTCCTCCTACGGGCCATACGCACGGGCGATGATCCGGATCTGCAAAGAAGAGTCGTTCCACCAGCGCCAGGGTTATGAGCTGCTGCTGACCATGATGCGCGGCACGCAGGCGCAACGCGAGATGGTGCGGGACGCCACCGACCGGTGGTGGTGGCCGTCGCTGATGATGTTCGGGCCCCCCGACGCCGAGTCGCCCAACACTGAGCAGTCGATGCGCTGGCGGATCAAGCGGCACACCAACGACGATTTGCGTCAGCGGTTCGTAGACATGAGCGTGCCGCAGGCCGAAGCGCTCGGCGTCACGCTGCCCGACCCGCAATTGCGCTGGAACGCCGAGCGCGGCCATTACGACTTCGGCCAGCCGGACTGGGCTGAGTTCAAGCGCGTTATCTCGGGGAACGGGCCCTGCAACGAGCAGCGGGTCGCGGCGCGGCGCGCGGCGCACGAGGGCGGCGCCTGGGTACGGGAAGCTGCGGCTGCCTACGCGGCCAAGCAGGCGGCGCGACGGACGGAGGCGGCGGCATGACGGCTGACGGTCCGGCAAGCGGCAGCAGTGCGGCGGCAGCGCAGCCCCGGTCGAACTGGCCGCTCTTCGAGGTGTTCTTGCGCACCAAGCGCGGCCTCAACCACGTGCACGTCGGGTCACTGCACGCCGCGGACGCGACCATGGCCCTGCATCACGCGCGCGATCTGTACACGCGCCGGAACGAGGGCGTCAGCATCTGGGTGGTACGGGCGTCCGATATCACCGCGTCCAGCCCGGACGAGAAGGACCCGTTCTTCGCGCCGAGCGGCGATAAGGTCTACCGGCACCCGACGTTCTATGACATCCCCGACTCAGTCCCGCACATCTGACATGGGCTTCGACACCGCCTACGAGGCGATCACCGAGGAAACCGACACCGGCCACCGGTGGGCGTTCGGCACCGGCTTCACCGACCCGCTGGCCGGAGTCGATACCACCGTGCCAGCCGGCGCCGACGGCGCCGATCTGGCCGCGTACTGCCTGATGCTCGGCGACGACGCGCTGATCATGTCGCACCGGCTGCAGCAGTGGCTGGCCAGGGCGCCAGAACTGGAAGAGGACACCGCGCTCGCCAATGTCGCGCTCGATCTGCTCGGCCAGGCCAGGCTGCTGCTGACGCGGGCCGGCAAGGCGGACGGCTCGGACCGGACCGAGGATGATTTCGCGTTTGGCCGGGCGGAGCGCGAGTTTCGCAATGTCAGGCTGGCTGAGATCACCGACGCCGATTTCGCCGGGCTGATCGCGCGGCTGCTGGTGTTCAGCGCCTGGCGGCTGGCGCTGCTCGACCGGCTGCGGGCCTCGGCCGACCCGGTGCTGGCCGCAGTCGCCGCGCAGGGCGTCAAGGAGATCGCCTACCACCGGGATTACGCGGCGCAATGGCTGATCAGGCTGGGTGATGGCACCGATTACTCACGCGCCAGGGCGGTGGCCGGCCTGGCTGCTATCGCGCCGTTCACGGCCGAGTTGTTCGCGCCGACAATGGTGGAACGCCGGCTGGCCGAGGCCGGCGTGGCGGTCGACACCGCGCTGCTGCGACCGGAGTTCGACGCCGTGCTCGCCCAGGTGCTCGCGGCGGCGGGCCTGGACTGGCCAGACAGGCCGGGCCTGGCCGGCGTATCCGGTCAGGCCGGGCGGGACGGCGTGCACACCGAAGCGATGGGCTACCTGCTGGCGGAGCTGCAGAGCGTGGCCCGCGCGCTGCCGGGGGCGACATGGTGAGCACGGCGGACCGCGCCTTGCTCGTCCGGGCACGGCAGGTTGCGGCAGCCGTGCCCGACCCGGAGCTGCCCATGCTGACCGTGGGTGATCTGGGCATCCTGCGCGAGGTGACAGCGGACGGCGGCCGCGTCGTCGTGTGGCTGACCCCGACGTACTCCGGCTGCCCGGCCATGCGCGAGATCCAGCAAGACGTGTCCGGTCGGCTCGGCGCGGCCGGGTTCGGTGATGTCGAGGTGCGCATGATGCTCAGCCCGCCGTGGTCCACTGACTGGATCACCGCCGAAGGCCGCCGGAAGCTCGCGGCCGCCGGGATCGCTCCGCCGGCGGCGGCCCCGCGCCGCGCGACCGCCGGCCCGGTTCCGCTCACGCTCAGCCCGAACCCGGCAGCCGTCTGCTGTCCTGCCTGCGGGTCGGCGGACACGCAGCGAACCGCCGCGTTCAGCGGCACAGCGTGCAAGGACCTGTACCGGTGCCTGGCATGCGCTGAGCCGTTCGAGCACATCAAGGAGATCTGACTGTGACCGCGATCGCTGACCAGCGCTTCCGGCGGGCTCGGAGCCAGTTCCACGAGCTGACCGTCGCCAGCGTCGAGCGGCTCTGCGACGACGCTGTCGCCGTTACCTTTCAGGTGCCGGACGAGCTCGCGGATGTATTCGCCTTCCGGCCCGGTCAGTCGCTCACGGTGCGGCGGATCGTTGACGGCAAGGACGAGCGCCGCTCCTACTCGATCTGCGCGCCGGCCGGGCGGCCGCCGCGGATCGGCGTCCGCGAGGTACCTGGCGGTGCGGTGTCCGGCTGGCTGGTTCGCGAAGTGCGGTCCGGCGACCGGATCGAGGTGCAGCCGCCGTCCGGCTCGTTCACCGCGGACTTCCGGGAACCCGGCCGGCACGTGCTCATCGCCGCGGGCTCGGGCATCACGCCGGTTCTGTCCATCACGGCGTCAGCGCTGGCGAACCCGGCCTCGGAGGCGACGCTGTTGTACGGGAACAGGCGGGCTGACTCGGTGATGTTCGCCGATGAGGTCGCCGACCTGAAGGACACTTATCCGGCCCGCCTTCAGCTCGCGCACGTGCTGTCCCGCGAGCCGCAGGAAGTGGAACTGTTCAGCGGCCGGCTGGACGCCAACCGGATGCGGCGGCTGCTGCCGGTCCTGTGCGACGTGGCGGGCGTGGATCACTGGTGGCTGTGCGGGCCGTACGGGATGGTCACCGACGCCATGGGCGTGCTGGCCGAACTCGGCGTGCCGGCCGAGCGGGTGCACCGGGAGCTGTTCTATGTCGAGGACACCCCGCCGGACCAGGAACGCCACGAGGAGCAGCCGCTGACCGGCGGCTGCGAGGTGACGGTTGTGCTGGACGGCCGGACGACGACGACCACGATTGCCGCGGGCACGCCCGTGCTCGATGGCGCCCAGCGGGCGCGGCCTGACCTGCCGTTCGCGTGCAAGGGCGGGGTCTGCGGCACCTGCCGGGCCCGACTGGTCTCCGGCGAGGTCCGGATGCGCCGGAACTTTGCCCTGGAGCAGGCCGAGATCGATGCGGGGTTCGTGCTCACCTGCCAGTCGCTGCCGGTCTCAGATCAGCTGACTGTCGACTACGACGTTTGAGGCGGTCTGCGGCACATCGCGAATCCGGTCAGCTGTGCGCACACCGCTAGCATGGCTGCCGTGCCCGCTCACCGGCTCCAGGCGGCCGAACTGGAGATCACCAGCCCGGCCAATCCTCGGATCAAGCAGCTAGTCGGACTACGCCGGCGACGCGGCCGGGGGCAGTCCGACGTGACGCTGGTCGAAGGGTTCGCCGAAATCAGCCTTGCGATGGCCGCCGGCGTGCGGCCCCGAGAGCTGTACTACTGCCCGGACCTGACCGCGCCGGGCACCGGTGCGGTCAGCGCGCGGGCCGCGTCGGCGGGCGCTGAGATCATCCGGGTGAGCAGGCCGGTCTTCGAGAAGATCTCCTACCGCGAAGGACCGGACGGCTGGCTTGCTGTGGTGCCGGCGGTACCTGACCGGCTCGATCGGCTGCGGCTGTCTGCCCGGCCGCTCGTGCTGGTCTGCGCTGGGCTGGAGAAGCCGGGGAATCTCGGTGCCGTTTTGCGGACCGCAGACGCGGCGGGCCTGGACGCCGTCATCGCCGCGGACCCGGTGACCGACTGGGCTAACCCGAACGTGGTGCGGGCGAGCAAGGGGACGGTGTTCTCGGTGCCGGTCGCCTCGGCATCGACGGAGGAGGCGCTGGCCTGGATCACTGACCACGGGCTGCAGATCGTCGCGGCCACGCCCGACGCGCCACACCTGGTCACGGAGGCAGACCTGACCGTTCCGGCCGCCATCGCGGTCGGCGCCGAGCAGGCGGGGCTACCTGATGAATGGCTCAAGCGCGCCGGCATCCGGGTCCGGATCCCGATGTTCGGTCTGGCTGACTCGCTGAACGTGTCGACATCAGCCGCGATCATCAGCTACGAGGCAGTGCGCCAGCGCCTCGCCGCCGGCCAACGCTAGAAAGCAGACAGCGGATGCATCCCATAGACCTCTCGCTCCTGCCGCTTACGACCAAGCTGAACGGGAACGGCTCCCTCGATGTCGGCGGGGTTGATCTGCTGGCGATCTCGCGAGACTTCGGGACGCCAGTTTTCGTCTACGACGTCGAGCACCTGCGGCAGAACCTCGCGGGGGCCCGCGATATCTTCGGCGACGGTGTGGCGTACGCAACCAAGGCCTTCCACTGCAAATCCCTGGCAAGGCTGGCCTATGAGAACGGGATGTCCCTGGACGTCTCGACCGCCGGTGAGTACCACGTGGCCCGGGCCGCAGGCGTGCCGGCCGGCCGGCTCGTGCTGCACGGAAACAACAAGACCCGGCAGGAGCTTGAGCGTGCCGTGACGGAGGGAGTTCAGTGGATAGTGCTCGACAGCTTCGATGACATCGATCTCGCGGCCGCCGTTGCCGCCGAAGTCCGTAAGCCCGCCCGGGTCTTGATCAGGATCAATCCAGGCGTGGAAGTCCATACGCACAGTTTCCTGGCGACCGGGAACCGGGAATCGAAATTCGGCTTTCCGCTGTGGACCGGTGACGCTCAGGCCGCAGTGGATAGAGTCCGCGAAACGCAGTGGCTTGAGTTTGTCGGGCTCCACATTCATGTTGGCAGTCTTGTCTTCGCGATCGGGACCTTCCTGTCCGCGCTGGATTCGGTGCTGGACTTCGTGCTAGCGGTTGATCCCGAGGTATTCGTCGTTGGGGGCGGGCTTGGCGTACGTTACCTCGGCACAGATGAGGCGCCGAGCCTCGAAGAGTGGGGCGAGGCGATCCTGAAACGCTGTCAGGAGGCCGGCGTGCGAGCGCGGGTGCTGGCCGAACCGGGCCGGTCCATCGTCGCGGCAACCGCTGTCACGCTCTACACGGTCGGCAGCGTTGCGACAAAAGACCGGACCACGTACGTCGCGGTTGACGGGGGCATGAGCGACAACCCCAGGCCGCTGCTGTATGACAGCGGCTACGAGGCATTCCTGCCGCGCGCGCCCGAAGCGGCCAGAGACATGGCCGTCACTATCGTCGGACGGCATTGCGAGTCCGGCGACACGCTGGTGCGGGACGGCATGCTGCCGTCCTCGGTCAGCATCGGCGACATAGTCTGCACGCCGGTAACCGGGGCTTACGGCTATTCGATGGCGTCCAACTACAACATGATGCCGCGACCGGCCGTCGTCTGGGTCGACCGCGGGAGAGCTGACGTGGTGATACGCCGGGAGACGCTGGACGACCTGCTCTCGTGCGACCTGGGCTGATGGCGATGCCCATGCCGGATCTGTCGCTGCTGCCGCCGACGGCTGCCATTGATGGCGACGACCTGCGGATAGCGGGTTGCTCGCTGACCGAGATCGCTGCGGAATTCGGGACGCCCGCCTATGTCATCGACGAGACCGCGCTGCGCGACAGGGCCCGCGGCTACCTGGCCGGGCTGACAGACCGCCATCCCCGCGGCCAGGTCTGCTTCGCGATGAAGGCGTTCCCGTCGCCATCGATGGTGTCGGTGCTGGCCAGCGAGGGCCTCTGGCTTGATGTGGTCGGTGCGGGCGAGTTGCAGCTGGGCGTGGCTGGCGGCGCGGACCCGCGGCACATCGTGATGCATGGCAACGCCAAATCCGATGCAGACATCCAGGCCGCGCTAGACGCAGGCATCGGATACATAGTGGTGGACGGATTCGATGACATCGACAGGATCGACGCGCTGGCCAGGCGTAAGACGCCAGTCCTGCTGCGGGTCAGCCCCGGTATCGAGTCGGCCACGCATTCGGCGCTCGCCACCGGCGGGAAGTCGGCGAAGTTCGGCGTGCCGGTCGAGCAGGTGCCGGAGGCCATTGCCAGGATGCGCGCCGCGCCGATGATCGACCTGCGCGGGTTGCACGCGCACATCGGGTCGCAGATCCTCGAGCTCGACCAGTTCGAGGCGGAGGTCGCTGCGCTCGCGACGCTAGGCGATTTCGAGGTCTATGACCTTGGCGGCGGGCTCGGCGTGCGGTATGAGCACGGCGACGTGGCGCCAGACATCGATGACTACCTGGACCGGCTCGTCACCGCGGCTCATCAGCATCTCGGCACGGACATCGAGCTACTGGTCGAGCCCGGCCGTTCGCTAGTCGCCCCCGTGGGCCTGACGCTGTACCGAGTCGTCACCATCAAGCGAGCCGGGCCGCTGCATGTGGCCGTGGACGGTGGGATGGGCGACAACCTGGAACACTCGCTCTATGGCCAGCGCTTCACGCCGTTGGTGGTCGGCCGCTGGGACGAGCCCGAAGTCATGGCCGACCTGGTCGGGCGGCACTGCGAGGCCGGCGACATCGTCACGCCGAATGTCCGGCTGAACAGTCCTCAGCTCGGCGACCTGGTCGTGGTTCCCGTTACCGGCGCTTACTGCTTCACCATGGCCAACAACTACAACGTTGCCCTGCGACCGCCGGTCATCTACTGCGCGGACGGCCGTGCCCGCCTCGGCGTCCGCCGGGAGACGCTGGAGCAGTTGCTTGCCCGCGAGGTAGCCCTGGCGACGCCGGCTTAACCGGCCCAGGGGTCGTCGGCCGGTCAGCTGCCACCGACGCCGAACGCGGTCAGCAGGACGAACGTTAAGGTCGCGGCCGCGAAGGCGCCGTGCGCGATGACAACGGGCAGCGGGAAGTTGCGCTCCGGTGGTCCGTCGCGCAGCGGCGGCGGCCGCTCGGCGACCGCGAGGCTGCCCGACTGGCTGACCAGCGTGAGCTGCGCCCTGGCCAGGCCGGGCCCGGTGACATCAATGGCCGGCCTGGTCCGGGACGCCCGGTACACGCCGACCCACCGCACTGCCATGACGATTCCGAGCGTGGCGGCGAGGCACAACGCTACGACCGCCGTCCAGGCGAGCCGGTCCTCATCGAAGATCAGGTAACCAGCCCAGACCAGCAGGCCACCGCCGGCCAGCAGCACGTGGCAGGTCAAGACGACGGGCGGCAGCCGGGTTTCGGCAACTGACTGGAAGTCCTTGTCGTACTCGATCAGCCAGATCGACAGCAGGTGCAGCCCGCCGCCGGCAGTCGTGATCCAGAGGGCAATTGCGATCAGGCTCATGAGGTCCCCTGCGGGTGCGGCAACGGCGGCTGGCGCACCGCCGGGCCGCATCGACGGGAACCGCCTGCCTGCTACACGAACCCCGTGGTCGCGCAGTTCACCACCGAAGCCAGCATTTCGCCGCATCCGCCGGAAAGTTCACTCCATCCGGCTGGCGCCTAACGCCCCTGACGCCCGAGCACCAGCACGCCTGAGGTGGCAAACATGCCCCCGTTCCCCACTATCACGCTGATGTCGACACCCGGAACCTGCGCTGCGGCCTCGCCCCGGACTTGCCGGACGCCTTCCTGAATGGCGAACATGCCGTACATGCCCGTGTGGGTGTAGGAGAGGCCGCCGCCGTTGGTGTTGAGCGGCAGGACGCCGCCGGGCTCGGTGTTGCCGTCCGAGATGAAGGCACCCGCCTCGCCCTTCGCGGTGAAGCCGAGCGCCTCGAGCCCGTAGATCGGCACGTGCGCGAACGCGTCATAGATCATCAAGTGACGGACGTCCGCCGTGCCGATGCCTGCCTCAGCGAACGCAGCCTGCCCCGCGAGCCGGAACGCCTGCGACTCGGTGAAATCGACCAGCTGCGAGATCATCGGCGCCTCGGCCGACTCCCCGGTGCCGAGCACATGCACGGCCGGCTTGGGGAACTCGCCAGCCCGGTCGGCGGAAGTCACGATGAGCGCGCCGCCGCCATCGGTGACCAGGCAGCATTCCAGCAGGTGGAACGGGTAGGCGACCAGCCGCGACGCCAGCACGTCCTCGACCGTTATCAGGTCGCGGAACATCGCCCGCGGGTTCCGCGCGGCCCATTTACGCTGCGCCACCGCGACAGAGGCGAGTTGCTCCTGAGTGAGCCCGTACTCCTTCATGTAGCGGAGCAACGGGATGGTGAAAGCCGTGGTGGGTCCCGCGGTCCCGTACGGCGCCTCGAACTGGCCGGGGATCGATGAGGCACCGCGCGGGAACGGGGTCGCGCCTACCCTGGAGCGGCCGGATTCGCCATGAGTGATCAGGACGGTCCGGACGTAGCCTGCCCGGATCGCCGCCGCGGCGTGGCGGACGTGCAGCAGGAACGAGGTCCCGCCGACACCGGTGCCATCCATCCAGGCCGGGGTGATGCCGAGCGCGTGCGCGACCTGGACCGGGCCCGGCGCGTTGACGGTGGCGATGCCATCGATATCGCGCATTTTCAGCCCGGCATCGGCGACCGCGTTCACCGCGGCTTCCAGGTGCAGCTGCAGGGTTGACTTGCCGGGCAGTTTCCCGATCTCGTCGGTCTCTGCCGCCCCGGCGATGATGACGCCCTGGTCCCGGCTCATGCGCCGGTCCCGGCCTGAACGACCCCGGCCTGAACGGCCCCGGCCTGAGCGGTGCCGGCCGGAGCGGTGCCGGCCGGCGTGAAGACGGGCAGGCTAATCTCGCCGCGCTGCTCGAACGTCACCTGCAGCTCCATGTCCAGGATGAGGTCCTCCGGCGTATTCGGGATGCCGGTGATGTTCGTCATCATCCGCGGGCCCTCGGCCAGCTGGACAACCGCGATCGCGTACGGACCGTCATTCTCGTAGCCGCGCGCCGGCCGGTGATTGATGACGTAGGAGTACAGCGTGGCGCGGCCGCTCGCGCGGAACCACTCCACGCGGGTAGAGCCGCAGGCCGGGCAGACCGGCCTGGGGTAAAAGTAAGGCTTGCCGCAGTCGAGGCAGCGCTGGAGGAGGAGTTCGCCGCGGGCGCAGCCGTCCCAGACCGGCTGCGTCTCCGGCGTCGGCTCGGGGACTGGCTTGGCTGACGTCATCGGCGCATCAGGCCTGCCTGCCCGGCTGCGGCTTGAAGGACCGCTCGACCTGCTCGGCTAGGTTATCGAGTTCCCAGGGCTGCTGGCCGATCAGCCGGACCACCGGAGCTGGGTTGTTGTAGAGCGAGACCTCGTAACCGGAAGAGTGCACGATCCGGCCGGTCAGCCAGCCAGACCGCTCGCTGGCGAGGTAGGCGACGACGGTCGCGACGTTATCCGGTGACCACTCGTCGGTGAAGGGACCGCCGCTGCGGCGGCGCTCGGTCGGCACGGAGTCGGTCATCCGGGTGGCCGCCCCCGGCGATACCGCATTGGCCGTGACGCCGTATTTGCCGAGCGAGTTCGCGCAGGACCAGGTCAGGCCGACGATGCCCATCTTGGCGGCAGCGTAGTTCGGCTGACCAGGCGCGCCGTGCAGGCCGGACACAGAGGTGAAGTTGATGATCCGGTTCTGCGCGGTTTCCTCGCGGAGCGACCGCCAGTGGGCAGCGGCGAACTTGGACGTGTTGAAGCTGCCTTTCAGGTGCACCCGGATGACGTCGTCCCACTCCTGCTCGGACATGTTGAAGATCATCCGGTCGCGCAGGATGCCTGCCACGTTGACCAGCACGTCGAGCCGGCCGAACTCGCTGATCGCGGTCTTGATCAGGTCCTCGGCGGCAGCATGATCCGATACGTCAGCTCCGTTGGCGATCGCCTTGCCGCCGGCGCTGGTGATCTC
>JBKQTJ010000041.1:0-3750 GCA_052143255.1 Streptosporangiaceae bacterium | reverse complement strand
TCACAGGACGTCCTCTCTGGTTGCGCCTGGGACACCAAGCCCGCACTATCGCACCAGGAGGACGTCCCCGCCTCAACCACATCCCGCAGAACAGGCGCCTCCCGGGCGTTGTCCTATTACTACGCCGAAGTGGCGCGCCTTGACGACTGCACTCCCCCCATCCCGCCACACCGGGTGACGGCGGTCGATTCGGTCCCCGACTGTGCGGGGCCGAACTGCGTGTCCGCCACCTCGCCATCAAGAAGATTGCGCCGACCGAAGTCCGAGGCTCATCAAGAGCGCGTCGAGGTCTACGGCGGCGCCTTCAGGTGGCGCGCCTTGCGGCATTGCGTTCGCGAGGACCCACTTGGGCATCACGTCGAGATCGCAGACCTGGACGCCGTACCGCTCGCTCAGCTTTGCTGCAGCTTGCGCTTGCACCCCCGGATCTGGCCACAGCGAGGCCGACGTCGCGAGCCGTATCACCTCGGTCCGCTGGGCGCGGACCCCGCGCAGGTCGACGAACACGCGCCCTGTGCACGCGACCTCGGCGTAGATGGGCGGATCGTCGTCGTGCGCACTGTCGCTGAGGTATCCCGGCAACGAGTCGAGCGTCCCCTCGATCGCCGCGTACAGACCACAGCGGCACCCTGGGGCCGGAGCAGGGTGGTCCCCGCCGTAGCAAGTGGCTTTTATGGTCCGCGATGGGAAGCGTTCGAAGTCTGGGTTGTGGATGAGCGGCGCGGACAGCACGAAGCCGCTCTCCGACCAGCGCACCCGGAAAAGCCGCCAGCCAATGAGCGGCCGCGCCTCCGGGCACTGCAGCTCCCGCTCCTCCATGGACTTGAGCATGCACCATGCCGTCGCCGTCGAGGTCGACCTGAACGTCAGCTATCTGCAGCGTCCACGACGCCGATCAGGGTGCCGTCTGGGGTGGTGACCAGCAGGTGAGCGACGTGGTGCTCGTTCATCCGCTGGCGGGTGGCGTCGAGGTCCTCGTGGGCCCGCACGGTGGTCGGGCCGGGCTGCATCACCTCGGCGGCCGGGGCTTGCTCGCCGGCGCTGATCCGGCCAGCTCGCAGCATCCCGATCACGGTGCGCTGCCCGGCGATGACCACGCAGCGGTCCCATCCTTGGGAGCGTGCCTGCTGCAGCGCCGGCCCGGCGGGGGCGTCGGGAGCGCAGGTGGGCACGTCGCGCCGGAGGGCGTCCAGGACCCTGCGGCCGGGCTGGCCTGCCCTGTCGGTGGGGAGACCGGCAGCGATCCAGTCGGCCTTGCCGAGGGTGTAGTCGTAGACGGGCGCGAACCCGAGTTGCGTGAGCCGGCACGCGGCTCGCGGGCTCATGTCTCAAAGGCCGTCCCAGCAGTAGACGATCACCGGCCGGGACCTGTCGAGGACGGCTGATGTCCCGGCGGTCAGTGACTTGAGCGGCAAGCTGATGGCGCCCGGCAGGTGCTCCTCGTCGAACTCGGCCCGGGGCAGGACCTCGACGAGTTGCGCGCCGGCCTCGACGAGCCGGCGAACCTCGTCCCGGGTGATCTGCATAGCCCCCATCCTCCGCCTTCCAGCCCAGGGGAAGGTCAACAGTAATTTCCCTGATGCCGGAACCGGCGATGTGGCAGCGGTGGCCGGGGTGACCGGGGCGGCGGGCCAGCTTGCCAGGCGCCTTGCCGGTGAACACCTGGTCGCGCTCGGCGGCGGCCGGGCGTCACTCCTGCGGACACGCCCCGTTCGCTGCGCTGTCCCCCGGACGATCGTTACCGCGACAGTCAGGAGCCAGACGCATCAAAGGTTGCTGCAGCTCCATGGGACCAGTTGCTTGCCCAGGGTCTGACCGTGCGCTCGGCCTTCCCCGTTGCCGGAAGGCCGAGGGCAGCCGGCGGTGCCCCGGCGGCGATGATCGAGCAGTAGCCCCGGCAGTCTGCCGGGTCCTGCGCCGCGGCGCGGGCGGCCAGCGCCGCGAGCTGGTCGCGGGTGCGTGCGAGCTCGGCCAGCCGGGTTTCGACCTCGGTCAGGCGCCGGGCGATCAGGCCGGCGACGTGGACGCATGGCGGCTGGCCGTCGTCACTGATGTCCAGCACCTGCCGGATGGCGTCGAGGGTGAGCCCGGCGGCCTGGGCGTGCCGGATGAAGGCGAGGCGCTCGAGGATGGCCGGGTCGTAGTCGCGGTAGCCGGCCGGGGTCCGGGCCGGCGGAGGGAGCAGGTGCTGGTCTTCCCAGAACCGGATCGTCTTGGCCGGCACCCCGGCCCGGCCGGCGACCTCGCCGATCCTCATCCCGCGCCCCTTGACATTCCCGCCAGCTGGAAGGTTTAGCGTAGCAGGCGGATCGGCCAGCCCGCCGCCAGCGGGTCAGCGACGGGTGTGGGACAGAAATGTAGGTGACTGGCCGGTAGCCTCGGCTGGCCTGCGCTGTCTGAGTGCGGCGCGCTCTCAGGCGCAAGGATGCCGGTGCCGACCTGGTCGGTGCGGGCCGGCCCGGGGCCGTTGCTGTGCTCCGGCGGCGCCGGGCGGGCTCGCGTTTGCCGCGTTCAGGCTCAGCCTTCGCCCAGGATCCCGAGCAGCGTGAGCCGCTCGACCGCGATTGCTCGTGAAGGGCTGCGGCTGGCGCCCGCCGCCCATTCCTGCCACACCGGCCAGCGCTCGCGGTCGTAGTCTTCGTGGTCGAACTCGACGTCGTCGGCCACCATGCGCCGCAGAGCCTCCAGCCGGTCTGGCTGGCCGAGCCCGGGCCACGGGAAGTAGGCGATGGTCCAGGACAGCCGCGGCGTGCCACCCCGCGCGCACTGTCTCAGGTGCTCATGGACCGCGACCACGTCACCGGGCGAGGTCTCCACAACCACGTGCGGCCACTCCCAGGACTCGAAGCCAGAGACGGCGGGCCCGGACGCGCAGTACTCCCAGAGCCGGCGCTCGAACTCGGGCAGGTGCGAGCCCGGGATGAGGCGCAGCGCGCCGGTCTCGGCGGTCCGCGGCTCCAGGTCCGCCCAGAACGTCACGCCGCCGACGTCCGGACCCTGGCTGGTGTGCCAGGTCGAATCCATCCTGAAGCGGCTCGCGATCCCGATTGACGGCACCGTCGGACGGCCGAGCAGTTCGGCCGACGTGCCGAACGTGCGCTGGTCGTCGGCGATCAGCGACAGGCTGAACGGCGCGCGCTCGGACGCGAGCGGCAGGTAGTCGCCGCTGATGCCGCCCAGGTCAGTGGCCTCGGCTACGGGTGGCCCGAACGCGTCGGTCAGCGCGCCGTCCACCTCGCCCCGCAGCGCGGACGCCTCGCCCCGGCTGAGCAAGCCGCGCAGCGTGACGTACCCGAACGTGCGGAAATGCAGGATCTGCTGGTGCGTAAGCATGACGAAACTCCTTCTCGGCTCGACTGGTCTTCAGGCACGGCGAGCCGGGCAGGAGGCGCCCGCGCAGATCAGGCTCAGCGCTGCATAGTCGTGATCGTACGCTCCAGGCGCGCGCTTTCGGGCGCACGGTCAGGCCGCGCCGGGCTGCCCGGGTCCGGTCCAGGTCTGTTCCCACCGGTCACTGGCTTCCAGGCAGCGCAGTTGTCAGGATCCCGTAGCCGCCGGGACCCGGGAAGTCCCGGGATTCGGGACGATGACCAGCCCTTGACCTTCCAATACGGTAGAAGGTCTACCGTCCGGTGCAGAGGCTATGCGCGGGAGGACAGCGACGATGCGGATCACGATCCTGACGGTTCCAGACTGCCCGAACACCCCGGTCGCCGCCGGGCGGATCACGGCCGCGCTCGCCGGGCGGCC
>JBKQTJ010000040.1:0-25337 GCA_052143255.1 Streptosporangiaceae bacterium | reverse complement strand
CTTCAAGGCTGCGGTAGCCATCCGCCTGGATAGCTGAGAAGTGGACGAAAACGTCCCTACCACCGTCGACCGCGATGAAGCCGTAGCCCTTGTCCGCGTTGAACCATTTGACGGTGCCCTGAGCCATACCAACAACTCCCTAACTCTGCTCGGGCTGCGGGTCCCGCCCTTGCTATGCGAAACCCGGTTGATCGCGGCGCAGTCCTGGCCTCACCAGCAAGCTCAGCTTGCCGCTCTTCCACTACCAACAGCGACCGGACACGACTTTACATCGTGCGCCAGCCAACTGCGGCAACTTGTGCCTGTCTCTGATGCAATGTGCTAGCCCATTGCGTCTCAAAGCACCGGGCTTAGCCCGGCACTCAGCCGCCGGCTACCGCGGGAATCACCGAGACCTGGCCGCCTGATGGCACGGGCGTGTCGAGCCCTTGCGCGAGCCGGACATCTTCCTCGTCCACGTAGACGTTCACAAACCTGCGCAGCTTGCCGGCGTCATCGAGCAGCCGGGCGCCGATGCCCGGGTAGTCAACGTCGAGCCCCGAGATGACCTCGCGGAGGGTGCCAGGAGCAGTGCTGACCACGGCAGTCCCGCCGGTGTAGGTCCGCAAGATCGTCGGGATGCGCACCGACACTGACATGCTCAGCCTGCCTTTCGGAACGTGGGCTCGGTCAGCGACGCTTCGCGGGCGGCAAATGCCTCAAGCGTGGCCGGGATCGGAGAACTGGTGCCGATGATCGCTGCCACGGCATCTGGTGTCTTCAGGCCGTCGCCTGAGTTGATGATGACCGTCCTGGCATCCGGGTCGAGCTGGCCTTCCTTGATCAGCTGTTGCAGCACGGCCAGCGTCACGCCGCCCGCCGTCTCGGCGAACACGCCTTCAGTCGAGGCAAGCAGGCCGATGGCGTCGACGATCTCATCATCGCTGACGTCAGCGACGCGCCCGCCGGTGCGGCGCACGACGTCCAGTACGTAGGGTCCGTCTGCCGGGTTCCCGATCGCCAGCGACTTCGCAATGGTTGCGGGCCGGACTGGCTGCACGACATCGTGGCCGGCCCGGAATGCGGCAGCCACGGGCGAGCAACCAGTCGCCTGCGCCCCGTACACCCGGTACGGCGAGTCCTCGACCAGTCCGGTAGCGATCAGCTCGCGAAACGCCTTGTCAATCTTGACCAGCTGAGCGCCCGAGGCCACCGGGACGACGATCTGATCTGGCAGCCGCCAGCCAAGCTGCTCGGCGATCTCGAATCCGATCGTCTTGGAACCCTCGGCGTAGTACGGCCGGACGTTCACGTTGACGAACGCCCAGTCTTCGCGCTCGTCCGCGAGTTCGGACGCGAGCCTGTTCACGTCGTCGTAGCTGCCCTTTACCGCCACCATGGTGCCGCCATAAACGGCGGAGCCGATGATCTTCTGGACTTCAAGGTCGGCGGGTATCAGGACGACCGACCTGATGCCGGCCCGTGCCGCCGCGGCAGCCACCGCGTTGGCCAGGTTGCCGGTCGACGGGCACGCCAGGACCTTGAAGCCGAGCTCGACGGCGGCCGCCAGCGCCACGCCGACCACGCGGTCCTTGAACGAGTGCGTCGGGTTGCTGCGCTCATCCTTGATCCACAGCGCGCGCATGCCGAGAGTGCTGGCGAGCTGGTCGGCCCTTACCAGCCTGGTCCAGCCCGGGTCCAGGTTCGGCCTGGTTGCGACGTCGGGCGGAACTGGCAGCATGCTGGCGTACCGCCACATGCTCAGCGGTCCTGACTCGATTGATTCCCGGCTGATCGGCGGCAAGTCGTAGGTGACCTCGAGCGGGCCGAAGCACTGGTCGCAGGCGTGCTGCGAACCGAGCTCACAAATGTGCCCGCACTCGCGACAGGACAGGTGGGTGGCGAACCCGAAACGGGACGGAGCGTGCGCGGGGGCTGACGTTACTGGCGCGGTACTCACAGGCGAGGCCTCTCTCCTCATCTATCCCTACGGCTTGTTAGCCGCGGGCCGGAGTTGGCACCTGTCACGTGACGACCTCGCCGCTGGCTTCGCTGCAACATCGGAACTTGACGACAGCGGGCGCACGCTCAACGTGATGGTTGCCGGGGCTTCATCGGGCCGTTCCCTCCACCCCTCTGGATGAGCGTTATGAAGTTGTGCGTCCAACTGTAACTGCTGACGGGCCGGTCGGCCCAATCCGGATAGGCCGTACCGCTGCTCATGAAGCCAGCTCGCACCATAAGTGCGCTGGTGACACATACGGCAGCCCGGTAACAGGCACCGACGCGACATCCCGGTACCCTGACGGCACATGGGCGAAGCAGAAGCCGACGGGCAAGTCCTGATCGCGTCCAACCGCGGGCCTGTCTCTTTCACGCGAGGTGACGACGGGCAGCTGTCCGCCAAGCGGGGCGGCGGCGGCATGGTCTCCGGTCTGTCCTCTGTGGCTGATAGCACCGACATGCTCTGGGTGTGCGCGGCGCTCAGCGACGCGGACCGCGCGGCGGCCAGGGCTAGCCCCGGCGGCGTGCTAGATCCCGCCCAGGTCGGCCCGGGCGCAGCCGTCCGGATGCTGGACATCCCGCCGGCGGTGTTCCAGCGGGCCTACAACGGCATCGCCAACTCCACTTTGTGGTTCGTGCACCACATGCTGTACGACACGCCCAACCGGCCTAGTTTCGGGCCGGCATTCTGGCGGGAGTGGGCGGCGTTCCGCACTTACAACGAGATGTTCGCGGCCGCGCTGGCGGACGCTGCCCACGGTGCCGCGTCCAGGGCGGTGATCCAGGACTATCACCTGTGCCTGGCACCGCGAATGCTGGCGAGCCAGGCGCCCGGAACGCAGATCGCGCATTTCTCGCATACGCCGTGGGCGCCACCCGACTACTACCGCATGCTGCCGGCCGAGGTCGGCCGAGAGGTTCTGGCTGGCATCCTTGGCGCCGATCATGCAGGCTTCCTGTGCCAGCGCTGGGCTGACGCATTCACGGACTGCTGCGCGGCATTTCTCGGCGCCACCGTCGACTCGGGCCGCGGGCAGGTGACCTACGCCGGTCACGTCACCAGCATCGGCGTGCACCCGCTCGGGGTCGACGCCGCGCAGATCCGGCACCGGGCCGCCGAGCGCGACGTGCAGATCCGCATCGAGGCACTGGCCGACGCGACGGCCGGCCGCAAGCTGATCGTCCGCGTTGACCGGACCGAATTGTCCAAGAACATCGTGCGCGGCCTCGCGGCCTATCGCGAGCTGCTACGTACCCACCCGCAATGGCGGGGGAAGGTCGTCCACGTCGCCTTTGCCTATCCGTCCCGGCATGACCTGCCCGAGTACCGCGAGTACACCGCCGCCGTGCAGCGGCTGGCCGGGGAGATAGCCGATGAGTTCTCCGCACCCGGCTGGGATCCGCTGATACTCGAGGTCAACGACGATTACCCGCGCTCGCTGGCTGCCTGCCGGCTTGCCGACGTGCTCCTGGTCAACCCGATCAGGGACGGCATGAACCTGGTCGCGAAGGAAGGCCCGATCCTGTCGGAGCATGGCTGCGCGCTGGTGCTGTCCACCGAGGCCGGGGCCGTGGCCGAGCTAGGCGAGCATGCCTTCCTGGTGAACCCGTTCGACGTGCTGCAGACTGCCGACGCCCTGCATCAGGCGCTATCCCTGGACGATGCCGAGCGGGCCAGGCGCAGCGCGGCACTGGCCAGCGCTGCCGCCTCGATGCCGCCAACCCGCTGGTTCGCCGAGCAACTAGACGCCCTCGGCCAGCTGAGCACAAGCCGGCCTTAGGCATGGTTAGCTGCCAGCCGCGGCTTGGCCGCCTAGCTGACGGCGAAAGCGGCGGCTTAGGCGCCTAGCTGACGGCGAAAGCGGCGGCGAGGCCGGCCAGCAGTTCGGCGACTCCGGCTGGCCCGTCCACCACCAGGTCGGCGTATGCGGCCAGTTCCGGAACTTCGGCTGAGCCGCTGCAGACGAGCAGGCCCGGCGTTCCCGCTGCGCGAAGTTCGCGCACGGCTTCGAATGCGGGCTTATCGCCCAGGTCGTCGCCGCAGTACAAGATGCTGGCCGGCTGACGTTCGGCCGCGAGGTCCCCGATCGCCTTGCCCTTGTCAGCACCGGGCGGGCGGAGCTCGAGTACGAGGCGGCCGGGTTCCAGGATCAGCTCGGTGCGGCGCGCCAGCACGGAGAGTGGCCCGGTCAGCCGCTCGAAGTCGGCCTGCGGCTCGGCTGACCTCCGGGTATGCACGGCCAGCGCGTCGCCCTTGTCCTCGACCCAGGTGCCGTCGCCAGTGCCAGCCGCCGCCAGCAAGGCGGGCAATTCCGCCCGGGCGACCGCTAGGCCCGGCGGTGCGGGCGGCCCGGTAAGGCGACCCCGTTCCCATCGTTGCCTGCCGTAATGCCCGAGCACGAGGACGCTGCTCGCGGCCGGTACGCCGGCAAAGTCAGCCGCATCGGCGGCCGGCCGGCCGGTAATGATCGCCACCGTGCCCGCCAGCTCGGCCAGCCGGGTTAGCGCGGCTGCCGCTGCCGCCGTCGCCCGGGCCGCCGCCGGGTCTGCCACGATCGGCGCTAGCGTGCCGTCGAAGTCCACCGCGATCAGGGCCCGGCGCGGCCGTGCGATGAGGGCTGCCAGGCCCGCCCGGCCCGCCGCGGTGCTCGGCGCCGGCAAGTTCGCAGAACCGCTGCTGGTCGACGTCAGCGGGGCCTCAGTCCGTACGAGCCGAGCGCATCCGCTGCCGCCTGCTGCGCTGCCGCCGCAGCCTGGCCACGAGGACCGGGTCGAATTCGGCTGCCTCCTGACGATCGATCAGGTCGTTCAGCAGCTGGTAATACCGGGTAACCGGCACGCCGAAGACCTCCAGAATGTCGCGTTCCTTGGCGCCCGCAAGGCGCCACCAGCTTCGCTCGAAGGCCAGGATGCGCAGGTCGCGCTCAGACAATTCAGCCATCGTGGCCTCCCGGCAACCCGCGCCTGAGCTCATCTTAGGCAGTGCCGGTAGTGGCAATCCATGCCAGCAGGTCCCTATGCGCAACGCCACCGGGCAACGTACGCTCACCAGACGTGACCGTCTATAACCACATGAGCTTCCTGACCGACTACGGCCTGGAGGACGGCTTCGTCGCAGCCTGCCACGGCGTGGCGGCCAGGATCGCACCGGCCGCAAGGATCATCGACATCACCCACCTCGTGCAGCCGGGCGACGTCCGGCGCGGCGCGGCAGTGCTGGCCCAGACAGTCAGCTACCTGCCGCCCGCCGTGCATGTGGCCGTTGTCGATCCTGGGGTGGGGACGGCACGGCGCGCGGTGGCTGTCGCCGCTGGCGAGAGCATCCTGGTCGGCCCGGACAATGGCCTGCTTTCGTGGGCGATCGACACCCTGGGCGGCGGCCGCCTCGCGGTCCAGCTGACTAACGGCGATCTGTGGCTGCACCCGGTCTCGGCCACGTTCCAGGGCCGCGACATCTTCATGCCGGTGGGAGCGCACCTGGCGGCCGACACGGACCTGGCCGATGCAGGTGATGAGATTGGAGTCGATGAGCTCATCGTTCTGCCAGCCCCGACTAGCCGGCTGCACGACGGGTCAGCCGAGGGCGAGGTCATGTCGGTCGACCGGTTCGGTAACGTGCAGCTGTCCATTCCGGCCGCTGACGCCGGCCGGCTCGGTATCGGCATCGGCTCGCCGGTCATCGTCCGCTGCGGGCGGCGTCAGCTCACCGTGCCCTACCTGGACACCTTCGCCGCGGGCGCGCCGGGCGAGATCATCGCATTCACCGACAGCGCCGGACTGATCTCGCTGGCCATCAACGCCGGCGACGCGGCCCAGCAGCTCGGGCTGCCGCCCGGGGCGCATGTCAAGCTCTCCCAGGCGCATGCAACCTGAGATCTGGCCCAGCTGCTAATTCGCTCAGATAACACGCAAATGGCTGGAACGTGGCACAATATGCGGGACCCATCACGGAAAGCAAGGACGGCGTGCGACTGACTTCCCCCCGCGCGGCCATGTCACTGATCGCGACCGGTATCGCGGCCGTCTCGATCGGCCTAGCCGCCCTGCCGGCTTCCGCGGATCAGATCCGGCAAAGCGAATACTGGCTCAAGACCCTGCATGTCACGAGCGCATGGACGGGGTCTAAGGGGTCGGGGGTTACCGTCGCCGTGCTGAGTGACGGGGTCAGCGCCAAGCAGCCCGATCTGGCCGGCTCAGTAACCACCGCGCCGGCTCCAGCCGGCGCGCCGATCGCTTCGGGGCAGTATTTCGGCGAGCAGGGCACCGCCATTGCCAGCCTCATCGCCGGGCACGGCCATGGCCCGGCCGGGACCGCCGGAATCATCGGCGTCGCGCCGCAGGCGAGGATCTTGGCCGTTCCCGTTACGCTGCCGGCCGACGACCCGCAGCTGGGCCAGGCTTCGGTAGCCGCTGCGATCCCGGCCGCGATCGCAGCTGGCATCAGGTACGCGGTGAATCATGGCACCACGGTCATCGACCTGCCGATCGATCCGGGCCAGCCGGGCACAACCGGCACTGCCGGAGCGGCGGCAGCAGCGGGCGGCAGCGCTGCCGAGCGATCCGCAGTTGCCTTCGCCCTCCAGCATGACGTTGTGCTGGTCGCCCCAGCCGGGGATGATGGCGCGGCTTCCGACGCGCCCAACTACCCAGCGGCTTACCACGGCGTGATCGCGGTAGGCGCGTTCAATGAGGCCTTCGACAGGGCCGTGTGGTCGAGCCATCGCAGCTACGTGACCCTGACGGCAGCAGGCGCCGGCGTGGTTGCTGCTAGCGGCTCCGGCTACCAGACCGTGAACAGCACCAACGCTGCCAGCGCTGTCGTCGCTGGAGTCGCGGCGCTGATCAGAGCGCGGTACCCGCAGCTCTCCGTGGCCCAGGTGCGCACGGCGCTGACCTCGAGCACGCTGTACCGCAGGGCCGGCGGCCTGGCGGGCGGGTTCGGCTACGGCGCCGTCGATGCGGACAAGGCCATGACCGCTGCCGGGCAGCTGGCGACGTCGGCAGCCCATCGGGCTGGCGCCGGCCGCCGGTCAGGCACCGGGGCGCTGCCCTGGCGGTTGCCAGCTGCGAGCCCGGCCAGCCCAGGGCCGCAGAGTGTCGGCAGGCAGATCCTGCAGGCTGGCGAGGTTTCAGCCGGAGTGCTTGCCCTGCTGCTGTTGCTGATCGGCGGATACGCAGCGCTCGGCCGGCGGGGGCGTCCGACCCGGCCCGTGGCTGAGGCGGATGGGACGCACCGCCAGGCGCCTTCGCGCTACCCCGCCGAGAGCCCGGCAGATGCCGGCCCAATGCTCGAGTTCCATTCGCCGCTGGCGGCCAGGCCTGAGCATGCCGCCGGGCAGCCGGCCACAACCCCGCATTCCGATCCTGGTCTGTTCGCCCGTGCCCCCGCGCTACGGGTTGCGCCGGGCGCTTCCCGTCCGCGGTTGGCCCCTGTCCCTCGCAGGGCTTTGCCGGCAGGCGGCGAGCTAGCTCGCGAGGCATGGAGCGGCCCGGGACAGACGGGCCCCGGGCAGACCGGCTTTGGCCAGACCGGCGAAGGCCAGACCAGCGAAGGCCAGGCCAGCCCAGGCCAGGCCGGCCCAGGCCAGGCCGGACCAGGCGCCGGAGCGTCTCGCACGACCGGTCCGGCGGTTCGGGCAAGCGCGACCGGCTTCGCCGCTGCCGCTCGTTCCGCCCGGCTGTCCGGCCCGGCCGGACGCTCCGGCCCGGGCGGACCATCGGGCCCAAGCGGACCATCGGGCCCAGCCATAATGCCAGGTGCTCGACGTGAGCTTGAGGCAGGTCCTTCCGGCTCGGCAGACCGTAACTCTCCCGCGGCGGGGCCAGCCGACGGCGGTTCGTGGCAGTCTCACGGCCCGGCCTCCCGCGCCATGGGCAGGCGGCCCTTCGTATCGGGGACTCCGCCATGGAACCCGGCCGGAACGCCGCAAAGCGATCTTCCGTGGACGATTGCGCCAGGACCGCGTCCCATTGAAGCCGGGACGGCCGCGGCGTCGGCGGCAGTCGCAGAACCGCGCGACCCCGAACAGCTGTACTGGCGCTATCAGGCCAGCCGGTCCTCCGATGCCAGCCCATCCGGCTACGCCAGCCCGACTTTTCAGCCGAACGTGCCCAGCCAGCCGGGCTCGCCGGACTGGACACCGCGGCCCGGGCAGTCCCGGACCGCGGGCTCTGGCCTGCCGGTCAGGCAACCTGGCGCGAACGTTCCCCGGCCGCTGTCACCCAGCGGATCGCTGTGGGAACCTGTCGAAAGCTGGCGGGCCGACCAGCAGGATGAGGGTCAAGACGACGGAAGCCGTCCTATCTACGTCTGGAACCCCGACCAGCGCACCGGCGAATAGCTGCCACTCAGTCGACCGGGTCCGGCGGGCACCTCCGCCGAGCCGGCTCGCGGGAGTGCTCCGGAAATGTCGCCCTGTGAAGGTCACTCCGTATGCCTAGTCTCACTTAGTGTCGGTTTCAGTCACTTCGGAAACCTATTTAGGACGTTTTGCGCTAACTAAATCGACACTAAGTCACACTAGGTATCAGCTGGGCTTGCCTGGCGCCGGCGCTGGACGTCAGCGTCGCCCGGGCAAGCCATAGCGCCCGGGCCTAGCTCGAGCGCCCGCCTGAAGCGTCGTTGGCAGCGAGCTCTTCCTTGCGCACCGACGCGTATATCGGCACGTACTCCTGCCCCGACAGCTTCTGAATGGCCTGCACGACTTCGTCGGTGACGGCGCGACGCTGCCGGGCGCCGGCCGACTGCCCGCGGAATCCGGCGAAGTCGAGCGGCTCGCCGATCCTGATCTCGATCTTGCCGGGCCTTGGTACCCGGTGCCCCGGTGCCAGGATCTTCTCCGTGCCGACCATCGCCACCGGGATAACAGGCGCCCCGGAGTGCAAAGCGAGGAACCCAACGCCGGTGCGACCCCGGTACAGCCGCCCGTCCGGGGACCTCGTTCCCTCTGGATAGATTCCGAACAGCTGACCCGAGCGCAGCAGCCCAAGCGCCGCCTCAAGCATCTCTTGGGCGGCACGCGCCCCGGCGCGGTCGGTCGACAGCTGATTCGTGGCACGCAGGTAAGCGCCGACAGCCCGGTCGCGAAGCCTGGTGCCGGTGAAGTACTCCGACTTCGCAGCGAACGTCACCGGCCGCTCGAGCATGAGCGGCAAGTAAATCGAGTCGATCACCGACAAGTGGTTGGAGGCTAGGATCGCGGGCCCGGATGCGGGGACGTGCTCAGCGCCGCTGACTGAGGGCCTGGCCAGCGCTCGCAAGAGCGGTCCGGCGACCACCCGGGACAACCGATACTGCACGGAGCCTCCCGCTCAACGTGCGCTGGGAATTTCAGTTTCCCATGCGCGCACGTCACAGATTAGCCCTGCCTGCCAGGTGCCTGAACTGGTCCGTCGGTGTTCAGGGGACTAGCCGGCGCACTTGGGCCAGAGCTTGCGGCGTCCGGCAGCCGACTCGCGACATGGCGCCCGACGTCGGCGCTCGGCTGCTCCATCGGAGCGAGGTAGCCCACGCTGAATCGCCGTGAGCTCATGCCGTCCTGGACAAGCTCGCAGATCGCCCAGTCCTGCTTGTTCACCAGGTCCCAGAACTGCACGGCATCCATGGGGTCGAAGTCAGGCCTGGCGATCTCGTCAGGGTGAAACAGGAAGTCGCACGCGACCGTGGTGCGCCCCGCCGAGTGCGGCCAGACCGTGAACGCGACCACGTGGTCCGCGGACAGGCTGAGCATGAGGTTGGGCAGCACGAGCTCACCTTTGTGCCGTTCGCGTTCCTGCTGGGACAGGCCGGGGAACGGCGCCCGCGTTGTCGTCCCGGCCATGGTGAAGGTGTATGCGCCGCTCCTGTGCTCGATGCCCGCGTCCCAGTCAAGGCCACCGCCGCCGCCGCGGAACGCAGGCACGAGATCGCAGAGCTCGGGATGGACCGGGCCGCAGTGATAGCACTCGTTGTAGTTCTCCAGGATGACCTTCCAGTTGGCGGCCACCCGGTACACAAGCCGGTATCCGGTCCGCAACTGGGCCAGCGGGTAGCGCGTCACCCTGGCTGGCATTTCCCCCAGCCAGTCAAGCAGTGAGTCAGCGGCACTGCCGCGCGGGTCGAGCCGGACGAACAAGAACCCGCCCCACTCCGCGACGTCAACCGGATGCAGGCTCAGCGCCGACCGGTAGCGCCGCAGCGCTGGCAGAAACGGCGCGGCTCGCAGCGTGCCGTCCAGCCCATAGGTCCAGCCGTGGTACGGACAGCGCACCACGCCTGCGAAGCACCCCGTCGGTCCAGGCGATTCGGCGGGTTCCCCGTCGCCGGCCGGGACGAGGCGCGACCCGCGGTGCCTGCACAGGTTGTAGAAGGCCGATAGCCGGCCGTCCCGTCCCCGCGCTACGATTACGCTCTCGCCGGCCACTGCGATGGTCAGGTAGTCCCCCGGGCCAGCGACCTGCTCGGCCCGCCCGGCGCAGAACCAGTCAGCGAACAAGACCGTGTCCCGCTCGCGGTTGAACTCGGCCTGGTCGACGTAACTCGCCCGCGGCAGGCTCCGCTCCAGGGGCATCTGTTGTTCGCTGCTGGTCACGGCACCCCGCTCAGTCATCGGAATAGGGGAACGGGGCCACTATCGGCTGACCGTCGTCGAACCTGCCCGGCCGGAAGGGCGCGAGGTCCACCGGAGCGGCTGCGCCGGAAGTGAGCAGGTGCGCCAGGCACTCGCCGACCGCGGGCGCGATCTTGAAGCCCATCCCGGAGAACCCCGCCGCGATGATCAGGCCATCGAGGCCCGGAGCTGCGCCGAGCAGCGGCCGGGCATCTGGGGTCATGTCGTAGACGCCGGTAACCCCGTGCGCGATGCCGGCCTCGGCCAGCGACGGCACCCGGCGGACGGCCCGGCCGACCATCGCCGCCAGGTCCAAGGCGCCAGCCTGCGCCGGGACGGCGTCCGGCGCCACGCCGCGCGGCCCGTCGAACCCCCCTACCAGCGTCATCGCGCCGGCCGCCTCAGGCCGGAAGTAAGTCTGGGTGACTGAGTCGATGCAGGCCACGCTGGCGCCCAGGCCGGGCTGGTGGGCAAGGATCGCGACATGATGCAGCTCAGTCTCGATCGGCAGCTTCAGCCCGGCGGTGGCGGCCAGCGGGGCGGTCCAGACTCCGGCCGCGAGTACGACCAGGCCGGCGTGCTGTACACCAGAGTCGGTCAGCACGCCCGTCACCCGGCCGCCTGCCCGGACAAGCGAGCGGACCGGAGTGTGCGGCTGATACCGCGCACCGTGCTCCCTGGCGGCTGCCATCAGGTCGGCTGCCACTATCGCGCCGTCCCCGTATCCGCCGTGCTCCTCCCAGGCCGCACATTCGATGCCGGCCGTTGCCAGGCCCGGAGCGAGGCCGGCCAGCGTATCCGCATCGACCACCTCGGCCCGCGCACCGTGTGCGCGCTGCATCGCCACGTTGCGCCTGAGCTGGTCTTCCTCGCCGGGCGCCACGATCCGCACGAAGCCAGTCCGGCGCACGCAGGACGGACGGCCGACCAGGCTAGGCCACGCGTCGAACAGAGCGTCACTGCGGACCGCCAGATCCACCTCCGGCGGGAAGGTGTAGTGCATCCGGACCAGCGCCGATGACCGGCTGCTCATGCCCGACCCGGCCACGCCGCGGTCGAGCACGGCGACCTTGCCGACGCCGAGCTGACTGAGCTGGAAAGCAGTGGCAGCCCCGATAACGCCGGCCCCGATAACGAGCACGTCCGGGCGGGCCGATCCGGTCACCGGCGGCCTCGTCTCAGGTCGGCGAGCACCCGGTGCGCAGCGTTGTAACCGGGTGCGCCGGTGACACCGCCGCCTGGGTGGGCTCCGGCCCCGCAGAGGTAGAGCCCTCCGACGGGAGTCGCATAGCGGGCCCAGCCAGGCACCGGCCGCATATGGAAAAGCTGGTCGGGGCGGATGTCCCCGTGGAAGATATTGCCCTCGGTCAGGCCGTAATCGCGTTCCAGATCCAGCGGTGTCAGTACCTGCCGGGCGAGCACTGACTGCGCGACGTTCGGCGCGAACTGGCTGATGCGCTCCATGACCCGGTCCCCCAGCTCGTCCCGCCGCTCGTCCCAGCTGCCCGCAGCGAGCCGGTACGGCACGTATTGCACGAAGCACGTCATGATGTGCTTGCCTGGCGGCGCCAGCGAGTCATCAACATTGGAGGCGACGACGCAGTCGACGAACAGCTGGCTGGCGGCCGCCAGCTCGCCCCGTTTAGCAAGGTCGTAGCAGGCGTCCGCGACATGCAGGTCCGGTGGCAGCGTGAACAGCGCGCGCCGACCGGGGCCGGCGCCGGCTGGCATCCCCGTTACCTTCGGTTCGGTGTCGAGGACAAGGTTGACCTTGGCGCACGGGCCGTCCATCTTGATGCCCCGGACTGCCTCGCGGAACTCCTCGGGCAGCTCGGCTTTGTCGACCAACTGGAGGAACGTGCGTTTCGGGTCAGCCCCCGACAGCACGGCTCGCGCGGTCAGTTCGGTGCCGTCCTGGAGCACCACGCCCGTCGCCGCGCCGTCCTTGACCAGGATCCTCGCCGCCTCAGCGCATGTGATGATCTGCAGGCCGTGGCCGCGGCCGGCGCTGGCGATGGCGTCGCTGATCGCCCCCATGCCACCGAGCACGTGCCCGAAAAAGCCCTGCACTGATTCCTCGCCGCCGGTCAGCATGTGGAATGCGAGTCCGATGAGAGTGCCCGGCTGGTACGGGCCGCCGTGCTTGCCGTACAGGTTGTTGGCCAGCATCAGCGCCTTCACCGCCCGGGAGCTGAACCGCGCGTCGAGGAAATCGCCGAGGCTGCCGGTCAGCAGCGTCGTCAGGCCCTCGACGTCGGTGCCTCGCAGCCCGCGCAGCCGCCGACCGAGCCGCAGCAGCTCGCCCAGGCCCCGCAGCGACGTTGCCCGGGTGTCCGGCGGCAGCTCGGTCAGCAGCGGCTGAAGCCGGGCACTTAGCCGCCGGAGTTCCGCCGTGACCGCGATGAACGAGCGCGCGTCCGACTGCGAGAACCGCGCGATCTCGGCCGCGGTCCGGTCAGGATCGTTCCAGTGCGCCAGCACTTCGCCGCTGTCCAGCGCGACCTGCACGGCGGGCTCGCAGGGGATCATCCGCAGCCCATGACGGCCGAGATCCAGTTCGGTGATGACCTCGGGCCGCAGCATGCTCGCGATGTATGAGGTCGTCGAAGCGCGGCAGCCCGGCGCGATCTCCTCGGTGACACAGCAGCCGCCGATCACCTCGCGTCGCTCGACTACCAGCGCCCGCAGGCCCGCCCGGGCCAGCAGGGCGCCTGCGGTCAGGCCGTTGTGGCCGGCGCCGACCACGATAACGTCCCAGTGGCGTGCAACGCTCACCCGGTCATCCCACTCTCTGACCGTTGGCCAGTTAGTATCTTGAACGTTGACGCGAGTATGGCTAACCTGCTGATCAACGTCAATGGCGAGGTTGGATACATAAATGACTCTTGGTCAGTCAGTGACCTCTCCTCCGCAGCGGCGGGCCGCGGTACGGGCGCCGGGACGGCAGCAGGCCAAGCGCGAGCGGATCGTGCAGGTCGCCATGGACCATTTCGCCGCCAGCGGCTACGAGGGGGCGAAGGTCGAGGCGATCGCCGCGGCCGCTGGTGTCTCCAAGGGCGCCGTCTTTGGCTACTTCGGCAGCAAGGCTGGCCTGTTCCTGGCGACCTACCAGGCCGCGACCCGCTCGTTCAGCCGGTACCTTGACGCCCCGGACGAGGTGCTCGCCGACGGGTTCTTCGCCGTCGTCACCTACTGGCTGCGCAACACGCCCGAGCTGATACACCGCGGTTGGGTGCCCTACCGAGTGACCCTGCTCGGCAACTACTGCTCCGACCTGGGCCTCAGGCGGTCGATCACCCAGTACCTGGAGTTCGAGGACCCCTACGGCACGCGCGCCTTCGTGCAGTTCGGAATCGCGCGGGGCGAGGTGCGCACCGACATCGACGCCGCGATGATCGTTTCGCTCACCGACTGGCTCATGGACCGGTTGCAGGACGAGATCGTCACCGAGGAACTCGATCCCGGCTTGTTCGGCCGGGCCACGCAGCCCCGCCAGCTGCGCGAGGGCCAATTCATCGAGCTGCTGCGAAGCGCCGTGGGGGCCACCAGCAGTGCCGGACCAGGCAAGGAGCCTGCAAGTGGGTGAGCCAGCTGCCATGGTGGTGCGGCACGACTTGATCCCGATGCCTGACGGGGTGACGCTCGCGGTCACGTTGTACCTGCCGCCGGACTTTGCGGTCACCCCAGTCCCTGCGCTGCTTGAGTACCTGCCGTACCGCAAAGACGACGCCATGCTGGCCCGCGACTATGGCCTGTATGCCTACATTGCGGAGCATGGTTACGCCGGCGCGCGCGTTGACATCCGCGGCACCGGCAGCAGCGGCGGCCAGTTGCCGTCCGGGGAATACAGCGAGCAGGAGCAGCTCGACGCCGAAGCGGTCATTGCCTGGCTGGCCAGCCAGCCCTGGTGCACTGGTTCTGTGGGCATGTGGGGCATCTCGTGGGGCGGCTTCAACGCCATTCAGGTGGCCATGCGACAGCCGCCGGCGCTGAAGGCGATCATCGCCGTCGACGCGTCCGACGACTTGTTCCACGACGACGTGCACTACATCGACGGGCTGCTGCACATCGACGAATACGCGCTGATGATCGACCAGCTGAACGCACTGCCGCCGGCGCCCGGCTACCCGCTGGACGAAGAGATCCTGAGGGCACGGTTCGACAGCGAGCCATGGCTGATCACCTGGCTGAGCCAGCAGCAGGACGGGCCCTACTGGCGGCGCGCCTCGCTGCGGCCCGGTTACGCCAGGCTCACCCTGCCGGCATTCCTGATCGGCGGCTGGTACGACGGCTACCGTGACTCGGTACCGCGGATGCTGGCGGCCGCGGCCGGGCCCGTTAAGGCGCTGCTGGGTCCCTGGAACCACTCGTTCCCGCACGACGCAGTGCCAGGCCCGGCGATCGAGTGGCGCGCCGAAGCGGTGCGCTGGTGGGATCACTGGCTGAAGGGCGCCGACACAGGCATCATGTCCGAGCCGCCGGTGACGGTGTATGTCCAGCACTGGCACGCGCCTGATCCGGGCCTGACGGAGCTGCCCGGCTACTGGCGGGCGGAGACCGCGCTGCCGCCGGAGCGGACCCGGTTCGAGGTCCTGTACTGTCGCGCCGATGGCGCGCTCGGCGCCGAGCCGGGTGCCGACACCGAGATGGCTCTGCGCTACGTGCCGTCAGCCGGCATCGAGGCGGGCCACTGGTGGGGCGAGCTCACCGCCGACCAGCGCGGCGCGGATGCCTTCAGCCTGACGTTTGAAACGCCCCCGCTGGACGCAGATACCGAGATACTCGGGTTCCCGCACGTGGAGCTGCACGCCGGCAGCGACGCCGCGCCGCTGCACTGGTTCGCCCGGCTGTGCGACGTCGCGCCCGACGGGACCGTCACGCTGGTGACCGGAGCAGGCCGGGCTGGGACGCCCGACCCGCGCCGCGACGCTGGGCCGGCCGCGCCCGGCGGTCTACCGCTCGACCTGCACGTCACGTCGTGGGTCTTCGGCCGCGGCCACCGAATCAGGCTGTCGGTGTCTAACGCCATGTGGCCAATGATCTGGCCGACTCCGCACCCGGCCACCGCCACGCTGCAGCTCGGGCACGCCGCTACCCGGCTCACACTGCCGGTGCTGCCGACCGCGGCTGACCAGGACTCCCTGCCAACGCCCCGGTTCCCCGAGCCGACCGCTGCCCCCCAACTGCCCGGAGTGACCGGCTGGGGCGACCTGGTTCCGGTCAGATGGCACTGCGAGCGCGACGGCTCCGGCCGCACCGCGGTCTGGTGGCGCGGGACCAGCGGCTCCGAATTCGGCTGGGGGCGGGTCGTGGACGAGGAGTACCTGCATTACGAGGTCGCTGACGCCGACCCGGCACATGCATCGATGCGTGGCCAGGCGCGCACCGAAGTTCACCTGGCCGACCGCGTGGTCACCGTGGACTCCGAACTGAACATCGGCAGCGATGAGAGCACGCTCCGTTACTCCTACCAACGGCAGCTCCGGGAGAACGGAATGCTGATCAGGGAGCGGAACTGGGAGCGGACCTTTCCGCGTGTCGGCCAGTGACGGCCTGCTATCCGGCGGGCAGGCCCATGAGCCAGCGGGGCGCCATGCCCGGCAGGTAGCTGAGGTCGCTAGTGATGACATGCCAGCCTTGCGACAGGTAGAGCTGCTGGGCCGCGATCGCGGCATGGTCACAGCTGAGCACCGCTGACGGCGCGGGCTCGTGGATCAGGCTGGCTAGCAGCCGGCGACCGACGCCGCGACGGTGCAGGGCGGGGTCGACAGCTACGTGCACCACTTCCAGGACACCGGGCGGGAGCCAGCGCGCCGACAGCTCTGGTCCTATCGCGCCCGCTACCTGATCTCGCCACCAGTCTCCGGGGTACGCCCGAACCGCGAGTGCGAAGCCGGTGACGTGGCTATCCAGGTCGGTGGCCACCGGGAACTGGAATCCGTCTCGGCTGGAATAGCGCTCCACCCGCTCGCGCAGTAGTTCGGCGTCGGCAGGTGGCTCAGCATAGGGCGGCTGCCCGAAAGCTGCCGCGTACACGGCGACGCAGCCGTCGGTCACCCATTGCGGCGGCTGGGCGGTATAGAGGGTGATATCCACTACGACCATCCTGGCACTCCCCGCCCTCGCACCGTGCGGCCGAGGCGGCCGCAGGCGTTATTCGGGTGCCCGCCTCGGCCCGTCCGGGCACAATGACCTGCATGAATCCAGACTGGTGGCCGATGGCCGGGCTTCGCTTGCTGACGCCGAGTCTGGAGCTGCGGCTTGCGTCGCCGGGCGAGCTCGACGCGCTGGCGCGGCTCGCGGCCGACGGCGTGCATGACCCTGGCGTGCAGCCGTTCGCGGTCGCCTGGACGGACGTGCCGGCAGCCCAGCGGGCCCGCAGCACTCTGCAGTATCAGTGGAGCCAGTGGGGCGCATGGAGGCCGGAGCACTGGTCACTCGACCTGGTGGTACTGCACGAGGGCACGGTGGTCGGGACGCAGGGCATGAGTGCCAGGGACTTTGCGGTGCTGCGCGAGGTAAGCACCGGATCGTGGCTGGGGCAGGCACACCAGGGCAAGGGCATCGGCACGCAGATGCGCGCTGCCGTGCTGCATCTGGCATTCGCGGGCCTGGGCGCGCAGTACGCCACTTCCGGCGCGTTCGCCGACAATCATGCTTCGCTGGCGGTGTCACGCAAGCTCGGATACGCCGAGGATGGCATCGAACTGCACGTAAGCCGCGGTAGGGCAGTGACATCGCGACGGCTTCGGCTGGACCGCCAGACCTGGCAACGAACCCGGTCGGTGCCGGTCACAATCCACGGGCTCGAGCCATGCCTGCCAATGTTCGGCCTGCCCGGCGGCCATGACGCCGGAACTGTCCGTGGCTGACGGCGTCTGGCTCGTGACAGGCGTGCAGGCAGCCGGGAAGTCCACCGTCGCCGACTTACTGGCCAGGCAATATGACCGCGGCGTCCATGTCAGGGGCGGCCAGTTCTACCGATGGGCCGTGAGCGGCTGGGTTCACCCCGGGGATGCGCGGACGGACGAGGCCAGACGTCTGCTTGACCTGCGCTACCGGCTGTCCGCCCGGGTCGCAGACGAATACTGCGCCAGCGGATTCTGCGCGGTCGTGCAGGACAACATCTTTGGCACGGACGTGGTCCGCTGGCTGGACCTGGTCACGGCCCGGCCCAGGCACCTGGTCGTGCTACGCCCGTCAGCCGAGGTCGTCTGGCAACGGGAGCAGCGACGACGCGAGGCAACCGGCAAGATCGCCTACCGGCCTGGCGAGGTCACTGTCGAGGATCTTGATGCCTTCCTCGCGGAGACGCCCCGGATCGGGCTGTGGCTGGATACCTCGTCGCTCACCGCAGCCGAGACCGTCAGGGAAATTCTGAGTCGCCAGCACGAGGCGACCATCAGCGACGCGGTGTAATGCGGCGCGCGCAGGCATCCGGTACCGGCGGTGGTGTTAACGTCGTGAGCGTTGGCTGGGCGAGGGAAAGTGAGGGCTGGCCGATGGCGATCGGGTTTCCGGAATGACGGACGATGAGGCAGTTTCCTACATGGCTGCGGTCCTTGGCACACCAGTGCTGAGCAGCTCAGGTACCAAGATCGGCACCCTGGAGCACGTGTTGCAGGTACCCGAGCTGGATATCTTCGACGGCATCGTGGTGGCTACCAAGGCTGGCCTCCGGTTCATCGACGCCGATCACGTCGCCGAGATCAGGCGCAGCCACATTCAGGCGCGGCTTGACGATGAGCAGGTCAGGCAGCTGCCACCGCCGGACGGCCCGCCGGTGTACCGAGTCGACGCGCTCCAGTCCTCGGGCCACAACCTGCACGACTACATCGGCCGCATGTTCGGCCGCCCGCACTGGACCCGGGAGCACGACTAACGCGCTTGCCGTCGCGATGCTCGCCAGACCAGCACGATCGCGGCTGGCCATTCGCTCGTCGCCGACGGGTTGAGGTTCTCGCGTGAGCTCCCGTCGCCAAGTGCACCTAAACCACCGCTAGCGCGTCATATCAGCGTGGCGGCGGGCAAAGACCATTGACCGTGGCAGGCACCCGCCGCCACAGCCACAACATTGTAGGGTGCGGGGCGAGCTTGGCAGTCAGCCACCGGCGTATATCGGGAATACCGTTGCGGGCCGGCGGAGCCGGTGACCGGGATCGAACCGCTGACCTGCCGGTTATCAGACTTCTTCCGACGGCGATGAAAGCTCCCCACCATGTGCAGGGCGATACCTGAGGAAGACGACGCCGCTCGCAAAGCGGCGTGAATCGAGTAGCTCGAGATTGAGGCGCAGCCGCCTTGGTAGCCACGGCTTGCCGCCGCCGACCACCACAGGAACGACGAATAGCTGGAACTCGTCGACGAGCCCGGACTCGATGGCCTGGCTGGCCAGGTTGGCACCCGCCACCGTCAGGTCACGGCTGGCCGTCATCTTGAGGTGCCGTATCTCCTGGGAATCGAAACCTCGCGCGATTCGCGTTCTGGCACTCGATACCGCGTCCAGTGTCCGGGAGTAGACGACTTTCTCTGCTCCCTGCCAGATTTCAGTGAAGTCCTGGAGGGCCGCAGGGACACTCTCATCCACGGGGGCGGTCTCCCAGTAGCGCATGGTCTCGTACATCCGACGCCCGTAGAGGTACATCCCGACGGGCCGTTCGAGTTCATTGATGAAGCTGAGCACCTCGTCGTCGGGTGCGCCCCAGTCAAATCGGCCTTGCGGGTCTTCGACATAACCATCGAGAGAAGCGATCGCGGAGTAGGTCAGGCTCGCCATATCGGAACGCTACACTCGCTCCCGCACCCTGGGGTCCCGCGCTGCGGGTGCCGGGGCTCTCACCGGCTCGGCAGGGCCGTCCGCACTATGTGGCAGACTTCCCCGCATGATAGAGGCGGGCCCCAAAGCTGACCTGCACCGTTACTTGCAGACCGCCCGTGAAGCACTGCTGTGGAAGCTCGAGGGGCTGTCTGACTACGACATCCGCCGCCCGCTGACGCCGACTGGCACCAACCTGCTCGGGCTGGTCAAGCACCTGGCCGGGGTCGAGCTGTGGTACTTCGGGGACGCCTTCGGGCGGCCACCTAGCAGCCCGCGGCCCTGGTCGGAGGACGACGCCAGGAACAACGCGGACATGTGGGCCACCGCCGATGAGTCCCGCGACCAGATCGTCGGCATGTACCGGCAAGCCTGGGCGCACGCGGATGAGACCATCGAAGCGCGGGACCTGGACACGCCCGGCCACGTGCCCTGGTGGCCAAGCGACCGCAGTGAGGTGACACTGCACCAGATCCTGGTGCACGTGGTCGCCGAGACCAACCGGCACGCCGGGCACGCCGACATCGTCCGCGAACTCATCGACGGGACCGCCGGACTCCAGGCCGACGACGACAACCTCAGGGCGACTGACCAGGCGTGGTGGGAGAACTACCGCAATGAGCTAGAGCGCGTCGCGCATGAAGCCAGCCACGGCTAATGGCTTGACGAGCTGACCGCATCCTTATCAAGGTGGCGGTCTAGCCTCCCGCGGCACCGCTCCGCTGGCCAATGGAGCCGGAAACGATCGAGGACACCGTCCCAGCGACCGACGCGGCGACTTGGCTCACGACCGGGTCGTCCAGGATCCCGGTCAGCTCCGCGTGCCGGTAATCGCCGAACTCGGCCCGGTCGATCAGCGTTGTTACAAGCCAGCCCCCACCGTCAGGATCCTCACTCGGCTCCAGGCTCCGGTAGATCACGGCCGGGGCGTCGCGGCGGCTAGGGAGAATCGCCAGGTACTCCCGGCTTGGCGGGGCACCTGGCACGTCGATCCGCACCGGCACCCCCTCGTTGAAGGGGATGCTCTTGATGGCCTCGTCGACACTCCTGGCCGTCACGGGATCGGCCGCCCGCATTTCGCGAAGCTCAGTGTTCGCGGCCTGCGTCACCCGGATACGCGACGTCGGCCCGCGGGTAGGCCTCCGTTGCTCACGTCCCGCGCCTTCAGTTGCCATGCCCACAGCTTCAGAGTATGTGGCCTGGGCTGCGGGCGTCCATTAAGCGCCTGGATCGTAGTCCTCGATCTCTGTGTCCTCGCTGGCAGCGGTCTTTGCAAGCAGGCCGACGGAAGCGGCGAACACTCTAGCCACTTCCGGGTTCTCAGTTCGCAAGCTCATGGCGCCGATAGCGGCGGCCCTCGCTTGCGCGACTTGCAGGTTCGTGACCTGGCTGCGCAGGCCGGTAACTTCCTCCCTGGTCCTGCGCATCTCGAGCTTTACCCCGCCGAACGCGACACTGTCAGCATCCGGCAGCAGCAGCAGCACGGAGATGACGATGACTGGCACCCACCCGGTGAAGCTGCCGGGGTTTCCTTTCTGGCCGAACACCAGGCTGGCAGTGGTTAGCCAGTGCCCGTGACCCGTGACGGGGCCAAGTACGGTCACGAGCCAGTGCCCCACGACGAGGGCCAGAACCACCAGCCAGCGGACCGCTTGCCCGGCTCCGCTGCCTAAGGCCCGCTGCCACCAGTTGGGCCGACTGGCCGGAGGACCCTCGCTATCGGCTGCCATAGCGCACAACGTATGCGCGAGAAATCGCCCGGGACCATAACCAGGAGCAAAGTTTCTCTTGCGAGCTGCCGCGATGTGCCGCTACAACTCGTCACGCTGCGTGATTCTAGCCAAACGCACCGTCGCGCTGGGGTCGCCCTTGGTGAACAGGGCTTGGACGAACTTAGTGACGGTGCGGAGCCGGTGAGCGGGATCGAACCGCTGACCTGCCGTTTACAAGACGGCCGCTCTGCCAACTGAGCTACACCGGCGGGGACTCGCTGCATCGTAGCCGAACCAGGCCCTGACGTGCCCATCTGCCCACTGACCTGTGGTCTTGGCTGCATCACCGCCGCCCGCCGGAGGTCGCGGGCAGCTGCGTCATATCCGGCTGGCACTGGCTGAGAGCGGTCCTGCGCGGCCGTCTGTGTCCAATACGTGCCCAAGTTAGGTGCTTCGCGGCTCGATGCCGTGACGGATGCGCTGCCGTCAGCCACGCCAACGAGCCAGCCCTGACCGCTCTAGACTCGGCGAGTGAGGCCGCGGACCCTGGCCCTGCGTTTTGACGCCGACGCGGATAACCCGGATTACCCCGTCGTGACCGTCCTCGTCGATGGTCAGGAACTCGCGCGGCTTGCCAGGAGACGAACCGGTGGGCGTTGTCGGTTACCTCCGCGCCGATCTGGTGTTAGCGATCTCGTTATTTGATGATGTACCGGCAGCGCTCCGTGAGCGCGGTTCGGCAACGCTTGATGAGCACTGCTGTTACTTTCGCCGCCCTGACTGAATCCTGGTCGGCGATCACCTCAACCTCGCCGTCGCGGCATCACGGACGACCCGGTGACGGCTATCACGGTCACGCATTGTGACGGAAGGGGTAGTACCGACGCGCGATATCCGCCGATCTGCACGCCGATGGTAGCGCGATGCCGACGGTCGCGGGACGAGCAGAGCTGGGCGATCTGGCGTCAGGAGGGCTGACCGCCAATCGGCATCCCTTTAATGCTCGGTCGTGTCCTCAGGGTCGGCGGCTTAGCTGCGGTCGCGAGCATTACCGCCGGGAGGAGTTGTCAGTGAGAACGCGGATGGGCGGAGGGACGCCCGCCCGGGTTCCGCGGCATCAGGAGGCCGGGCGTGGGGCCTTCGGACTAACCGGTGACGGTCGTCCTGCATTCGAACGTTGTCTTTAAGGACGGGCGAGCCAGAATCTGCCTGATTTGGCGCAGGCAGTTCGCCGTGCTTGTACATTTCGACGCGAGTGCTATCTGAGGTGGATCATGGGCCGCCGGTCGCTGCTTGCGTTACTTAGTTGCACAGCCGTGCTCGGGGCCGGGATAGCGTCGGCGGGCGAGGCGTCGGCTGCGCCCGCCACGTCCGCTGCAGTGGCAGCTGCCGTCAGCGGCCGTCCTATCGTCGATTCGGTCACGCCGGACGCGGGACCGGTCGCCGGCGGGCGGACGGTGACCATCCGCGGCGCGCGATTCGCGGATGTCGACAGGGTCAGTATCGGCGGCAAGAAGGCGCGTGATGTCCATCTGCTTTCCTCGCATGTCCTGACGGCCGTCACTCCGCCGCACGTGGCGGGCAGCGCCTCGATCAGCATCAAGGAGAACGCAGGGACGAGCAAGCCGTCGGCAGCGCGGTTCCACTATGTGAGCCGGCCGCGGATCACCGCGATGTCCAAGCACGCGGGACCGGTCACCGGCGGGCAGATCGTCACGCTCCGCGGAAGTAACCTGTCGTATCTCACAGCTATCTTGTTTGGGGCGTTGCACGCGACCGTGCTAGCGCATTCGACGAGCACGAGGCTGCGGGTGAGCACCCCGGCTTCCTGGGCGGGCGCGGTCCAAGTCGTAGTGGTCACCGCAGGCGGTGCCTCTGCCCGGTCGGCAGCTGATCGTTTCAGATTCCTGAACCCGGCACGACGGCTCACCGGGCAGCTGACACCGGCCACCGGGGAGGTGATCGCCACAGGGACCGACGTCGCGGCTGTCACGGGCGGACGTGCGGTCACTAGCAGCACTGGCGTCACACAGGCGCCGTGGGTGGTGACGCTCGCCCCGCCCGTCGCGGTGCCCGCTGTCGGCCGGCATTTCCTGCTCAAGCCGGGCGGTTCGGCGTATCCCGCCGGGCTGGCTGGCACCGTGACCGCCGTCGACAGCTCCACCAGCCCGGCCACGATCACGGTATCGGCTCCGTCAGGATCGCTCGACTCGGCGGTGAAGTCGGTGCGGGTCGTCTTCTCCGGGCCGCTCGGCGACGCTGAGGCGAGCAGCGCCGGGATGACACGTCGCGACGGAACTGCGGGCGCCGGCTCAAGTCTGACGAGCACCATAGACTTCGGGTCGATCTCGGCGTCGACGCTGAACTGCCTCGACCCCGACGGACGGACGGTCGGGGTGACCGGCAGCCTCAGCCTCAGGCTGGAGGATGTCGAGGCGCACTTGGAGGTTGACACCGGCAGCCTGTTGAGCAAGCCGTTCGTCGACGTGTGGGTCTCCTACCAGCCCACCCTCGCGTTCAACCTCACCGCCGAGGCCACGGCTGAATGTACGTTGCCTGCGGCCTGGCAGAACACGCACGAGAAGCTGTTCGTGCTCGGGGATACTGGCGCGACGATCGCGATCGCGCCGGACGCGGCGTTCACCGTCAGCGCCGGGGGCACGGTTTCTTTCCAGCAGCACAGCTACCGGATCCTGGGTTTCGTCTCCAACCCAGACGGGTCGATCACCAGGCTGGACGGCCAGTCATCCGACCCCGCCAAGGTGAAGGTTTCCGCCGAGCTCAAGGTCGAGGCGTACGGCGGCGTGCAGATCCAGGTCGGGGAGCTTAACGTCATCGGCGTCGGGATGTCGCTGGACGCTGGGCTCGCCGCCACCGCGTCGTCGGACTGGCCGCCGCAGGTCTGCCTGAGCGCCTACCCGTTCCTGCGCGGGACGCTGTACGCGTACCTCAACGTGTGGGTCAAGGAGTGGAAGCTTCAGGGTTTCTCAGTCGAGCTCGATCTCGGCGGGATCAGCACGTGCAGCGGGACGGGCTGGCACTTGGCGCGGCAGTCGACCATTGCCAGCCTTTACGACGTGGCGTGCCCGACAACACAGGACTGCTACGCCGTCGGTGCCATGTCCGGGCACGGCTACATTCTGCGGACAACCGACGGTGGCCAGGCCTGGACGGCGACGACGATCACCGCGCATACCTGGTTCGGCCGCGTGGCCTGCTCCGACGCGGCGCATTGCATCGTCGGCGGGAGCGGCGGCAGGGTAGCAATCACGTCGAACGGCGGGGCGAGCTGGTCAGAAGTCAGCCTGCCGTACCACTACTCACCCCTGCAAACGGTCGGGTCGATCGCATGCCTGCCCGGCGGAACTTGCTATGTGACCGCCTACATGACCAGATACAGCGGCGAACTCGTCTACGGCTCCACCAACAGCGGCCAGACGTGGACCCTCGATACCGTGGTTAACGACGAGCCCAACACGATGACCTGCCTCAGCAGTACGTCGTGCCTGTCAGGAGGCACGACCCCGACAAGCCAGGGGATCCTCTTCCCGGCGGCAAGCGAGGCCACCCGCGACGGGTGGGCGTCGTCGTACACGGGCAGTTTCCCCGCGCACTCCCTGGAACCGAATCAGGTCTCCTGTATGAGCCTGTCGCTCTGCTACGCAGCCGGATTCAGTGACGGCGTCCTTGCCACCACGAACTTCGGCAAGACCTGGAAAACGGTATCCGACGGAGGCCTGCCTTCCAACGCGGTGAGCTGTCCGACCAGCACAACATGCGTCGTAGGCGGCAACGCCCCAGACTGGGCACAGTACGTCGAGGAGACCGTCGACGGCGGCCACAGCTGGACCAAGACAACGATCTCCACCTTCCCGTCAGCCGACAATATGATCACGGTCTCCCTCGCCTGCCCGACCCTTGGCCACTGCATGGCGATCGAGGCCGGCAACGCACTGACTGCGATAGCGGTTAGTTAGAAGGGGGACAACAACCGTTCGATCACCAACCACGCTGCAGAGGCTCAGAACTTGATGTTCTGCGCTTGGCCGCCTGTAAGGTCGGCGATCCGGATCAGGCTCGGCGTTCCGGGCCTGGTACCGGCATTACGCTCGGTGAACCTGGAGTGGCCCTGTGATAGGCGGGCTGAGCCGCTGCGCCGATCAGGAATTCCCTCAACCGGGATGTGACAAGCCAGCCGATGGCTGGCACAAGGTCAGACCCGTGGCGCGTACTCGATCG
>JBKQTJ010000039.1:0-50663 GCA_052143255.1 Streptosporangiaceae bacterium | reverse complement strand
GGCCCGGACGTCCCAGTCGCGCAGGCGGCTGGCATCCCTGGCGAAAGCGTGCACGTGGGCGAGCAGCTGGTGCGAAAGCAGCACCGGCTGGGCGTGCTGCAGGTGCGTCATGCCCGGCGCGGGCGTGCCGGTGTGCCGCTCAGCCTGGCCGATCAGCGCCAGTTCCAGCTCGGTGAGCCGGGCGGTGATGATCCGCACGTGATCGCGCAGGTACAGACGCAGGTCGGTAGCCACCTGGTCGTTCCGGCTGCGCCCGGCCCGCAACTTCCCGCCCAGCGCGCCGACCCGTTCCAGCAGGCCGCGTTCAAGCGCCGTGTGCACGTCCTCGTCGCTCGCCGACGGCCGGAACTGGCCGCCGCGGCAGGCCCGGCCGAGGTCGCCCAGCGCGCCGAGCATCCGGCTCAGCTCGGTGTCGGTGAGCAGTCCGGCCTGATGCAGCACCCTGGCGTGCGCGGCGGACGCGAGCAGGTCATACGGCGCCAGCCGCCAGTCAAACTGGACGCTGACCGACAGCCTCGCTAGCGCCTCCGCCGGGCCCGACTCGAACCGGCCGCCCCACAGCCGCAGCGGCGTTGCGTCAGTTGGCTCAGATGTCACAGGTCGCTCCTCCGCCGAACAATCCAAGCCAACATAAAGGGAACGGCATCGGCACCGGGCCGGTCGCCTGCTCCGCAACCCGGCTCCGTCAGGGAAACATCGCCACCGGGCCCGTCTGCGGCGCCGCGACGCAGCCCAGTCATCATCGGGCCCTGCCTGGCTGAACCCGGACGTTAGCTCGCGATCTTGGTCTCACGGCTCGCTGCCAGCTTCCGGTCACGGTCTGCCGCGATCTTGCTCGGCAGGCCGAACAACTCGATAAAGCCTTTGGCCAGCTGCTGATCGAAGGTATCGCCGGTGTCGTAGGTGGCCAGCGAGTAGTCGTAGAGCGCTGCCGGGCTCCGCCGCCCGGTCACGACCGCCCGGCCGCCCTGCAGCGTGAGCCGAACGTCCCCGGTCACCGGCCGGGATGCTTCAGCCATGAACGAGTCCAGCGCCTTCTTCAGCGGGGAGAACCACAACCCGTCATAGACCAGCTCGGTCCACCGCTGCTCTGCCTGCCGCTTGAACCTGGCCAGGTCCCGCTCGACGCATACGCTCTCCAGCTCGGAGTGCGCCGTGATCAGCACCATCGCGCCTGGCGCTTCGTAGATCTCCCGGCTCTTGATGCCGACCAGGCGATCCTCGACCATGTCGATCCGCCCGATGCCGTGCGCTCCGGCGATGGCGTTCAGCTCGCTAATGAGCTGCAGCGGCGTGCGCGGCTGGCCGTTCAGCGCGACAGGCCGCCCGCCCCTGAAACTAAGCTCGATCTCCTCCGCGGGCAGGCCGGCCGACGGGTCGCTGGTGTAGCCGTAGACGTCCGGCTGCGGGGCGGTCCAGATGTCCTCCAGGTGCCCGGTCTCGCAGCTGCGGCCCCACACGTTCTGGTCGATGGAATACGGCGACCGCGAGGTTACGTCGATCGGCAGGCCTTTCTCGGCCGCGAATGCGATCGCCTTATCCCTAGTCATACCGGAGTCCCGGACGGGGGCGAACACGCGCACATCAGGGGCCAGTGCAGCCAAGCCCGCCTCGAAGCGCACCTGGTCGTTACCCTTGCCGGTGCAGCCGTGCGCGACCATGCCGGCGCCGGTCTCCAGCGCGACCCTGGCGAGGTGGCCCGCGATGAGCGGCCGGGACAGCGCCGACACCAGCGGATAGCGGTCCATGTACAGCGCATTGGCCAGCAGTGCGGGCATGCAGTACTCGGCCGCGAACTCGTCCCGTGCGTCGACAACCTCGGCCGAGGCCGCGCCGCAGGCCAGGGCCCTGGCCTTGATGGTTTGCAGGTCCTCGCCGCCTTGGCCCACGTCGACTGCGAGGGCAATGACCTCTGCCCCGGTCTGCTCGGCGATCCAGCCGATCGCCACCGACGTGTCTAGTCCGCCCGAGTAAGCGAGCACGACTTTCTCTGTCACCGAGGCACCTCCTGATCTGCTGATTCCTGCTCGAGTTGCGTATTGGTCATCTGCGGCCGGCCATGTGGGTGTTTCTTTCAGCAAGCCGCAGCAGCGCCTGCGCTAGTTCCTGGCCGCCAGCGGGGTCGCGCGAGATAACCAGCACGGTGTCATCGCCGCCGACGGTGCCTAGCACCGCGGGCCAGCCAGCATGGTCAATCGCTGAGGCGAGCAGTTGGGCGGCGCCGGCCGGGGTGCGTAGCACCACCAGGTTGGCGCTGGCCTCGGCGGTGACGAGCAATTCGGCCGCCACCCTGGTCAGCCTGACCGCCGGGTCCGCGGCTGAGGGCGCGAACGGGCCGCCTGCCAGCGCGGCGCCAAGTCCGGTGCCTAGCCCGCCCGGGCCTGGTTCGCCTGGCAGCGCGTAGACCAGCGCGCCATCGGGGCCACGGAGCCGGACGGCACCAAGCTCCTCCAGATCACGGGACAGGGTCGCCTGGGTGACCCGAACGCCCTGTTCGCCGAGCCGCTCGGCGAGTTCCTCCTGCGACCGGACCGGGGCCGATGACTGACCGAGGATGGCCGCGATCTGGGCGTGCCTGGCGGCTTTAGTCAGCGGACTGGTGTTCATGGCAACCTCCCCAGCAGAAAGCACAGCAGCGCCTTCTGCGCGTGCAGCCGGTTCTCGGCTTGGTCCCAGACCATGCTGGCCGGGCCGTCGATCACTCCGGCTGCGATCTCCTGGCCGCGATGGGCTGGCAGGCAGTGCAAGACCCGGCAGGCCGGACTGGCCAGTGCGAGTTTCGCCTCGTCCAGGCTGTAGCCGGCCATCGCGGCCAGCCGGCGGTCCTCCTCGCCTTCGGTGCCCATCGAGGTCCAGACATCGGTGGCCAGCACGTCGGCGCCCTTGCAGGTCTCCTGCGGATCGGCACTGACGCTGACCGAGCCACCGGTCTGCACGGCGATCGCGGCGGCGGCGGCGAGGACCCTTGCCGCCGGCCAGTAATCCTCGGGTGCGCAGATCCGCACATGCAGTCCAGCAGTGGCGCCGCCGAGCAGGTAGGAGTGCGCCATGTTGCTGGACCCGTCGCCAAGGAAGGTGAGTGCCAGCCCGCTGAGCCGGCCGTAGGCGGCCTGGATGGTCTGCAGATCAGCGAGCACCTGGCACGGGTGGAACTCATCGGTGAGCGCATTGATCACCGGCACCGTGCTGACGGCCGCCATCTGCTCCACCCGATCCTGGCCGAACGTGCGCCAGACGATGGCGGCCACCTGGCTGGCCAGCACCCTGGTCATGTCCTGGACCGGCTCGCCGCGACTGGCGTGCGTGGCCTGCGCGTCGATGATCAGCGGATAACCGCCTAGCTCAGCGATGCCGGTGCCGAACGACACCCTGGTACGTAGCGACGGCTTGTCGAACAGTACGGCGACGGTCTGCGGTCCGGTCAGCGGCTGGTGCGCCAGCCGGTCGGATTTGAGCCGGGCGGCAAGCGCGAGCACCTCGGCCTGCTCGGCGGGGGAAAGATCATCGTCGCGGACGAAATGCCGGGCCTGGTTGCCGCCGGTCATGTCCCCTCCTGGCCCGCGAGCACCACACTGGCCGCGTCGAGAATCGCCGGCAGCGCCGCTATGAACGAATCGGCTTCCTGCTCGGTCAGGATCAGCGGCGGCGCCAGCCGGACCGCGTCCGGCTGCACCGCATTTACCAGGAACCCGTGCCGCTGCGCGGTGGCCGCGACCGCCGTGCCGGCCGCGCCGTTCAGCGCGATGGCCAGCCACAGGCCGCTGCCGCGGACGGCGGTCACCAGCGGATGCTTGAGTCCCTCGATCCCGGTGGCCAAGTGCGCACCGACGGCGTTGACGTTCGCGAGCAGCCCGTCCCGTTCGATCGTCGTCAGCACGGCGAGCGCGGCGGCACAGGCGACGGGATTACCGCCGAAGGTGCTGCCGTGATCGCCCTTCCCCAGTACCGAGCCGCACCGCCCGATGCCGACGCACGCGCCGATCGGCAAGCCCCCGCCCAGGCCCTTGGCGAGCGTCAGCACGTCCGGCAGCACGCCTTCACGCTGAAAGGCGAACCACTCGCCGGTGCGGCCAATCCCGCTTTGGATCTCGTCGAGGACCAGCAGCGCGCCCGCTGCATCGCACGCGTCCCTGGCCGCCTTCAGGTACCCGGCCGGCGCGGGCACTACGCCGCCCTCACCGAGGCACGGCTCGAGAAAGACCGCCCCGGTGTCTGTGCCGACGGCCGCCGCGAGCGCCATCGGGTCGCCGTAGGGCACGAACCGGACGTCGAACCCGAAGGGCTGGAACGGGACCCGGATGGACTCCTTGCCGGTAATGCTGAGCGCGCCCATCGTGCGGCCGTGAAAGCTGTTCTCGGCGGCCACCATCACGGGCCGGCCAGGGCCCTGGCTCCGGCGGACCAGCTTAAGTGCTGCCTCATTCGCCTCCGCGCCCGAGTTGGCCAGGAACACCCGCCCGTCGATCCCCAGCAGGCCGATGAGGCGCTCGGCCAGCTCGACCTGCCGCTCATGCAGGAACAGGTTGGAGGCATGGGCGAGCGTACTCACCTGCCGGGTCACGGCCTCGATCACAGCCGGGTGCGCGTGCCCCAGCGCGCTGACCGCGATGCCGCCGATCAGGTCGAGGTAGGTGTTGCCGTCGACATCCCACACGGTGCAGCCCGCACCCCGGGCCAGCGCGACGGGGGGCATGCCATAGGTGAGCATCATGCTCGCGCCGTACCGGTCTTGCAGCAGCTCAGTAGCTGACATCGTGGCCTTCCTGGGAGGCTCTCGGCGGGTGTGTGCGCCCGACTGTCGGAACAACCATGGTGCCGATGCCGGAGTCAGTGAAGATCTCCAGCAAGATCGCGTGCGGCAACCTGCCGTCGAGGAGGTGCGCCTGGGGCACGCCGCCACGCACGGCTGCCAGGCAGGCCGCCATCTTGGGGATCATGCCGCCGGACAGGCCAGGCATCAGCGCGGCCAGTTCGTCGGCGGTCAGCTGGCTAATCGGGCGCGCTTGCAGCGCGCTGGCCGCGTCCTCGCCGGTCCAGCGCGGGTACAGGCCGGCCACGTCGGTGAGGAACACCAGCTTGGCTGCGCCGAGTTCGATGGCGAGCGCCGCGGCAGCGGTGTCGGCATTCACGTTGAGCACGCCGCCGTCCTTGCTGCGCGCGACCGTTGAGATCACCGGGATCCGGCCGTCGGCGAGCAGCGCGATGACCGCGCCCGGGTTTACCGCCTCGATCTCGCCTACGCGGCCGATATCGACGAGTTCGCCGTTGATCTCGGCGTGCGTCTTACGGGCGGTGAGCAAATGCGCGTCCTCGCCGGACATGCCGACGGCGAACGGGCCGTGCGCATTGATCAGGCCGATGATCTCCCGGTTGACCTGGCCGGTCAGCACCATCCGGACGACATCCATGGTTTCCGGCGTGGTCACCCGCAGTCCCGCCTTGAAGGTCGACTGCATGCCGAGCCGGTCCAGCTGAGCGTTGATCTGAGGTCCGCCGCCGTGAACGACGACCGGGCGCAGCCCCGCATACCGGAGGAACACCACATCCTGGGCGAACGCACGCTGCAGGTCGTCGTCGAGCATCGCGTTGCCGCCGTACTTCAGCACCACGATCTCGCCGTGGAATCGCTCCAGCCAGGGCAGCGCCTCGATGAGCGTGGCCGCCTTCAAGATGGCCCCGTTCCCGGTCTGCAGATCCGCGCTCACGTCGAGTAAGCCGAATTCTCGTGCACGTACGCGGCGGTGAGATCGGTGGTCAGGATGCTCGCGGTATGCGAGCCCGCGGCCAGGCTGACAGTGATGGTGACGTGCCGGGGCCGCAGGTCGACCGCGGACCGGTCCTCGCCCGGCGCGCCGTCCTTGCACACCCAGACGCCGTTGATCGCGACGCCAAGCTGGTCCGGCTCGAACGCGGCGCGGGTGGTGCCGACCGCGGCCAGCACCCGGCCCCAGTTCGGGTCCTGCCCGTGGATTGCGCACTTGAGTAGGTTGCAGCGAGCGATGGCGCGACCGACCTCCACCGCGTCCGCCTCCGACGCGGCGCCCGTTACCTCGATAGTGATCGACTTGCTGGCGCCTTCAGCGTCGGCCTGCATCTGCGCGGCCAGGTCCGCGCAGACGTCGGTCAGCAGGCTGGTGAACTCGTCCGGGTCGGGCGTCGCGTCAGCCATGCCGCTGGCAAGCAGGAGCACGGTGTCGTTGGTAGACATGCAGCCGTCGGTGTCGAGCCGGTCGAAGGTCGTGCGCACGGCCGCGCGCAGCGCCTGATCTAGCTGGGCGGCCGGAACGTTGGCGTCAGTGGTCAGCACGACCAGCATCGTTGCGAGCCCGGGTGCCAGCATCGCGGCGCCTTTCGCCATGCCGCCGATCCGGTAGCCGCTCCTCTCGACGCTGCAGGTCTTGGCCACGGTGTCGGTCGTCCTGATCGCCTCGGCAGCGGCCGGCCCGGCCTGGCGCGAGGCCGCACTGGTGGCCGCACTCACGCCGGCCAGCAGCCGGTCGAGCGGCAGCCGCTCGCCGATCAGCCCGGTCGAGCACACCGCGATCTCGCCGGCTCCGACGCCGAGCAGGCCAGCCAGGTGCTCCGCGGTCCGGTGGGTGTCCTGGAAGCCGGCCGGGCCAGTGCAGGCGTTCGCACCGCCGGAGTTCAGCACCACGGCCCGCAGCGCGCCGCTAGCGAGAACCTGCTGGCTCCACAGCACCGGCGCGGCCTTCACCCGGTTGGAGGTGAAGACGCCCGCTGCGGCGGCGGACGGTCCCTCGTTGATCACGACGGCGACGTCGAGATCGCCGGATGGCTTGATGCCGGCCGCGACCCCGGCGGCTCGGAAACCTCGCGCAGCCGTGACGCTCATGGAGCTACTCCGATCGCGGTGAGGCCCGCAGTCTCGGGCAGGCCCAGCATCAGGTTGCCGTTCTGGATGGCCTGCCCGGCCGCGCCCTTGCCGAGGTTGTCGATGGCGGCAACGATGACAGCCCGGCCTGACCTGCTGTCGGCGGCGGCCTGAAGGTGCACGCCATTGGAGCCGGCTAGCGATGCGGTCGCTGGCCATGCGCCGTCGGCGAGCAGGCTTACGAACGGCTCGCCTTCGTAAGCCGCCCCGATGGCTGTGCGCAGGTCGCGGGTGGTAACCGCCGGGCTGGCCAGCCGGGCGGTGCACGTAGCCAGCATGCCGCGCGGCATCGGCGCGAGCAAAGGGGTGAAGCTAACGCCCACTGTCGCCGGATCCCGGCGGCCAGCGGCTGCCTCCGCAAGAGCCTGCTCAACTTCGGGCGTATGCCGGTGCGCACCCGCAACCTGGTAGGCCGAGACCGAACCCATGACCTCGCTGGCCAGCAGATCGGTGCGCAGCGACCGACCGGCGCCGGACGTGCCGGACGCCGCCACGATCACCACATCGGACGGCTCTGCCAGGCCAGCCGCGACTACCGGAACTAGCGCGAGCATCGCTGCGGTGGCGTAGCAACCGGGTGCGGCCACCCGGCCGGCGGCCTGGATCGCCGCTCTCGCGCCGGGTAGCTCGGGCAGGCCCGTAACCCAGCGCCCGGGGTGCGGGCCGGCGTAGTAACGCGCCCACGCTTGCGCGTCGGCGAGCCGGAAGTCCGGCCCGAGGTCCACGATCTTTGTGTCGGCTGCGACCAAGGCAGCGAACGGGGCTGACTTGCCAGCGGGCAACGCGAAGAAGGCCAGATCGCAGCCCGCGAGCGCGGCCGGGTCGTGCGGCTGCAGCGTCATATCGGCCAGCCCGGGCGCGCCGGCCAGGTGCGGGTGCAGCTGACCGATTGTCTTGCCGGCGCTGGCGTCGGCCGTCACCGCCGCGATCTCCAGATCCGGATGTCCAGTCAGCAGCCGCAGCAGCTCGCCGCCCGCGTAGCCGCTGGCGCCGGCCACTGCCACCCGAGCACCCATCTGCCCCCACCGGACCCCAGCTCGTCGTTGCGCCGCAATGGCGTGCGTTACCACCGATGAATTATTATGCGGATGTCCGACTGATTATGCAAATGGCAGACGGGCTTGCGCCCCTGTTGGTCCGGATTCCGGTCGGTAACCGGCAACTGTCAGATCCGTGATCTCGGTTCGACCGAGGCCGACCGGGCGGCATGATGGGCGCGGAAGGGAGACGGTGCTCATGCAGGTCCGGCGGATTCGCGGTGCGAGCCATCGGCTGCCCGGAGCGACGTGCCTGGCGGCGGTTGCCATCACCGGAACGCTGGCGCTGGCCGGGTGCGGGCAGCCCGCTCAGCCGAAGTCAGCCCCCGCGACCGACTGCGGGACCAGCCACACGGCCGCGAACGTGCCGGTCGAAGTTGCCGTCGAAAAGGGCCAGGTCTCGTGCACCACCGCGCTGTCGGTAGAGAGCGAATACGCCAAGGCGATTGTCGAGGGCAAGGCCCCTGGCAACGGCGGCGGCGGCCCGGTGACTGTGAACGGCTGGACATGCCAGGGCTTCCCGACGCCCGAGTTGCTGAAGACCGGCAAGACATCGAAATGCGTCAAGGGGAGCACGGAGATCCTCGCCGTGCTCAAGACGCCGGCCTAACCCGGCGGGCCGGTCAGCTCAGCTAGGGAGTCGGGCCGCCGATCGCGATCAGGCCATCGCGCGTAGTACCGCTCCTGAGGTTGCCGGCGCCCCAGACCGAGGGGGTGCCGGGCACCGCCGCCAGTTGGACCAGGATCCACTCGTCCTTGCCGAAGCTCGGCGTGGCCTGAGACCAGGTCGATCCGGTCAGGTGCCAGAGCCGCTCGGGCTCGCCCTTGACGTTTCCGGCGACTGTGACGCCCCAGAGGCCACCGCTCCCGTCTGGCGCCATATCCGTCAGCTCCCACTTGCCTGCCGACGGTCCGCCCAAGTTTGTCGGCGTCCACGCCGGGGCAGGTGCGGTCCACTGCGCGGCAAAGGGCGTCTTGCCCTTGTCAGTATCCGGTACCGAGCCGCCGATCCAGACGGCGCCGCCGGGCGCTGCCTGGACGCTTGTCAGGTTCGCTCCGGTCGGGAGCGCGGGCTGCACGGCGGCCCGCTGCCAGCCGTCCGTCGTGGTCCACTGCAGAACCAGCGGCCTCGTCGTGCCCTGAACGGAGACCGGGCCGACGGCGGCATTTGGCCGGCCAACGACCGCCCACACAGTGCCCGACGAGGCGACGCTCACGGCCGTGATTGCTCCCTGCCCCGGTAGCGTCTGGCCGGTCCACTTGCTGCCGTCGAAGTGCGCGGCGTACGGGATCGCAGCTTGCGTCGAGCCGGCGAGGTCTAGCTCCGCCCCGAAGGCCCAGGCGCTGTCATCACCCAGGTCGGCAACGGCGGTGATTTCGATGCTGGTCCCGGCGGAGCTACTGGCCGGCAAGCTGCCCAAGCTCCATTGCTTCCCGTTGAGGTGCAGGTAGTGGCCACCGGGGTAGCTGCTGAACACCCAAGCGTTGGTGGCGGAAGACGCCGCTACCTGGGTGAAGATCGGGAAACTGTTCTGCCAGCGGCTAGCTATCGCGGCGGGCAGCGCGACCGGCTGCCAGTTCTTGCCCGCCCAGTACTTCAGGACCGGCTGGAAGGTCCCGTTCTTGTCGTTAAGAGTGACACCCGCCGCCCAGGCGTCGCGGGCACTCACCGCGTCGATGCTGAAAAACCCGCTGGTGGCACCGCGCACCGCCAGCTCGGAGTCGATTCGCCAGCCGTTGGTGGCAGCCTGGGCCGGCAACATCGCCGCGCTCAGGGCGATCGCGCTACCGGCCAGGACGAGCGCGGCACGCTGCGGCGACAACTTGATCACTAGTCCCCCGGGAAAGGATGAGGTCCAGCTAAGAAGGTTCAGCCATGGTAGCGGGATTTACCCATATTGGGCATGAGGCGACTTAATCGGGCACTCGTTGGCTAGCGCCGCGTCAGCCTCCGGATCACCTTGGCGTCGGGCCGTCGATGGCGATAAGCCCGTCGGCGCTGTTGCCGTCCTTGAGCGCGCCGACCGCCCAGACCGACGATGTGCCGGGAACTGCGGCAAGCTGCTCCAGAATCCATTCGTGCTTACCGAATGCCGGCTTAACCTGAGACCAGGTCGCTCCGGCCAGGTGCCAGAGCCGCTCGGGCTCGCCCTTGACGGTGATCGCGAGCGCGAAGATACCACCGCGGCCGTCGGGAGCCATTTCGCTCAGGCCCCACTTGCCCGGCGACGCTCCGCCCAGCCGAGCAAGCGTCCAGGCCGCAGCGGCATTGGTCCACTTCGCCACGAAGGCCGTCGTGCCCTTGGCGCCGTTCTTTACCGAGCCGCCGATCCAGACCGCGCCATCTGACTCGGCAACGACGCTGGTCAGATTCGCTCCGGCCGGCAGGACCGGTTGTACCTCGGCCTGCCGCCAGCCAGTCGTTGCAGTCCAGTGGAGCACCAGCGGACGCGTCGAGCCCACGATTGATTCAGCGCTGAGCGGACTCGGCCTGCCGACGACGGCCCACATGCTGGTCGGGGAGACCGCGCTGACCGCGGTGATCACGCCCTTGCCAGGCAACGTCTGTCCGGTCCACAGGCGGCCGTTGAAGTGCGCGGCGTACGGAACGGCCACCGGCGTCGCACTGGCGAGGTTGACCTTCGCGCCGAAGGCCCACGTGTTGTCCCTGCCGAAGTCCTTGGCGGCTGTTACCTCAATGCCCGTGCTCGATGACGCACCACCGGGCAGCCTGCCCGTGCTCCATTGCGCGCCGCCTAGGTGCAGGAAGGCACCATGCGGGGCGCCGCTGAACACCCAGACATCGCGAGCAGAGGAGGCCGCGACTTGGGTAAACAGCGGGAAGCTGCTGTTCCAGCGTTTCGCCACCCCGGCTGGCAGCGTGACCGCACGCCAGCCGTTACCGCCCCAATGCCTCAGTACCGGCCGGGTCGCGAAGTTCTTGGTGTTCTGGCTGATGCCACTGGCCCACGCGTCGCGAGCGCTCACCGCGTCCACGCCGAAGATGACGTTCACCTTGCCGCGCATGGCGATCTCAGAGCTGACCCGCCAGCCGGTGGTGGCAGCCTGGGCCGGCAACATGGCCGCCGTCAGCGCAATCGCGCTCCCGGACAGGACGATCGCGGCGCGCCGTGACGACGACTTGATCATGGATCCCCCGATTAAGGACTGACGTAAGTGCAGCAAGTCGTGGATTACTCTAGCCTAATTTACCCATATTGAGATTTATGAGATGACTTAATTGGCTAGCAGCGGAGATCCGTCACCGGCGCGGACTGCGCTCGGCCGGGTTTGGGCTCTTGACTAGCGCGGACTTGGCGTGGCGGCCGATCGGTGCCAGAACGGATGCCGTGGGGCCATCGAGCGCGACCATGGCGTCGACCGTGCCGCCGTACCTGATCGCTCCGGCTGCCCAGAGGGAGTGCGTGCCCGGGATGGCGGTCAGCTGCCCGAGCTGCCACACGTGCCAGCCGAAGCCCGGCGATACCTTGGCCCACCTCGTGCGCATCAGGTGCCAGAGCTGTTGACCCGGCACGTTGTCGGCCGCGACCACTCCCCAGATCCCGTCACCATTGGCGGCCAGCTCGGCGAGGCCCCACCGCGACCACGACGCAGTGATAGGCAGCTCGGTGACGGTCCAGGCAGATCCATTCCAGGTGGCCGCCAGCGGGGTCGTGCCGTGCAGGCTGTTCTCGGCCTCGCCAGATACCAAGATCCTGCCGCCACGGAACCCCAGTACGCTGCTGAGCTGGGCGCCGCGCGGCAGCTTCGGCTGGACCGGCACTGGCCGCCAGGCGGACCGGGCGGTCCACTGCAAGACCGCCGGAATCGCGCCCGGCGATATCCGCTGGGTGGTGATGGAGCCGACCACAGCCCACATGTGCGCGGGTGAGATTGAGCTGACTGCGGTGATCGCGCCCTGGCCAGGCACCGGCACGGTAGCCCAGCTCTTGCCGTCGAAGTGGGCGGCGTACGGGGACGTCGTCCCCGCCGGGCCGAATGTCTCGGTCCTGCCGAAGGCCCACACATCGGCGGGGCCGAAGACTTTGGCTGAGGTGATCAGCACGGCGTCGCCGTGCCGCCCGCCGCCAGGCAATGTGCCGGTGGTCCAGTGGTTGCCGTTAAATCGCAGGTACCGTGCCGGGCCGGTGCCGATGCCATTGAAGACCCATGCATTGGCTGGTGACGACGCGACGATCTGAGCCAGGATGGGCGCGTCGTTGTTCCAGCTGCGGGCCACGCCGCGTGGTAGCGGAACGGCCTGCCAGGTCTTCCCGGTCCAGTGCCTGATCATGGCGCTAACCCCGAGCCCGGTCGGATCTACCGTGAAGCCCGTGGCCCACGCATCCTGCCCGCTCGGCGCGTTGACGCTGGTCAGGTCAGCTTGGCCGTAGAGCCGGCCGAACTTCGCGGTGATCCGCCACCAGGTTGTGGCGCCAGCGGCCGGATGCGAGGCACTAGCCGGCTGAACCGAGCCGGAAAGCGCGAGCACACCGCTCGCCGCTGCTACGACTGCGTAGCGAAACGGCCAACCGACCATGGAACCCTCGTCTGACGATGGGCACGACCACACCAGTTCAAACTGGGCCTCTCATGGTATGTCAGCCGAGTCCACGCTCCGTCAGCGCCGGCCCAGCGGGCCGACCGCTAGCCGCCTCGCAGCACTGCTCCGGTCTGCCTGGCCGCCTCCGCCACCGCTGCATCCCTGGCGGCGCTGGTCTCCTCGGCAGTCAGCGTACGGTCGGGCGCGCGGAACCGAAGCGTGTAAGCGAGGGACTTGCGGCCTTCCCCTGCCTGGTCGCCGGTGTACACGTCGAACAGCCGCAGTTCTTCCAGCTGCACATCGCCGCACCCAGCAGCGCCCGCGGCCAGAGCCCGCTCCACGTCGGCGGCTGGCACCGTCTCGGCCACGACCAGCGCCACATCCTGCACGGCAACCGGATAGCTGGACAGCGCCGGTGCCTGCACCGGGCCGAGCGTGTCGGCCGCGGTCTCGATCACGGACATGTCCAGCTCCATCGCCACTGTCCTGGCCGGGAGGCCGAACGCGGCGATCACCCGCGGGTGCAGTTCGCCCGCGTGGCCGGCCAGCCATTCGTGCCCGCCGGAGTTCCGGACGAAGATGGCCGCGCACCGGCCCGGGTGCCATGGCTCGTGCTGGTCAGCCCGGATCTCGAAGGGCACCCGGCTCGCACGCAGTACAGTCCTGGCCGCCTCGATGGCGTCTTGCCAGCCGGCTGGCCTGCCCTCCCCCCAGTAGCCCGCTGGTTCGGCGTTGCCGGCCTGCACGACGGCGACCCGGAGTGGCTGATCCGGCAGCGCGGCGTCAAGCTCGGCGATCTCGTGCACCGCCGGCCCGCGGTCGACTCGGAGCGTCGGCGCGACTGGCGCGGCGTCTGGCCGCGGCCGGAAGACGAGCCCGAACTCGTACAGCGGCACATCGGTGAAGCCGCGCCCGAGGTTGCGGGCCAGCGTTCGCAGCAGCCCGGGCAGCAGCGTGGTCCGCATCAGCGGCTCGTCCTCGCTCAGCGGGTTCGACAACCGCACCGCGCTGCGCCGCGGGTCGTCGGCAGGCAACTGCAGCTTGTCAAAGTCGGCGGGCGACGCGAATGGCTGGCTCAGCACCTCGACCAGGCCGCTGTAGGCGAGCGCGCGCCCGGCGGTCCGGCGCAGCCGCTGCCGCGCGGTCAGGCCACGGCCGCCGAAGGCGCGGACGGCCCGGACGGGGATGTTCTGGTAACCCTCGAGCCTGATGACCTCCTCGGCCAGGTCGGCCGGGTCAGTCAGGTCGGGCCGCCACGATGGTGGCGTCACCAGCAGCATCACGCCCGACCTGTCGTGCCCGCCATGGTCATGCTTGCTCACCTGGGCGGCCGCGGCGGCGGCCTGGTCGGCGGCTGCCAGGCTGGCATCGGCCGGCGCCTGGTCACTGGCCTGCACAATGGCGCAGCCCACTTCGCGCAGCCGCGCCAGCACCGTGTCGAGCCCGTACACCAGTCCGGCCACCTGATCCGGGTAGTCGGCCTCCATGGTGATGGTGACCGGCTCCATGTCGACCGAGGCATAGGAGCAGCCCGGCACCTCGGTACCGCCGCCGAGCGCGGCCAGCAAGGAGGCGGCCCTGGCGGAAGCGCGCAGCTGAAGCTCCGGGTCGACGCCACGCTCGAACCGGGCTGAGGCCTCCGACGCGAGCTTGTGCCGTCGGCTCATCCGGGCCACGCCACGGGCAGAGAAGTGCGCCGCTTCGATGACCACATCACGCGAGCTGTCGGAGACTTCCGTCCCCACTCCGCCCATCGTGCCTGCCAGCCCGATCGGCCCGGACCCGTCGGCGATCAGGATGTCCTCCGGATCGAGCGCCCTGATCACATGGTCGATGGTCTCGAGCTTCTCGCCCGGCCGGGCTCGCCGCACGACGATCGGCCCGGTCAGCCGCGACCGGTCGAATGCGTGCAGCGGCTGGCCGAGTTCCAGCATCAGGTAGTTGGTTACGTCGACGGCCAGCGACACCGACCGCTGACCGGCCCGGGCCAGCCGGATCCGCATCTGCAGCGGCGTCGGGCTGGCCGGATCGATGCCGCGTACCTCGCGCAGGGCAAACCGGTCGCACGCGGTCGGGTCCTCAATGCTGGCCGGATAGACCTCGGGCGAGACCGCGGCGACGGCGGGCGGCAGGCCGACATCCGCCGGATCGGTGAACGGCACCTGGTAGGCGATGGCTAGTTCCCTGGCCACGCCCCGGACCGACAGCGCGTAACCCTTGTCCGGCGTCACGTTGATGTCGAATACGGCGTCCCGCAGGCCGGCATAGCTGACGAAGTCGGTACCGAGCGGGGCGTCGGCGGGGAGCACCATGATGCCAGAGTGATCATCTCCGATCCCCAGCTCGAACACCGAGCAGATCATCCCTTCCGACACCCGGCCATATGTCTTCCGGGCACCGATCTCGAATCCGCCCGGCAGGATCGCCCCCGGCGTTGCTAGCGCGACCCGGTCGCCCGCCGCGAAGTTGGTGGCACCGCAGATGACGTGGCGCTCCCGGCCGTCACCCGCCGACACCTGGCAGTATCTGATCGGCTTGTTGAAGCCCGTCAGCTCCTCGATGCTGAGCACCTCGGCGACCACCACGCCGGTGATGTCCTGCCCGACCGGCTCGACCGACTCGACTTCCAGCCCGCAGCCAGTCAGCCGCCGGGACATCTCCTGCACGCCCGCCCCGTCATCCGGGGACAGGCCGACGGCCGCGTACTCCAGCAGCCAGGACAGCGGCAGCCGCATCACGCCTCCATTCCGAAGGCACGGCTGAACCGCAGGTCGCCCTCGAGGGTGTCCCTGATGTCCGCCACCCCGTTCCGGATCATTACCGACCGGTCGATGCCCAGGCCGAAGGCGAAGCCGCTGTAGCGGTCCGGATCGATGCCGCACGCCACCAGCACCCGCGGATTGACCATCCCGCAGCCGGCGATCTCGATCCAGCCCTGCGACCGGCAGACCCGGCAGGGCTCCCCGCCTGGCCTGGTCGACTCGCCCCGGCACACGTGGCACTGCATGGAAACGTCGGCGGACGGCTCGGTGAACGGGAAGAAGTCTGGCCGCAGCCTGGTCTCCAGGCCCTCGCCGAACATGGCATCCACGAACGCCTTGATCGCGCCGCGCAGGTCGGCCATGGTCAGACCTTCGTCGACGGCCAGGCACTCAATCTGGTGGAAGACCGGGCTGTGGGTGGCATCCAGCGCGTCACTGCGGTAGCACTTGCCCGGGCTGACTACGTACAGCGGAAGCGGCCGGGTCAGCATGGCCCGGATTTGCACTGGTGAGGTGTGCGTTCGCAGCACGACGCCGGACCGCTCGCCCGGTTCCGGCCCGGCGACGAAAATCGTGTCCTGCATCTCCCGGGCCGGGTGGTCCGGCGGGAAATTCAGCGCGTCGAAGTTGTACCACTCGGCCTCGACCTCGGGGCCTTCGGCTACCTCATAGCCCATGTTCACGAACACGTCCACCAACCGGTCGCCAACCGTGGTCACCGGATGCCGCGCGCCGGCGGTCCGGCGATCCCAGGGCAGCGTAACGTCGACCGCCTCATCCACCAGCACCCGCTGGTCGCGGTCGGCTTCAAGCTCGACCTGGCGGCGGCTGAGCGCTTCGCGGATCGCCGCGCGGGCGGCTCCGACGCGCTTTCCTGCCTCTGCCCTCGCAGCCGGCGGCAGCGCGCCGATCTCGGCGTTGGCTAGCGTGATCGGCGCCCGGTCGCCGGCATGCGCTAGCCGGGCGGCCTTCAGCTCATCCAGGTCAGCGGCGTCATCGATGGCAGCCAGCGCGTCAGCCTGCATGCGCTGGACCTCGTCCGAGGACAGCATCGCCACCGCCACCGGGTCGTAAGTCTTATTCGGAGCGGACATGTTTCCTGATCTCCTGCGCTCAACGGCATCGATGGATCGAGGTCGGGTGGCCTGCTGTGGGGCTGCGCCGCTCGGACCGCGTTGCTAGAGCCAGCCAGCAGGGCAAGGCATCGGCCACACAGCCTGCGGCCCGGCGCCGCATAAGCGCGCCGGACGTGCTGCAATCCCCGAAGGCCCGCCGGCTAGCCGAAGTCAGGCGTCCCGGCGGGCATGGTAAATCGGAACTCAGCCCCACCGCCCGGAGCCTGCTGCACGATGATCTCCCCGCCGTGTGCCTCCACCAGGCCCTTGACGATGAACAGACCGAGGCCCGCACCGCCGCGTCGCTTGGCCCGCCAGAACCGGCCGAAGACTCGGGGCGCCACCTCGGGCGCGATGCCAGGGCCCTGGTCGCGGACCGCTACGGCCACGCCAGGAGCCCCCGCCACGACCGTCGGCTCCACCACAGTGGTAACGGTACCAGCACCGTGCCGGACGGCGTTCTCGATCAGGTTCGCCAGGATCTGGTCGACCTTGTCGACGTCAAGCCAGGTCTCTGGCAGGTCATCGTGCACCTCGACCCGGTACCGGTCGGTGGTGTCCCCCGCCGCCACCCGGCCACCGATGATCTTCATGGCCCTGGCTCCGAGGTCGACGAGTTCCCGGTGCAACTCAATGCGGCCGGCCTCGATCCTCGACACGTCCAGCAGTTCGGTGATGAGCCTGGTCACCCGGTCTGCGTCGGCGTTGACCGTCTCGAGCATGACCCGCTTCTGGTCATCGGTGAACTTCGGCCATTTCGCGAGCAGCGTGGCGGTAAAACCCTTCACGCTGGTCAGCGGTGACCGCAGCTCATGCGCCACGGTGGAGACCAGGTCGGCCCGGCTGCGCTCCAGCCGCATCCGCTGCTGCGCGCTGCGCAGCGTGATCGCGATCCGCTGCACCTCACCAGGTACGCGCGACCAGCCCTCGCGGGGCCCGCGCCCGCGAGGCGCACGCACGTATCCGACGCTGACGAGAAGCTCGGTTCCGTCAGCAAGGTAAAGCGGACGCTCCGGATGACGCGTCCTGGTCGACAGGCCGTCGTACGGCTGAATCAGCGTCCACCAGCAACGATCTTCGTTGTCTCGAAGCGGCAGGACCTGCCTCACGTCACGGCCAAGCGCCAGCGCCGGGCTAATCCCGGTAAGCCGGGCAGCCGCCCGGTTGAAGACCGCGACCTTGCCCGCCCGGTCGGCAACTACGAGGCCGTCCGGCAGGTCGTCGGCGAGTACGAGCCCGCTAGCGAAGTCGTCGGTTTGGGGGCCGCCCATGGGAGCCGTGCCAGCGGGGCCAGTGCTCACAGCGGCGGTGCTCACCGCGGCGGTGCTCACAGCGGCGGTGCTCACAGCGGCGGTGCTCACCGCGGCGGTGCTCACCGCGGCGGTGCTCACCGCGGCAGTGCCAGCGATGGGGCTAGCGACGGCGCCTGCGCCGGTCACCGGGGCAGGCGGCATGCTCACGACCCTGGCCGCTGCCTGACCTGCCACGATCCGCTCCACCTGTGCGCCGCCTCCGGGAGGCTCCCGACATTGCTAGCCCCCAGCACAGCCGCGCATGCTACGGGCGACCGCGACCTGCCTGGCCTCGGCGCGTCACCGCAGCCACGTCAGCGGACTCGGGGGGAAACCCGCTGCCGTAGCGCTGTCACATCACGGCGACCTGACCCGTACTTGGTCACCTCATGACGCAACGTGATCAGACTCTAGCGGATTTGCATTGATCCCCGGCACTCCCACATGCCTCAGATGTCCGTCCGTTGCCAGATCTTTCCCTCGGGACGGAGAAAGATTTCCGTGCTTTCAGCCTCTGCCGGCGATCCCGGCGGCCGGGTCAGCAGCGCGGAGCGCGGAGCGCGCGGGCCGATGCATACAGGCAGACTGCGGCGGCCGCGGCGAGATTCAGGCTCTCAGCCTTGCCGTATATCGGCACCGCGACCACGTCGTCGGCAAGCCCGAGCAAGCTGTCGGGCAGTCCCCAGGCTTCGTTACCGAACAGCCATGCAGTCGGGCGGGACAGGTCCGGGCCGCCATCGCCTGCGTCGAGGAAGTGGCTGGCGCTGCCGTCAGCGGCCAGGATCTGCAAGCCGGCCATCCGCAGCGCCATGATCGTCTCGTCCAGCGGCGGGCCGGCGACCACAGGCAGGTGAAACAGGCTGCCTGCGGAGGAGCGCACGCACTTGCTGTTGTAGGGGTCCACGGATGCGGCCGCGAAGACCACGCCGTCGGCGCCAGCCGCATCGGCTGACCTGAGTACGGTCCCCGCGTTACCCGGATCGCGCACGTTGGCTAGCACGGTCACCAGCCGTGGTCTGGCCGTCAGCAGCGAGTCCAGCGGCACGTCGACGAACGTGCAGACGCCCAGCAGGCCTTGCGGCGTGATCGTCTGCGCCAGCTCCGCCATCACCTCGCCGCTGACTTCGTGCACGGTGATGCCCTGCCGGGCCGCCTGATCCGCGAGGTCACGATGCCGGCTGCGGCCCGGCGCGGTCACGAACAGCTCGGTGAGCACTCCTGGCAGCGCCAGCGCCTCGCGAACCGCCTGCGGGCCCTCCGCGAGGAAGGCTCGCCCCCGTTCCCTGAATGCGCGCTTGGCAAGCTGACGGGCAGCCTTCACCCGCGGCGAGCGGATGCTCATCGCACCGCCCGCCTGCCGGAAAGGCCTATCTTGCCTGGTCAACGGCGGCGCCGGGGCGCCGTCACCGGTCCGGCTCAGGCCGCTGGCGCGTTGACATCGGCCGGCAGGGCGGCCTTGGCGACCTCGACAAGCGCGGCGAAAGCCTGCGGGTCAGACACAGCCAGCTCGGCCAGCATCTTGCGGTCAACCTCGACCTCGGCAAGGCGCAGACCCTGGATAAACCTGTTGTAGGTAAGGCCCTCGGCCCTGACCGCGGCGTTGATGCGCTGGATCCAGAGCCGCCGGAACGCGCCCTTGCGGTCCTTGCGGTCCCGGTAGGCGTAGGTCATCGAGTGGAGCTGCTGCTCCTTGGCCTTGCGATACAGCCGGGACCGCTGGCCCCGGTAACCGCTGGCGCGCTCGAGAACTACCCGGCGCTTCTTGTGGGCATTAACCGCCCGCTTCACGCGTGCCATGTCGAAACACTCTCCCTCGAGGCGGGCCGGGTCACTTCCCCAGCAACTTCCTGATCTTCTTGGCGTCGGCTGGCGATAGCTCCACGTAGCCAGCCAGGCGGCGCGTCTTCGTACTCGGCTTGTGCTCGAGGTAGTGAGCGCGGTTGGCGCGGCGGCGGACGATCTTGCCGGTCCCCGTCAGCCGGAACCGCTTGCTCGAACCGCTGTGCGTCTTCATCTTCGGCATGTCGCCGTGTCTCCGTTCCTGTCGTGCCTGTTCCTTTGTCGGAGGCACGTCAATCTGGCGTGCCGTCAGGCACGATTTCGTCGCTGGGCAGCATCGCCTGCCAGCTCAATCGCCGGCCGGCCGTGGGCCGGCCGGCCGTACAGGTGGTTAGCTCTTAGCCTCGCCTGACTCCTTCGGCGCTGCTGCGGGCCCGGCCTTGTCGGCCGCGACTGCCTTCTCCGCGCGCGGCGACGGAGCAGGGCCGTCAGCCGCCCGCCTGGCTGCGGCCGTGGTGCCGCGGGGGGCGGTCGGCCTAGGTGCCGGGCTGCCCGCCGGGCCGGGCCTGCCTGCTGAAGCAGGCGCGGTTCGCGGCGCGGTCGGCTTAGGGGTCGCGGCGGACCGGGGAGCCGGCTTGGGCGCAGCCGGAGCCGCGGGCTTCGGCGCACCTGGTGCCGTCGGCCGCGCCGATGCAGGCTTGGCGGGCGCCGCCGCCGGTTCGGTGTCGGCGGCTGCGGCGGGCGCTGAGCTGGCGGCCTTTGCAAGCGCCTGCTGCGCCGTGGCCTGACCCTCGGCCGCCTGGTCCGCAGCGACTTGCTGGTCCGCGGCCTGCGCCTGGCTGCCTGCCTGCGGTTGGCTGGCGCGCTGGGCCTGGCTAGCGGCCGGTTCGCGAGCTGCGGCATCGGCCGGCGGCGAGTGCGCCGCGGCATTAGCTGCTTCTGCGGCACGCGTGCTCGCCCGGCTCGCCCGGTCGGCCTTCGCCGCCGCCATCGCTTCGGCCTTCCGCTTGTGCGGCCCGATCACCATGATCATGTTCCGCCCGTCCTGCTTCGGCGAGGACTCGACGAAGCCGAGTTCCTCGATGTCGCCGGCCAGGCGCTGGAGCAGCTTAAACCCGAGTTCGGGCCGGGACTGCTCGCGTCCCCTGAACATGATCGTTACCTTGACCTTGTCGCCTTGCTTCAGGAAGCGCTCGACGTGGCCCTTCTTCGTGCCGTAGTCGTGCGGGTCGATCTTGGGCCGCAGCTTGATCTCCTTGATCACCGTCTGGGCCTGGTTCTTGCGCGACTCTCTGGCCTTCAGGGCTGATTCGTACTTGAACTTCCCGTAGTCCATGAGCTTGCAGACTGGCGGCCGCGCCATCGGCGCGACCTCGACTAGGTCGAGATCTGCCTCCTGCGCCAGCCGGAGCGCGTCGTTGATGGCAACTATCCCGACCTGCTCGCCGGCCGGGCCGACGAGCCGCACTTCGGGAACCCGGATGCGCTCGTTGATACGAGGTTCGGTGCTGATGTGACCTCCTTGTGTCACGGTGCTCCCGCGCGGGGACTTTCCCTGCGCAGAACAAGCGAAGTCTGCTGGCAATGACACTGGCCGCCGAGTGGCGGCTGCCGGTCCGGCCGGCTGTCAAAGCAAAAGGCCCCGCATATCGTGCCTGCGGGGCCACCAATGCGGGACCGCCCGCACCAGCGTGTACCTGGAGCGGGTATACCCGCGGCGCCGGTTGCCGATCCGAGTCTGGCCCGGCAGCTGGGCGTCCGGCCTAACCAGCCAGCCCGTCCGGGCCGGCCGGCCTCCGGCTGGCCTATCGCGGCTAGCCGGCTAAATACCCGCCGGCGCTGTGCCGGTAAGCGTCTCGCTGACCTGCACCGTGCTGGCTAGGTGGGAGGCGGCCGAGGTGGTCCTCCGCTTGCACGCCCGGCAGTTACTGCCGAGCATTGTCGTCACGCAAGCGTAACTCATTCCGGCGGTACTGTATTCCGCCGAGGTCCATTACGCCCGCTCCGCGCAGTCTATGGGCGCCACGCAAGGAACTTAGCTGTTCGCCGGCGAACAGCTAAGTTCCATGGGTTCACCGCTGACCTTGCCGGCGCGCGATCTCGGCCAGCCCGGCCGCGCTCATGGCGGCGAGGGGGGCTGGCCGCCCGGTCATGAGCTCGACCTGGCCCGCAGCCTGATGCAGAAGTAGCTCGAAACCGGATATTACCGTCGAGCCTTTGGCCGTCGCCGCCACGGCGAGCGCCGTCGGCCACGGGTCATACACCACGTCGAAGACGGCCGCAGCGCCAAATTCCCCGGCGGCGATCTGGCCGGCCACGCCGTCGGCGGCGCCCGCCGGGACTGTTGAGAGCACCAACTGCCAGCCTGGCCCGGCGCCGGCACATCCGGAAGCCTCCTGCTCAGGGCCGCCTGACCGCGCTTGGCCAAGGCGGACACCGTCTTCGGTCAGCCCGGCCAGGCGGAGGCGCAGGCCGAGTCGACCGGCCACTTCGCGCAGCTGGCCGGCCCTAGTGGAATCGCGGACCGCCACCGTAACGTCGCTCGCCCCAGCGCGGTGAAGCGCGGCCAGTGCGGAGCACGCCGTGGCTCCGCCACCCAGGACCAGTACACCGCCACACAATGCGGCGCCACCGGCCCTCCCGGCCACCCCAACGCCCGCCTCGCGCAGCGCGGCGACCATGCCGGGCACGTCAGTGCTGTAGCCAGCGCGCCGCCCTGCCCGCAACAGCACCGTATTGGCCCCGCCCACATCCATCACAAGCTGCTCAGCTTCGTCCAGCAGCGGCAGTACCGCCTGTTTCAGCGGCATCGTCAGCGATAGCCCGGCCCACTCTGGCCCGAGCGAGGCAAGCAGCCCGGCCAGGCCGTTGGCGTCACATTCGATCGCGTCGTACGACCAGTCAGTCAGGCCCAGCTCGCGGTAGGCGGCCGTATGCAGCGCCGGAGACAGCGAGTGCCGGATTGGCGAGCCGAGCACGGCCGCCCGGATGCCAACCGTGACTCAGACCCCGTTTCGCTTCGCTTCTTGCCCCCAGATCTGGGCCTGCTGGGAGCTGTTGGTGAACTTCGTCAGGCCCTTCTTGTTCACAGTCACGAAGTAGAGCCAGTTGCCATGGGCCGGGTGCAGGACAGCCTCGATCGCGGCAAGACTCGGCGAGTTGATCGGACCCGGCGGCAGACCCGCGAACTTGGTGGTGTTGTAGGGCGAATTCGAATTGAGTTCGCTCTGGGTGAGGTTGTAGACGTACTTGTTGAAGATGTACGCGACGGTGCTGTCCAGGCCCAGCGTCATCCCGGCGTTCAGACGGTTGTCGATCACCCTGGCCACCTTGGCGTAGTACGTCGGCCCGACCTCGCCTTCCAGCAGGCTGGCGGCGATGATCACGTGATACTCGGGGATCTGTGCCTTCTTGGCTTTGGCAGCCAGATTCAGCATCGCCATCTCGGTCTTGAACTGCGACACGATGGTTTTGAGCATGCCCAGCGGCGTGCTTCCCGGCGGGAAGTCGTAAGTGGCCGGCCAGAGGAAACCCTCGGGATTGCCGTGCGCCCAGGACGGAAGCCCGAGCGCCGAGGTGTCCTTCAGCGCCGCCTGGAACTGGCTCAGCGGCTTGTGCGTTTCTGCCGCAAGAATCGCGATAATCTTGCTAGCCCGCAGCCCGTCTGGCACGGCTACGCCGCCTTGCACCCGGTCCTTCGGGTTGGTGAGCATCGTCCAGGCCTGTGCCACTCCCATGTGCTCATGCAGCTTGAAGATGCCCGGCTGCAGCGAGTTGGGCTGGGTGGCAACGTAGGCGGCGAACGGGTCGACGGCCTTGATCACGCCCTTGCTCAGCAGCTCTGGTGCGATCGAGTCGCCAGTGGCACCAGGCTTCACTGTAACCAGGACCGTGCCGAAGCCGGTACCGCTGTAGGTGGCGTGCCGCGCCTTGTACAGGCTGTAGTAGTGGTAGCCGACACCGCCTACGCCGGCGATCACCGCCAGGAAGACGATCAGGGCTATCGTCCCGGCGCCGATCCCCCGCTTGCGCTTGGGCGGACGCTGCTTGCGGCGGCGGCCAGGGTCCTCATCGCCGCCACCACCAAAACCGCTGAAGAAGTTATTGTGCCGGGCAGCGTCGGCATCAAGTTCAGCCGCTGGCCCGCGACCCCGGCGCCCGCCGCCGGTGTCGTCCACCGGCGCCTGCCATCCGTAGCCGTCATCCGGGTCAGCGCCGCGGCCAAAAGCATCGTCCTGGTACTGGAGAGCGGGCCCGGAGCCTGCCCCCGCGCCGTAGTCATGCTCGTCATATCCCCCGCCGTCGTCCGGCGCGGACTGGCCGTACCCGGTGGTCTGGCCGTAACCGGGCTGCCCGGCGTACCCGGGCTGGCCGGCGTACCCGGGCTGGTCCCCGAGCCCTGGCTGATCACCGTAGCCGCCAGCGCGGCCGTAGGCGTCCGGCGCACTGTAGGGGTCCCCGGCCGGCTCACCATAGCGATCCTGGCCGCCGAAGGAGTCCGGCGCAGAATAGTTGCCGCTGTTGTCATAACCGCTGCGCCCGTAGTTCTGATCACCGCGATACGGTTCCAGCTGCCCCGGCGGGCTGGTCCGTCCGTAAGGGTCGGTGCGCCCGCCCGGATCCGTCCGGCCGTAGCCATCCTGGTCCTGGTAGCCAGGCTGGCCGTAGCCGCGCCCGTCATGGCTGCCTTGCGCCCCGTCCGGGCTGTAACCATCCTGACCGTACCCGCGCTGGCCGTAACTGCCGGAGCCGTAACCGTCCGGGCTGCCGTAGTCCGCGGGAGCGTAACCGCCCTGCCCGCCGTAGCCGCCCTGACCGGGAGAAGCGCCGTCGTCGTACCCGGCATCGCGGTAGCCTGCATCGCGGCCGCCGGCATGGCGGCTGCCGGCATCGCCGTAGTCACCGTCGCGATAACCGGCATCGCGGCCGCCCGCACCGCCGTAGGAACCATCGGGATGGCCGGCATGGCGGCCGCCGGCCCCGCCGTAGCCTGCATCGCGGCCGCCCGAAGCGCCGTAGCCTGCATCGCGGCCGCCCGCCCCGCCGTAGCCTGCATCGCGGCCGCCCGCCCCGCCGTACCCTGCATCGCGGCCGCCGGCAGCGCCGTAGCTGCCGTCGCGGTAACCGCGGTCGGTGTGACCGGCGTCGTTGTACTGGCCGGGGTAGGAGCTTTCGCTGGGAACGGGGTCGTCTTCCGGGCTGGCCGAGTCCGGCAGCCACGGCGCCTCGGGGCGGACCGCCCGCCGAGCCCGACGCCTGCCGCCAGGCACCTCGTACTGGTCAGAATCGGGGTCTTGGCCGTCGTCCCAGTTTCCGTACCCGTCGCGGTTCATCTGGTCGCGCCTCCCGCAGCGGTCACCGGCACACCAGCCGGATCGCCTGTCGCTCGCTCGGAATCGAGTGCGCCCTGGAGCAGCAGCGCGGCCGCAGCCTTATCGACCGACTGCCGCCGCTGGCGGGAACCACGACCGCCCTGCCGCAGCGCAGCGTGTGCCAGAACTGTGGTGAACCGCTCATCAACGAGCCTGACGGGCACCGGCGCGACCCGCTCGGCTAGCGCCGTGGCAAACGCCCTGCCATCGGCCGCGGCCGTGCCTTCGGTGCCCCGCAACCCAACCGCCAACCCCACGATGATCTCCATGGCTTCATGCTCTGCCGCCAGCGTGGCCAGTTCGGCCAGATCGCCGGAGCCGCGCCCGACGGTGTCCAGCGGAGAGGCAAGCAGCCCGCCGGGGTCGCTGCGAGCCACACCTATGCGGACCGAGCCGACGTCAACGCCCAGCCGGACGCCGGCCCTCACATCGCCGCCCCGCCAGTCGGCACGGCGGTTGGTCTCGTCCTGGACACGGGCTGGCGTCGGCACGGATTCACCCTACGGTACCCGCGCCCATTATGTCGCTAATAAGTGCACGAACGGCCCCAAACGCCCCGTTGACGGCGTCATCGACCCGGTCTCCGAGCGGGGCCCCGCCGCCTTGGGCAACGTCGTCTTTGCCGCCGCCGCGGCCGCCCAGCGCGCCGGCCGCAGCCAGCACCAGCGCTCCGGCGCGCAGCCCGCGAGCCTGGCCGGCTTCGTTGACCGCGACCACGACGGTCGGCCGCCCGTCGGACACGCCGATCGTCGCGACCACGCTAGGCCGGTCCGCGGCCATCCGGCCCCGCACGTCGAGCGCCACCTTCCTGATCCCGTCGGCGCCGACGCCGTCCGGCACCCGGTGCGGCACGTAGCGTGCGCCGTGGATGTACTCGGCATTAGCGGCCAGCTCGGCCGCGCCGCCAAGCAACTGCGCTGACCGAAGCCGGTCCAGGTCGCGCTCGGCATCCCGGAGCCGCGCGATAACGCCCGCGATTCTCTCCGGCAGCTCTTCCCTGCGCGCTTTTAGCTGCTCGGTGAGCTGGCTGACCAGCACGCTCTCCCTGGCCAGGAAGTTGAACGCGTCGATGCCGACAAGCGCCTCTACCCGTCGGATGCCAGATCCGATCGACGACTCACCCAGGATCTTGACCAGGCCTAGGTTGCCGGACCTGGCTACGTGCGTGCCACCGCACAGCTCTCGGGAGTAGTCACCGACCTCGACAACCCGGACCTGGTCGCCGTACTTCTCACCGAACAGCGCCAGCGCGCCCATCGCCCGCGCCTGGTCGATCGAGGTGTGGAAGGCGTGCACCTCGAGGTCGTTGATGAGGACCTGGTTGACCTCCTCCTCGGCCGCGGCCAGCACGGAAGCCGGCACGGCGCCAAGCGCGGTGAAGTCGAACCGGAACCGGCCTGGCGCGTTCTCCGAGCCTGCCTGCGCGGCCGTCTCGCCCAGCGCGCCTCGGAACGCGCGATGCACCAGGTGTGTCGCGGTATGCGACCGGGAGATGGCGCGCCTGCGCTCCACGTCGATCTCGGCGTACACCGGCGCCCCGTTGACAAGCTCGCCCGCGGTCACGGTGCCGCGGTGCACGATGAGGCCCGGTACCGGCGACTGCACGTCGGTGACCTCGATCTTGGCTGCGAGACCTGGGCCGCTCCCGGATGCGATGATCACGCCGTTGTCGGCGAGCTGACCGCCGCCTTCGGCGTAGAAGGGCGTGCGGTCGAGGATCACTTCCACCTCGGCGCCCGCCCCGGCCGCGGGCACGGCTGCGCCGTCGGCAATCAGGCCGATGACGGTAGCGTTCCCCGTTACCTCGTCGTATCCGGTGAACGTGACGCCGCCGGACTCCTCCAGCACCCGGGCGAACACCGAGATGTCAGCGTTGCCGATCTTCTTGCCCGCCGCGTCTGCCTTCGCCCGCTGCCGCTGCTCGGTCATCAGCCGGCGGAATCCGCCCTCATCGACGATCAGGCCCTGTTCGGCGGCCATCTCCAGGGTCAGGTCGATCGGGAAGCCGTAGGTGTCATGCAGCTGGAATGCCTGCTCGCCGCGGATCGTCTCGCTGCCTCTGCGCTTGGTCTCCTCGACCGCTGCGTCGAAGATGGCCGAGCCGGTGCGCAGCGTGGCGGAGAAGGCAGCTTCTTCGGCGTCGATCACGGTGTGAATGTGCGGCGCATCCCTGATCAGTTCCGGGTATTGCTGGCCGAGAGCGCTGATCGCCGCCGAGGTGAGCTCGTGCAGGAACCGCTCATCGAGCCCGCCACGAGACCCGCCCGAGCCGCCGGAGCCGCCGCGCTGCGCGCCCGACAGCAGGCGGAGCTTCTGCACGCTGCGCCGCAGGATCCGGCGGAGGACGTAACCGCGGCCTTCGTTGGACGGGATGACCCCGTCGGCGACCAGCATCACCGCGGTCCTGACGTGGTCGGTCACAACGCGCAGCGCGACATCTGACCGCTCGTCGGCACCGTAACGCTGCTCGGTCAGCTCAGCTGCCCGCTCAAGCACCTTCCACATGGTGTCGATCTCGTAGATGTTGTCGACGCCCTGCAGTAGCGCCGCCATCCGCTCCATGCCCATGCCGGTGTCGATGTTGCGCGACGGCAGGTCGCCCAGTATGTCGAAATCCACCTTGGAGCGGACGGCGCCGAGCTGGTACTGCATGAAGACCAGGTTCCAGACCTCCAGATAACGGTCCTCGTCAGATTCCGGTCCGCCCTCACGGCCGTACTCGGGGCCGCGATCGTAATAGATCTCCGAGCACGGGCCGCCAGGCCCGGGGACGCCCATATGCCAGTAGTTATCGGCCAGGCCCCGACGCTGGATCCGGCTCTCCGGCACGCCGACCACGTCGTGCCAGAGCTTGGCGGCCTCGTCGTCATCGTGCAGCACGGTGACCCACAGCCGGCTCTCCGCGAAGCCGAACCCGCCATCGGACTCCGGCCTGGTCAGCAGCTCCCAGGCGAACGGTATCGCCAGGTCCTTGAAGTAGTCGCCGAAGGAGAAGTTGCCGAGCATCTGGAAGAACGTGCCGTGCCGGGTCGTCTTGCCGACTTCCTCGATGTCTGGCGTCCGCACGCACTTCTGGCAGCTGGTGGCGCGCCGGAACGGCGGCGTTTGCTGGCCAAGGAAGTACGGCTTGAACGGCTGCATGCCGGCGTTGACCAGCAGCAGCGTCGGATCATCGGCTACCAGGCTGGCGGAGGGGACGACGGTGTGACCCCGCTGCTCAAAGTAGCTAAGGAAACGGCGGACGATCTCTGCCGACTCCATCGAAGCCATCCTTCACGTAGATAAGCCCCGGCTGGGGCGGGGCCAGGGAAGTTCGGACGGATCAGGGCTCGCGATGACGCTGCTCGTTCCCGCCAGCGGACGCCTGGGCGGAAGCGATCCTGCCCTGACTTCCGAGGGTACGGTCTGCGTCGCCGCGACGCAGATCCCAATACTCTGCCATGCCCTCGCGCATATCCCGGACGAACCCGGCCGCGGACGCCGCTCGCGGCGCCAGCCGGGCGGGCCCGGCGGCACCGCCCGGGCTACGCAGGCTCAACGCCAACGGCGACCGCCACCGCAGCTGGATCGCGCTCGGCTGCCGCGGCCGGCCCTGCAACGCGCCGCCGCCAGCCTTGCCGGTGAGGTTCCGCGCGAGCCTGCTCGCCTTGCGGTACCCGGTCACGCCGATCACAGCGCCCGTGACCAGCCAGAATCCGCGACGCATCACGGCCGGATCACCGTCCCGGCCGACCGGTGATAGCGGCCCGCGCCGATGGCTCAGGCACCGCCGTCCTGGCTTTCGCCGGTGCGGCGTGGGCCACCGTCGCGACCTGCAGCGACCGGCGGACTCCGATCGCGCGTCGTAGCCCGTAGCCGAACGCCGCCAGTCCGGTCAGTGGCGCCGTGGCTGCCGACGAAAGTACCCTGGCCAGTCCGGCCATGGCCGACACGTGCCCGGACAGTTCAGCCATGTTCGCCGTGACCTGGTCCATGCTGGCCGTGATGGCGTCGGTCCTGGCAAGCTGCGCGTTTGTCCGGTCTACCGCGGCCTGGGCCTGCTCGATCAGCTGATCAGCGCGATCGCGGTATTCGGTGACCATGCCAGTGACAGCCGACATCAGCCGGGCCAGCCGCAGCAGCACGAATATCGCCACGCAGGCCAGCACGCCAAAGAATCCGGCAGCGATCAGCGCTGCCACCTGTCCGGCGGTCACCTGCGCCCGGCCCTCATGTTGGCTCGCCCCTCATCCGCGTGCGTCCTGGCTGTGCCTGCCGCCGACCCTATCGCGGATCCCGTGGCTGGTTCTGGCGCACGGTCTGCATGCCAGCGCGACGGCAGGCAGACGTCGTTGCCCGTAGTGATCAGATACCTGGCTTGGTCAGCTGCCCTGGCCGGCCACGTTCCCCTCATCATTACCATCCGCAGCGCCGTCCAGGATCGAGCGGATCCGCTCTGACCGTTCGGCGAACCGCGCCTCAGCACCGTGTGTCGTCGGCAGGTAGTAGCGCTTGCCCACCAGGCCGTCCGGCGCGTACTGCTGCTGCACCACGCCGGCCGGGTCGTCGTGGGGGTACTGGTAGCCCTTGCCGTGGCCGAGCCTGGCCGCGCCGGCATAGCTCGTGTCTCGCAGGTGCTTGGGCACCGGGCCGGCCAGGCCCTGCTGGACGTCAGTCCCGGCCGACCAGATGGCGCGCGCAACGGCGTTGGATTTGGGCGCGAGGGCAATATGGATGACCGCCTGGGCCAGGTTCAGCCGGGCCTCGGGCAGCCCGACGAACTCGACCGCCTGGGCGGCGGCGATAGCGACCTGGAGCGCGGTCGGGTCAGCCATGCCGACGTCCTCGCTTGCGTGCACGATGAGCCGCCGGGCGATGTAGCGCGGGTCCTCTCCCGCCTCGATCATCCGGGCCAGGTAATGCACGGCGGCGTCGGCGTCGCTGCCGCGCATGCTCTTGATGAACGCGCTGATCACGTCGTAGTGCTGGTCACCGGCCCGGTCATAGCGGACCATGGCCCGGTCGACCGCGCGCTCCAGCCCGTCGACGGTGATCTCGCTGCCCGCGGGCAGGCCGAGCGCGGCCGCCTCCAGATAGGTGAGCACGCGCCGGGCATCGCCACCGGCCAGCCTGATCAGCTGGGCCTGAACCCCGTCAGCCAGGGCTACTTGCCCGGCCAGCCCGCGCTCATCGGCAAGCGCCCGGTCGATTACGGTCCGCATGTCCTCGTCGCTCAGCGGGCGCAGCGTCAGCAGCAACGACCGGGACAGCAGCGGGCCGACTACTGAGAACGACGGGTTCTCCGTGGTGGCGCCGATGAAGGAGACCCAGCGGTTCTCCACGGCCGGGAGTAGCGCATCCTGCTGCGCCTTGTTGAACCGGTGCACCTCGTCGATGAACAGCACGGTCTGCTCGCCGGTCAGGCCGAGTTGCCCGCGGGCCGTCTCGATAGCGGCGCGCACGTCCTTGACGCCCGCGGATACGGCGGACAGCTCGACAAACCGCCGCTTGGTCACCTGGCTGATTACGTATGCGAGGGTGGTCTTGCCGGTGCCCGGCGGTCCCCACAGCAGCACTGACATCGGCGCATCGTTGTCGGCAAGCTTGCGCAACGGCGACCCGTCCCTGGTCAGGTGCGCCTGACCGACGACCTCATCGAGGGAACGTGGCCGCATCCGGACGGCCAGCGGCGCAGCAGACTGCTCAGCCTCGGCGGCTGAGTCGTCGAACAAGCTCCCGGCCGAGCCATCGTCTACGCGGGGCACGATGCGACATTACCCGGCCGCTCCGACACCGCCTGGCCTGTCGGTACCCGCCACTAGGTTGCTGCGCAAAGACCGCATCCGGCGAACGGCGTACCGTGGAGGTGAGGCGTGAAGTGGAGGCACTTGAGATGGCGATGCCACGGGCCGACCTGGCGATAGCCGCCGAGGCTGAGCTGGCCGACCTGGAGCGGCTCTGGCAGACCATGGACGTGCCCGGTCACCGCGTGGAGCTTATTGACGGGCAGATCGTCGTGAGCCCGAGTCCAAGCCGACGGCATTCTCGCGTCGTGACCGAGCTTATGGACCAACTCGTCACAGTCAGGCGGCGCGGCTGGCAGCGCGATACGAACCTGACAGTTCACGTGCCGGTTACCAGGGAGCGGCTGGTTCCCGACTTCATCGTCGCGCCCGCAGATGCGCCGGGATTCGGTGACGACGAGGTGCTAGCTCCTGGCGTCTTGCTCGTCGTCGAGGTCGTGTCGCCGTCCAGCCGACGCCAAGACCACGAAGTCAAGCTGCGCGCCTACGCGCAGGGCGGCATCCCGCTCTACTTGCTGGTTGACGCGTTCGCCGACCCGCCGACCGTCACGCTGTACTCCCACCCCGGGGATGACGGCTATTACCATCAGCAGACCGCTTCGGGCGGGCAGCCGTTGCGCCTGCCGGATCCATTCGCTATCAAGCTCGATGCGGCCAGGCTGCTGGCCTAGGCAGCGGCCGCAGGCGCCGTCGAGGCCCTGTCCGCCAGCTCGGTCGGCCACGGCTGTGGCTCAAGGTGCGGCTCAGGGATGCGGCTCAGGGATTCAGCGACGCGAGGACTGGTGGCGCGAACCGGAATCTCGCAGAAGTGTCACATGTGACAACTTGTGCGAAGATGGCTATATGACAGAACCTCTTGGCCGTCGTGAGGCGAACAAGCAGGCGACCAGGACCGCGCTGCGCTCAGCGGCCAAGGAGCTGTTTGCCAGTCAGGGGTATGAGCGGACGACCATCCGCGATATCGCCCGGCAGGCCAAGGTCACGGAGCGCACTTTCTACCGGTACTTCGACGGCAAGGAGGATCTGGTAGCCGACGAGTTCCGGTCCTGGATGTTGATGCTGACGGAGGCGATCCTCACCAGGCCAGCAGACGAACCCGCGCTCATCGCGGTGCAGCAGGCATTGCTGGCTGTCGCCCACCAGGCCGGGGTCTCAGCTGGACTGGGGCCGCTGTGGGTGGAGAGCGCCAGCCCGCCGGCGGCCATACTGCGGCGATCGACGGCGCGGCCGCTGCTGCGGCTGGAGGAGACGATCGCGTCGGCCCTGCTGGCCAGGCCGCGGCCCGGCGCGGACGGCGACTCCTACGGCGATTCAGCTCGCCCGGACTATGACTACGAAGCGCACGTCATTGCCCGGACCTGCGTCGCTGCCGTGCGCAGCGCGATCATCCAGCTCAGGACCCAGCTCGCGGCTAGCGCCACCGCCCCCCAAGCGGCAAGCGCCGCGAGCGACCTCGGGAACCTGGTGGCCAGGGCGTTCGCGATCATCAGCGCGGCCAGCCGGGAGCTGTCGCCGTACCGGGCACCGTGAGGTGCCCGGTTCGTCGGGCACGGCCTTCCTTGCCTCCCGGGCGGGCGCCCTGCCGTGCCAATCGGGCGCCTTCGAACGCGCTGCCGTGCCTAAGGGCGGGCGACGCTGCTTGTGGGCGCGGTACTTCCAGATCCGGCCGGACTCGGAGCTAGCTTGGCGGCGCGGCGCCAGGGCCGGCGCCCGGAATGACGTCGATGCCGGCTTCCTTGCGCTGTTGCTGGGTGATCGGCGTCGGCGCGCCAGTCAGCGGGTCGTGCCCGGAGGCGGCCTTCGGGAACGCGATGACGTCGCGGATCGAGTCATGTCCGGTCAGCAGCATCAGCAGCCGGTCCCAGCCGAATGCGATGCCGCCGTGCGGCGGCGGGCCGTACCGGAGCGCCTCCAGCAGGAACCCGAACTGCGACGCAGCCTCCTGCCTGGACAGGCCGATGACATCGAACACCTGCTGCTGCATGTCGGGCCGGTGGATCCGGATGGAGCCACCGCCGATCTCAGTCCCGTTGCACACGATGTCGTATGCATTGGCCAGCGCGCCGCCGGGCTCGTCAGCGAACTTCGACGCCCACTCGGGCAGCGGAGCGGTGAACGGGTGATGCACCGCAGTCCAGCCGCCCTCCCCGTCATCCTCGAACATCGGCGCGTCAACGACCCAGGTGAACGCCCAGGCAGACGGGTCGATCAGGCCGCACCGGTAGCCGATCTCCAGGCGCGCAGCACCCAGCAGCGCCCGCGCCTCGCTTGCCGGGCCGGCCGCGAAGAAGACCGCGTCCCCGGCGGACGCCCGGACGGCACCCGGCAGCCCGGACCGCTCGGCCTCCGACAGGTGCTTGGTCACCGGCCCTGCGTCGGCAACCAGGCCGTCCGGCCCGATCAGCACGTAGGCCAGGCCGCGCGCGCCGCGCGACTTCGCCCAGTCCTGCCAGCCGTCCAGCTCCTTGCGCGTCTGCGCGGCTCCCCCTGGCATGACCACAGCGCCCACATGCGGGGCCTGGAACACCCGGAACTCCGACTCCGCAAAGTAGTCAGTCAGGTCAACTAGCTCATTCCCGAACCGCAGGTCGGGCTTGTCCGATCCGTACTTGGCCATCGCATCGGCGTAGGTCATGTGCGCGATCGGCCGCGGCACCTGGTACCCGGCGATCTCGGCCCACAGTCGGGCCACGATGTCCTCCGCGACGGCGACAACGTCTTCCCTGGTCACGAAGGACATCTCGATGTCAATCTGGGTGAACTCCGGCTGCCGGTCAGCCCGGAAATCCTCGTCACGGAAGCAGCGGACCAGCTGGAAGTAGCGCTCTAGCCCGGAGATCATGAGCAATTGCTTGAACATCTGCGGCGACTGCGGCAGTGCGTACCACTGGCCCGGCCGCAGCCGCACCGGCACCAGGAAGTCGCGCGCGCCCTCCGGGGTGGACCGGGTCAGGAACGGGGTCTCCACGTTCACGAACCCGCCCGCGCTCATCACCTCGTTCAGCACGTAGGCGGCCTTCGACCTGGCCCGCAGCGCTGCTGCCATATCAGCCCGCCGGATGTCGAGGTACCTGTACTTCAGCCGGACTTCCTCGTTCAATTCGCCGCCTCCCTCGATGGGGAACGGCAGCGGATCGGACTGCGACAGCACCTCGATCCCGGTCGCGGCGACCTCGATGTCACCGGTCGCCAGCTCAGGATTCTCATTCCCGGCCGGCCGCAGTTGCACGGTGCCGGTGACCAGCACGCAGAACTCGGCCCGCAGGTCGTGGGCCAGGTCTTCCTCGCGCAACACGACCTGCACGATTCCGCTGCCGTCACGCAGGTCAATGAACACGACGCCGCCATGGTCACGCCGCCTCGCCACCCAGCCCGCCAGCCGTACCTGCTCGCCCGCCGCGGATGCCCGCAGGCTGCCCGCCTCGTGGCTGCGGATCATCGCTCGCCCAGCCTCTCTGTCGTTACTTCCAAGATCAAAACCATAAGGAGGGGAACGAGGCCGCTCCGTGGCCGGCCGCGTCCGCCGGGTCGGTCAGGTTCGGGGCACACCACGCCCTCGCTCGGCGCCGGCTGACGAGCCGCCTGCCACGCAGGCTAACCGGCCGCGCCAGCCCGGCCAGAGTCGGCCCGGCTGCCCGGAGCCGGCCTAGCAGCCCCGCCCAAGACCCCCGGCGGCTGCCCGGTAGCCCGGCCAGTGTCGGCCCCGCCAGCCGGCGAACTCAGTCCGGTTGCGGCCCGGTCACACGCCCGTGACCGGGCCGCTGGCCGGAGCCAGCCCTGACAGGAACGGATTGCCGGCCCGCTCCTGCCCGATCGTGGTGTCCGGCCCGTGCCCGGCCAGTACCACGGTCTCGTCCGGCAGCGGCAGGCACACCCGCGCGAGGCTCTCCAAGATGGTCTGGTAGTCCCCGCCGGGCAGGTCAGTCCGGCCGATCGACCCGGCGAAAAGCAGGTCGCCGGTAAACAGCGTGCCAGGATCGGCGACGGCCGGGAGCCGGAAGGTCACCGAGCCCGGCGTGTGGCCGGGCGCGTGATCCACGACCAGCTCGATCCCGGCTAGTTCCAGCGTCATGCCGTCGGCTAGCTCGATGACGTCATCAGGCTCGGTGAACTTCAGCCCGCCGAACAACTGCTGAGCTGGCCCAAGGCCTAGGCCGCGGCCGGGATCGGTCAGCAGCGCGCGGTCTGCGGGGTGAATGTAGGCAGCGATCCCCTTCGCGCCGCACACCGGCGCGACCGACCAGATGTGATCGATGTGGCCATGCGTCAGCAGCACAGCGGCTGGCTGAAGCCGGTATCGCTCGGTAATTTCCTCGATGCCCTGCTCGGCGTCTTGTCCAGGGTCGATGATCAGGCACTCCTGGCCTGGGCCGGGCGCCAGCAGGTAGCAGTTAGCGGCAAACGAGCCAGCGGGGAACCCGGCTATCAGCACAGCGCGCTCATCGGTGGAGACCTCCCGGTCCTGCGCGCGTGTCGCGCGTACGACCAGGCTATCGAGAACTGCCGATTAGGCTGGTCCGGGTCCGTACAGGACACGGCTTGGGCGCAGTTGGGACTCGAAAGGTAACGGCGGCGTTACCACAGCCGTCACAACGGTACGATTCGCGAAGTTTCGTAACGCGCGCTGACCTGAGGCATCCCCGTCCATGCAGGCAGCGACGTTGCCAGACCAGGCAGACCGCAGGACACTGCGGATGAGCAGGAGGACCGCACAGGTGGCCGGGAAGAAGGAACGGCAGCGCAAACTCGCCAGGGACGCTCACCAGCGCCGGTTGGAGCGCCAGGCTGAGCGTGCGAGGCGCGCCAAGCAGATCTCAGTCGCGGCGATCGTGGCCGTGCTCGTGGTTGCGGTAGGAGTTGTCGCCGGGCTCATTGCCACCGCAGGCTCCGGGACCAGGGCCAAGGCCTCGGCGAACGCAGCGGCCAGCGCGTCGCCGACACCGTCTGTGAGCCCGTCGGCCACGCCGTCGCCCACCAACACCGCCGCGATGGTGAACGGCAAGTGCGTCTACATCAAGAGCGGCCCGGCTGCTCGCAAGGTGACTATGCCGCCGGCGAAGCCGGACACCAAGGCCACGTACGTGGCGACGATCAAGACCAACCGCGGCACCATCGTGATCGACATGCTGAACAGCAAGGCGCCCTGCACGGTGGGATCGTTCGTCTCGCTGGCCGACCAGAAGTACTACAACAACACCCACTGCCACCGCCTCACCACGGTCGGCATCTACGTGCTTCAGTGCGGCGACCCGACGGGCACCGGCTCAGGCGGACCGGGCTACGGGTTCGGCAACGAGAACCTGAAGGGCGCCAGTTACCCGGCGAGCACGGTGGCGATGGCAAACACCGGAGCGCCGGACAGTAACGGCAGCCAGTTCTTCCTGGTCTACAAGGACACAGCGTTGCCGCCCAATTACACGCCGTTTGGCACCATCGTCAGCGGGCTCAATATCATCCAGAAAGTGGCAAAGGCGGGCAGCGACAACTCCAACGGTGCCGGCGACGGGCACCCGAAGGAGCCGGTTCAGATCGAAAGCGTGACGGTCAAGAAGACCTGACTAACGTAAAACCGCTGGTCAGGTACCGAGCAGGAGGTACGCGGTGAGCACCGCAAGCGATCCGTGGGGCCGGGTGGCCGAGGACGGTACGGTGTATGTCCGGACCGCCGAGGGCGAGCGCGAGATCGGCTCGTGGCAGGCTGGCAGCCCGGCTGAGGCACTGGCGTTCTTCAAGCGAAAGTTCGACTCGCTGGAGACCGAGGTCAGCCTGCTCGAGCAGCGGATATCCAGCACCGACCTGTCGGCGGGCCAGGCGAAGTCCACCATTGCCAGGCTGACCGTGGCGGTTACTGACGCGCATGCGATCGGGGACCTGGATGGCCTGCTCAAGCGGCTGGAAGCGCTGGGCAGCACCATCGAGCACCGGCGGGAAGAGCACAAAGCGGCGCGCGAGCAGGCTCGCGTCGAGGCTCACGAAGCCCGCGAGCGGATCGTCGCCGAGGCCGAGCGAATCGCGGCCGAGGCAACCCACTGGAAGGTCAGCGGCGAGCGGATGCGCCAGCTGCTTGAGGAGTGGAAGGCTGCCCCGCGCGGCGATCGGGCGGCTGAAGCCGCCCTCTGGAAGCGGCTCTCTGCGGCCAGGAACAGCTTCGCCAAGCGGCGCAAGGCCTACTTCGCCACCCTCGAAGAGGAGCGCGAAGGCATCCGGACGCGCAAGGAGGCACTGGTCAGCAAGGCGGAAGAACTCTCCGCCTCGACCGACTGGAGCGCAACGGCAACCGCCTACCGCGAGCTGATGCGCTCCTGGAAGCAGGCGGGCCGGGCCGACCGGACCGCCGAAGACGACCTCTGGAGCCGTTTCAAGGCTGCCCAGGATGCGTTCTTCAAGGCCCGCTCTGAGGTGCTCGACGCCAAGGACCGCGAGCTCCGCGAGCACGTCGTGGTCAAAGAGCAGCTCCTCGCCGAAGCCGAGAAGCTGGTCCCTGCCACCGACGCACGGGCCGCCAGGGCTACCCTGCGAGGCATCCTGGAACGCTGGGAGCGCGCCGGGGCCGTGCCGCGGGACTCGCAGGAGCGGCTCGAGGGCGGCCTGCGAAAGGTCGAGGAGTCCCTGCGCAAGGCCGAGGACTCGCACTGGCGGCGCACCAACCCCGAGGCCCTCACCCGGGCCAAGGGCACGGTCGAGCAGATCCGCACCGCGATCAGCCAGCTCGAGCGCCAGCTCGCCAAGGCCGAGGCCAACGGCGACCCCAAGGCGCAGCAGCAGGCCAAGGAAGCCATCGAGGCCCGGCGGACGTGGCTGGCCGAAGCCGAGCGCACGCTCGCCGAACTGGCCGGCTAGCGGCGTACAGCTCGCGAACAAGCCGGGTCCGCACCTGCTGGGCGCGGTCTGCCGGGATCCACGGCATGCTCCGCGGGCTTGGCACCGGCATCCGACGGCTCGCACCCGTCCAGCCCGAGGCGCGATGAGCGAACGGTTTAGCTAGCCACGCTTACGCCCGCTACGCATACCGCAGACCCCGGCTTCCCTACGTGCAGTTGGCGGCCTGCTCTAGCGGCTCTGGCGGCGACGGCGGACTCCGGACGGCGACTGCTTGCTAGGCCAGCTCCGTTCTCGCGTGTGACGAAGCCAGTAGCGTGTGCGGGCGGCGGATTCTGTGCGCTGCGGCAGCGGGCGTAAGCGTGGCCTGCGGAGCCCCGTGACCAGCGCGCCTCGGGCCGGACCAGGTCAGCCGAGCTGCGGCCAGTGCCAAGCCCGCAGAGCAGTGTGCGGAACCCGCCGCCCGCCTGGCCCGCCCGCAGAGCAGTGTGCGGAACCCGCCGCGCGCAGCAGCCGACCCCGCCGCGGCGTGCGGATCGAGGTCAGTCGCTGGTGGTCTCTTGGCTGGCTGCGCGACGGGCGGCAGCGAGGTCGTACGGGGTGGCCGGCGGTTGCTCGCCGCGCAGCTTGGCGAGGAGCTCAGTGATGTCGGCCATGATGGTGTCGGTAGCCCCGCGCAGGACATCCCTGGTGAGGGGCTTCCCCAGGTAGGCACTGAGGTCGACCGGCGGGCCGGCCACCATTTGAACCATCTTGCGCGGCACTAGGTGCGGCTTGGTTGTCCCGTAAGGAAGGATCACTTGCGCGCCCCACTCGGCGACCGGTATCACCGGGGCGCCGGTTGCCAGCGCCAGCCGGGCCACTCCGGTTTTGGCCACCATCGGCCACTGCTCCGGATCGCGGGAAGCGGTGCCTTCCGGATAGATGACTACGCATTCCCCAGCTGTCAGGGCTTCCTCGGCCTGCTTGATGACTACCGCTGCATCGGCTTCCCCGCGGCGCACCGGTAGCTGGCCGAGCTTGCGCAGGAACGGCCCGATGAGCTTCACGTCGAATGCCGAGGACTTGACCCAGAAAACCGGATAACGGCCTGCCTCATGCACGAACAGCGACATGGCCGCCCAGTCCGCGTAGGAGAGGTGGTTGGCCGCCACGATCATGCCGCCCTGGCGCGGGAAATGCTCGTAGCCATGCCAGTCCCGCTTCATCATCGCCTTGACCAGCGGGGGCAGCCCGACCTTGGTCCCGGACCGCCATGCGGGCGAGTAGTTCAGGCCCTGTTTCCTGCCCATCAGCGTCGCCTGCTCCTCATTGCGGCCTCCGGCCTTGTGCAATGGCCGATTGCCATCGCTGTAAGTCTCTCGTTCCGCCAGGTGCCCTGTCGAGCGCCGCCATTCATGCGGGCGCTTGCAGCCGCCAGAACGCTGTCGAAGCTGCCGCAAATCGCGGCCGCGGGCTAGCTGGTCACCCGGTAGACGTCGTAGACGCCGTCGATGGAGCGAACGGCGCGCAGTACGGCACCGAGGTGCTTGGGGTCGCCCATCTCGAAGGTGAACCGGCTAAAGGCGACCCGGTCCCTGGTGGTGCTGACGGTGGCGGACAGGATGTTGACGTGCTGGTCGGAAAGCGACCTGGTCACGTCGGACAGCAGGCCAGTCCGGTCGAGTGCCTCGACTTGGATGGCGACCAGGAATTGCGAGCCTTCTCTTGGTGACCACCGAACTCCGACCAGCCGCTCTGGCTCGGATTCGAGCAAGTGCTCGAGGTTCACGCAATCCTTGCGGTGGACGGAGACGCCATTGCCCCTGGTAACGAAGCCCATGATCTGATCGCCAGGCACAGGCGTGCAGCACTTGGACAGCCTGGCCCAGACGTCGTTGGCACCCTCGACCACGACGCCGGAGTCCCCGGCGGGGGGCGCGGGCCGCGGCGCCCTGGTTACCAGCGTCGCTTCGGCCAGGTCCTCCTGCGCCCCCGCCATGCCGCCAGCGGACTTGATCAGTTTCGCGACCACCGACTGGGCACTGACGTGGCTCTCGCCGACCGCCGCGTACAGCGCGGACAGGTCGGCGTAGCGCAGTTCGCTCGCGATGGCGTTGAGCGCATCGGCGGTGGCAAGCCGTTGCAGCGGCAGGCCCTGCTTGCGCATCATCCGGGCAATCGCCGTCTTGCCAGTCTCAGCGGCGGCTTCCCGGCGCTCCTTGGAGAACCAGTGCCGGATCTTGTTTCTGGCCCGCGCGCTTTGCACGAAGCCGAGCCAGTCCCTGCTGGGACCGGAGTCCGAAGCCTTGGAAGTGAAGATCTCCACGGTGTCGCCGTTGTTCAGCGTGCTCTCCAGCGCCACCAGGCGGCCGTTGACCCTGGCTCCGATGGTCCGGTGCCCGACCTCGGTGTGGATCGCGTAGGCGAAGTCGACCGGAGTCGCGTTCTGCGGCAGTGCGATGACTTCGCCCTTCGGGGTGAAGACGTACACCTCACCCGCGCCCAGGTCGAACCGGAGCGAATCGAGGAACTCTGCCGGGTCCTCGGTCTCCCGCTGCCAGTCGACCAGTTGCCGCAGCCAGGCCATGTCGGCGGTGCCGCCGCCAACCATCTCTTCCTTGTACTTCCAGTGCGCAGCCACGCCGTACTCGGCCCGCCGGTGCATGCCCCAGGTCCTGATCTGCAGCTCGACCGGTTTGCCCTCCGGGCCGATCACCGTGGTATGCAGCGACTGGTACATGTTGAACTTCGGCATCGCGATGTAGTCCTTGAACCGGCCAGGGACCGGGTTCCACCGCGCATGCACGGTGCCGAGCACCGCGTAGCAGTCGCGCAGCGAGTCAACAAGGACGCGGATGCCTACCAGGTCGTATATGTCATCGAAGCTGACATTACGGGCGATCATCTTCTGGTACACCGAGTAGTAGTGCTTGGGACGGCCGGTGACCACCGCCTTGATCTTGGCGTCCTTCAGGTCCTCCTGGACGTCCTCGATTACCTCCTGGAGAAACATCTCCCGGCCCGGCGCTCGCTCTGATACCAGCCGCGCGATCTCGTCGTAGCGCTTGGGATACAAAGTGGCGAAGGCCAGGTCCTCCAGCTCCCACTTGACGGTGTTCATGCCAAGCCGGTGGGCGAGCGGGGCGAAGATCTCCAAGACCTCGCGCGACTTCTGCTCCTGCTTGGCTCGCGGCAGGTAACGCAGCGTCCGCATGTTGTGCAGCCGGTCCGCCAGCTTGATGACCAGCACCCGGATGTCCCGGGACATCGCCACGACCATCTTGCGCACGGTCTCGGCCTGGGCGGCGTCTCCGTACTTGACCTTGTCCAGCTTCGTGACCCCGTCGACCAGGGCAGCGATGTCCTCGCCGAACTCCTCGCGAAGCTGGCCGATGGTGTACTGCGTGTCCTCGACTGTGTCGTGCAGCAGCGCGGCGCAGATGGTGTCGTGATTCATGCCGAGCTCGGCCAGGATGGTGGCGACGGCAAGCGGGTGGGTGATGTACGGGTCGCCGCTGCGTCGTGACTGGCCAGCATGCAGCCGTGCCGCCAGATCGTAGGCACGCTCTATCAGCCGGATGTCGGCCTTGGGATGTGTGGTGCGCACGGTCTTGACGAGCGGTTCCAGCACGGGATTGACGCTGCCGACGCGGGCCGAACCCAGCCTGGCGAGCCTGCGACGAACCGCGGCAGCCCCGGATGCCCCGTCCGCCGGAGCCTGCCCCGTGCCCGTCGCGTCCGCCGGCTGCGCGGCCTTTCGCGCGGCGCGGCCCGATCCGGGCCGCCCTGGTGACTTCTTCCCGTTACCGCCGGTGCGGCCGCTGCGCTGCTCGGGCTCGGCCGGTGCGTCGGCGGGCATGCCAGTGTCCGATGTCACCCCGTCATCCGCCGCGGGCAGGTCCCGGGTGACATCGGATCCGGCCGCTCCGGCCGTCACCACGTCACCGGCCACATGCGCTCCTCACGTCCGCCGTGTCATCAAGTCTATCGGCGGATGATTCAGGACGTGCCGGGCTCCGTACGTTGCGTCACAAGCAGAGCAAAGCGCGCACTTCCAGGCCCGGCAGCTTCGCCCGGCCGGCCAGGAATCCGAGTTCGAGCAGCACCGCGATGCCAGTCAGCTCGGCCCCGGTGCGCCGGATCAGGCCGGCTGTCGCCGCGGCCGTCCCGCCGGTGGCCAGCACGTCGTCCACGATCAAGACCTTGTCGCCTGGTGCAAATGCGTCGGTATGCACCTCAATCGTCGCGCTGCCGTACTCAAGGTCATAAGACTGCGCGAACGTTGGCGCGGGCAGCTTGCCCTGCTTGCGGACCGGGACGAAGCCGGCGCCCAGCACGGTGGCCACCGCTGCCGCCAGGATGAAGCCGCGGGCCTCGATGCCTGCAACCTTGGTCACGCCCTCGCTACCCGCTGCTAGCGCGGCCACCATAGCCGCGAAGGCCGGGCCGTCCGCAAGCAGCGGCGTGATGTCCTTGAATACGACGCCCGGCTGCGGATAGTCGGGTATATCCCGAATCATGGACTGGAGCAGCTCGCCGATCTCTGCGGCTGTGCTCACTGGCACCAGTCCGTCGCTGGCCACCGGCAGGCTACCGCCGCTTCTTCTTGCCGCTGGGCCGCCGCTTTGCCGCTTGCCTGCGCACCGGCTGCTGCCGCTGGCCCGGCGGTCTCGCGCCGGCCGCGCGCGCCTGGCCGCTCGGGGTAATCTTCGACGCCGCAACCGGCTCGCCGGCGGCCTGCGCTTCCATCACCGGTTCGTCGTCGAGCAGGTCCGCATCCTCGCTGGCGTCATCGGTCACCGCGATCGCGCTCGCGCCGGCGGCCGTGGCACCGCCGTTACCCGTGCTAGCGCCGGCCTTCGCCGCCTTGCGCACTGCGCTCCGGCCGCCGGCTGCGCGCAGCGCGACCTGCTTGGCCAGTTGCTTGTACTGCGGCTCGCGCTCCTTGAGGTCAGCCAGCACCGGCGTGGCGATGCAGATCGAGGAGTAGGTGCCGGACAGCATGCCGACGAACAGGACGAGGGACAGGTCCTTCAGCTCGCCGTTGCCGAGCAGCAGGGTGCCGACGACCAGGATCGCCGCGACTGGCAGCAACGCGGTGAGCGAGGTGTTGATGGACCGGACCAGGGTCTGGTTCAGCGCCAGGTTGGCTGCCTCGCTGTAGGTGGACTTGCGCGTGCCGAGCAGCGACGCGGTATTTTCCCTGACCTTGTCGAAGACGACCACGGTGTCGTACAGCGAGTAACCCAGGATGGTCAGCAAGCCGATCACCGTGGCCGGGCTGACCTGGAAGCCGGTCAGCGCATAGACACCGATCGTGATCACGATGTCGTGGGCGAGCGCGACGAATGCCGCGGCCGCCATCCGCCATTCAAACGCGATCGACAGGTAAATCACGATCACGATGAGGAACGCGATGAGCGCTTCCAGCGCCTTCTGCGAGATCTGGGCTCCCCAGCTCGACCCCACGGAGGTGACCGAGATGTCGCCGGAGTTGATGTGGAACTTGCTGGCGATCGCGGTCTCGATCTTGAGCGCCTGGTTGCCGTTCAGCTGGCTAGTCTGGACCTGCCACGCAGCGGGATGGTTGTTGAACGGCTTGATCTCAGTCGCCGTCGGGTTGGTCCCCCCGTTCTGAGTGACGACCTGCACCAGCCTGGCCTCGTTCACGGATGCGGCGGCCGGCACGTTGAACAACGAGCCGCCCTTGAACTCGACACTGAAGTCCAGCCCGCGGATGCCCACCGCGAGGATGCTGATCAGCAGGATGGCCCCGGAGATCGTGTACCAGAGCTTCTTCCGGCTGACAAAGTCGATGGAGACCTCGCCACGGTACAGCCGCCCCGGGACGTTGCGAAGGTTGCCGAGCCGTGACATCACGCCTCCCGGGTGGTGTTCGAGGGGCGCGTGCTGGTTGAGGGCCGCGCTGCGGCAGCGGGCCGCATAGTTGCCGCCGCCCCGGCCGTGCCGACGGCCGGCCGCCGCGACCCTCGCCACGGCGCTCTAGCACCGAGCCTGGCCGGGTCGAGCCCGGACAGCGGGTGTCCCTGGCCATAGAACTTGGTCCTGGCCAGCAAAGTGATCATCGGCTTGGTGAACAGGAACACCACGACGATGTCGATCAGCGTGGTCAGCCCGAGTGTGAAGGCGAAGCCCCGGACGTCACCGATCGACAGGATGTAGAGCAGCAAAGCGGCCAGGAACGAGACCGTGTCGGACACGATGATGGTCCGCCTGGCCCTGGTCCAGCCGCGCTCGACGGCGGACCGCAGCGATTTGCCCTCGCGTACCTCATCACGCAGTCGCTCGAAGTACACGATGAACGAGTCGGCGGTGATGCCGATGGCGACGATGAGGCCGGCCACGCCGGCCAGGGACAGCGTGAATCCCTCGTACTTGCTCAGCAAGATCACCGACAGGTAGGTCAGGCTTGCCGCGATGACCAGGCTCGAGACGGACACGACGCCTAGGCCGCGGTAATACAGGAACGAGTACAGCACCACGAGCAGCAGGCCGACCATCGCCGCGAACAGGCCGGCGGACAGCTGGTCCGAGCCGAGCTGCGCCGACACCGACGAAATGAACAGGGGGTGGAAGGACAGTGGCAGGCTGCCGTACTTGAGTACATCTGCCAGCTCGGTGGCCTGGGACTGGCTGAAGCCGCCGGAGCCGCCGTTGATCTGACCCTGAGTGGAGATGGCGCCTTGCACCTGCGGCGGCGAGCCCTGCAAGTTGCCGTCCAGCAGCACGGCCAGCTGGTTCAGCGTGTAGCTATTCGCGCTCGTGGTCGCCGAGGGCAGGTAATCGGTGACCATTCTCGTGGTCAGCTTGCCCAGCGCCGTTGCGGCCGGCTGCTTGACGTCGAAATTGACGATCCAGCCCTGGGCCGTGTCCTGGGCCGCCACGTTGCTGAGGTCGCTGCCCTGCACGACGGCCGTGTCGAACGCGTACTTGACGCCTGCGTTGCAGCCAACGGTCTGGGCGTGCGGGGCGTCGTACAGGTTGGCGTCGGAGTGGTAGATCCGGGCCTGCCAGTTCTTGTCCGCGCAGTTCAGCTGGTCGAACAGCTTGACCGTCTGCGGGTTCAGCGCGGCGGCGTCGCCGCTAGCGCCCGAGCTCGTCGTGGTGGACAGCACCGGCTTGCCCGAGGTCGATGCACTTGGACTCGGGCTGGTGGCCGGCGACGGCGACGTGCTTGGTGAGGCGGATGCCTTAGCTGAGGCCGAGGCCTTCGGCGAGGCTGCCGCGTTGCGCACCTTGCTGGCGCCGACGGCCTGGCCCGAGCCCGCGGACGATTTCGGGCTAGCCGACGCGGACGCGGTCGGACTGGCCGAGGAACTCGGCGCGCCGCTCACGTTGCTCGATGGCGACGCCGAGGGCGTCGGAGTCGGCGCCGTGGTAGTCGGGGTTACGTAGTTCGGCGCTTCCAGCAGGACCTGGCGCAGCCGGAGCAACGCAGTCGTGCCGACCAGATGCTCGACCTTCTCCGCGCCGGCGCCGGGCACCGAGACGATGATCTCGTTAGTGCCCTGCTTCACCACCGAAGAGCCGGTGAGGCCCGTCGCCTCGACCCGGTTGGTGATGATCTGGACGGCCTTGTTCATCGCCGCGGCGCTGGGCGGCGGGGGCGTCTGGCCCTTCTTCACCTGCGCCGGCACGGCCTGGAGCGTGACCTGGGTGCCGCTGGACAGGTCAAGCCCCAGGCCGACCTTGAAGCTCTTGTGCCAAGCCGAGGGATTGGCCAGGTTAGAGCCGAGAACGCCGAGCACCATGACGACAAGCAGCGCCGCCAGGGCCGCGAGGTACCGCCCTGGGTGGGATTGCGGTTTGCTGGGAGGAGCCACGGGGGTTTGCCCTGTCTTTCGGTCTGGCGGGGCTAGATGCTCAGGTCGGTGCGCTCGTCGCGATTGCCAGGCTTGTCATCCTCAGCCGGGTCCGGCATCGTCCCGTATCCGCCGTCCGGCTCCTCGTCCGGTACCACCGTGGCGATTGCCTGGCGCAGCAGCTTGATCTGCACACCCGGCGCGATCTCGACCATGACCGTCCGGTCATCGCCGGACATGACTGTCCCGAAGAGACCGAAGGTGGTCCGGATCTTCGAGCCATCCATCACCTTGCGCTGAGTATCCACGGCCGCGCGCTGGCGCCGCCGCTGCGACCGGAACAGGAAGATCATCATGACGCCGAAAATCAGGATGATGATCAGGAAGCTCGAACTGCTGCTGCTCGTCGTGCCCGCTGCCAGTATGTGCTGTGTCCCCATCGCGGGACATCCTTCCGAGTAGATGTGGCACGCCCGCCGGAGGCGACCAGCGCGCGGCCGGGAGTGCCCGGCTACGGCGCCGAAGTGGCGTGTCTTGGACCAACTGCCGCAGTGTAGCGGCGCGCACGCAGCGCACCAACAGGCTACGGCTTCTTGCGAGTGATCGTGACCAGGCTACGACCATCAGTGACATTCCGCCGCAGGTCGCCGCCCCGGACATGAACTTCTGGCCGCAGAATCCGCCCGCGTCAATCGAAAAGCGTGACCTCGCCTGGTCCCAGATCTCCCGCCTGCCCCATCCAGGCCAGTTGCCTGGGCAACGGCAAGCCGAGGTGCTGCCAGGCAGCTGGCGTCGCCACCCGGCCCCGTGGCGTCCGCGCCATCAGCCCGGCTCGCACCAGGAACGGCTCGGCCACCACCTCGACGGTCTCGGCCTCCTCCCCCACCGCAACCGCCAGGGTGGACAACCCCACTGGTCCGCCGCCGAACCTGCTGACGAGCGCGCCGAGCACAGCCCGGTCCAGCCGGTCCAGGCCGCTCTCGTCAACCTCGTACAGCTCCAGCGCTGCCCTGGCGCAGTCCCTGGTCACCACGCCATCACCGCGAACCTCGGCGAAGTCCCGCACCCGCCGAAGCAGCCGGTTGGCGATCCGCGGTGTGCCGCGGGACCGGCCGGCGATCTCATCCGCCCCGTCGTCGCGCAGCGCCACCCCGAGCAGTCCCGCTGACCTGCGCACGATGACACCCAGTTCGTCGGGCTCGTAGAAGTCCAGGCGCGCGGTGAAGCCGAACCTGTCGCGCAAGGCGGCCGGCAGCAAGCCGGCCCTGGTAGTGGCACCCACGAGCGTGAACGCCGCGATGTCGAGCGGAATCGCGGTTGCGCCCGGACCCTTGCCGATCACCACGTCTACCCGGAAGTCCTCCATGGCCAGGTAGAGCATCTCCTCGGCCGGCCGGGCGACGCGGTGAATCTCGTCGATGAACAGGACTTCACCCTCGGTCAGCGTGGACAGGACGGCGGCCAGGTCGCCAGCGCGCTCGATCGCTGGCCCGCTGGTGATCCGCAGCGGCGCGCCCAGCTCGGCCGCGACGATCATCGCGAGCGTGGTCTTGCCGAGTCCGGGCGGGCCGGACAGCAAGACATGGTCGGGTACCCGGCCGCGGCCGAGGGCGCCCTCCAGGACGAGCGAGAGCTGCTCCTTGACGCGGTTCTGCCCGATCAGCTCGGTCAGCCGCTTGGGCCGCAGTGCGCCTTCGACCGCGCGTTCGTCCGCGTCGGCCAGGGCCGAGACGACACGCTCAGCCTCCGCGCCCGTGCCGTTCAGCGCTCCGTCGCGTCCGGTCACGGCCGCCCCAGCACGCGCAGCGCCGCCCGCAGCGCGACGGCGACGTCCACCGGATCCTGATCACCATTGTCGTCCGGGTCGGCCAGCTCCGGCTCGACCGCGGCGATGGCCTGGTCGGCTTCCCTGGTCTGCCAGCCCAGGCTGATCAGCCCGGCTCTCACCTGGTCCCGCCACTGCGCAGCGGCCTGGGACCGGCCGGCGATCGGCTGGGTAACGCCTTCCCCTGCCGGGCCTAGCCGGCCGGCCAGCTCGAGCACGATCCGCTGCGCGCCCTTGCGCCCGATGCCAGGCACCGAAGTCAGCGTGGCCAGGTCCTCGGCGGCGACAGCCCGGCGCAGCGCATCGGGTGTCAGCACGGCCAGCATGGCCTGAGCCAGTCTCGGGCCGACGCCGCTCGCTGTCTGCAGCAGCTCGAAGGTGTTGCGCTCATCGTCGCTGGCAAACCCGTACAAGGTGAGCGAATCCTCGCGGACGACCAGCGACGTCGCCACCCGCGCGTGCTCGCCGGGCCTGAGCCGGGCCAGCGTTCCCGGCGTGCACTGAATCAGCAGCCCGACACCGCCGACCTCGATGACGGCGCCCTCGGGGGACACCGCGGCGACTGCACCTGTCACGTGGGCGATCATCTGATAACTCCGGCGGCAGCGCGCTGGGCCGCGGCGAGCCGCTGCTGTGTCAGCCGGGCTTGGGCGGTGCCGCGCCACAAATGGCAGATGGCAAGGGCCAGCGCGTCCGCGCTGTCGGCTGGCCTGGGCGGGTCAGCCAGCCGCAGCAGCCTGGTGACCATCTCGGTGACCTGCACTTTGCCGGCCCGGCCGCTGCCAGTCACCGCGGCTTTCACCTCGCTCGGAGTGTGCAGGCCCACCGGCACGCCGCGGCGGGCCGCGCACACGATGGCCACCGCCCCGGCCTGGGCGGTGCCCATGACGGTACGGACATTGTGCTGGCTGAACACCCGTTCCACGGCTACCGCATCCGGCTGATGCTCGGCCAGCCACCGGTCCAGCTCGACCTCCAGGGCCAGCAGCCGGTTGCCGATATCGTCGTGGGCCGGAGTCCTGATCACCTCGGTGCCGATCAGGCGCAGTGCGCGGCCAGGCTCGCCCTCGATCACCCCGATGCCGCACCGGGTAAGGCCCGGATCCACGCCGAGCACGCGCATCCGTCACCGTCCCGTGAGCTGCGAACACCTGTTCGGTCGCCACGTTACTGGTCCGGCCCGCGGCCAAGTGGCCGACGCGCCCGGGCCGTCAGCACATTTAGAAGTAGTCGATCATGAAGGCCCGGCCGGCGAATGCGCTGTCCAGGCTCGCATCGGCGGCCGGGTCGCCGCCGTCGGCCAGGCCAGCCAGCCGCAGCGTGGCCAGCGGCACCCCGGCGTACATCGCGGCGAACCCGCGCGGCCCGAGCCTGAGCACCTGGCCGGCGCCACGCGCGACCCCGTTCCCCTCCTGAATGCCGTCCGCGGCTGCCCGCGCCAGCCTGCCTGCGCCGTCGGATACGACCAGCACCCAGCGGCCGGCATTGCCTGGCAGCGCGGGATCAGTGATGTCCAGCAGGGCCGAGAGGCTGACTGAAGGCGGGTATCCGCGGGCCGCGATCGCCGCCGGAGCGTCGACCAGCCGGAACATCCAGCTTGCCCGGCGGTGCAGCGCCGCGGCGGGCTCCTTGGTCAGCCAGCTGACCGGGTCGTCGGGGCCGAGGCAGGCGCGGACCCGCCCGGCCACCGCGCCGTGCGAGGCCAGGATCTGCCAGAACGCGCGGGCCGTTGGCGCGGACGCGGCCACCAGCTCCTCGACCTCGATCTCGTCGCCGTCGTCAGCCCAGCGGTAGCCGAGGAACCCGTCTTCGGCCAGGTAGGCGAAGTGGTCCTCGTCGGCGAGCAAGCGGTGCAGCGAGGCCGGCTCGCGGGTGTTCGGCCCGCAGTCCCGGAGCTCGGCGTGCACCCGGCCCTTGACGTCGATGATGGCCTCCGCGTCCGCAGCGGTGGCGCGGCGCAGCTTCGGGGCCGGCGCCGGCCCGACGGCGACGACCGCGCCGCCGGCCCTGGCCGCGGCCTCATCCGGGGCCGCCAGCGAGGCGAGCGACCATGCTGGCAGCACCGCCTCGTACTTGGCCCCGGCGAACTCCCAGCCGGCCGACCGGTACACCTGCGCGGTGGTCGGGTACAGCGCCGATACCGGATAGCCGCCCGCGGCGATCTCTGCGAGCAGCCGGGCCATCATCGCGCTGCCGACGCCTCTGCCACGCTCCTCCGGCGCGACCTTCACGCCGGCCACGCCCGCCATCGGCATCGAGCGACCATGCCACCACTGCCGCATGGCGTGGTAGCGCGCGCTGGCGATCAGCCGCCCGCCGTCGAACACCCCCACCATCTGCCCGGCGTCGATGCAGGCTGCCAGCAGGTCGAGCCAGCGTGGCCGCGACGCGGCGCTGAACGGCCCGAAGGCCCGGCGCCGCAGGTCCAGCTCGGCTTCGATGTCGTCGCCGGGGCCGAACGGGCGGATGTCCAGGCCGGCCAGGCTCACCAGCGCCTGCCGGTCATCCCAGCTTCTCCATGATCTCGTCGGAGACCGAGTAGTTGGCGTAGACGTCCTGCACGTCGTCGGAGTCCTCGAGGGCTTCGATCAGGCGGAACACCTTCCTGGCGTTGTCCTCCGCTAGTTCGACCTCGACCGACGGCAGGAACGGGCGCTCGGCCGACTCGTAGTCAAGCCCGGCCGCTTGCAGCGCGGTGCGGACCGCGACCAGGTCGCTGGGATCGCTGATCACCTCGAAGGAGTCGCCGAGATCGTTGACCTCCTCGGCGCCCGCGTCCAGGACGGCAGCGAGCACGTCATCCTCGGTTACGCCCGCCGACTTGTTGACGATGACCACGCCGCGACGGCTGAAAAGGTAGGAAACGGAGCCGGGGTCGGCCAGCGAGCCGCCATTGCGGGTGAAGGCGACGCGCACGTCCGAGGCTGCCCGGTTCCGGTTGTCGGTCAGGGCCTCGACCAGGACCGCGACCCCGCCCGGTGCGTAGCCCTCGTACGTGATCGACTCGTAGGCGGCGCCGCCGGCTTCGAGCCCGCCGCCGCGCCTGATGGCCCGGTCGATGTTCTCGTTCGGTACCGAGCTTTTCTTGGCCTTCTGCACGGCGTCGTACAGGGTCGGGTTGCCGGCCGGATCGGGACCGCCGCTGCGCGCCGCCACCTCCACGTTCTTGATCAGCTTCGCGAAGAGCTTCCCGCGCCGGGCGTCGACCACCGCCGTCTTGTGCTTGGTGGTTGCCCACGTTGAGTGGCCGCTCATGACCGTTCCCTCACCATGTCGACGAACATCTGGTGGATGCGCCAGTCCGGGGTGAGCTCGGGATGGAAGGAGGTGGCGAGCGCCGGACCCTGGCGGACCGCGACGATCCTATCGGCGCGAGGCTCGGTCGCGAGAATCTCAACTCCGGGCCCGACGTCCTCTACCCAGGGCGCCCGGATGAACACGGCCCGGTAGGGCGGGTCGCCGATGGCCTCGATGACGAGGTCCTCCTCGAACGAATCGACCTGGCGGCCGAACGCGTTGCGGCGGACCGTCATGTCGATGCCGCCGAGAGTCTGCTGGCCGGAGGCAGGATCGGGCAGCCGGTCCGCGAGCATGATCATCCCGGCGCACGAGCCGAACGCCGGCATGCCGTCGGCGATG
>JBKQTJ010000038.1:0-14674 GCA_052143255.1 Streptosporangiaceae bacterium | reverse complement strand
CTGCCCAACGTCGGCAAGTCCACCCTCTTCAACGCGCTGACCCGGGCGAACGCCCTGGCGTCTAACTACCCGTTCGCGACGATCGATCCGAACGTCGGGATTGTTGGTATTCCCGACGCCCGGCTTGATGCGCTCGCCGGGCTCTACGACTCGGCGAGGATCGTGCCGGCGACCGTTCGGTTCGTCGACATCGCCGGGCTGGTGCGCGGCGCATCGGCCGGGCAGGGGCTCGGTAACCAGTTCCTGTCGCACATTCGCGAGACGGACGCGATCTGCCAGGTCGTTCGCGTGTTCAACAATCCCGACGTCAGCCATGTGGACGGGGATGTATCGCCCGAACGGGACATCGAGACCATCGCGACCGAGCTGATGCTGGCCGACCTCCAGACGCTGGAAAAGGCCGCGCCGCGGCTGGCCAAGGAGGCCAAGGGCGCCAGGGATCCTGAGCGCACCCGGATCGCCGACGCGGCGGCGAAGGCGCAGGAGGTGCTCGACGGGGGCACGACGCTGTTCGCCGGCGCTGCCGCGGCCGGGATCGACGTGGCTGACCTGCGTGAGCTTCAGCTACTGACGGCCAAGCCGTTCCTGTATGTCTTCAACGAGGACGATGCCGAGCTCGCCGACGACGAGTTGCGGAAGAAGCTGGCGGCGCTGATTGCCCCGGCGGAGGCCATCTTCCTGGACGCCAAGAGCGAGGCTGAGCTATCCGAGCTGGAGCCGGTCGAGGCGGCGGAGTTGCTGGCTGAGCTTGGCCTGGGCGAGCCAGGTCTGGCGCAGTTGGCAAGGGCGGGCTTCGCGACGCTGCGGCTGTCGACTTTCCTCACTGCCGGGCCGAAGGAGGCGCGCGCCTGGACTATCCCCGCGGGCGCTACCCCGCCCGAGGCTGCCGGTGTCATCCATACCGACTTCCAGCGCGGCTTCATCAAGGCCGAGATCGTGTCGTTCGACGACCTGATGGCCGCGGGCTCGATCGCCGCGGCCCGCGCCGCTGGCAAGGCGCGCATCGAGGGCAAGGACTACGTCATGCGCGACGGTGACGTCGTCGAGTTCCGCTTCCAAGCAACATCAGGTAACCAGAGGTAGCAGGGCCGAGGCGGCCGCCACGCGCGCGCGTAGCCCGTCGTCCGGGGCGGCTCGCCGGTCTGGTCGTCATCCAGGATGCACGCAGATTAGGTCATTACGTGACTCGAAGGGGAGAACGTCAGCTAAGCCTCGATCCACCGCGTAAATAGGTGCATGCCCGGGCGTGGCAATAGGAAAGGTGTCCTCTGAGCTGGGACGATGGGACTTAGCGAAGGTTCCGGGACCCAGTTCGAGAGGACACCTGCCAGATGCGATTGTCGCATGATCCGCCGAAGATCTCCGTGTGCTTTGATGACCCGAATCTGGTGTCGCGGGCCGGGCTGGTGCCGGTGATGGGCCTGGCCGAGCGGGCCGGCCTTGTGGCCCTGGCCCGCCAGCACGTGCGGATCGCTGACCGGCGCGGCGTGAACGCCGCGGCGAAGGTCGGCTGCCTGGTCGCCGGGATGGCCGCGGGAGCCGACAGCATCGATGACATGGACGTGCTGCGCCACGGCGCGATGGGCGAGGTGTTCGACGGGGTTCGCGCGCCGTCCACGCTCGGGTCGTTCCTCCGCTCGTTCACCTGGGGCAATGTCCGCCAGCTGGAGAAGGTGAGCCGGCTGCTGGTGGCGGAGCTGGCCGCGCGGGCGCCGCTGCTGCCCGGCGCCGGCCAGCTTGCGTTCGTCGACGCGGACTCGATGCAAAAGCGGGTTTACGGGCACAAGAAGCAGGGCGCGGCGTTCGGGCATACGAAGATTCAGGGCAAGACGGTGCTGGTGCGGGGGCTGAACGCGCTGGCCGCCACGATCTGCACACCGCAGGCCGCCCCGGTGATCGCCGCGACCCGGCTGCGCGGCGGCAGCGCGAACACCGCCCGCGGCGCCGCGAGCCTGATCGCCGAGGCCATCGGCACCGGCCGGGCCGCCGGGTGCACCGGCACGATCGTGGCCAGGATGGACTCCGGCTACTACAGCGCCGCAGTGTGCCACGCGGTCCGCCGCGCCGGGGCGTGCTTCTCCGTCACCGCCCGGCTCGACCCGGCGGTGAAGGCCGCGATCGCCGCGATCCCCGACGATGCCTGGACCGCGATCCGGTACCCGCGGGCGATCTGGGATGACCAGCTGCGGGCCTGGGTATCGGACGCCGAGGTCGCCGAGGTCCCCTATACCGCGTTCGCCTCCAGGAAAGGGCAGGCGGTCACCGCCCGGCTGATCATCCGCCGGGTCCGCGACCTGAACCGCAAGTCCGGACAGCGACAGGGCGAGCTGTTCCCGGTGTGGCGTTACCACCCGGTGTTCACCGACTCGCCGTTCACGCTGGTCCAGGCCGAGGAGCAGCACCGCGACCATGCCGTGATCGAGCAGGTGTTCGCGGACGTGACCAGCGGGCCGATGGCTCATCTGCCCTCCGGCCGGTTTGCGGCTAATGCCGCCTGGCTGACCCTGGCCGCGATCGCGCACAACCTCCTGCGTGCTGCCGGGTGCCTGGCCTCACCGTTCCACCGCAAGGCCCGCGGCGCGACCATCCGCGCTGACCTGATCGACGTCGCCGCCAGGATGGCACGATCCGGCCGTGGCCGCCTGACCCTGCACCTGCCCCTGGACTGGCACCGCGAGACCGAGTGGATGAGCCTGTTCCAGGCCGGCTGCGGGCCGCCAGCACGGGCGGCCTGACCAGCCCCGACCAGGTCACGCCCCGTTTCACGGCCCCAGGCCCCCCAGCCCGCAGACCCCGACCCGGAACCCGGACACGCCGCACAACCAGCAGTCAGCGGCAGCACAGTCACGCCCGCGCCGAAACATCACGAACCGTCCAACGGCGAAAGTCCCGGAGACGATCACCGAAATTCAGACGGTGGATCGAGGCTAAGGAGTCAGTTATGAGCGTCATCGCATGGATCGTCCTGGGCCTGATAGCCGGCTTGATCGCCAACATGCTGATTCCCGGCAAAAGACAGCAAGGCCTCGTCCTTACCTGCGCGATCGGCATCGTCGGGGCTCTGCTAGGCGGCTGGGTTGCCACCAAGCTGTTCCACATCCACACCATCCACGGATTCTTCAACCTCTCCACCTGGCTCACAGCCATCGCCGGGGCGGCCGTCCTGCTCCTCGCCTACCACCTCCTCAGCGGCCAGTCGTCCAGTCGGCGCGGCTGGTTCGCACACCGCTGACAGGCAGGGTGGCGCCCCGGCTCTCGGGCTGCCCCCTGGCGGCGTTCCAGCATCTGCCCTGAGCACCAGCGGCCGCGCCCGGCACCGTTCTGCAGACGCACATGGCCCGGATGAGATTGAGCGGGCGGCAGCTGGCACTGAGGCGAGTGCCCCGTCCGCAGCAGTCGCAGCACGCAAGTCGTCGCCCATGGCCGCCGCTGGTGGCTGGTGCGGATGACTGCGCCGGTTCCGGCCGCGTAACGCGTGGGCCGCGCCGGGCTTTACGGGTTTCCGGTGCGCTCGTCCTGGTCGCGATGGCTGGTGCCGGCCTGGTCGTGACCGGGCGCTGGCCGCCAGGGCTGATGCCCGGCGCCGTCGCCGACCAGCAGGGTCAGGACGTCGCCGATGGCGGGTTCCTGGCTGGCGGGCTCGGGCAGTGGCAGGTGCGCCTGGATCTGGTAGCGGTTGCGGCGGCCGTGCTTGTGCTTGACCAGGTACCCGGCGGCGGCCAGGTCAGCGACGATCGCGTGGGCGCTGCGCTCGGTGATGCCCAGTCCGGCCGCGACCTCGCGCAGCCGCACGCCGGGATCGCGGGCGATGCACAGCAGCACCCGCCCGTGGTTGGTGAGGAAGCTCCAGCTCTCCACCCTCAGAAACCTACCACACGATTCTAGAAATAGATTGCGTGTTTCTGATTGCATGCGTACGCTGAGACCAGACCCGGACAGTCAGCAGCCGCCGGCCGCAACCAGGCCGGGTCACTCAGCGAGACGCCCGGCCAGGTTCCAGCGGCCCGCCCTCACTGGCGAAGGAACCACCGCCATGACCCAACCGCCGGCATCACCGCCGGGCACCACCAGCACGCTGCCGCTGCCGCCCCCCGCCGCCAACGGCTCCGCCCCGCCGCCGCCGCCCGCGCGCACCCCGGCGCCCGGCGCCGCGACGATGCACACCCGGATCAGCGGCATGCGGACCGGGCTGATCGCCGGCTTCGCCGGGCTGATCGTGGTGATGATCTTCATCATCCAGAACGCGCACGCCGTCAACGTCAGCTTCCTCGGCGCGCACCTGCGCCTGTCGCTGGCCGTCGCGCTGCTCCTGGCCGCCATCGCCGGCGCGCTGCTGATGGCCGCCGCCGGAACCGCCCGGATCACCCAGCTGCGGCGGATCATGCGCCGCGACCGGCGCACGCCACCGGCCAGCTGACACCAGGCCCGCACCAGCCACGGCCAGGCCCGGCAGGCATCCGGGACCAACCGCGCCCGGAGCAGCAGCCCGCCCCCCGCCGCGCCCCGCCCGCCGCCGCCGGCTGCCAGCCCACCCGCAACCCCCCGCACGACACCGACTAAGGACTACGTCATGAGCATCATCGCCTGGATCATCCTCGGACTCGGCGCCGGCCTGCTCGCCAACATGCTGATCCCCGGCAAAAGACAGCAGGGCCTGATCGTCACCTGCCTCATCGGCATCGCCGGCGCCCTCGGCGGCGGCTGGGCCGCCACCAAGATATTCCACCTCCACACCCTGCACGGATTCTTCAACGCCTCCACCTGGCTCACCGCCATCGCCGGCGCAGCCATCCTGCTCATCGCCTACCACCTGGCCACCCGCCAGACCGGCCGGACCCGGCCCCGGTCCCGCCGCCGCTACGCCCACCGCTGACCCCAGCCAGCCCCTGGCCGGGACCACGCTCCCAGCACCCGGCCAGGGCCGGCAAGCACACCATCAGCACACCGCACAGGCATCTACTTATGAACTGAGCCTGACCGCTTTGATGGACATCCATCATCAGGGGTTCGCCCCCGGAAGGATGTCCGATCATGGAGAGCATGGGGAAGACCCCGGCAGCGCCGCTGGTTTACCCCGCAGTTCAAGGCCGAGATCGTTGATCTGTGCCAGCGGGGCAACCGGTCGGTGGGCCAGGTCGCCAGCGACTTCGACCTAGCCGAGACTTCGGCCTGGGAATCGGTGAAGCAGGCCGGGCGGGATGCCGGGACGCGCCAGGACGGCGGCATGACTGCCGAGGAGCGGCAGGGCCGGAGCAGTGAGGGTTGCAGCAACAGGCGATACCAGTTGTTAGGTCACGATGCAGCACCAGCAACCAACTTCGCTTCCTCCTTGGCCCGCTGATCGGCGTAACGCCGGTACTCGTCGCGGATCTGAGTGAGCATGTTCCGCTCGTACTGTGTTGTTGCTCTGGCCAGGCTGTTCTCTGCGGTTGCTATCTTTGCTGCTATCTCGTCCTGCGTCAGTGCGCCCATACCAGCAGCCTATGCGCGTCCGGCTACGGCGGCGCCGGTACAGGCCTGCATATTGCGCCTCGTCGTAGGCGGGCTCAGCCAAGCCAGCACGTCTGGGCCAATCCTGCCGCCGGCGACCATTCCGGCCAGGGCCGCGTCTTCTCCGGGCGAGGGGTAAGCGGCCGGACCCAGATTGCGCTGCTCCCGCAGCTCCGGCTGGTCGGCCAGATGAATCGCCGTCACCCGGTCCCCGGGCAGCTGGCCGGGGTGCTGATGGACGGGCTTGGCCGAGGGTGACAGTGTGATCTGCGTGATAAGCCCGCCAGAACCCGGTCCCGGTGCGCGATGAAGGTCGCGATGGTCGCGCCGATCGCGTGGCGGACGCCGCCCGAGCACTACGGGCCATGGGAGTCGATTGCGAGCCTGCTCACTGAGGGGCTTGTGGCGCGGGGAGTCGATGTGACTCTGTTCGCGACGCTCGACTCGGTGACGGCGGCGGCCCTCGACGGTGTCTGCCCGCATGGCTACGCAGAGGATGCTCAACTGGACGGCCGGGTCTGGGAGGCATTGCACGTTTCGCATGCGCTGGCCCGGTCTGGCGAGTTCGAGCTTGTGCACAATCATCTCGACTGGCTGCCGCTCGCGTTCGACGAGCATGTGCGGGCGCCGATGGTGACGACCATCCACGGCTTCTCCGGGGCGGGCATCCTTCCTGCTTACCGTCGGTCACGCTCGGCGTTCGTCGCGATCTCCGATTCCGACCGCGACGCCGGGCTTGACTACGTCGCGACCATTCATCACGGCATCGACCTCCAGGTGCTCCCGTTCCGCGCCCGGTCCGGCGAGCAGCTTGTCTCGTTTGGTCGCATCCATCCCGACAAGGGAACTGCCGACGCCATCGAGATCGCCCGCCGCGCCGGTCGGCGACTTGTGATCTGCGGCATCGTCCAGGACGAGCGGTATTTTGCTGAGGCCGTGGAGCCGCACGTCGACGGGGACCGGGTCGTATTTCTGGGCTCGGTCGGCCCGCAGCGCCGGGCGGACGTCCTCGGTGATGCGGCCGCGCTACTGCATCCGATCCATTTCGATGAGCCCTTCGGGTTGTCTGTCGTGGAGGCGATGGCGTGCGGTACCCCGGTCGTCGCCTATCAGCGCGGCTCGATGGCCGAGCTCGTTGACGAGGGCGTGACCGGGTACCTGGCTCATGACATCGAGTCATCCGTCGACGCTGTCCGGGCGGCGGTGCGGCTGGACCGCGCAGCTGTCCATGCCCGCGCAGTCGCGCGGTTCGGCGCCGACCGGATGGTCGAGGACTATCTCCGCACCTACAGCGAGCTGCTCAGGTCGGCCAGCACCTCGCCAAGCGGTGCGTAGGCCACCCCGATACGGCTGTCGTCGATGCCGTAGGGAATCCACAGCAGGCCGTCGTGCAGGAAGCTCCCGCACGAGTACACGACGTTGGGAACGTAGCCGTCGCGCTCGTCGGTGCCCGGGGACAGCAGCGGAGTTCTCGAATGGCCTAGGACGCGGGTCGGGTCGTCGAGGTCGAGCAGCATCGCACCGATGACGTAGACCCTCATCGGGCCGACGCCGTGGGTGAGCACGAGCCAGCCCTGGCCGGTCTCGATCGGCGGGCCGCAGTTGCCGACCTGCAGCAGCTCCCACGGCGCGGATGGCTCCTGCAAGAGGACCGGCCGGTCCCAGACGTAACCGTCTGCCGAGCTGGCCAGGCTGGTGCGCTCGCCGTCGGAGCGGCACAGCGCGAGATGCTGCCCGTGTACCCTCCGGGGGAACAGGGCCATGCCTTTGTTCCGGGCCGCTGGCCCGGCCAGCCGATGAGCGCGGAACACGCGCAGGTCCGCGCTGATAAGCAAGCGCGGTGCGATCTGTCGCCCGTCGTAGGCGGTGTAGGTGGCCCGGTACTCGGCGGTCCCGCCGTCGCCGGTGAACCGCGTGAAGCGCGCGTCTTCCATGCCGTTGCTCTCGTCATCAGCGGCCGGAGACAGGATCCGCTGCCCGAGGTCGGTGTCCGGGGCGAAGGAGGCGTGGTAGGCGGACGAGACCACCTTGCGCAGCAGGTCAACGGTAGCGGCGGATCCTGCCCGGGTCAGCAGGTCGCGGTGCGCCTCCGCGAGTGCCCGCTCGAGCTCGACGCGATCGAACTCGGCGGGCAGGGCGTGCAAGACGGACTCAGCGAGTTCATCGAGATCTCCCTGGTCGGCTAGCACGGCATACAGGTGCGCCCTGCGCCAGCTTGCTGGCGTTGTGTCCGCCGTGGAGACCGGCACGGGGCGCGGCTCGAAGGCCCACTGTGCGCCCGGGCCGACGATAGCGGAGCAGAAGCCGATCGAGGAGATGTGCCCTTCACCGATGCCGCGCAGGCTGAGCGCAACCCGGGCCTGGCCGGCGCGCAGGCCGGTCTGGTCGGGGCCCAGGACCGCGCTCGGATTGCACACGGCCGCGCCTTCGGTCGCGTATTCCGCAGTGAATGCCGCCCCCAGCAGCAAGGTGCGCGCCGTGGTTAGCTCACGTGCCGTCTCGATGTGCGCGGAGACGATGGACGCATGCCGCTGCAGGAGCGCTTCGTAATTGTGGTGGCGACCGCCGAACTCGCGGAGCAGACCGGCGGCCAGCCGCTCGACCTCGTCTTCGGCAAGGTTCATGACGCGGTCTACGACCTGGCCGGCCCGCGAGTGGCCGCGCTGCAGCTCCTCGCCTGGCAGGAAGAGCCGCGCGATGACGCGGGCCGGATCGGCGCGCAACCCAGCCTGCATCCGCTGGGTGATCACCCCAGCTCGCTGATCCGGCAGGCCTGCTGCGCGGTCGCGAGCATCGCCAGCGTTGACTCGGCGCCCTGGTTCTCATTGCGGCCGTGGCGTTCCAGGCCGTCGTAGCCGCCGCCAGTACGAGGATCGAACATCGGTGTCGCGCTGTCGTTGTCACCGAGGAACCAGGTCCACGCGAGGCTGACGCCGGTCAGCCAGGACGGCTGATGGGTGATCCGGAACGCGCTCGCGCAGGCATCAGCGAGCGCGGACACCTCGATCGGCTGCTGGTCATAGCCGGGGCCGACGTCTTCGCGGCCGCGACCGCCGGCCGGGGTCACTGACAGGTGCCCATCGCGAGTCTGGGTGCGCAACAGGAACTCCAGCAGCCCCAGTCCGCGGTTGAGAGCCGCCGCGTCGGGAAGGGCGTCACCCGCGACGATGAGCGCCTCGGCAATCGAGGCGTTTGCGTAGCTCAGGCGCTTCTCCGGCCATGGCCACCGGGAATCGCCGTCGGGCGGCTCGCCGATTACGGCCACCGCATCCGCGAGCAGCAGCCTGGCAGCCTTCTCGCCTGGTCGCCCTCTGAGCAGCTCAGCCGCTCCGAGCGCCGCGAACGCCATCGACCGGAGGTTCGGGGAACGACGCTGGGCTGCCATGCGGAACCCGACGAGCGCGCGGGCCCGCATGCCCGGCGTCCGCGCTGTCGCGGCCGCGACACCAAGGCCCCAAAGTGCCCGTCCCCACCAGTCACCGACGCCGGCCTGGTCGCGCCATTTCCCGCCAGGGTCCATCCTGTTGTGACAGGTTCCGGCGGGTTCGAGCGCGGCGAGGACGAAGACGAGGTACCCGCGGGCCAGGCGGCACACGATCGGGCCAGGCTCTGGCTCGCGGCATGTCACGACAAGCCCGCGGGCGACGTCATCGACGCAATAGCCATGCTCGCGCCGGGGGACGGCGCCGAGCGCATGCTCGAACAGCCCCCGGTCGTCAGTAAGCAGTTCGAGATGATCGAATACCGGCTGGTGAACGTGGCTTGGGGGAGTGATGCTGCCGGCGATCATGCGGCCACACTCGCCGCGATCAGCCGGCCGGCGAGCTCGCGGTACTGGTCCGCGATGGCCGGCCACAGCAGCTTCGGCGCGGTCGCGGTGGCGGCGGCGGCCATCCTCGTCATCACGTCCCTGCGCGTGATCACCGAGCGCAGCGCCGCCGCGATCGCGGCCGGATCGCGGTGCGGCACCAGCAGGCCAGCGCCGCCTGCCAGCAGTTCACTGGCATGCGGGAACGGCGTTGCCACCACCGGCTTTCCGGCCGCCACGGCCTCGATGAGCACCCCGGACGTGACCTGCTCGGTCGAGTCGTAGGGCAGCAGGACCACATCGGCGGAGCGGACGAGACTGGCCAGGGCGGTGGCGTTCCGGTAGTGACCGTCGAAGGTGATCCAGGATCCCAGCCCGGCCTGGCGGACCTGGTCGCGGAGGCGCTGGCGGTAGGCCTCGCCTTCGCGGAGCAGCACCTTCGGGTGGGTTTGGCCGGCGACCACGTAGCGCGGCATGGGCTGGAGATCGCGCAGCTGCGCCATTGCCCCGATGCCCCACTCGATGCCCTTGCCCGGGCCGAGCAGGCCCCATGTCAGGACGGTGAACTGCCCCGTGCGGAACGCCGGCTCTGCCATCGTTGTCTGCAGGGCCGGCGCGCCGTGCGCGATGATGCAGACCTTCGTCATGTCGGCGGCGTACCCGGCCGCGAGCCGCTCGCGCGCTGTAATCGTCATCGTTACCACGGCGTCGGCCTTCGCTATCACCGACTCGAGCACCTGACGCTGGTGCGGCGTTGGGTCGGTCAGCACAGTGTGCAGGACAACGACACACGGCACCCGGAGCTCGTCCAGCAGGTGCAGGATCTCGCTGCCGTCGGCTCCACCGTAGACGCCATACTCGTGCTGCATGATGACGACGTCGCACAAGTTCAGCCGCGCGGCCGCCCGGCCGAGTGAAGCGGAGTCGCCAGTGATGAGCTGCGCAACCACCTCGTCACCAGGTGGCTCTGCGGGCGCGTCGACCAGCCGGACGACCCACCCCTCGTCAGTAGTGGAACGCAGCAGGGCGCCGCGCAGTGCGGCGGTGAAGGTAGCCAGCCCGCACTGGGTTGGCGGGAACGTGCTGACAAAGCCGAATCGCATGCCCACAGTTCAGGTGCCTTCCGGTAGGACGGCCCCGACAGTATCGAGAACGAAGCCTCACGCAACAAAAATGCTCCGGCTCGCGGGCAGCGTGTGTGCCCGATCAGCCGCTGCGGCACGCCTCACAGACTGGCGACCATCATGAGGGGCTACCACCCGCGGCGCACAGCTGCGGACGTACCCCAGGCGCACCATGAGTGCGACGACGTCAGCCTACCGCTAGCCGAGGCTGCGCGTGACAGCGACCGCGGGGAATGGCCTCATCCAGATCTGCCAAGGTCCGCTTGCACTGGAGGCCGGTCACGGCTCGCAGATGACCGATTTGGCTAAGTTGGTGCTCGTATGCTCTCATCGCATCGTGGACGTGCGGCGACCGGAGTGATGGTGCCGCCCACTCCGGTGCAGGAACGGGCACCTGTGGGCACCGGGTCGGCTCACCGTGCGTTGGGCATAACCGGCCAGTGACCGGCGCGATCGCGGCCTTCTCAGATAGTCCGCCAGGCCTCGACAGTCCGGCAAGTCTTACCTGCCAAGCTTGACCAATGCTCCGAGCCTCCGGCCGACGGCAATCGGCTTCCCGGCGGAGAGAAAAGGGGTGTCAGTCGATCTGGTCATGCGCGGCCTGGCCGCCCGGGCGGCTGGACGGGAGCTGTTTACAATTGTAAACCGCTCCGGCGCGAGCCGCGAACACCTCAGGAGGCGGGCATCGTCTGAGATGCGGTCCTACCAGCCCCTCCACGGCAGCAGCGCGCTCACAGCCACGGCCGCGAACTCCCTGCTTGACAACGCCGTCAGGTTCACCCGCGAGGGCGATTCAATCGAGCTATCCGTCCGAAGCTGCGGCGGCGAGGCAGCGGTTACCGTCGCTGACTCCGGACCTGGCATCCCCGACGGTCAGCTTGAGTGGGTATTCGATCGCTTCGACGGATCAGGCTCGGGACGCGACAGTTCGCACAACTTCGGCCTCGGCTTGTCCATCGTGCGCGCGATCGCCGAGACGCACGGCGGCAGGGTCGCAGCAGCGCGCAGCCCAGCGGGAGGTGCTGCCGTGACCATTTGGCTGCCGTTGTACCAGCCCGCTGTCGGATTCGTAGCGGAGGCCGAGCGCCACCCGGTCCGGAGTGCTTAAGCGCCGCCGCGGTCCCGCTCTCAGTTTGGCAGCCAGACGCGGGCGCTGCGACGCGACAAGCCGGCAGGTGGCGTCATGTGCCGGCCAGCTGGGAGGCCTGGGCATCAACGACGGCGATCGCGGCCATGTTAGCGATGTCGGTGACGTCGGCGCCACGGCTCAGCACGTGCACCGGCTTGGCCATGCCGACCAGGATCGGCCCGATCGCTACGGCTCCGCCGAGGTGCTGCAGCAGCTTGTAGGCGACGTTCGCCGCTTCCAGGCTCGGGAAGACCAGCACGTTGGCCTCGCCGACGAGGTCGGAGAACGAGTAGTCGTCGTCGCGCAGCGCGGGCGACAGCGCGACGTCCGCCATCATTTCGCCGTCGACCATCAGGTCGGGGCGCCGTGATTTGACCAGTTGCGTGGCTGCGGCCATCTTCGCCGAGCGAGGGTGGCTAGTGGAGCCGAAGTTGGAGAAGGACAGTAGCGCCACTCGTGGCTCGAGCCCGAAGCCGCGTGCCCGCTCCGCTGCCATGATCGCGATGTCGGCCAGCTCCTCGACGCCGGGATCGAAGTTAACTGTCGGGTCGGTGAGGACGACGGCACGCCCGTCGTCGCTGATCATCACATACAACCCGGCTACCCGCGAGACATCGGGCGCGGACCCGATCACTTCGAGGGCGGGCCTGATGACATCAGGGTAGTGGTAGGTCAAGCCGGCGACGAAGGCGTCGGCGTCGCCCGCCTGCACCATCATGGCGCCGAAGTAGTTCGGCTGGCGAAGCAAAGCAGATGCCTCGCGCAGGGTGATGCCCTTCCGCTGCCGCCTTTCGTGCAGTGCGGCGGCGTAGGGGCCGACCCGCTCGGACGTCGCGGGGTCGACGATCTCGATGGGGACGGTGACCCGCAGCTCTTTCATCATCGACCGGATCACGCCTTCGCGCCCGAGCAGGATCGGCAGCCCGATGTGTTCCTGCTGGATCCTGGCTGCCGCCAGGATGATCTTGCGTTCCTCGCCCTCGGAGAAGACCACCCGCTTGGGCGCCGTCTGCGCCTTATGGGTCACGACGCTCATCACCTCGCGGCCCCGGATCAATCGGTTCGCCAGCTGCTCGGCGTAGGTGGCGAGGTCGATGGTGCTGCGGGCGACGCCCGAGGCCATCGCGGCTGCGGCCACCGCCGGGGCAACGCGAAGCGGCACTCGCGGGTCGAGCGGTTTGGGGATCAGGTATTCCGGGCCGAACTCTAGGCGGTCGACGCCGTAGGCCCGCAGGACCGAGTCGGGCACGTCTTCCTTGGTCAGGTCGGCGAGGGCCCGCGTGGCGGCGACCATCATCCCGTGGTCGATCGCCCGGGCGTGTACATCCAGCGCACCGCGGAAGATGAACGGGAAGCCGAGCACGTTGTTGACCTGGTTGGGGTAGTCGGACCGTCCGGTCGCCATTAGCACGTCGCTACGGGCCGCCCGGGCGACGGGGTAGCTGATCTCAGGGTCCGGGTTGGCCAGCGCAAAGATGATCGGCGCATCGGCCATCGACAGAACCATGTCCTTCGTTACCGTGCCGGCGACCGACACCCCGAGAAAGACATCGGCTCCGTCGATGGCCTCGGCAAGGGTTCGGGCCGGGAGGTCAGTGGCGAACCGCGCCTTGTAGGCGTTCATCCCTTCGGCGCGGCCACGGTAGACAACGCCCCTCGTGTCGGCGAGCACAATGTTCTCGCGCCGCATGCCCAGGTTGACGAAGAACTCGCAACAGGCAATCGCCGCCGCCCCGGCGCCGCCGACCGCCATCCGAACCTCGCCGATGTCCTTGCCCGTGAGCTCGAGCGCGTTGAGCAACGCGGCGCCGCTGATGATGGCTGTGCCGTGCTGGTCGTCGTGGAAGACCGGGATGTCCATCGCAGCGGACAGCCGCTCCTCGATCTCGAAGCATTGCGGCGCGCTGATGTCTTCGAGGTTGATGCCGCCGAAGGTCGGCTCCAGTGCCTTGACGATCCGCACCACATCGTCCGGGTCGGTGGCGTCGATCTCGATGTCGAACACGTCGACGTCGGCGAACCGCTTGAACAGCAGTGCTTTGCCCTCCATCACTGGCTTGCCGGCGAGCGGCCCAACGTTGCCCAGGCCCAGCACGGCGCTGCCGTTGGTGACGACGGCCACCAGGTTCCCGCGGGCGGTGTAGCGGAACGCCTCCAGCGGGTCCTGCTGAATGTCCAGAACCGGGACGGCCACCCCTGGGGTGTAGGCCAAGGCGAGGTCGTGCTGGGTCGCGCAGGGCTTGGTGATCGCCACCGCGATCTTCCCGGGTCGGCCGGAGGCATGATACTCACGGGCTTCCTCTGCCAGCATGGCTGCTCGTCCAATCATCGATGCGCACCCGCAGGACGGTGGTGCGTTGTTTCTCTACACGGCCTCTAGCCCATTCTGGCTAGGGCCAGCTGGCGCGGACCCGCCGGAGTCGCTGCTCGGCCCGGCCGCAGCTTGCAGGCCATGCCCCATCGAAGGGGCGACCCGCACTGGCGCTCCGGGTGTGCCGTAAGCGTTAACGCGGCACCTCTGCGACGGGATGCTAGGCGTACGGGTTGCAGCGGTGCAGCCATTCCCGCAAGTGGTGAACGGCGCGGTGCGGCTTATGCGAATGACGGGTGAACATCTCGATCACTTCCTCGCTAGATGCACTCCCTATGTCATTCCTCAAGCCTGCCCCGGTCGATCCCTGATGCAAGGGGCGAACGTCCCGTCCCGACGAACGTAATCACGAGTCTCGGGCGTCGGCACGCGTGTCGAATGGCAGCCAGAATGCCACTGACGAATCGGTCTGCGCGGCCACCACTGACTTCCGCATCCGCGCCTAACGCCGGATACGCGAGCAGCCATGGCTGCCGAGTCAACTGCGGTATGCGATCAGCAGACCGCAGAGGGCGCAGGCCGGCGCTCTCGGAGAGTGCAGCGTCTAGGGTGTGACTGACAGACGGCCTGTCCGCCAGAAAGCTGGTGGACGACTATGCGCCGTACGCGCAGACCTGCCGGGACGCTGCCAGCGGAATGATAGAGCGAGCGGCCCCAAATCCCCGGACTCTCACCGGGTGGTTTGGGGCCTCATCTCACGCCCTCCGGGTTCCCCTGCGGGCTTTCCTCCGGTTTCCCGGTTGCCCGCCGAG
>JBKQTJ010000037.1:0-10069 GCA_052143255.1 Streptosporangiaceae bacterium | reverse complement strand
CGGTCACGCCGGAGTTCGTGATCGGCGCCTACCACCAGCTGTTCCAGATCGAGCGCTCGTTCCGGATGTCCAAGCACGACCTGCAGGCCCGGCCTGTCTACCACCACCTGCGCGACTCCATCGAAGCCCACCTCACGATCGTGCTCGCCGCCCTGGCGGTCAGCCGCTGGATCGAGCACGCCACCGGCTGGTCCATCCGCAAGTTCGTCAAGACAGCCCGCCGCTACCGCACGATCCAGATCCAGGCCGGCGACCACGTCATCACCGCCGCCGACCCCCTCCCTCGCGATCTCCAGCAGGCACTCGACGCGATCAGCGGCCGAACGCTGCGCACTAAGAGCCAACTCAGGCCTGATCGGCCGGCGAACTATGCCACGCTCGGCCGCACCTGGCTGCCTGGCTCATAGGTTCGCTATCGCCTCGTAGACCAGATCCAGCACTGCGCAGCTGTCGGCGCTCACGGCAACGTCGGCGTTGGCAGCGCCGAGACCGGACAGCTCACGTTGGTCGACGACCGTCATGCCGCGGGTCAGCGTGCCTGTCAACTCGATATCCACATGCGCCGACCGGTACCGGAACAGCGCGGGGTGGGTAACCCCGAGCAGCGCGCATGGATCATGCATCGGCGCGGCGCCGGGCTTGCTGCGAACTTTGCTGTAAGCATTTACGAATGCGTCCAGAAACTCTGCGATGAACGTCGCCGGAGTGGTCCGGAGACGGCGGATGCGCCGGGCGAACTCATGGTCAACCAGCACCGTATGCGTAACGTCCAGTCCGACCATGCGGAGCTTGGCGCCTGAATTGAAAACAACCGACGCAGCTTCCGGGTCCGCCCAGATGTTAGATTCGGCCACGGGTGAAACGTTACCGAAAGAAGCACTGCCACCCATGATCGATATCCCGGCTATTCGGGAAGCGAATCCTGGATCTCTCCGGATCGCCAGGGCAACATTAGTGAGCGGCCCTATTGCCACCACCCACGTACCCGGTCCGCATTCATCGATCAGGAAGCTGCTCGCGTCACCTTCACTCGCAGGCCTAACTACTGACGGTGGCTCCGGACCGTCTAGCCCAGTTCTTCCGTGAATGTGCTCGGCAAAACTCGGATCACCCAGCAGCGGACCGGCCGAGCCGCGCACAATAGGGCCGCCGAAGCCGCAGAAGTCGGCTGCGATACAAGCGTTGCGAGTCACATTGTCAAGATTGGTATTGCCGGCAACGGTGGTTATCCCGCGAAGCTCTGCGAAATGCTGAGCAAGAATAATCGCCAGAAAGTCATCATGGCCAGGGTCGCAGTCGACAATTACCGATTGCGCATTCATATTGGTGACTGTAGCACACGGGCATGAGGAGAATATCTGCAGCGTAGCGTTCTGGCCACGCTCGGATTTCTGAGAATGGCACTTGCTTCATCAATCGAAGCTGGGACCGGCGAGTCTGCACTTTCGGGGCATGGAACAGCAGGCGGCTCCGTCCGGTGACAAACGAGACGGCCGCGGCGAGTGGGCTGCCAGCAAACGGCGGCCAGCTCGATACCGCCCTCTCAGACCACCGGTGTAACTATCGAGGTGACACACAATAGCGCCCGAACCTGGACATCAGCAGGCAGTCCGCTTCTGCCCGCAGCGCCGCGCCGGCGTGGCAAGGCCGGTGCGCCGGTCATTCGCGCTATGACTAAACCGGCAAAAGACTCATAGCTGACTTGATGGCGTCGCGAGATCACCTGCGGCGGGCGATGCGGACGCATCAGTGGCGGGCAAGAGTAGGGACAGGCGTGCTGCTTGAGCCGGGCTGGTAACGGGGACGCCTGGGTGGCATGCGTTGATCGGGAGCTGTTATGCGCAAAGCCGCGATCTCATTCGGCGCGCTTGGAGTCGTTCTTCTTGTTGCAGCGGGGCTGATGGCGTGGTGGATCACCCCCACGTACATCGCGCGCGTGCCAAGCGACTACAACAAGACGCGGACCTATGACGGCACGATCCGCAGCTTGTTCGATCCAGCGGCGCTGGCCAGCGGCAACCTGTCCGGAGCGATCAAGACCGGCGTGTCGGCCACGCTGACCGATCACGTGAAGGTCCAGCAAACGTCAGGCAACACGGCTCTGGTGCAGGACACGCGCACGATCAGCGCGGCCGGCAAGCCAGTCGCAGCCACCACCTGGCACTACGCCATCAACAGGCAGAACCTGGCAGCGACCAGCAGCCACCCGAGCAACTGGAGCGTGACTCGCGCCTCCGGCCTCACAGTCAGCTGGCCTCTCGGCGCGAAGCAGCAGAACTACACCGGCTGGGTGCCGCTTACACAGACAACAACCCCGTTGAAATACGTGAAGCAAGCACAGCAGGGCGGGATCAACACTTATGAGTATCAGGCCACCGTGCCGCCAACAACGATCAAGAACCCGCAGACACTGGCTAGTCTGCCCAAGACGCTGCCCGTTTCGCTGCTGCCACGCCTGAGCGCGGCCGGCCTCATCCCGGCGAGCGACATCGCCAGCCTGGCCCGGGCGTTCCCGCACGCTGCTGCAGTCCCGCTCGGCTATACCTACCAGGCCCACAACACCTACTTCGTCGCCCCGGCTACCGGGCTCGTGGTTAACGTCAGCAACAACGAGACCGAGATGGGCGGCATCGCCCTGCCCACCGGAAAGATCATCCCGATACTCCCGGTCCTGGCGGACACATACCATGCCAGCCCGGCCAGCCTCTCAGCCGCGGTCACCGACGCGAACAACGGCAGCAACACGATCTCGCTATGGGGCGTAATCGTACCGATCACAGCGGCAGCAGTCGGCTTCGTTCTGGTCGTTCTCGCTGTGATCCTGTGGATGCGCGGGCGCAGCCGAGGACGGCCGGTGGACGTAACCCATGGCCAGCGTCACCCGAGTCCGGCGGGTCATATCAGCTGAGAGTGGTCCAGGGACGACGCCGAGGCGGAGCCGTTGGCTCGTGTAGTTGTGCCTACGGCGGCCTTACAGCCAAGCCGCCGCTCTACACCCCGCCCGACGCTTTGCCGGACCTTCTCGCCGGGCGAGTGGCATCGCCGCCGAAGGATGCCGTCAGTGGTACGGTCTCCCCGATAAGGGGAGGAAGACGTGGAGTACCTGGCAGTTGCTGAGCGCCCGCCGGCGACGCAGTACCGCGAAGTGCTGGCCCGAACCTTGGCCGATGGAGAATGGGTCGCTACGCCACAAGGACCGCGGGCGCGCACTCTTATGCAGCAGACCATGGCCTTCCAACTGCGTGACGGGTTTCCGATCATCACCGAGCGCAGTCTCGAGCGATTCTGGCGTAAGCCGATCGGTGAGCTCAGCGCGTTCATCAACGGCGCGACCAGTGTTGCTGAGCTGGCAGCCTTCGGCTGTGACTGGTGGGCAAGCTGGACGACTCCGGAGAAGACAGAACCTAAGGGCCTCACGCCCGGCGACATCGGACCTGGATCCTACGGCGGCGCCTTCCAAGCATTCCCGACTTCCGAGGGCCCCCCATTTGACCAATTTCAGCACTTGGTAGAGCAGATAAGAGAACTCCCGGGCCTGCGGACGCACTTTGTTAGCCCGTGGATACCGCAGTATCAGGTGCGTGGCAGTCAGAAGAAACCACGAACGACCATTGCACCGTGCCATGGCTGGGTGCATGTCCGCGTCCTTAACGGCCGGCTGCACCTGCATATGTTTCAGCGATCTGGCGATCTTCCTATCGGAGTGCCGGCAAATATGGTTCAATATGCCGCGCTCCTTCTCATGCTCGAGCATCTTACCGGCTACCCCGCCGAAGCTTACTACCACACGATTTCTGACGCCCATATCTATGAAGATCAGGTGCCTTACGTCGAGGAGATCCTAACTCGCGCGCCTCGCACGCTGCCGTCGGTGACGCTAAATACGGCCGGCATGGCGGTTAGTGACATCCATGACTTCCGCGCGGAGCACTTCGACCTAGCCGATTATTACCCGCATCCGGCGATGTCTCGGATTCCGGTGGCTGTATGACGCTTGCGATCGTAGTTGCTGCGTCGGACAACGACATGATTGGTCATCGAAATAGCTTGCCATGGCATCTGCCCGAGGACTTGGCTAGGTTCCGGAAAATTACGCACGGCCGAGCCGTGATCGTAGGACGCAGTACCAATGACTCGATCGTCAACCGACTCGGCGGTGCGTTGCCCGATCGCTATACGGTGCTGCTCTCGCGCAGCAAGCCAGCTGCCATCGCCGGAGATGGCGCCGTCGCCCGGACACCCGAAGAAGCAGTGTATCTTGCGGATCAGTTCCGCCGGCGGAATGGTCAGGACGAAGCATTTGTCATCGGCGGCCTGTCAGTGTACCAACAGCTCATGCCTTTGATCGAACAAATATACATGACGCGGGTACACCGGATCGTCGATGGCGACACGCTTCTATCGCCGGGATGGCTTGACGGATTCAGCCTGGACGCTCAAGATGACACGAGGACGAGTCGCACTGGCCTCTGTTACACCTTTTCGCGATACTCGCGGGCCTGAGTCGTGTCTCTTTATTACCTGGGCAACTCCCGGGACACTGAGCAGCGCGAGGAGATGCTGCGGCTAGCGGCTGCCGAAGCGTGCTTGTTCTGTCCTGAGCACCTCAATTCTGGCCCGGAGCAGCGAGTTCTCTGGCAAACGAACTGGTGGAGCGTCACCGAGAATCGGTACCCCTACAGCGGCGCTAAGCTCCACTTGTTGCTCATCCCGACGCTGCACGCGTCAGATATTCTGCTGCTTCCTGAGGACGCGCTGGCCGATTTCTGGGTCGCCTTGCGCTGGGTGAAGGACAACTACTCGCTCGAGTTCTATGGTCTCGGCGTGCGTTGCGGCGACTGCAGGTTCACTGGCGGCACGATTCAGCACGTTCATGTGCACGTCATAGTAGGGAATGTTGAAGATCCAAGCCACGAACCGGTGCGACTGAAGCTGAGTTCCCGCCCTGGCCCTGATAGCTGGTCGAGTCCTAGCTGCCGGGAACCTTCCATGTCGTCGAAGGACAGCTGCTGGTAATCGGCGTCATCGAGCATGGCGTAGACCGACTCAATCCCCGCGGCTTCCCGACTTCGGCCACGCTAGTGCGCAAGTCAGCACCTGATCCGCGAGGACGAGCGCATCGTCGTCGGGTAGGTCACCACCCTGACCCCACGCGCCGTCCCCCGGCCGGCCCGTCAGGACTGCCACCATTGACAAGCCAGCTGTCAATATGATGCATCTTGATAGCTGATCGGGTAGCCGGCACCACACTCCGCAGGAGGCATCCCGATGAACGCACCCAACGACAACACCGCTCCGAAAGGCCTGCGCGGGTGGTGGCTAACTCCCCCGCGACCCGGCCTGCAACGCCTGATCCACCCATGGGAGTACCGCCACCTCCGCGTCTATGGCGTCATTCGTATTGCCGCTGGCAGTGTCGCGGCCGCCGCGGGCTTCATCTGCCTCTCCTACGGCGTCTACGGATGGGCAGCCTTCTTCCTGGTTCTCGGGGCGCTGAGCATCGCGGGTGGCTGCTGGGAGCTGGCCATCGCCCGCTCCGCATCTGCCCGGACCTGAGCCCGGTCAGACGCCCGCCGGGGCGACGATGCCCGTACTCGCGGGTCTTCCGGTACATGGTCGCCGGACATGCCGAGCGCCTCGGCGGCCTCCAGCTCCACCACGTCATGAGCTGACCCGAAGTGCCCGATATCCCGCGAGCCCGGGGCGAATGGAGGATCTGCACGGCCATCGCGCCCGAAGTGGTCTGCACCCTCCGACGATACGGCGATATCGGCCCAGCCCAGGCCCGCGCCTAGCGCGCAACGCCAGCGACCACCAACGGCGAACCCGCAAGTCAGCGACCTGCAGAAATGATCAAGGCCAGATCGCGGCCATGGCGCGGACGTGGACCTAATCGGGAAGATCGCCGATCAGGTGCTGGCGGTCCTAGAGCCCTAGCAGATAGCGCGCACAGCAATATGCCCCGGCGGCCAGGCCCATATACATGGCGGTGATGATGGCCGCACCGCCCATCCTGGTAGCCAGTGCTGCGGACCCGTCCCGGCTGGCAGCACGCATGCCGGCCGATCGCGCGGTCGGCCGGGCCCAGATAAGGAACAAGATCACGACAAGGGCGCCTTGCAACGGCGCTGCTGTTCCGATGCTGCCGTAGATGACGCCCAGGTTGCTTCCTCGCGTGGCGCAACTCAACGCTGCGTCACCGCAGGCACCGACAAACACGGTCGCGGTCACAAGCGGACTGCCGAGCGCCGTACCGACGAGAACGGTCAGCAGCCCGATCGTCAGCCTCATTCCCTGGGCTGCGCGCGCGGCGAGAATCGCCGCGACCACGCAGACGGCCAGCGTAATCCAAGTGGTGATTGTTGCCACGTAAATTAGCCCTCCGCCATAGCGGGTGAGGTTGCCGCCAACGGCGATGCGCAAGGCGATAACGTAGCCGAGGGCGAGCGCCGGGCCGACCATCGCGGCGCTGAGGCCGGCCAGCAAGGCTAGCCCTATCCTGCCCCGCGGGCGGTGCAACTGCAGTGCGTCGACCGCGCCCGCAGCAAGCGCTTGCTCCGGAATCCATCGCGGCGCGGCACGCGGCGACCGACGGGCTGCCCCGGCGATCGCGTACAGGCAAGGCAGCGCGACAAGCGCTATGCAGCCCGGCATAGAGCTGAGCGACGTCAGCGGAAGGTAACCGATTTGCGCCCACCCGGCCAGCGGCCATCCGCTCATGTGCGGGTCAACGGCGGGATACGAAACCGTGGTGATCGTCGCGTTGTCATGCACGAGCAACCACAGGAAGAACGGCGGGAAGGCCCCGAGAGTTGCCACCAGCGTGGCCAGTAGGGACTGACGTCGCAGCGACCCGGACGTGACCGGGATCCACACGGCAGCGGTCTCCGCCGCCCATCGGAACATAACGCCCGACAGAACACACAAGGTCAGTGCGGAGACGGCGAGATCCGCCGTCTCCCAAGCGCCGCTGCTGTCGAAAACGCCCCATGTTCCCGCAATAGCGTAATTCAGGGACAGTGGCCAGCCCACCATAAAGCCGAGCGCGAGCGGTACGGCATGCCGGATGACAGGCGGCTGCCGCGCGCCGACTAGCGCACCCAGTTGCGCCCGCCACATTGTCACGCACGCGAATCCCGCCAACAGTGGCAGGGTGGCCATGAGGACAGGAAAATACACGATTGCCGCCGCCAGCAGGGCATGGCTATTGCCGACGGAAGACCCTGCCGCCAACCGCAGGAGCACGCCGCGAAGGCTGGTTGTGGTCAGCGAGCCCACCCAGAAGGTAAACACCAAGTTGGTTGCGACAGAGCCCGAGGCGATTCCAGCGCCGAACATGGCCAAGCCTTCTGGCTTACAGAGCGCTCCCGGATCGTTTAGGTCGGCCAGGCGTTGACACGGTTCTGGATGCAGGGATAGGAACGCTGGCAGCCTGCGCTTTTGCGGATGGACGCGCGCGAGCTCTGTGATAGCCGAATGTATCGCTACGGCGTCTACCAGCGCGGCGCGCGCGTCCGCGTGAGTTTCCCGCACCCGCAATACCGCGTTGCGGGTCAGATAGGTCAGAATCGTGAGGGCGAGAACGGAGACGAGCTCGTGACCGTCCGGCAATGACGCGCGTACGATAATTGTGATGGTGTATGGTACGAGGGCCAAGATGACGAATACACGCCACGCGGCGTATGTCATAAAGGTCGGCCGGTTGTCGCGGTTACGCAGGTGGGCCAACTCGTGCAGAACGACGCCGTCAAAAATTAAGGGTGCTTTGCGCAGGGTCTGGCCCAGCCCAATGCCGAGTTTGAGGTATTCTTCGCCGTGGCGGCCGAACGTCCAGGCTGTAGCGCCGGAATAAGGGTCGAGCACGCAGCAGGGCAGCGTCCGCAACCCTGACCGTTCGGCGAGGTAACGGACGCGCTCGGCCATGGCGCGCTGATCACGGCGATCCTCCCGCAACGGCCGCAGTGGCCGCGGAGCCCCTGGAATCCACCACGGCCGCACCCGCCCGCCGCGGCCCTTCGTGGGCCACCAAGGTCCGGTCACATGCACCGTCCACCACGGCATCACCAGGTAGGCCGCCATGGCGGCGAAAGCGACACCGACGATGCCGGACAGGGTCCATGCAACGATCGTTCCGGTGTAAGCGGCCGAGCATCCCAGGACAGCCACGGCACTAGCGGAGCTCAGACCGCCGACGCCAAACCGCAGCGGCACACCGGTCATGCATGAGTCGTAGTGATGACCTGCTCCAGTCGCGGCCTCCAGCCCTATGTAGCCGTAAATGGATCCGGTGCTGGCGATGAGCGTCATCACAAGGACCGCGAAACGCACGGTCGTGGCGGACGGCAAGATCTTTGCATCGGCAAGTAGCCTGCTGGCCACAGAGGCCGTGCCCATGACACGACTCACCAGCGCGCCGCCACCGCCGCATAAGCTTCATGAGCCGTGTGATGGGTGAACGTCGTATAGGCGGTGGCTCTCGTGGAAGCCGAAGTACTTCCAGGCGTCCGCGAATTCGAAACCTCCGCCGACTTCGTTGCGCTGACCGTGGAACTTGCCGCGGAGAGATCATGCGACGTCCCGCATCCTGAAAGGGTGAGGACCAATATGAGACCGCTGCCCGAGAAGGAACGTCGACTGCTGAGCATCCGAGTGTGCATACGTCCCCCACTGATCTGAACGCACCGAGCGGATAACCCTCGGCATTGTTACGCTAGATGAAACAACGTTCCCGCCCAAAATGATACGGCCACGGCAATGCCCGTACGGTTTACTTCGCTGGCGCGCCAAAGCCGAGAATCTGACGTGAGGAAATGTTAGCCCATCTGAGCGGATACTTCCCGCGTATGCTGAGGTTTCCCGGCAAGGATAAACCTGACATTTGCGGCATAGTGCCCATCTGGGCAGGCACGCAGACACAACTAGAGATCCCCGTGCAAGCAGCATTGCGCCCATCGGCATGCAGCTCGTGAAATATGTCCTGCATCTGCTCAACGGCACTGCTGGACCAGGCCGATGCCAGCCATCTGCCCATCCGATGCCACGTCCTGCACGACAGCACCGCCCGCCGGTTCTGGGAAACGTGCCGGGTTCGCCGCCCAGGGCCGCGACGGGGTGTACCTGGCCATGGAACGGGCCCCCCAGGCCCGGCCACCCTGACCGCTGGGGTGCTGCGCGACCCTGCCCATCCCAGCACGGATCAGCCGGCTGCTGCCGAACTATGGCTGGCCGTCGGCTGACTGCCATGCAAACACGCGCGGAGCGGCAATGGAGGACGTTTAGCTAAAGCGCGCCGATGCATAAACATACAGATCGGCCGCGCGTGCGTTTGTGCCATGACCGGGCTGCCAGGCGGCCAAGCCTGGCGCCCGTCCGGGATGACCGCGCTGGAGCAGGCCCGCGCCGCCGGGAATTTCACTCCCGTGCACCAAACGGCGCAGGGCGGCTACCTGCGCAGCCGGGAGCACGAGATGGTGATCGTGCTGTGCCCCCACGTCCAGGTAGTGATCTCGCCGCTGGTGCTGTGCTCGCAGGCGGTCAGCATCCGTTCTGCCACGGGCTTCCAGTAACCCCAGAAGTTGTGCCCGGTGACGTACCGGTAGTCGGAGATCCAGCCGAGCGCCAGCACGCAGGCCAGGGCGGCGACGGCGGTGAGCGCCCAGGGCGATTGGCGGACGAGCGGAATCCTGTCGCCGCCCTCGGCAATGGCCTGGCGGCGCAGGCGGGCATCGACCGCGACCACGGCGGCGGCCGTCATCGCCATGATCGGCATGGTCGAGTACCGCGAGCCGCCCTCGAAGTTATAGGAGTAATGCTGGCTGATCACGTACCGGACCAAGGTGGCGGCGAAGACCGTTTGCACGAACCCCATGATCAGCGCGACGGCGACGAACACCCGAACCTGCCGGCTGCCCGTGACCAGCGCCAAACCGAACACGGCCACCAGGATGACGCAGACGATGACCGTCGCGCCGTTGAGGCCGGCGATCTCGGTGAGGCGCAGGGACACCCGCCAGCCGAAGGCACGCAGCGCGACGTTGTGGAAGTAGAACCCGAGCGCCTGGACGGGCCT
>JBKQTJ010000036.1:0-9238 GCA_052143255.1 Streptosporangiaceae bacterium | reverse complement strand
TCCCGGCCGGCTGGTGCCGCCGCCGCTACCACCGCCCGGGCAAACGACGCGGCCTGCGGCGTCACCGACGACGGCCGCCAGCCGGCGATACAGGCAGCGCCCGGCTCATTCATACAACACTTATACTGCAAGACATGCCGGAGATCACCGACCCTGCATGCAACGATGAGAACGTGTCGCCAACCAGGGCCCAGCAAGCCCGGGCCGAGCGCATCGCGGCCCAGCTCGCCGCGATCGGCTTCGTCCTGCCCGGCACCCTCACCGAACGGCACGTCCGCTGCGGCAAGCCGAACTGCCGCTGCCACGCCGACCCGCCCGTCCTGCACGGCCCCTACCACCAGTGGACCCGCAAGGTCGCCGGCAAGACCGTCACCCGGCTGCTGTCCGACGACCAGCTCGCCGACTACCAGGACTGGTTCGACAACCAGCGGCGGCTGCGCGCCCTGCTCGCCGAGCTCGAGGCCCTCAGCCTGGCCATCGCCGACGCCGACCCCCGCTGGCGGCGCTAAACCACCTGAAACACTGTGGGCGCGCCCCGCTTAACCCGTGAGCAAGCCCACGGCAAACCTGCATCGTCCCAGGTCAGCGCCAAACGTGAAGACCTGACTGTCTGACATTTTCGCAGGTCAGAGCCATATTTCGACCGTCATGCCGGTATCGGAAGCCCCTCTCCAGATGGATTCTCACTCCTCTTCCCGCGCTGTTTGCGCAGGTCAGCGGCACCATCGCAGTCCTTGCGGGGCCTGCAAGAGGTCAAGAATCCTCTCCTGTATTTCCGCAGGCCAGCGGGCATTCCCGGCTGCCGGCCCGGCACTGGTTACCAAACGGGCTACCCCCGGGCAGAGCTCCCGGTGGAGGCTGAACGGCGCCGGGGACGGGGGCCAGCCATGCCGCCGACGGGGCCGCTCAGGCGAGCTATGCCAGCGTGGCGTGGCGCGGATCCGCGATGAAATCTGCCGTGTGCATCGCACAAGCAGTGCACGGTGCTACCCGCGATGTCCCGGCGAACCCGACACAGCGGATCTCCTGCCCGTGCCGTGGGCGGCGTTCATGCGCAACGGCCGGGCCAGCCCGCGATAACGCTGCCTGCGATGGTCGGTGCGGCAACTGGCAGGGGCCGGGTGCGGCACATGCATGACACCGACCAGCCATCGAGTCACCGATAGCTCGCGCAGGCAGTTCTCGCGCGACCGCTCGTGCCTGGTATGCGCAGGTGCCCGACGTCGTGGGCGATGCACTGATGTCGCGGTCAGAACTCGACTCTGAACCTGGGCGTGAAGGTCGTTGTTGTGGGTCTGACGCCGGCGATGCGGTCGACGCGATAGCTACGCAGCGCGCCCTGGTCGTTGACGACGAAGAGGACCAGGTTGCCGTCTTGTGTGCGGCGCAGCGAATACGGCTCGACGCGCCGCGATCCCCACCTACCGTTTTCCGCTCGGTAGTCGATGTCGACCTTCAGCCGGTTTGCTCCGGCATACCGCAAAAGCTCAAGTGGGACGCCGCGCCGCCATGAGGTGATGGCCCTGGGGGCCTCCCATCCGGGGTCGAGGTCTCCGAGCGATGCACGTGGCAGCTGGATGGTTGGACGGGTGCCAGCCAGCCAGCGGAATACGTCATCGAGGGTCATCCAGAAGTCGGCGAAGGGCGGGAGCGGCCGCGGAAGCTGATGGCCGAGCATGTTCTCCCATTCGGCCTCAATCTCGTCACGGAACGGGGACGAGCGAATGCTGTCGACGTCAGGCACGTCTATGCCGGCGTGACTGCACTTGCGCTCGAGGACTGCCGTGACGGCGTGTTCCATACCTATGAGGTCTGGATGACGGTGCATGTGAACGACGTCATATAGATCCCTTGGCCTGCAGCGTTCCGATAGTGCGCGGAGTTTCTCACCGAACAGTTCTGTGATCGAGTAGCAACGAACGCCGTCGATAGGAAGCGGCGCGTCGCTGTACTGGTGCCCGATCTTTCGCAGGACTGGCTGCTGAACTAGGACTTCGTCGGTGGTGATGTCAAGCTTCACCTTGGGCGAGACGGGCTGTGGATTCGGGCCCTGGTAGGCGAGCCTGCCCTGAGTGGTGGGATTACCGCGCCGGTTTCGCCGTCGTCGGAAAGCCGTGTCGTCCACGGTCAGTTGGATGCCTGATTCCTCGCGGAGCCAGCCCGCGATCTCGCCGAAGACATCCCGGAGGTCAGTCGGGTCATCGATGCCGCCCGGCATTACCGTGAAGTCCAGGTCCTCAGAGAAGCGGAACGTCTCGTAGTAGCACTTGCGCAGGCAGGTGCCGCCCTTGAACACCCAGGTGTCCGCTAGCGCCGGATGCCGCCCGATCCCGGCAAGGAGCCAGCCGAGGACGTAATCTTTCTCGATGACTCCGATGTCGAGGGTCCACTCGCCGCGGAGCTGCTCGAGTTCCCGCTTGGAGATCACGCGGGCTCCTGCGGCTCGATCGCGACATTGACACGCAGCCCCCACCGCGTGATACGGCGGCCGCCCTTAGGCCCGTCGGGATCGAGCGCGGAGATCCCGGCGGAGATCCGCTGCTGGCACGCACTCAGGAGTTCGGGCACGTGAAGATCAAGTGCCGCGACGAGATAACCCAGCCGCTTGAAGACAACTCTGTTACCAAGGCGATCTCCGTAGTCAACGAGGAGCGCCGGGTCGTGCTCGTCGAGGAAGGTGCCCAAGATCTCCGCCGCATGACGGATCCCGCCCGCGAGTCTCGGCTCGTCCAGGACATCAATCACAGTGCGCGCTGGGTCAGCGAAGCGAAGACGGCTTTCGCCATGCCACTCTGACTTCAGCCCGAAGGCCAAAGCGTCTGCGCTGGCATGAGCAAGAAGATAATCGTGATCAAGGAGGCGGACATGCGTGGAGCGGACTCGTTCTGTCGTCTTCAGCACCGTCGTCCGGAACACCTGATCGGTGAGCGCCCAGTGATTGGCCGACGTCCATCCGGTGAAATAGCAAGGCGACCAAACTGTCGCGGCGACAATCATGGCGTCCTCTGACCACGCGGCGGGGTTCGATGCATCCACCGGCACACCGATGTACAGCCCCCGGCGCACTCGCCGCACCCAGCCATCCCTGGCCCACCGCGACAGGCGCTTCGCAGCAGCGTCGGCATCCAGGCCCAGCGCAGACGCTACGTCAGCCGGCGTGACGAACCGCCTGCCCGAGGCGAGTACAGCAGCAAGCTCGGCGCGGCCTCTTCGGCTGATTCCCGCCGCCGCAGACATCGTATAGCCGGCACCTCCAGCCTCTGATGATGTACTGGACTGACAGTATCAGAGATTGCCAGGCCTGATACGGCCGCTGAGAGCGAAGTACTGGCCTTGTGTTGTTCGGCAGTACGAGCGCGCCATCGGCGAGCCGGTGCCACTAGCCGCCGATCTGGACCCGACGCTTATCAAACTCGTGCGCACTTCGACTGGCGTTGTGGAGGTCCCCGGCCTTGCTGCGCACCTGATCTTGTGTGACCAGCAGTGCCTTGTGCCTGCTCTGTAGTGATTTTATCGTCGACGGCGTGGCCGGCGCTCACCGTGCCCGGGCGGGATCGCGTGAGCCTGGCTTGACATGGGGCGGAGGGCCGTAGCCTTGCCGGCGGCGGACCCCGATCTTCGATCGGCTCCGCCCTTGGGCCGCCTGTGGCCCGCGCGAGGGTCCCATGTCAGGCCAGGCGCCCCGGCCCGGCGCCAGGGGCCGGGGCAGTCAGTGCTAGCTGTTCCAGTACTCGGCGTCGGCCTCGGCCGGGGGCCGCAGCCCGAGCCGGTGCATCAGCCGCGCGGTGTTGTACCAGTGCACCCAGGCGGCGGTGATCTTCTCCAGGCCGGCCAGCGCGGTGATCGGGCCGTCGCGGAACGGGGAGGCGTCGGCGGTGCACTCCGACTTGTACAGTCCGATGGTCGTCTCCGCCAGCGCATTGTCCCGCGTTGTCAAATGCTCCTGATCCCGATGTTCGGGAGCGGAGTGTCCGGGTGACTCATCCGTTTCATCCCTGGCGTGGCCGCGAGTTCCTGCTGATTGGCGTGCGGCAGAACTGGTCGGAGGATCGGGTGTTCTTCCTTGATGATCAGGGCGTGCAGCACTCGCTGCCGGTGGGCTGGACGGACGCGGTCGCAGTGGATGCGTTTGTCGTGGCGGCTGCTGGCCGGTGCCCGTTCCGGGTCGCTGACCTGAGCGCGCTGGCTGGTCTGATCGATGGGCTGCGGGCCGGGCCGGGCCGAGGTGTAAGGCTAATTCTGCCGCAAGTGTCTTAGCGATTTTGCCGTTGATGGTGATCTGCTCGTGATAGATCGGCGTTATCGCTTGTGCATGCGATGTTAGCGGCGTGTCGCGCTCGACATACAACTGTGCTCGGCATAATCAGTCTTACATGATTGTCATCCGGGAGGCCTGTGTGGCGAAACGGAAGCAGGATCCGAAGGTAGCGGCGCTGCGCTCGGACCGCAGCCTGAACCCTCGCCCGGAGGACGTGACCGACGAGGCGTTCGCCTCCTCGGAGTTCCTCGACGCGCGGGACCTGGTGCAGGTGAAGTACGAGATGGTGCGCCGGGTGCGGGTGGAGGGGCAGCCGGTGACCCGGTCGGCGGCGGCGTTCGGGTTCTCCCGCCCGTCGTTCTATCAGGCGGCCGCCGCGGTTGACGCGCACGGGCTGGCGGGCCTGGTGCCGGCCCGGCCGGGGCCGCGGCGGGCGCACAAGCTCACCGGCGAGGTGGTCGCGTTCGCCCGGGCGGCGCGGGAGGACGACCCGGCGCTGCGCTCGGCGGACCTGGCCGGGCTGATCGCCGAGCGGTTCGGGATCTCGGTGCACCCGCGCTCGGTGGAGCGGGCGCTGGCGCGGGTGAGGGAGCCCAAAAGCGGAGAACCGCGATGAGCGGCATGGCGAGCACGGCGCCGATGTCGCCCGCTACGAACAGCTGCGCGCCCGCGCGCTGGCTGGCGACGCGGGCGGGTGGCGGTGCGGGCTGGGCGTGTTGCAGCACCGCGGCGTGGTGGCCTGGCTGCGCGCCTGGCACGCGGTCCCTGCCGGCGCGGCGAGGACGCCAGCACGTGAGGCGGCCGTGGCGTCCCCGGCCGCCGGTGTCGCGGACCGGCTCGTCGAAGCGCTCGCCTCGATGGCGCTGGCTGTCGTCGCGGGGCGGTGAGCCCCGGTGAGCGCCGGGCCCGCGAGCAAGGTCACTGCGGGACACCTGGCCCGTGCGGCATACCTGTATGTGCGGCAGTCCACGCTGCGTCAGGTGCTCACCAACACCGAGTCGACCGCCCGCCAGTACGGGCTGCGGCAGCGCGCGATCGCGCTGGGCTGGCCGGCCGAGCAGGTGATCACCATCGATGTCGATCAGGGCCAGTCCGGTGCCTCGGCCGCCGACCGGGAGGGATTCCAGCGGCTGGTCGCAGAGGTCGGCATGGGTCGGGCCGGGATCGTGCTCGGCCGCCTTGAGGTCTCCCGTCTGGCCCGCAACAACGCCGACTGGCACCGGCTGCTGGAGATCTGCGCGCTGAGCGGCACGCTGATCTGCGACGAGGACGGGCTCTATGACCCGGGCGAGTTCAACGACCGGCTGCTGCTGGGCCTCAAGGGCACGATGAGCGAGGCCGAACTGCACTTCATCCGGGCCCGGCTGCGCGGCGGGCAGTTGTCCAAGGCGCGCCGCGGCGAACTGAAGATGGGGCTGCCGGTCGGGCTGGCCTACGACCCGGCCGACAAGATCGTGCTCGACCCGGACGTGAGCGTGCGTGAGGCGATCGCGCACCTGTTCCAGCCTGTCAAGTTTTCTGTGTAAGTCCGGGTGACTTTCTTCCTGGGATGACTGTTACGGATAGTGATCGGTTAGAGGGGGAGCCGGTCGCCGAAGCGGACGGCCAGGGCGTTGAGGGCGGCTTTCCAGCCGTAGGTGCCGGTGCCGCGTTCGCCGCGGTCGCGGACCAGGCCGTCGCCGTCGATGTGGCGGCCGGTGATGTTGCGGATGCCGAGGTAGAGCAGTTTCATCGCGGCGTCGTCGTCGGGGAAGTGGCCGCGGTTCTTGGTGATCTTCCTGAGCTGGAAGTTGATCGACTCGATCGTTATCTTGAGCTTTCGCGTCTGCCGATGCTGTGACCTGCGGCGTCTTGTCGCGGACATGTCGTTGGCGGGACGCTCGCGGCCGGAGGGGACGGCTTTTCATGGGACTGGATTGTTACCTGATCGGGTCCGGGCCGTCCGCTCGTCGCCCAGGGCGCGGGCGAGTTGCCGGCGGAGCCGGGCGTTGTCGTCGGCGAGCTGCTTGTTGCGGTCGAGGGCGGCGGTGAGCCTGGCGCGAAGTGACGCGTCGGTGGCCCGCTGGATTGCGGGGATGGCGCCGGCGGAGCCGGTGCCGCTTGTTTCGCTGCGCAGCCGGCGGATCTGGCCGGCGATGTCGGGCTGGGCATAGAGCCACGACCGTGAGATTCTCGCCGCCGACGCAACGGCGGCGAACGTCACGGGAGCGCCGGATCGGTCGAGTTCGCGCAGCGCCTGGATGGCCCTGGACCGGGTCAGCTCGTGCCGCCTGGCTGCTGCTTCGAGGAGCGGGTCAGGGCGCACCGGCAACCGCCTGTCTGCGGTTCTCGCCGTTGTCTTCGAGAGCAGTGATGATCTTGTCCAGGTTGACGGCGACCTGCTGGTTCATCTCGGCGACGCGGGCATGGCCCGCGGTTTGGGCGGCAGTGATGATCTGCAGGGTCTGCCGCCGCTGCGCGTGGTGCTGGGGCAGGAACTCGGCCGTGGTCACGAACATCGGGCACGTCAGACACGAATTTGCGTGCGGGCAGGTGCGGATCAGGGGAAGCTGGCAGTAGCCGTTCGGCAGCGCCTGCGTCGCCCGCGACAGCTGCTGCTTGGCCCACGCGGCGTCGCCGAGGGGTCCGCCGGGGCTGACCTGGACGGGCTGGCCTTCGGCGTTGACCTTGCGGGCTTTCTCCCAGTGGTCCCGGACGGTCCTGTCCGACAGCCGGGCGTAGTGCCCGGTCATCTGAGGCGAGTCATGGTCGAGGATTTTCTGCACGACATGCTGTGGCACATCCCTGTTGATCAGGGTTGAGCCCAGCGTGTGTCTCCACTGGTGCGGGGTCAGGTGGACCGGCTGGCCGTGCTCGTCGCGGACGTCGCAGTGCTCCAGCCAGCGGTAGAGAGCCTGGCGGTAGGTTGCGCTGCTGACCGGGGTTCTGCCGTCGGGATTCTTCTCCGGGCGGGGGAACAGCACGATCCCGGCCGGGTATCGATCCAGGACCTGCTGCTGGTGTCCGCGGATCAGCGCGGTCAGCTCGTCGTCGAGGGGGACGAGTGCCTCGCGTTTCATCTTGTGGTTGCGGTAACGAAGGTAGGGAGCACCGCTGTCGTCGGTGACGATGCAGTCGAACGGCAGCTTGAGCGCGTCGGACACCCGCAGGCCGCAGCGGATCAGGATGAGGGTGACCAGCCGGTAGGCGGGGTTTTCCTGGCGGGCGAGGTTGGCGGGCTGCTCGACCTGGGTCATCACGTGCCCGGCCAGTGCCCTGGGCAGCAGCTCGGTGCGCGGCGGCTGGTCGCCGGGGAAGATCATCGAGTCCGGCGGCAGGTCCGGTGCCCAGCCGTGCTGGCGGACGGCGGTGAGGAACAGGCCGATCGTGCCGACATGGGTGCCGTGCTCGGACCTGCCCCCGAATGCTGCGTGGAGGTCGGCGAGGTAGGCCTCGAGCACGGCCCGGTCGATGCCGCTGACGGTGGCGATGCCGCGAGAGTGCAGGAAGGCGGCGAGCCGGGTCAGGACGCGCATTGGCCGGACGCCTCCGGCTTCCAGCCCGAGGCCGGTGCTCAGCCGCCACCGGGTCCAGCGTTTGGCCAGGTCTTTCAGCTGCTGCTGGGGGATCCGGGAGAAGTCCAGGACGTTCCTGCCCTCGAAGCCGAGGCGGTGCATCTGCCAGGCGTCGCGGGGGTACTCAGCGTCCCAGCCGCCGCCCTCGGACAGGTCGGCGACCTGCCGGCGGGACCAGGCCAGCAGCGCGATCGCGTTGCCCTTCTTCCCGAACGCATCCCGCCATTGCTGCTCGGCCAGGTCCAGCAGCGAGGACGCTCCGCTGGCGGCCAGGAACCGGACCGTGATCATCACGATGTATGGCGGTGCCTTGCCCGCGCGCTCGTCGTGCCGCCGCTGGAGCGCGTACTGGATCTCCAGCTTCAGTTGCGGGGGCAGGCTGGTCAGGAAGATGCGTTCGTGAGGAGGGACTGGGTTGTCGTCGAGATACCTGGCGGCGAAGTCGCCCGGTTCGGGGCGGCCGTTGACGTACCACGTGGCTCCGTGGTTCTGGCAGAACGGGATGTCATGCTCGGCCCATAGGTCGCAGAACCCGATCAGGCAGTCTTGCTGCCCCGCGGGCGGCATGGTTGCAGGGACGCTGGCCAGCCACGCACCGGTATCCGGGCGTCCGGCACGTTCCCAGGCTGCGCTGTGACGCATGCACAGTCCCTGGCGGCGGACACCGCGCCGGCAGCCGGGTGCACGGCAGCAGGTCAGCGGGGTCTGCTTGTGCCAGCGGGGGCTCGTCGCCGCGACGAACGCGTCCAGACCGGGCCTGCCCTCATGGGTCCACCGGTCATGGTGAGCGGCGCATAGTCCCCGGCCGCCCCATGCCGTTCGCGGGCAGGAAGCCACCCGGCAGATCGCGCCCCCGAATACCGGGTCAGCGGGGTCGAGGACGAGCTCATCGGCGCGGAACTCCGGGCGTACTGCCGCCATCAGCTTTTCCAGCAGGCCTGTCGCAGCCCGGTACTGCTGCTGGACCCGGTCGGCGTGCGTGATCCAGCCGCCGCTCACCACGACACCTCCTTGCCGGTGAGCCAGCCGGCCTTCTCTAGCGCCGTCCGCGTGTCCTCGGCCGTGAGGTGCCCGTAAACGGAAGACGTAACTGCTGCCGACGAATGCCCGAGCAATTTCGAGACGACCTCGATCGGGACGCCGTCGCGCAGCCACCGCGTGGCCGCGCTGTGCCGGCACCAGTGCGGGTCGAAAGCGATCCCGGTCCTGGCCCGCAGCCGCAGGACCAGGTCATAGGCCGCCTGGTATGACCAGGCGTGCCCCTTCGGCTCCGCCCAGATGTTGATGAACACGTAGTCGCTGCAGGCAGCGCCGTACTCTTCGTGCAGGTAGTCGGCATAGAGCCGGATCAGCTCCGGCCCGACCGGGACCGTGCGGCCGCCGGACTTGGCCCGTGCGCCGTTCGCGTTCTCCCGCGCCGCGATGG
>JBKQTJ010000035.1:0-20881 GCA_052143255.1 Streptosporangiaceae bacterium | reverse complement strand
CTAGCGCTACGCATAGGGATTTGCGCTACTAGCTCGCACCCGGCCGCCGTGGCATGCGGACAGCCTACAGGCCGGAACGGCACGACTCGGAGGTATGCCGTGGGATCGAAGGGGTTCTGGCGCCGGGCGCAGGAGGATCCGGGCTGGATCGCGGTAGTAGATCCTGACGGCACCGAGCACCAGGCTGGTGACTTGCTCGCGCGTGCGAACCAGCTCACTCACGCGCTGCGAGCCAGCGGCCTGAAGGCCGGCGATGGCATCGCGGCTTTGCTGCCCAATGGCGCCGCGCCGGTCGAGGTCTACCTGGCTGCCATGCAGGCGGGCTGGTACCTGACCCCGGTCAACTGGCACTTCACCGCGCCCGAGGCCGCCTACATCGTCAAGGATTGCGGGGCGAAAGCGTTTTTCGTCCATGAGCGCTTCGCCAAGCTAGGTACCGACACCGCCGACCAGGCCGGCGTTCCCTCGGATGCCAGGTTCAGCTTTGGCGACGTGGCTGGCTTCACCAGCGTGGCGGACCTGCGGGCAGGCCAGCGTGAGAGCCTGCCCGAAGAGCGGACGGCCGGCACGACCATGCACTACACCTCGGGCACTACGGGCCGTCCGAAGGGCGTGCGCCGGGCGCTGGCCGGATTCGATCCTGACGACGCCTTCGTGCTAGCCGCCGGGCTGATGTCATTTTTCGGCGTGACTGAAGGCCAGCCAAACGCGCACTTGCTGACCTCGCCGAACTACCACACCGCCGTTACCACCTTCGGCGGCGCGGCGCTGCACATGGGTCACACGCTGGTCACGATGGAGGGATTCGACGCCGAGACCGCGCTGGCGCTCACCGAGCGGTACAGGTGCACGAACTCGCACATGGTCCCGACCCAGTTCAAGCGGATGCTCTCGCTATCCGACGAGGTCAAGGCGTCCTACGACCTGTCCTCGATGCGCTGGCTGATCCATGCAGCCGCGCCCTGCCCGGTCGGTATCAAGCAGGCCATGCTGGACTGGTGGGGCCCGTGCGTGTGGGAGTACTACGCGGCCACCGAGGGCGGCGGCACAATTGCCTCGCCGCAAGACTGGCTGGCCCATCCCGGCACGGTCGGAACGGCCTGGCCGATCAGCGAGCTACTGATAGCGGACGAGAACGGCGAGCCATGCCCGACCGGCATGCCGGGCACCGTGTACATGAAGATGGGTCTGTCAGACTTTGAGTACTACGGCGACAAGGCCAAGACGCAGGCGAACCGCCTGAACGACTACTTCACCGTCGGCGACATCGGTTACCTGGACGGCGAGGGTTACCTGTTCTTGTGCGACCGGAAGTCCGACATGATCATCTCTGGCGGTGCCAACATTTACCCGGCCGAGATCGAGGCCGAGATCATCATGAATCCCAAGGTCGCTGACGTAGCGGTCTTCGGCATTCCGGACGAGGAATGGGGCGAGCAGATCAAGGCGGTCGTCCAGCCGGCCGACGGCGTGGAGCCGGGGGACGAGCTGGCCGCTGAGATCATGGCGGGCCTCGAGGGCAAGCTGGCGAAGATGAAATGGCCCAAGTCCATCGACTTCGCCACCGAACTGCCCCGCGACCCCAGCGGCAAGCTCCTCAAGCGCCGGCTGCGAGACCCGTACTGGGCGGGCCGGTCGGCTGCCATCTAGTCCGCGGCAGCTCAGCCACGCCTCGCCTACGCGCGTGTTGGATCCCGCCACTTCAGCCCAGGGAACCTGGAGAAGTCGGCGTCGCATGAGCAGAGTTCGGCGCCGTACTCAATTGCCAGCGCGGCCAGGTGGGCGTCAGTGGTGAGGTTGCCGGCAGTGCCGAGCGGGGTCAACAGCCCGCGGAGGATCTCCGGGTGCCTGGCAGTGGGGTGCACGACCGATGCGCACGGCTGATCCAGCCAGCCATTGATAACATCAAGAGCCGCCTCCAGTCCAAGCGGCTTGGTGAAGATCGACGCCTTTGTTGTCAGGCGCAGCACGGCGAGCAGCACGACCCACGCGAAGCCGACATCCTCCGATCCAGACAGGGTGCCGTCGAGCCAGGTACGGGCGGTTTCATGCCGCGCCGAGGTCTCGTCCAGCGCGTAGATCAGCAGATTCGCATCAGGGATCTTCACTTGCGCAGTTCGAGCTTCCGGATGATCTCTGCATCTTCGATCTCGCCGGCCACCTGCAGCGCCTTGTCCAGATTGATCTCGGGCCGGAGACCAAGCGGGCGAGCTGGCGTCCGGTAGGGCTGCGGTGAGTGACTTGCTGACAGTCCAGCCCGAACAGCGGAGTTAAGGGCTTCCTTGAACGACACGCCGCGGTCTCGTGCGACCTGCTTGAGCCGTGCCGCCACGTCAGCATCCAAGGTCACGGTCGTGCGCATGCCAGCATCATAGCAGCAACTCATCTGCTGTCATGATGCCTCGGAGGTCTGGATTGCCACCCTGGCCAGCATCTCGATCAACCGGGTTGTCGACTTGGCGTCCGGTGCCTGACCGTAGGTCATGGCGAACACGTGCCTACGCGCGCCAGGCAACTCGGCCGTGGCGACGCCAGGATGGCGAGCCGCTCTAAGGGCGAGGCCGGGCAGGGTGGTCACGCCCAGGCCGGCCGCGACCAGCGCCTGCACGGCGAGGTAATCGTCGGTGGTGAAAGAGATCTTGGGCGTGAACCCGGCGGCCTCACTGGGCCGGCCGGTCCGCGGCGATCTAGGTCCGATCACGACGCGCCGGTTCGGCTTGGCAGCCGCGCGCGCTGTGCGCACTCGCCGGGGCGCGTTAGACTCGCGGAACGGCATGGGCGGAGGGGCCCGCCATCGAACTGCGGCGCGTCCGCCAACGGTCCCTACCTGGCAAAGGTAGGCGACGACGATGCAGACCGCCCAGCGGACCTGGCTGCGCGCGGTCCTGGACCAGCTCTGTGACCTGGCCGATGGCCGCGACCGCGACGACCTTGCCGCGATCCGCGACCGGCTTGGCTCGGCCCGGCTGCGGGTGCTGGTGGTCGGCGAGGCCAAGCGCGGCAAGAGCACGCTGGTGAATGCGCTGCTGGGCCGCGAGGTGCTGCCCACAGGCGTGGTGCCGCTGACCGCGGTGGCAACGACCGTGGTGCGGGCGGAGGAGGCCGTCGAGGCAACATTCAGCGACGGCCGCGCCGAGCGTTTTGCGCTGTCTGCGCTACCGGATTTCTGCACCGAGCGAGGTAACCCGGGCAATTGCCGCGGCGTGTCTGCCATCACCGTCGGGCTGGATGCGCCGATCCTGGCCCGTGGGGTCGAGATCGTGGACATGCCGGGCACCGGTTCTGTGCATACGCATAACACTGCCGCAGCCGACGCGGCTCTGCCATCGATGGACGCGGCAGTCTTCGTGCTGACAGCCGATCCGCCGGTGTCGGCCAGCGAGCGGGAGTTGCTGCGCAGGGTGGCCGGCCTGTCGGTGGCGCTGTTCATCGTGCTGAACAAGGCCGACTACCTGAACGAAGTTTCGCTGGCCGAAGCGCAGGCGTTTACCGCGAGGGTGGCGGCCGAGGTGACCGGCCGGCCTGAGCTGGTGTATCCGCTGTCGGCCCGGCGCGCGCTCGGCGCCGACGGCGACCCCGGCTTCACCGCCTTCGCCGCCGACTTCGTCGCCTACCTGAATACCGGCCGGATCGCGGGTCTGGAGCTGTCCGTGGCTCGCCATGCGCGCAGGATCGGGCAGCAACTCCTCGACGAGGTTGCACTGGCCCAGCATGCCGCGCGGCTGCCCGGCACGGAGGCAGGCGCGCAAGTGGCAGCGTTCGGCGCACGGCTGGCGGCCGTGCGCACCCGTCGTGCCGAGGCCGAGGACCGCGCCCAGGCGCAGTCCGCGCGACTGCTCGAGGCGCTGAACGCGGCAGCAGAGCAGGCGCAGCCGCAGCTGTCGGCGGCGATCGTCGCCAGGTTGGCCGAGCTGCTCGACGGTGAACTGGCCGGAGCTTCGCCCGCCGATGTTGAGCGCCGGGGCCGCGCTCACCTCACCGGGCTGGTCGCCGATGCGGCCGAGGCCTGGCGACTCGAGCAGGCCAGCCAGCTCGAACGAGGACTGCGGAGCATCGATGACAGGCTGGCTGCCGAACTGGAGGCCGAACTCAGCTCGGTCCGCGTGGCGGCGTCTGACCTGCTCGGGCTCGACCTAGCGCTGCCATCGCCGGGTAACCGGCTGGCAGCCGATCGCCACTTCTTCTATAGCCTGGATGAGCGTGTCGACCAGGCTGAGCTGCTGGTCGGCGCAGTGCGGCGGCGGCTGCCTGGCGAGTACGGCCGGCGGGTGGCGCGCCAGCGCTTGCGCGGGCAGGTGGCGGACCTGGTTGGCAGTCAGCTCGGCCGGGCTCGCGGTGACTTGCAGTACCGGCTGGCCGAGGCGACTCGCCAGCTTCTCTCGGACGTGCGGCGGCGGTACGCCGACAGCACCGACCGGCTCGCTACGGCGCTGGAAAGCGCGACCGCGATTCGCGCTGCAGCTGGCGAGCAGGCCGAGCAGAAGCTGGCGGAACTGGCGGCGCGCGAGTGCGCGCTGCACGCAGTATTGGGCCAACTGCCAGAGGAGACAAGCGCCCTGCCAACCACCGCCTCAGCCGGGCCCTAGCCGCTGGTGTGACAGATGTGACTTATGTGCATTGCAGGCGGATGACCTGCGATGTATCGTAAGGCGCGTTGACGCGATGAGGCTCGCGTAACGCCAGAGCTGGTTCTGGCTGATGGCCTCTACCTGCACGGTCACTGCCGCCCAGGTGGAGGTCTTCTTGCTGTCTGCCGTCCTTGCGCAGGTTCTGCAAAGTGCCGTGGTTCTCGCGGTCGCGCCGCTGTATGCGGGAGTGCTGGCCAGGGCCGAGGCGATTGTCGAGTCCAAGCGCGGCCCGAGTGCACTGCAGCCCTACCGGGACCTGGCAAAGCTGCTCCGCAAGGGCAGCGCAACGAGTGACCAGGCGTCCTGGGTATTTGCGATCACGCCGTTCGTCACATTCGCCTGCTATCTGACGGTCTCTGTCATCGTCCCTGTCCTCACCAACACGCCGCTGCCGCTGGCGTTCCTGGCCGACTTGATCGGCGGCGCGTTCGTGCTGGCGCTCGCCAGTTTCATGACTTCGCTGGCCGGGCTCGACACCGCTAGCCCGTACGGCGGGCTAGGCGCGAGCCGGGCAAGCTGGATAGGCAGCATGGCGGAGCCGGCGCTGATCCTGGTGTTCTTCACGGTGGGCGCGGTGTCAGCCTCAGACAACCCGTACCTGATGAACCACGCGATCTCGGCCTCGCCCTATGCGCTGGTGCTGCCGACGCATCTGCTCGGCCTGCTCGCGTTCTTCATGATCGTGCTGGTGGAAAACGGGCGGATCCCGATTGACAGTCACGGCGGCTCAACCGAGATCTCGATGATCGAGGAAGGCCGCGTCCTTGAATACTCAGGCCGGGCATACGCACTGATGAAGTGGGGGAGCTGGATGAAGTTCTTCCTGCTCTCGTCAATCTTCATGAACGTCTTCGTGCTGCCATGGGGCCTGGGCAACGGTGCTGATCTGGGTAGCGCGCTGCTCGCGATCCCGGCGCTGCTGGGCAAGCTGGCACTGTGCGGGCTGGCCATCGTGGTGATCGACACCTCCTTCGCCAAGCTGCGGTTTTTCCGGATCGCCGAGTTCCTGGGGGCCGCGTTCCTGCTGGCCCTCGTGGGCGTCGCGACGTCCTACGTGATCGGAGCATGAGCAGTGCAGAACCTGTCAGCGACAAGCGTGGCCGGAGTGCTGCTTGACCTGTCCGGCGTCGCCATCTTGCTGCTCGCGTTCGCGTGCCTGGGCTCCAAGCTGTTCAACCGGTACATCGCCTACTACGGCGCGCAGTCGGTGGTGCTGTCGTTCGCGGCCGGAGTGGCCGCCTATACCCTCCGCAGTCCGGCGTTGTGGGTGCTTGCGGTGGCGACGCTAGCGATCAAGGGAATCGGGATTCCGCTGGCCGCTCGCCGGCTGCTGATTCGCCGCCTTGAGCTGAAGCGCGACGCGGCCATATCGACGGGCCTGTCGACGTCGCTGATAGCTGGCGGCGCACTGACCGCGTTCGCCTACCTGGTAACCAGGCCGCAGCTGCTGCCGCACGGCCTGGTAGCAGCGGCGGTCGTGCCGCTGTCCACCGCGGTAATCCTGCTCGGCAGCCTGGTGATGGTGGTCCGCCGGCACACGGTAGCCCAGCTGATCGGCTGGCTGATCGTGGAGAACGGGGTGTTTCTCGGCGCGATCACGCTGGTGGCGACGTTCCCATTCATCGTCGAGGCTGGGATTTTCCTCGATGTCGTCGCCGGTGTCCTGATCATGCTGGTGTTCGTTTCTGGTCTCACCCGTCAGCTCGCCAGCGCGAGCGCGTCCGAGCTGAGGGAGCTGCACGGATGATCGTCCTTGCGTTCATTATCATCGCAGGCCCGCTCACCGGGACCGTCGCTGCCGGCGCCGGAGCGAAGGCACGGTCAGCTGGCTGGGCCGGGGCGACGGGCGCCTCGGTCACGCTGGCAGCTGCGATCTGGCTGCTGATCGGTCAGCTGCACCGGGCGCCGCTGCGCGGCATCGGCGGGTTCCTGTACGTTGACTCGCTCAGCTGCTTCTTCCTGTTCACGGTCGCTGCGGTCACGACGCTGGCCGCGTTCGGTTCGGTGGGCTACCTGTTGGCCGAGGAGTCGGCAGGCCGGCTGTCAGGCTTCCAGGTCCGGTTGTACTTCATTTTCTTCGGCCTGTTCGCTTCGCTGATGCTGGCCTCGCTGGAGACAGGCAATCTCGGGCTGCTGTTCGTCCTTATTGAGGCCAGTACGCTGGCCAGCGCCGCGCTCGTTGGGCTGGAGGGGAAGGCTAGCTCGCTCGAGGCGGCCTGGAAATACGTAATCATCAGCTCGCTCGGCGTGACGATCGCGCTCGCCGGGACGCTGTTCGTGTTCTACTCGGCCAGTGCCTTGCATCTGGCCCCTGACCTGAAGCTAACCTGGCCGTACCTGTTCGCGCATGCGCATGCACTCGCGCCTGCCAGCCTGCGGCTGGGGTTCCTGCTGGCAGTCGTCGGATACGGGACGAAGGTCGGCCTGGCGCCGATGCATACCTGGCTGCCGGATGCACACGCTGAGGCGCCGAGCCCGGCCAGCGCGATGCTCTCCGCGGCGCTGCTGAACACCGGCATGTACGCGATCATCAGGTTCCTCGCGATCGCCAACGCCGGACTGGGCACCCAGTTCCCGCGGGTGGTGCTGCTGGTCTTCGGTTTCCTGTCGGTGGTCATCGGCGTGCTGTTCATGGTCAGGCGCGGGAACTTCAAGCGGCTATTCGCCTACTCCTCGGTGGAGCACATGGGTATCATCGCGGTCGCGCTGGGCTTCGGCGGCGTCCTCGGGCTGTACGGAGCGCTGCTGCATACGCTGAACCACGCGATCGCCAAGGCCGTGCTGTTCTTGTCCAGCGGTGATATTGCGCAGCGATACCACACTCGGGAAGCAGCCGGGGTGCGAGGTCTACTTGCCGCGGTACCGCTGACCGGAGGCGTGCTGCTGCTCGGCTCGTTCGCCGGGCTCGGCTCGCCGCCGTTCGGCCTGTTCCTATCCGAATTCACCATTGTCAGGGCCGGGTTCGCGGGCGCCAGTCCGGTGCTGCCGTTGCTGCTCCTGCTGCTGCTGGCGATCGCTTTCATCGCGTTCGCCCGGACTACCACCGGCATGGCGAACGGTGAGCCGGCCCCAATCGTGGCGTCCGGATCAGCAAATCCCGATCCGGGCCGAGCCGCCCGGCTGACGGCCACCGCCCCCGTCGTTGCCGGGCTCGCACTGCTGCTGGTGCTGGGGTTGTGGATACCAGCTGGCCTGAATGCGGCGATCACACACTCGATTGCGGTGCTGTGATGACCGGCGTCTGGCCCGACACGGCGCGCGAGCTGCCGTCCGTCGTTGCGCGTGCAGACGGGACCGACCGCCCGGTGGCAATGAGCCAGATAGCAGCCGCCGATCTGGGCCGGGTGACTGCCGAGCTGGCTCGGTATCCCGGTGCCCGGCTGGCTGACCTGTTCGCCGCCGGGTCGGATCCGGTGATCCTGCGCATGGTATGGGCGCTGGATCACGATCAGCGTTACCTGATCACCGAGACGCCGATTGACGGAACCGAGTACCCCGCCCTGTCCGACATCGCTCCAGCGGCCTTTGCCGAAGAGTGCGAGATCTACGAACAGTTTGGTATCCGGCCGTCAGGCGGCAAGCCCCTGAACCGGGTTGCGATGCCGCCGCACCCCGACGTCGAGCTGCCGCGGCTGGGGCGCGCGCCAGCCGAACCGCCAGCAGATGTGCATGCTCCGCATGTGGTAGGCGGTCAGGCTTTCGAGTTCCCGTTTGGCCCGGTGCGCCAGGTCGGAGTTGAGTCGCTCTACTACGGGCTGGTGACGAGCGGCGAGGAACTGGTCGACCTGTATCTGTTCACCTGGCATAAGCACCGGGGCGTCGAGTGGCGGGCCCACGGCCACAGTCCGGAGCAGGCGCTGTTCCATGTAGAGCGGGCCGAGGGCCTCGGTGCCGTCGGCAACGGCTGGGCGTTCGCCGCGGCCGCAGAGGCTGCGCTGGGGATCGAGCCAGACCCGGCCGCGCTGCGCAGCCGGGCGATCGCGCTGGAGCTCGAACGGCTGTACAACCATGCCGCAGCCATCGCCGCGCTGTGCCAAGCGTGCGGACTCGCCGTGGGCCGCGCCGCGGCAGAGATAGCGCTGGAGCAATTGCTCAGGCTCAATGCCGCCGTATTCGGGCACCGATACCTGTTCGGCATCGTGGCGATAGGAGGCGTGCGCGCATCACCCGATGCGGCGGCGTTGCGCGGTGGCCTGCCGACTGCCTATGCGGAAGTGCGCCGGGCTGGGGACGCTTTGCTGGCGACGAATTCCTTCCTCGACCGGCTTGAGGCCACCGGCATCGTGACCCAGGAGGAGGTGCGCCGACTCGGCCTGGTCGGCCCGGTCGCGCGGGCCGGCGACATCCGTACCGACTCCCGCGCGGATCACCCTTTCGGCCCGTACCACGTGCTCGCGCCGGTTGTGGCAACCCAGCCGGCCGGCGATGCGCTGGCCAGGCTGAACGTCATACTGGCCGAGACCGCCGACTCGGTCCGGCTCATCAATGCCCTGCTTGGAACCGCCGGCCTTGAGCACGCCGGCGTAGCAGGGGTGCCTGGTCTGGCTGGGTTTCGCGGCGAGTCCTCCGGCGGCGAGACGGAATACGGGTCCTATCCGGCCGGACCGGACACGTCAGCGCGCAAGTCTGGCCTTGGCTGGGCCGAGTCATCCCGTGGCGAGGTACTGGCCTGGGTGGAGCTGGATGCCAGCGGCCTCATCACCCGGGCGCGCCTGCGGCCAGCGGCGGTCCGCAACTGGCGAGCGTTCGACGATGCCTGCCGGTCCCAGAACGTGTTCAACGATATTCCGATCATCGAGGCCAGCTTCTGGCTGACCGTGGCCGGCACGGCGCGTTAGGCACTCTACCGAAGGGAGGATCGGCGATGCCCCAATGGTTTGTCCGGGGCCTGCGAAGAGGCGTGGTCACGACCCGCTACCCGCTGCATGCCGATAGCACGGCCAGCTCGCTGCCAAGTCCGCCGGCCTTCCGGCCGGACGCGCTCACCCGGCAGGTTGCCGACGGCCTTGTGCAGATCTGCCCGAGCTGGGCACTGACCAGAGCGGGCGACATACTGGTCTTCGACGCGGGCGCCTGCACCGCGTGCGGGCGGTGTCGTGCGTCCGAACCGACCGCAGTCACCGCCAGCGGCGAGTTCGAGCTGGCCGCAACCGACAGGTCCGCGCTGGTCAAGCGCATTCCGTTGCTGGGCGAGGCCGGACCGTGACCTTGAGCACGGTACCCCCGAGCACCGAGCAGACGGCCGGAGAGCTGCGCCGCCGAGTCGCTGCCCAGTTCGGCCGCAGCCTGCATATCAGGACCCTCGACACCGGCTCCTGTGCGGCCTGTGAGCAGGAGATTCGGTTGCTCACCGCGCCTCACTATGACCTGCAGCGGCTCGGGTTCTTCTTCACGCCCGCGCCCAGGCATGCGGACCTGCTGCTGGTCACCGGGCCCATGCTCCGAGCATTCGCAGTCGCGGCCGGCAAGACCTACGAGGCCATGCCTGGCCCCAAGCTCGTGGTGGCAACGGGCGCCTGCGCGCTCGGTGGCGTGTACCAGCCCGACGCGTTCAGCTACGGATCTGTCGATCAGCTGCTGCCCGTCGACGTGTGGATTCCGGGCTGCCCGCCGAGCCCGCTGGCATTGCTGCAAGGTTTGCTCGTCGCGGTCGACCGTCTCGCTGAGAAAGTATCCGGGCTGAGCTTCGCCGTGGGAGGTACGCCTTGACACCGCTCGTGCTCTTCGCCATCGGCGCGGCCGCGTGGTCGGCCGCGGCAGTGGCCGCGCTGGCGATCGGCAGGTCCGGCGCTGGTATGCGGGCCTGTTGCGGACTGTCAGCAGCAGGCGGCGTCGTTACAGCGGTCGGCGGTGTTGCCGCTTTGCTGTCGGGCAACTCGAGGGTGGTTTCCGCGGGCGGGTCGGTTGTGGTCGGTTCGCTGCAACTGCAAGCCACCAGCCTGTCTGGTGTATTTGCGTTGTTGCTCGGCATCGTGGCGGTCGGGATCGCGCTGTATCTTCCCCGTTCCCAGAAGGAAACCTCGATGGGAACGTCGCTGTACCTATGCGCCTACAACCTGGCGCTGATCGCCAGCGTTGCCGTGCTGGCGGCGGGCGGCGTGCTGACGTTTCTGGTCGCGTGGGAATCCATTGCGCTCCTGTGTTACCTGCTGATCCTGCGCCGGCCACGCAGCGAGCAGGTGGCTAGCGGCGCGTTCTGGTTCCTGGCGCTGTCGGAGACAGGCTTTGTGCTGATCGTGGCCGCGTTCGTGATCCTTGCCAGCCAGACGCACTCGATGCAGCTCGACGTGATCGCCGCCCGTGCGCACCTGGTGCCCGCTGGCTGGCGCAACACCGCTTATCTGTTCGCGCTGACCGGGTTCGGGTTTAAGGCCGGTCTGGTGCCGCTGCATGTGTGGCTGCCGGCCGCGCATCCGGTGGCGCCTGCCGACGGCTCGGCGTTCCTGTCCGGGCTGATCGTTAAGCTCGGCATCTACGGCATTGCACTGTTCGGCTTCCGGCTGCTGCCGGAAGGCCCGGCGTGGCGGGGCATCCTCACCATGGGGATCGGAGCGCTGACTGCCGCGATTGGGATTCTGTACGCCCTCGGGGAGCGGGACATCAAGCGCTTCCTGGCCTTCTCCACGATCGAGAACATCGGCATCATCGTGACCGCGTTCGGCGCCGCGATGACGTTCCTTGCCTACGGCCAGCGGGCGTTGTGGGCGTTCCTGCTGCTGGCAGGGCTATACCACGTGCTCAACCACGGCTGCTACAAGACGCTGCTATTCCTCGAAGCCGGCGTGACCGAGCACGCGACCGGAACCAGGGACATGGACCGGCTCGGTGGTCTGGCACGCCGGATGCCGCGGGCTGGGGTCATTGCGTTCGTTGGCACACTCGGCATCGCCGCGCTGCCGCCGCTGAATGGTTTCGTCAGTGAGTGGCTAATCTTCCAGGGCCTGTTCCAGGGGTTCCGGACCCACAGCCACCTGGTCGCGATCCTGATCGTGCTGGCGGCGGCCACCCTGGGGCTGACCGGAGGGCTTGCGATCTACGCCTTCGTGCGCGGCTTCGGCATCCCGTACCTGGGGATGCCCCGGACCAGGCGGGCGGCCGAGGCAACAGAGCACGATCAGCCGGTTGCCGGGCCCGCGCTGCTCGCAATCGCATGTGTGGCGCTGGCTGTGGGCGCGCCGGTCGTGCTCGTCGGGCTGGCGAGGGCCATACGTACCGCGACCGGTGTCGCGCTGCGGCCCATCCTGCTGCCGGGCAAGCTGACCGTGATCCCCGCGCACACCGACTTCTCCGGCTTCTCGCCAACCTACCTGGCAGTATTCCTGCTGGCTGTGCTTGTCGTGCCGATCCTCATCTACCGCGCTGGGCGACCTCGGGCTGATCCCGTCGTCGTGCCGGTCTGGGACGGCGGGATGATCGACTTCAAGCCGCGGATGCAGTACTCGGCCATGACGTTCTCGGCGCCGACCAGGGTCACATTCGAGGCGCTGTACCGTCCGTCAGTCTCGGTGCGGAGGGCATCCGATGATCCGGCTGGCCGGTCCGGGCCCGTGCACTACGAGTCGGAGGCCACGCCGATATTCGAGCGCTACCTGTACCGGCCGGTGATTCGGGCAGTCGAGTGGCTGGCTGACTTCGTCCGGCCAGTTCAATCCGGCGATGTCAATCTGTACTTGCTGTATGTGTTCGTGGCGGTGCTGGTCGCCTACCTCATCGCGGCACTCTGAGCTACCGTCGGCTAGGTGGTCGATGGCGACTGGCTGACCTGCTCTCCCAGCCAACCGCCGATCCGATGGTAGATGTCCACGCCGTAGCTCGTGGGCAACGGCTCGGCGACGGTGAGCTTGAAGCTACGCAGCCCGTCGGGCTGTCTCGGTGCCCTGAGGAAGACAGTCGAGTCGGCGTACTGGCGGCGAATGCTGTCGGCGAAGTCGAATTGGTGGGTGACGAAGAACACCGTGATGCCAGCTTCCAGGAGCGCCGTTACGACCTGGCGGGCGATCTCTGATCCCTCTCGCTCGTTGGTCGCCGCGAAGGATTCGTTGAACAAGATGACGCTGTGCTGGCTGACTTGATCAGCGATCACGCTCATCCGGCTGAGTTCCTCGTCAAGGCGCCCGCTCACCATTGCGGGGTCCTCCTCGCGAATGAAGTGGGTGAAGACCCCTTGGCGGACGCTGGCGCAGTAGGAGCTGGCCACGACGAACATGCCGCATTGCATCATGAGCTGGGCCAGGCCGATGCTGCGCAGGAACGTCGACTTGCCGCCGGAGTTGGCGCCAGTAATGATCATGAGCTGTTTGCCGTCAGCGTCGACCTCGTTGCCTATAACCTGATCGATCCGAAGTGCCAGGCTGGCGTCGCGCAGGTCCGTGCAAGACATCTGCCAGTCGTGCACCGGCGACGGCTCCGGGAACGTCACCGGCTGGCTGGTGGCGACAAGCCGATCTCTCAAGTTGAGGCAGCTCACGTAGAACCCGAGCTCGGCCCGCAACATGGTGAAGTAGCTGGTGACGTCGTCGGCTGACTGCGCCGCCGCGTTAGCGACGAGGTTGATTCCTCGGCTCGTCAGCTCCGACAGCGCCTGGGCACCCGCGTCGTCACGGGGCGGCACCGTGAAGGAGTACACCGAACGGGGCGCGATCCCGACGCGTTCCTTCCAGCTGCGCCTGGTGTTACGGGACCGGAGCACGTAGTTGATTCCGCTGTTGTCCCGGTTGAGTTCGGCACTCATCGGCACGCCGTGGCGGAAGTTCAGCTGCCTCAGGTGCCGGCGGAGCGTCTCGAAATAGTCGTCGTCCAGCTCGCGCTGCAGACTGTGGAAGAGCGTGGTCAGTCCTTCGGACTGGAACCGGCCGGAGTGGCTGTCCGCGATCCGGCGCAGCTCTCTCAGGCGGACAATCAGGACCTCAAGTTGCCTCACGGCGGCGGAAAGGATCGACGCGGGGTATTGCGACGAATAGCCCCACAGGCCGCGCTTGTCCTGGAGCGCGCCGACAGCTATGGCGTACATCTCACGGATGATCTCCGGCTCGGCGATGCAGTCCGCCAGGACGCGCTGCCGGTAGCGGATGGTCTCCGGGTCGGCGAGGCTCCTCAGCATCACTCTGGTCGAAATCTCGAATAGGAACTTGTCACCGTGCGCCATCGCGGCCAGCAGGGTGGTCAGCTCCAGGTCCTGGATCAGGTCTTCGTGGTTCGGGGGAAGCTCCGCCCCGAAGTCGAAGTCCTGCGCGTCATAGAGGAGATAGTCCTTCACGAGGTAAGCCGCCCTCTCAGCCGCTCGTAGGTGACGCCGTGGTTGTCGGCGATCGACAGCGCGTAAGCCAGGCCGTCGGCCGGCTTGCGCACGACCTTGTAGGTGCGTGTCGCTGGCTCATCCGGAACGACCGTGCTGGCCATGCTCACAACCGTCCGCCCGAGCGTTGCCAGTTCGTCGACGAAAGTGACGAGGACACAGAGCACGTCCAGCTCGATGACCTTCTCCATCACCTTCCGGCCCAGGAAACGGGCATCGCTCAGCGTCGTAGAGGTGAAGATCTCGTTCATGATGACGATGCTGGAAGATGTTGCGGTCTGCAGGATCCGCTGGATTCTGAGGAGGTCGTCTTCCAGCTTCCCGGTCAGGTTGGTGATGTCTTCTTCCCGGCCGAAGTGGGTGAAGACGTGGTCGAAAACGAACAGCCGGGCCGCACTGCCCGGGACAGGGCAGCCGAGGCTGGCCAGATGGTGGAGCTGGCCGAACGTCCGGGCAAAGGTGGTCTTGCCGCCTTGGTTCGGCCCGGACACGACGATGACGCGCTCAGGGCCGCGCAGGTGGAATTCATTGCTGACCACGGCCGCGCCCCTAGCGGTCAGCTTGGCGGCGAGCGCCAGGTCGAAGGTGTCTTGGGCGAATACCTCCTTTGAGTCCGCGGTCAGTTCCGGGAAGCAGAAGCTGAGGCCGGCCGACCGCAGCGGCCCGGTGTAGTCCAGATATGCCAGGTAGAACTGCAGCTCGCGGTCGAACTGGCGGACCGTCGATTCAACGAAGTCGGCGTGCCGGCGGCAGTATTCGTCAAGCGCGGAGAACTCATCGGCGAACAAGCGGGCGACAAGCTCGACGATCTGGGCGCCGACGTGGTTCATGCCCGGCCAACTCCGGTAGCTGACCCGGTAGTCCTTCACGGCGCCCTGCCGGAACCGCTCGAACGTCTTCACGATCTCCTCGCTGTAGTCGGCATCCCCGTCGTAGCGGCTCACCTCGACCCGCAGGCCCTTGATCCGGACCTGGTACCTGACCTGCGCGAGGTCGTCCTTGCGTTGGGCGGTGTCGGAGGCGAGCTTGGTGAACTCCTCCGCCGCTACGTAGACAGCCAGCCAGTCGCGAAACGCCAGCAGGCCGCGTGAGGTGACGGGCCGGCAGGCCAGGTCACGTGCCAACGACCGGACGGCATCGCAGTAGATCGCGGCCGCGTCAAGGAACCAGCCCTCCCGCTGGGGACCGGAGTACATTTTGTCCAGTTGGCCCAGATGAGCGCGCACCTGGTGCATATGCTCGGCGAATTGTCTGGTCGCCTCGAACAGCGCAGGATCCTCCAGGTCTTGGAAGATCTCATGGCGATAACGCAGCGTGCCGATGTCGCGGACTTGCCGGTACAGCAGGCCTGTCAGCATCTCGTGCTCCTCCCGGTCGCCAGCGATCGCCTGGACGATCTGGTCGAGGTGCAAGTCGGAGACGAAGGCGTCGTCTCCCTGCGCCTCAGTACTGGCGTTCCCGGCCGGTCCCTCGGATAGCAGGCTGCGGAATGGGCGAGGAGCGGAATGCGGTGCCACAACGTGCTCCTGTCCTCGCCGTAAGGCGCTCAACAGGAGCCATCAGCCATCTAGGCGGGTTGTCGTCGACGGGCTCCATCGCCGCGCTTTAACTTTACGGTGACCGGGCTGGCAACGCGAGCGGCCGGGTGACGCAGCCGCGTCTCAGGTCGCGGCCGCCACCCTGGTGAGCATGTCGATCAGCCGCGTCGTCGACTTGGCGTCCGGCGGCTGGCCGTAGGTGATGGCGAACACGTGCCTGCGGGCGCCCGGCAGCTCGGCTGTTGCGATGCCGGGATGCCGGGCGGCCCGCAGCGCCAGTGCCGGCAGCGTCGTGACCCCCAGGCCGGCCGCGACCAGCGCCTGCACCGCCAGGTAGTCGTCGGTGGTGAACGAGATCTTCGGCGTGAACCCGGCGGCCTCGCACTGCCGGACGAGGTAGGCGCGGCAGCGCTCGCAGCCCGCGATCCAGCGGCTGTCGGCGTAGCGGGCTAGCTCGCCGACTGGCATCCGGTCACCGCCCGGCTCTGCGTCGCTCGCGGCGCCCCCACTAGCACCGCTACCGCCAGCCGCCATGGCGGCAGTCACCAGGTGGACCGGCTCGTCCAGCAGCAGCTTGCCTCGCGTTCCCTCGTCGGCTGGGTCAGGGGGAGCTGGATCGGCGTCCTGCTGGTAGTGCCGGAACACGATGGCGACGTCGACATACCCGGCCCGCAGCATCCGCAGGGCCTCGGGCGGCTCCGCTTCGGTGAGCATGAAATCCATGCCGGGCGTCTCGGCCTCCAACCGGGCTGCCGCCGCCGGAACCAGGGTGCCGAGCGCGGACGGGAACGCGGCCAGCCGCACCCGGCCCTCGCGCAGCCCGACATGCGCGGCTAGCTCGGCCTCGGCGGCGTCGAGCCGGCCGATGATTTCCTCGGCGCGCTCGGCGAGCAGCCGGCCCGCTTCGGTCAGCCGGATGCCGCGCCCGACGCGCTCGAGCAGCTGTGTCCCGGTTTCCGCCTCAAGCCTGGCGATGTGATGACTGATTGATGGCTGGGCGTAATTCAGCGCGCGGGCGGCGGCGGTCACCGAGCCATGTGCGGCGACCGCAACCAGCACCCGCAGCCTGGTTACATCCAGCATTTCCCAACTATAGATCGCCTCGTTGTTGACCGGTCGTCCCATCGATCTCAGATGGGCTAGAGGGGGTTGTGGCCGAGCGCTGGGGATTGTTTGACCGCTTTGTCACCGGGAAACTATGCACACAACTCCTGGCGGCCAGCCGGCCTGCGAGCAGACACGGTGATGATCTCCAACGCGGCGCCGGAGCATTCTGTCGAACCCTTGGGAACTACTGCAGTATGAGCCAATGCGCAGGAACAGGATGATCTGGCGGCCTGCGCCGGGATGGCCGGAGGCACCGCCCGGCTGGGAGCCGCCACCGGGCTGGAGCCCGCCCGAAGACTGGCTGCCGGCACCGGCGGACTGGGACTTCTGGGCGCCAGAGCAGCCAGAGCAGCCCGCGGCTGCGGATGTGCCTGTCGTCCCGGCCGAGATAACCAGGGCAGGCCTGGTGCTAGAGACCAGGCTTGTCATGATCGCGGGACTCTTCCCGTGGATAGCCGCCGCGGTCGTGATCCTGGCCCGGCACCTGGACACCGGCCAGATCCTCACCCAGCTGCCGTCCGTAACGCCCCATCAGCCGGTGCTGAATGTCATCCTGAGCGTGCTCAGCTACCTGCCATCGGCCTCGGTAGTACCGCTGGTCCTGCTGCTGCTGACCCGCACCGGACAGCGGCCGTCCGACCTGGGCCTGACCCGGCTGCCGCTGCGCGACCTCGGGGTGGCGATCGGGCTGGCGGCCGCAGCTATCGGCCTCGAGCTAGTCCTCGCGCTCGCCATCAGCCCGCTGCGCCACACCAGGCTCATGAACACGGCGGGCACGCTTAACCTGCCAGCCTATTACCTGCTCATCGCCTTGTCCGTGGCGCTCACCACGGCCGTAGCCGAGGAGGTGATAGTGAACGGCTATCTCATCACCCGGCTCGATCAGCTTGGCTGGTCGCCGGCTAAGGCCTTCTGGCTCAGCATGGCGCTGCGGGCTAGCTACCACCTCTACTACGGGATCGGCGTGGTGCTGACCTTGCCGTTCGGATGGCTGGTCACCCGGTCGTTCCAGAAACACCGCAAGCTCAACAGGCCGATCGTCGCCCACTTCCTGTACGACGGGACGATCTCCACGATCGCGATCCTGATCGCCGGCCACCACTAGCCGCCGTCCTTAGCTGCCGCCGCCAGCCGCCACCATGAACCGGCGCCGCCTTGAGCCGCCGCGGCTAGCTGCCGCTGCTCGCCGGACCGCGGCCTTCGAGCAGCGGGCTGGCCGGGTTCCTGGCTGGCCGGTCCGGGTCCGCCGCCAGCTGCCGTCGCCGCCAGGCGATCCCCGACAGGGCCTCGAGCACGACCCGGTTCGCCAGGAAGGCGGTGACCTCTGCGTGGTCGAACGGCGGCGCGACCTCCACCACGTCGATCCCGGCTAGCGGCAGCTCCATGGCTATCCGCCGAACGGCGTCGAGCAGTTGGCGTCCGGTCAGCCCGCCGGGTTCCGGCGTGCCGGTGCCAGGCGCCATGCCCGGGTCGACGACGTCTACGTCGACCGACAGGAACACTCCTTCGCACTCGTCGGTCGCTATGCCGAACGCCTCGGTCAGGCAGTCATCCAGGCCTCTGGTCACTACCTCGGTCATCTCGTAACTTCGCATCCGCTGCCCGGCCATCCACTGCAGCGTTTCCGGCTCGGGCCAGTACCCGCGCAGGCCAATCTGCAGGAAGCGGTCACCGCGGACGGCCCCGGACTCGATCAGGCGGCGCATCGGGGTGCCGTGGCCGTACAGCGATCCGAACTGGGTATCGCCGGTGTCGGCGTGGGCATCGAAGTGGATCACTGACAGCCGTCCCCAGCCGACGTGGCGGGCCACGCCGGTCGCGTCCGGCAGCGCGATGGTGTGGTCACCGCCCAGGATGACGGGAACGGCGCCGCCGTGGCACGCCCGGTGCACTGCCTCCTCCAGCCGCCGCAGTGACAGTTCCGTATCGCCGGACGGCATCTCCACGTCCCCGGCGTCGGCGACCTTGAGCTCAACCAGCGGGTCCACGCCGAGCGCCAGGTGCGGCCTGGACCCGTCATGCGGAAGGTAGTCGGTGAAGCGGATCGCCTGCGGCCCGAACCGCGCCCCCGGCCGGTGCGAGGTCCCGCCGTCGAACGGGGCACCGATGATCATGATGTCCGTGCCCGCCCAGGACGCGGGGGCGGCCAGATCGGCCCGGGGAACGCCCAGGAACGTGGCATCGGGCCCGTACATGCCGCCGAGTCGGGTCATCGCGCCTTCCTCCAAGGGAACGGGGTCTGCTAACCACCGCGGCCGCCTGCTGCGCGCGGCCTTGCTCGCCCACCGTACCGCCGTGCCAGTGGCCATGACGCTTCCCCGCCGAGTGCCGTTAACCGGCCGGCCCGGAGCACGAAGCCAGGACGAAACACGCATGTGAGACCCTGACCAACGGAGGGCTCCGCCCCCCGTTAACCCCTCACGACCACATCAGGCTGGGCGCGTTGGAACGGAGCAGGCGGTTGAGTGAGGCATCCGAGGTCCGGGACCTGGTACTCGCAGACGGGCGCCACATCCCGCTGAGCGGGCTGTACAACCTGCGCGAGGTGGGCGGCTATCCGACCGCCGTCGGGGGCACCGTGCGCTGGCGCATCCTGTTTCGGTCGGACGCCCTGCACCGGCTTGACGAGCCCGGGACCGCGGCCATCGCCGCCCGTGGCCTGAGAACCATCGTTGACCTGCGGACTCAGATGGAAGTCGACATCGCGCCGAGTGCACTCGACCAGGTGACAGCGAGGACCACGCACATCTCGCTGCTCACCGGCGACCTGCAGGCGCTGCCGCTCGAACTGGACGCGGTCTACCGGTACATCATTGATGCGTGCGGCAAGTCCGTAGGCGAAGCGATCAAGCTCCTGTGCGCGCCCGATGCGTTCCCGGCGCTGGTGCACTGCAGTGCGGGCAAGGACCGGACCGGTATTGTCATCGCGCTGATCCTGGCCGTGCTTGGCGTCCCCGACGAGGTGATCGCAGCCGACTATGGCCTGTCCGGTGGCTACCTGGACCAGGAGAACACCCCGGCGATCGGCCAGGTCCAGTCGAGCAGCGGTCTCGGCGAGAAGCTGACCAACGAACTGCTGGCCAGCCCGCCGCAGCTGATGGCGGGCGTGCTGGCTCAGGTCAGGGCCTCCTGGGGATCTGTCGATGACTACCTGCTCAGTCATGGCCTCACCCCGGTGGACCTGGCCAATCTGCGTGCCGCGCTGGTCGGTTAACTGCGCCCGCGCTGGCGGGCCGAGATGACCCTCGATGACCTTGACAAGCAGATCGTCGCGGCGCTCGTGCGGGACGCCCGGGCCACCTACGCGGAGGTGGGGGCAGCCGTCGGGCTGTCGGCACCAGCGGTCAAGCGGCGCGTCGACCGGCTGCTCGCTGCTGGCGCGATCACCGGATTCAGCGCTCAGGTGGATCCGTCCGCGCTCGGCTGGACGACTGAGGCATACGTCGAGCTGTTCTGCCGCGGGCGCACCTCGCCGGCCGACATCGCGGTGGCACTCGCCAAGTATCCCGAGGTAATCGACGCCTGCACCATAACCGGGGAGGCTGACGCGCTGCTGCACGTTCGGGCTTCCGATGTCCGTCACTTTGAGCAAGTAGTCGAGCGAATCGGGGCTGAATCGTTCGTCGTCCGGACACGCAGCGTGATCGTCTTGTCCAGGCTCGTCAACCGTCCTGACCTGCTGGGGCCCGGTAGCGGCGTTTAGGCGGGGTGTTTCGGCACTGCTTGGGCTAGATATCTATCGACTGGCGGTTCTGGTCGTCTGCATCGGCTACAGTCTTGGCCATGACCGAGCGTCATGAGAATCCCGCTGCTACTGGCGTGCCGCTGACCACCGGCGAGTTCCGCGCTGCGCCTGATGTTTCCGCGAGCACAGCCCAGTTCCGTGCCTTCGCCGAGGATGGTTCCGAGCCAGGCCGGCCCTGGGAGATGGGCGCGCCCGGACGCAGCGTAGCCCGGATGGCCCTGCTCATCGTCGGCGTGGCGGTCATCCTTGCGCTTGTGGCGCTCCTCGTCGTGAAGTAGCAGCCGCTTGCGTCGTTCACAACCACCGCGGTTGCCCGTCCGCGGTTAGCTGCCCGCCGTCCGCGGGGTGCCGCGCGGCATGTTTGTATAGGCAGTCATGACCGCAGGGCCAGAAACCGCGGCTGCGGCCGGGCCGCCCGTCGGCGGGCCGCTCGCGGACGACGACAAGCACCGGCTGACGGCCCTTGAGGGCCTGGCTGCGCTCTCGCTGGATGCCCTGTCCTCGGTGGCCTACGGCCCGCAGGCAATCATCATCGTGCTGGCGACCGCCGGCGTCGCGGCGCTGCACT
>JBKQTJ010000034.1:0-19527 GCA_052143255.1 Streptosporangiaceae bacterium | reverse complement strand
CATGGATCGCCGCGTGAAGATCACCAGGGTCCGGATCATCCTCGGCAGTGCGCGCGGCGCGGACCTTGAGTTGCTGACCGGGAACGTGCCCGCTCTGGCGCAGATGCGGCTCCAGGCCACCGCCAGTGGCGCCGGCGGCACGGTCCGGCTCAGGCTAGCCCGGCCTAACGGAGCGCGTTACCTTCTTATCTGGTTCATCGCACTGCCACGGAACGCGTCTGGCACCTTCCAGGTGAGCGTGTACAGCGTCAGGATCTACGGAAGGCGCTGACCATCCAGTCATCTGAGGTTGTTTCAGCCAGGCTGGCTCGCTTACTCGCACGGTTCCTACAGCCCTGCACCCGCGATTGTGCTTCAGCCAGGCCGGCGCGACTTCGCCTGATTACGAAATGCCGGACTTCATCCTTTGAGCACGTACGACTTCATGGTGAAGTTCTCGTACACCCCGTTGGTCGAGCAGATCTCCCAGCCGAACTCTACGTCGAGGTCCGCCGCGTTGTGTGAGATCCACCCGCGCCTCTTGAGCCAGCTGAAAATTGCTGCTAGGTGAGTAACACCCTTGTTGCTATTCGGGAATACAAGCGAGTACGTTACGTTGCTTTGATCTTTTCCACCGGTTGACCAGAGGGCGAAACGTTTCCCGTAGATCCTTCCGTGTGCCGCCACATTTCCAGCCGGACGCTGGCCGTGGTTATCCACCCACACCATGACTTCGGTGTCGTTGCTCCAGCCCTGGGGCTGGCCGTTGTCCTGGATCCAGATGTCGTAGGCAGCCTCGAAATCGCCCTTCGTCGGCTGCGATAGGTTGTATGTCGCCACCAGCTTGGGCAGCCTGGAGATCGATTTGTATTCGAGCACTTGATCATCTGGGTACGACAGGACCGCAGTGTTGCCTTTGGCCTGGTCGGAGTGGATCCCCCAGTGGGTACCAGAGTCGGCCCAGATCTCCTGGGGGCCGCATGGGCAGTTCCACCCGTTGTTGCGGACGTCGTATTTCCCGTAGAACTTCGCGCCGTTAGGCGCCCAGCTGTGCCATCGGGCCGCCGCCGTGCCGGTGGCCGCGGTGGCCGTGCCCGCGCCGACGATCAGCAGTGTCATGGCGAAGATGGCTGCGCCAAGCCTTCGGACGATGGTGAATCCCGTAGAATTTGATGATCTTGCTATGCGCACTGCTGACCCACCGGTAACTCGTCGTTTGACCGGACGATGCCGGCCCAGGCTGCCCCAACTCGCCCAGCGAGCGGGACTATGACACTACATTCCGGCAAGCCAGCTGTTCGGTATTTCTCGGAATTCAGGGGCTATCTCGGGCCGGGGCTCCGGAGTTTCGAACGGCCCGTGCACGGGCTCCGGCACCGAGCTTGGTAGCGCGCCTATTCGGGCGGCTTCGCGCTGGCGGCGACCCCGTTCCCGTTACGCGCGGTGCTGTTGGAGACCGGCGTGGCGCCATTTGCCGTCGGCTGCTGCTCGCCGGCCGTTGCGGCTGAGGCGACCATCCGCTCGTCCGGCTCGATGCGCTCTACGGTAACGGTGCCGATCCGGATGCGCCGCCCGGTCAGGTTCTCGGCCGTCAGCCGCAGGCCCGCCACTGTCGCCACTGAGCCGGCGATCGGCACCTTGCCCAGCCGGTGCGCCAGCAGGCCGCCGACGGTCTCCACGTCCTCGGCGTCGATGCTGACGTCGAATAGCTCCTCGAGTTCCTCCACCGACAGCCGGGCACTGACCCGCGCCGAGCCTGGCCCGAGCCACTCCACAGGCGGCCGTTCCCGGTCATACTCGTCGGCGATCTCCCCGACGATCTCCTCCAGGATGTCCTCGATCGTGACCAGGCCCGCCGTGCCGCCGTACTCGTCGATCACGATCGACATATGCACGTGCCGGGCCTGCATCTCCCTGAGCAGGTCATCGACCGGCTTGCTCTCCGGCGCGAACGTGGCAGGCCGCATGATCGAGTCGACCGCCTCGACCGTCTCGCCCTCCGGGTGCTCATGAATCCGGGTCATGATGTCCTTGAGGTAGGCGATCCCGACGACATCATCGAGGTTCTCGCCGATCACCGGAATCCGGGAGAAGCCGCTGCGCAAAGCCAGCGACAAGCCCTGCCGGAGCGTCTTGTCGCGCTCCACGAAGACCATGTCGGTGCGCGGGACCATGACCTCGCGCACGATGGTGTCGCCGAGCTCGAACACCGAGTGGATCATGGCCCGCTCACCCGGCTCGATGATCTGCCGCTGTTCCAGCAGGTCGACAAGCCCGCGCAGGTCCTCCTCAGACCCCGATTGCCCCTCCCGCCGGGCCGGGCCGGGTGTCAGTGCGGCGCCCGCCGCGGCCAGCAGCCTGGGCAGTGGCCCGAGCAGCCTGATCACCGGGCGCAGCACGGCTGCCGCAGCGCTGGCTACCTTGACGGGGTAGTGCCGGGCGATGCTGCGCGGGATCAGACCGGCCAGCACGTAGCTCGCCGCCGTCATCGCGACCGCCGTGATCACGAAGGCTTTCCAGGTCACCCCGAACCAGTGCACCAGGACTGCGGTCACCAGCACCGCTGAGCTGATTTCGGCGGCAACTCTGGCCAACAGCACAATGGAGAGGTAACGGGGCGCGTCCGCCAGCACGGCCTGCAGGGGCTCGCCGGCCTCACCCGCGGATCTGCCGAGCTCCTTGGCGCCAGCCCTGGACACGCGCAACAGCGCGGTTTCCGCGCTCGTGCACCAGCCAGCCAGGAGCATCAGCGCGAACGCCGCGACCAGCAGCCAGCCCATGCCCGCTCACCCAGGCCCTTCGGGCTCGCCCCGGCCGGGGGCCCGGCTGCCCGGCGCGCCACCCGCGGCTGCTTCGGCCCGCTCGGCCCGCCAGGACGCGAGCAGCCGATCCTGCAAGCCGAACATCGTTGCGTGCTCCTCGGGCTCGCCGTGGTCGTAGCCGAGCAGGTGCAGGATTCCGTGCGTGCACAGCAGGTCGATCTCGTCCTGCACGTCGTGACCAGCCTCGTTGGCCTGCGCTTGCGCTACCTGGGGGCAGATCACCACGTCGCCGAGCAGGGCCTGGCCTGCGTCCGGGTCCGGCGCGCCGTGGTCGCTATGGGCAGCGCTGCCCGGCTGCGGCAGCCTCAGCTCATCCATGGGGAACGCCAGCACGTCCGTCGGCCCCTCCTCGCCCATCCAGCGGACGTGCAGTTCGGTCATGGCAGGCTCGTCGACGAGCAGGACTGACAGTTCTGCCAGCGGATGCACGTGCATGTCGTCGAGCACGTGCCGGGCTAGGCCGGCCAGCAGCGGCTCGTCGACGTCAACGCCTGACTCGTTGGCGATCTCAATGCTCATCTGGGCCCCCGTTTGGCCGCGGTCACCGGGTTATGCACCGTCACCGCGCGCGGTAATCGTCCCGCCGCTGGCGCCCGGCCGACAGCCGGCCCGGCTCTGCCGCCGCCTGCTTGGCATCAAACCGCTCGTAGGCGTCGACGATGTCCGCCACCAGCTTGTGCCTGACTACATCGTGGCTGGTCAGCCGGGAGAAATAGACATCCTCCACGCCGTCAAGGATGCCCTGTACCTGGCGCAGGCCGCTGGCCGTGCCCGTGGGCAGGTCCACCTGGGTAATGTCGCCGGTGACAACGATCCTGGACCCGAAGCCGAGCCTGGTCAGGAACATCTTCATCTGCTCGGCCGAGGTGTTCTGCGCCTCGTCCAGGATGATGAAGGAGTCATTCAAGGTGTTATGAGTCAGCAGGAAATCCTCCGTGGTGTACAGCGAATCCGCCGCCGACACCGCGATGCACACGCACTGCGCCCGGCCGGCGGGCTCGATACTGTCGATGAAACGCTGCGGCCGCCCGCCGCCGCCCTCCGCCCGGTACCGCGCCAGCTTCCGGCCGAGCCGGAACGGCTGGATGCCGGGGGGGAGCCGGATGTCAATGGTGTAGGCGTCGTTGCGGTCATAGATCGGGCGGCCCCCCGCGCGACCTGGGCGGCGTCCCTGGGCGGGACGGACGCGCGCGTACGCGATGCCGCCCAGCGACCGGGCCAGGAAGAGCACGTCCTCGCGCAGCTGCGGCGACGCCGTCGTGTACTGGATCCGGCAGGTCCTGTCCCGCTGGGTGACCGGGCCGCCGTCGGTGTCCAGCAGACCCTGGAGCACGCCGAGACGGACATCAGCGGAGTTGCGCAAGTAGATGTCGGGCACGAACTTTGTCTCCGACCTTGCGCCCAGCAGGCCGAGCTGACGCGCAACCCCGGTGACCGGGTTCTCCAAAGTGATGACCTGCCCGGCTGACCTAACCCGGTTCAATACGTAGTCCGGGCCATATTTGTGGCGAACGTCGACACCTGGCAGCGCCCTTACGAGGGCCGCTGCGAGTTCGGCGTCAGCAGTGGCGAAGCTGGGAGTCGTGGCGCCGGTCAGGCAGCCGTCGCCGAGCAGCAGCCCCAGCGCGTACGGGTCCATGGGCACTTCCCGGCCAGGGAAGCACGCGGGCCCGCTGAGCAGCGGCAGTTCGTACCGGTGGTAGTGGCTAGCGCGCAGATTCCCGATCATCTCGCGCGTAGTGAGGACCCGGAGCGGCTTGCCGCGGCGGCGGTCATCCCGCGTTGCCACAGCCCAGAGGTGGTTGCCGGAGCACAGCGTCGAGGCACCGTCCTGAGTGCTCACCCGGTAGATGTCCTTCTCCCCCTGGGGGTACACGCCAAGCACGTGCACGGGCGTGCCGTCGGAACCAACGACAAGATCACCGATGTGGAGGCTGCCGATCGGACGGAACCCCTCCGGGGTGAGCACCGGCGAGTCCACCGGCTGCGCGCGGCCGCGCATGTACGCCAGGGGGGCGATTTCGATCGTGCCGGCCGCAGTCAGCCGGGGGATCGAGTCGGGGTCGATCATGTCGTGCAGCGCGTCGTACAGCGGCCGCAGGTACGGGTCGATCTTCTCGTAGAGCGTCCCCGGCAGGAAGCCCAGCCGCTCGCCCGCCTCCACGGCCGGCCGGGTCAGGATGATCCGGTTGACGTCCTTGGCCTGGAGGGCTTTGACCGCCTTGGCCATAGCTAGGTATGTCTTACCGGTGCCAGCCGGGCCGATAGCGAACACGACAGTGTGGTTGTCGATCGCGTCGACATAGCGCTTCTGGTTCAGGGTTTTCGGCCGGATGGTCCGGCCGCGGTTGGACAGGATGTCGAGGTTGAGCACCTCGGCCGGCCGCGCGCCGGTCTTACGCCGGAGCATGGAGACGCTGTGCTCTATCGAATCGGCAGTCAGCTCCGCGCCGGCGCCGACCAGCTGGAGCAGCTCATCGAACAGGCGCGCGGCGACCGACGTCTCCGGAACAGGCCCGGTAACGGTGATCTCGTTGCCCCGGACGTGAAAATCGGCGCTTATAGCCTGCTCGATCACGCTGAGTAGCTCATCGCCGGAACCGAGCAGGCTGACCATCGACTGGTCATCGGGGATCACGATCCTGACCTGCGAGCTACCCTCGGCGGGCTGGCCGCCCTTGCGCGAATCGGTCGGATTGTCAGTCAATGGCTCTTCCCTGCCGCGGCCCAGGTCTCAGGCCGGCCCTCTGCCATGATATCGGGCTGTGGCCCGCGCCTAGCCTGGTGGCCAGGTCATCGGCCGGCCGCCCAGCACGTGGGCGTGCACGTGGTCCACGGTCTGGCCCCCGTGGGCGCCAGTATTGAAAACTAGGCGGTATCCGCCCTCAGCGATGCCTTCGGCCGCGGCGACATCGTGCGCGTGCGCGATGACGTCGGCCAGCAGGCCGTCTCCGGCCGCAGCCAGCTCGCTCAGGTTGGCGTGATGGGCGCGCGTGATAACGAGAACGTGTACAGGTGCTTGCGGATTGATGTCACGGAACGCGATTGTCCGAGCGTTGCTGGACACTATGGTCGCAGGAACATCGGCTGCGGCGATGCGGCAGAACAGGCAGTCGGACACGGGGAAGATCTTAACGTGTGCCAGGTCCGCGTCGCTCCAGACATATATGGTTGCTGTACTGCGAACCCACGATGCACCACCCCTCTGGTGCAACGGCCTCGCCAGGTTCTGGCTTTCCGTCGCCCAGGGTGAGTCATGCGCGGGCGTTGGTGCAAAGCATGAGATGGGCGTGGGGGAAGTGCAAGAAGCCAGGCGGGCGAGTCAGACAGTGGCACTTCGCGAAGACCCGTGATGACAGCGGGTGAACCTTCGGACGTGGCTGCGCGTCCAATCAACGTGACGGAAACCCTGGTGGCAAATACCGCCGTGGGTTCAGTTTCGACGTACTTTCCAGAGGACACCAGCCAGAAGCTGGTGGCCGTGGACGCGGACCGTGCAGTGACCGAGCTGTATACGACCCACTACCGCTCGCTGGTGCGGCTTGCGGCGTTGCTGGTGCGCGATATCGGAACCGCGGAGGAAGTAGTGCAGGACTCGTTTGTCGCGATGCATGGTGGCTGGCGCCGCCTGCGGGACAGCGAGAAGGCCCTGTCCTACCTGCGGCAATCAGTGGTCAACCGGTCACGTTCCGTGCTCAGGCACCGAGTAGTGGTGGACCGCAATTCTCCCAAGCCGGCGCCCGACATGCCCAGCGCCGAGCATGGCGCTATCGCGCTGTTCGAGCGGTCTGCCGTGATCGAGGCCCTCCGGACCCTGCCTGCACGGCAGCGCGAGGCGGTCGTCCTCAGGTTCTACGCCGATATGTCAGAGGCCCAGATCGCCTTCGCGATGCAGATCAGCCGCGGCGCGGTCAAGAGCCACACCGCCAGGGCAATGCAGGCGCTACGGGCAGTGCTGGAGCGTGAGGTATGAGCACGCACGAGCACGAGCTGATGTACGAGGCGATGCTGCGCAATGCCCTGCGCATGAGTGCGGACTCGATTGAGCCAGGCTCAGACGGGCTGGACAAGATCCGTACCCGGGTGCGCCGCCGTCCCTACCCGCTGCCTATCGCCTGGGTCGAGGCGGCCTGGGCTTGCCTGACGATGCGGCTGCCCGAGGGCGTGCATCTGGCGGCCCAGCAGTGGGCACCCAAGATCCGCCCGGTGTCCAAGTTGTTCCTGCCGACGCCAGCGGCCGCCGATTCGCAGAACGGCAAGTCCTCGCCGTGGAGCTTGCTCCGCCCGCTGGCTGCTTTCGCGACCGCCGTCTTCGTCGTCGCCTTTGGCACCTACGTGGCCATCAATCCGGCCGCCCTGTCGACCTCGAGCGGGCAAAGTTCGCACCAGACTGGTGGCGGCGGCAACTCGCCCAACGGCGGCAATGGCGCGGCCTACGGTTCCCAAACGCCCGTTCCCAGTACCGGGCCAGGCCATTCGGCAACGTCGTCAAGCCCGAAGCCCACCAGCCTCCCGTGCCTGGGGAAGCTAGGCCCGTCTGGACATCCGTCGACATCGAAGACTGCAACTCCAACCCCGACACCGACGCCGACCACCTCGACGCCCTCGCCTAGCACCAGTCCGACTCCGACCCCGTCCACCTCTAATCCCAGCCCGAGCGCCAGCTCACCGGCCGCTGCCGGTGACGGGCAGCCTTCGTCGGCCGCGGGTGCACAAAGCGGCCAGGCAACGACAGACGCATTGACGCAGCCTTCGGCGACAGCCGGGCCGGCCGCGACGTCGTCCTGTGCACCGAGCCCTAGCAAAACGAAGTCGAAGTCAAAGAACCACCACAAGGGCACCGTGAGGCCGTTCGAGCGGTTCCTGCCGGCTTCGCGAGCCAAGGATCAGCCCAGCAACACCGTCTGAGCGAGCGCGGCAGGGCCGGGTCGGTGCTGGCTGCGCCAGCCAAGCACTGGCCCACCAAATCCATCTGGGCGTGCGCGAGCATGACGGAGCAGGCCTGGTCGACCGCCTGCCGATCCGTAGGCGCGTGCTCACCCTGAACCCGCAGGACCTGGTGCTGCCCAGCGGGCGGTCCTGCTTAGCAGCACGGCGGCTGCGACGGCGCCGGCCGACGACGTCCGCAGCACCGTCGGCCCGAGGTTCGCCGCGACGGCCCCGGCGTCCTGCAGCGCAGTGGCTTCGGCCGCGGAGACACCGCCCTCTGGGCCGACGGCCAGCACGACGTCGCCCGTCAGCGGCAGCTTGATCTCTGCTAGCGACAGTGCCGCGCCAGGATCAAGCACGATGGCCAGTGACGCTGCCTGCACTCGGCTCGTCGCCGCAGCCAGGTCAGCTTGATCGGTTACGACCGGAAACCAGGATCGCCGCGATTGCTTGGCGGCCTGAACGGCAGCCGACGCCCAGCGCGCCTGCGACTTCGGGGCCCGCTCGCCCCGCCAGATGGCTACGCATCGCTCCGCCGCCCAGGGCACGATGGTGTCCGCTCCGACCTCGGTCAGCAGCTCGACCGCGAGCTCGCCCCGGTCCCCCTTGGGTATCGCCTGAAGCACAGTGAGCTGCGGCTCTGGCCGCGGCTCGGATCGGCGGGCCACGACAGTCAGCTCCAGCTCGCCGGGGCGGCCCGCCACGACGAGGCACTCGGCGACCTGGCCGGCGCCGTCGGTGATGTCGGCCCGTTCCCCGGCGCCCAGCCGGCGCACGGTGCTCGCGTGCCGGCCTTCCTGGCCGGTGAGGACGATCCGGTCTGCGTCCAGGTCCGCCGTTGCGGCGATGAAGACGGGCGGTCTCACGCCCGCCCGCCCCAGACTGCGGTCCGGCACGCGATCAGGTCAGCGCCCGTTGAACGCATCGCGGAGCCGGGAGAAGAAGCCCTGCTGACCAGGCGCGAACTTGCCCGGCGGCGCTTCCTCGCCGCGCAGCTTCGCCAGCTGGCGCAGCAGATCTTCCTGCTCCGGCTCGAGCTTGCTCGGTGTCTCGACTGTCACATGGATGATCAGGTCGCCACGGCCCGAGTTGTTGAGACGCTCCGTTCCCTGTCCGTACAGCGGGATGGCCTGGCCCGACTGCGTGCCAGGCCTGATGTCCAGCTCGGCCGGCCCGTCCAGGGTTTCGACTTCCAGCGTCGCGCCGAGCGCTGCGGCGACCATCGGGATGGTCACCGTACAGTGCAGATCGTCGCCCTGGCGCTCGAAGATGGCGTGCGGGCGCTGCACGATCTCCAGGAACAGGTCCCCGGGCGGCCCGCCGCCCGGACCGGTCTCGCCCTCGCCTGCCAGCTGGATGTGCGTGCCGTCCTCGACGCCGGCCGGGATGCGCACCTTGATCGTCCGCCGGGTCCTGACCCGGCCGTCCCCATCGCATTCCGGGCACGGCTTGCGGATAACGGTGCCAAAGCCGCCGCAGCCGGGGCATGGCCGCGAGGTCATCATCTGGCCAATGAACGACCTGGTGACCTGGCTGACTTCGCCCCGCCCATTGCAGATGTCGCAGGTGGTCGGGTGGGTGCCCGGTGCCGTGCCCTCGCCCGAGCAGGTTGGGCAGACCACCGCAGTGTCAACGACAAGATCCCTGGTCGTACCGAACGCGCATTCCGACAGGTCCAGGTCGACCCGGATGGTCGCGTTACGGCCACGGCGGGCCCGGCTGCGCGGACCGCGAGGCTGCGCGCCGCCGCCGAAGAACGCGTCCATGATGTCGGTGAACGGGAACCCGGCCGCGCCGAAGCCGCCTGCCCCGGCGCGCTGTGCGAACGGATCGGCCCCGAGGTCGTACATCTGTCGCTTCTCCGGGTCGGACAGCACCTCGTACGCCTGGGTGACTTCCTTGAACCGCTCCTGCAGATGCGGATCCGGATTGACGTCCGGGTGAAGCTCGCGCGCCAGCCGCCGGTACGCCTTCTTGATCTCCTCAGGACCGGCGTCCCGCCGCACGCCCAGGATGCTGTAGTAGTCGTTTGCCACCGGCATACCTACGACTCCGCCAGAATCTGGCCCACATATCGTGCCACCGCGCGTACTGCTCCCATCGCTGTCGGGTAGTCCATCCGGGTCGGGCCGAGGACCCCCAGCCTGGCCAGTGCGTGCTCACCGGCGCCGTAGCCGGTGGTCACCAGCGACGTGCTGCGCAGTCCCTGTACCTCATTCTCCGATCCGATGCGGACAGTGACCGCAGGATGGTCGCCTGACTCGCCGAGCAGGCGCATGAGGACTACCTGTTCTTCCAACGCTTCGAGCACCTCATGCAATCCCCGGGAGAAGTCGGCCTGAGTGAGATTCGCAGCTCCGCCCACGACCACGCGCTCCTCGTGCCGGTCTACCACCGTCTCGACTATGACGGAGAACACCGCGGCAGCGTTCTGCCGTTCGACCGGGCCCACCCGGTCGGGCAGGTCGGCAAGAACGGTCGCGACGTCCGCCAGCTTGCGGCCGTCCAGCGCGGCGTTCAGTACGGCGCGCAGATGGGTGATCGAATCCTCGGCGATCTGGGCAGGCAGTTCGACGGTGCGCTGCTCCACCCGGCCAGTGTCGGTGATCAGGACCAGCAGCAACCGCCTGTCGGCAAGGGGCACCAGCTCGAGGTGACGGATCGTCGACCGGGTCAGCGACGGATACTGCACCACCGCAACCTGCCTGGTCAGCTGGGCCAGCAAGCGGACCGTGCGCATCACGACATCATCAAGGTCATACGCGCCGGTCAGGAACGTCTCGATGGCCCTGCGCTCGGCGGCCGACAACGGCTTGACCCCGGACAGCCGGTCCACGAATAGCCGGTAGCCCTGGTCGGTCGGTACCCGTCCGGCGCTAGTGTGCGGTTGGACTATGTAGCCCTGCTCCTCCAGCACCGCCATCTCATTGCGGATGGTGGCTGGAGAAACGTCGAGGTTGTGCCGGTCGACCAGGGATTTCGAGCCGACCGGCTCGTTGGTGGAAACAAAGTCCTCGACGATGGCGCGCAGGACCGCCAGCTTCCTGTCGTCGAGCACGCCACCACCTCCTTGGCACTCGTAGGCCGTGAGTGCCAAGTCTATGGCTGAACGACAGCAAAGGCACAGACATGACCTGACCGGCCGGCCCGGATGCTGGCTGTCCCGAGCAAGTTTTAGCTGGTGAGGCCCCGGATGACGGCGTCGGCGAGCAACCGCCCCCGTTGCGTGAGCCGGACCGTCCCGGAGGCGAATGCATCGCGGCAGGCCAGCCCATCGTCCGCGGCCTGGGCCGCGGCCACGAGCCCGTCTGGCTCAAGTTCTGCTAGCGGGCAGCCCGCAGCCAGCCTGGTCGTGAGCATCACGCGCTCGGTCGCTCGCTCGGTGTCGGTGAGAATCTCCCTGGCCTGGCCGGGGCTGATCCCGGCCATGATCCGCTGGGCGTAGGCGGCCGGGTGCCGCACGTTCCACCAGCGGGTGCCGCCCGCATGGCTGTGCGCGCCTGGGCCGACGCCCCACCAGTCGCCGCCGGTCCAGTACAGCAGGTTGTGGCGGCACTGCGAATCCGGGGCGGCCGCCCAGTTCGAGACCTCGTACCAGGCCAGGCCGGCCTTGCCGAGAATCTCGTCAGCGATCAGGTACCGGTCGGCCAGTACATCGTCGTCGGGCATAGGCAGCTCGCCGCGCCTGATCCTGGCGGCCAGCCGGGTCCCGTCCTCCACGATCAGCGAGTAGGCCGAGATATGGTCTGGCCCGGCCGCGAGGGCACTGCCCAGCGACTGTTCCCAGTCAGCGTCACTCTCCCCCGGCGTACCGTAGATCAGGTCGAGGCTGACCTGCCTGAATCCCGCTGACCTGGCCCAGCTCACGCACTGCTCGGGCCGGCCGGGCCGGTGTACCCGGTCCAGCACCGCAAGGACGTGGGGCACAGCGCTCTGCATTCCTAGCGATATACGGGTGAACCCGCTGTCGCGAAGCTGCGCGAGCGCCCGCTCATCGACCGTTTCCGGGTTGGCTTCGGCCGTGACCTCAGCAGCGGGCGCCAGGCCCAGTTCGTCGTCGACGGCGCGCAGGATGGCAGCTAGATCAGCCGGGGGCAGCAGGGTCGGAGTGCCCCCGCCGAAGAACACGGTCTGGACTGGCCCGGCACGGCCTGCGAGCGTGCGTGCCGCCAGCCGGATCTCCTCGATGGCGAGCTGCGCGTACGACTCGCGCGAGGCGCCGGACCCGAGTTCGCTGGCGGTGTAGGTGTTGAAGTCGCAATATCCGCACCTGGTCTGGCAGAACGGGACGTGCACGTAGACGCCGAAAGGGGCGCTGCCCAGCCTGCCAATGGCGGACTCGGGCAGGCTGCCATCCGGGGGCACCGGCTGGCCAGGCGGCGGCTGACCGGCCACGGTCAGCCGCTCCTGCGGCTGCGGGTCAGACCCCGGCCAGCACTTCCGCGCCGATCTCGTCCCACTTGCAGCCCCGCCCCTCTACCGTCAGCAGCCTGCTCATGATCTCTCGATCACCGTAGTAGGCCTGCATCGACTCGGTGACGGTCACAGCCTGGTCCGGGCGGCTCAGCACGGCCAGGTCATCGCCGGCCCCGACGGTGCCTTCGGTGAGAACCCGCAGGTACGCTCCAGGCTTGCCCGCAGCCGCGAACCGCTTGACCCATTGCGGCTCGCTAAGCCAGGACTTGAACGTCACGCAGGGGATGCGCGGTGCCGTGATCTGCACGATTGCGGACCCGAGCTGCCATGTCTCACCGATCAGCGCCGAGCTGATGTCGATTCCGGCCGTGGTGATGTTCTCGCCGAATATCCCATTGCGCAGCTCGCGGCCAAGCTGCGCGGTCCACCAGTCCAGGTCTTCCCTGGCGTAGGCATAGACGGCCTGGTCGACTCCGCCGTGATTTACCTTGTCGGCGCATTCGTCGCCCTCGAGGCCTAGCTTGCCCAAAGCTACGGGCTCGGCGGCCGGGCGCTTGTCGATGGCGGTGTGGCCGGGCTTGCCGCCGATCAGCATGCTGGCTTCCTGACCGCGGTTAACGGAGACGACCCGTGCAGCTGGCATGCCTTGACGCTAGCCGACCGCATCCGGCCCAGTCGACTGCAATTCGGAGCCGGGCATTGCCGAAACATAATGGCATAAGCCGCCCAGCGGCCCAGCACTACCCGATACTTGGCGCAGCGGGCCAGCGCTTTACTTGGCAGGGGGCAGCCATGACGTCAGGCGGTTTCGATGACCAGCGCGACGAGCCGGGCCAGCCTAGCCAGCCTCAGGAAGGCTGGCCGGGCCAACCGGGCTCGGGCTCGCCGGGCCAAGGGCTGCCGGGCCAGTACGGCCAGCCGGGGCAGCAGAGCTGGCCAGGCCAAGGGCCGCCAGGCCAGTACGGCCAGCCTGGCTGGCCAGCCGGGGGCGGGCCGGGGTATCCCTACGGCCAGCCGGGCGGCTGGCAGCCTGGCCCCCGCCGGACGAACTCGCTGGCGATCGCGGCACTGTGCTGCGCTATCGGGCAGGTCATTGCCGGGCCGTTCGCAGGTATACCGGCCATTGTCCTCGGCTCGATGTCGCTCAGGCAGATCCGCGAGACCGGCGAAGACGGGCACGGAATGGCAGTGACTGGCATCGCGCTCGGCATCGTCGGCACCATGCTGACGGTGGTGATAATCGTTATATTCATTGCAGTTTGGGCAAGAGTGTCCTCGCAGAATGGCTACTAAGCTGCTAGCCCCCGGAAGCAAGTTCCGATGAACGCGGGCGGACCGGACGATCCCCCACCTGGCGGAACGGGCGGATGGGAATCGCCCACGCAGCCTGACCGCAGCCCGGGCGAGCTCGGCCAGTACCCCGGCGAGCCTGGCCAGTACCCCGGCGAGCCTGGCCAGTACCCCGGCGAGCCTGGCCAGTACCCCGCCGAGCCTGGCCAGTACCCGGCCCAGCCAGATCCGTACCCGGGCCAATACGCGGGCTACGGGTCTCCCGTGTATCAGCCGCAGCCGTTCGGCCGCACTAATCCGCTGGCTATTGGCGCTCTGGTCTGCGGCATTGGCCAGTTCCTGCTGGGCCTGCTGATCGTCGGGAACATCCTGCTCGCCGTCCCGGCGCTTGTGCTGGGCGTAGTCGGGCTCCGCCAGATCAGCACCCGCGGCGAGCGCGGCAAAGGCATGGCAATCGCAGGCGTGGTACTCGGCGCCCTTGGCATTGTCTACTTCGGTTTAGTCCTCATCCTGGTCGTGGCCGGGATAAGCGCGAGCAACTAGCCTGATTCCGTGGCCGCCCCAGGCGCCGCCCGGCATCGGGGACTCAGCGTTTCTTGTCGGTTGCCTGCTCGGTTGACAGGGCGGCCACGAAGGCCTCCTGCGGCACCTCGACGCGCCCGATCACCTTCATGCGCCGCTTGCCCTCCTTCTGCTTCTCCAGCAGCTTGCGCTTGCGGGTGATGTCACCGCCATAGCACTTGGCCAGCACGTCCTTGCGCATCGCGCGGATGTTCTCGCGGGCGATGATCCGCGATCCGATCGCGGCCTGGATCGGCACCTCGAACTGCTGCCGCGGGATCAGCTCCTTAAGCCTGGCCGTCATGCTCAGGCCGTAGTCGCGGGCCTTGTAGGCGTGCACGATCTGGCTGAAGGCGTCCACGGGTACGCCCTGGAGCAGGATGTCTACCTTCACCAGGTCCGCTTCCTGCTCGCCGGCGCGCTCGTAGTCAAGCGAGGCATAGCCGCGGGTCCGGGACTTGAGCTGGTCGAAGAAGTCGAAGATGATCTCGCCCAACGGCATCGTGTACCGGATCTCGACCCGGTCGGCGGACAGGTACTCCATCCCGAGCAACGTACCGCGGCGGCTCTGGCACAGCTCCATGATCGCGCCGATGTAGTCGCTGGGCGCCAGCACCGTCGCCCTGACCAGCGGCTCGAAGATCTGGCCGATCTTCCCTTCGGGGAACTCGCTGGGGTTGGTAACGATCATCTCCTGGCCGACCTCGGTGACCACCCGGTACACCACGTTCGGGGCGGTAGAGATCAGCTCCAGGTCGAACTCGCGCTCCAGCCGCTCCCTGATGATCTCCATGTGCAGCAGGCCCAGGAACCCACAGCGGAAGCCGAAGCCTAGCGCGGTTGATGTTTCCGGCTCGTAGACCAGCGAGGCGTCGTTCAGCCGGAGCTTGTCCAGCGCGTCCCGCAGTTCGGGGTAGTCGTCGCCGTCGAGCGGATAAAGGCCGGAGAACACCATCGGCTTCGGGTTGGCATACCCGGCCAGCGCCTCGGTCGCGGGGTTGGCGACCGTAGTGAGCGTGTCGCCCACGCGGGCTTGCCGAACGTCCTTGACGCCCGTGATCAGGTAGCCGACCTCCCCCGCCGCCAGCCCGTCCGAAGGAACCGGCTCAGGGGAGATGACCCCGATCTCCAGCGTCTCGTGCACGGCCTTGGTGTTCAGCATGAGCGTGCGCTCGCGCTTGCCGAGCCTGCCGTCCATCACCCGTACGTACGTAACAACGCCCCGGTAGGTGTCGTAGACCGAGTCGAAGATCAGGGCCCTGGCCGGCGCTTCGAGATTGCCGGTTGGCGGCGGAACCAGCGCCACTACGGCGTTGAGCAGCTCCTCGACGCCCTCACCTGTCTTGGCCGATACCTTGAGCACGTCGCCGGGGTCGCAGCCGATGATGTTCGCCAGTTCGGCGGCATATTTCTCCGGCTGGGCCGCGGGCAAGTCGATCTTGTTCAGGACCGGGATCAGCTGCAGGTCAGCGTCGAGAGCCAGGTAGAGGTTGGCCAGGGTCTGCGCCTCGATTCCCTGGGCCGCGTCCACCAGCAAGATCGCGCCTTCACAGGCAGCCAGCGACCTGGAGACCTCGTACGTGAAGTCGACGTGACCAGGGGTGTCGATCAGGTTCAGCACGTACTGGGTGCCGTCTGTCCCCCGCCACGGCAGCCGGACCGCCTGGCTCTTGATCGTGATGCCGCGCTCGCGCTCGATGTCCATCCGGTCCAGGTACTGGGCGCGCATCTGCCGGGCGTCAACGACGCCGGTGAGTTGCAGCATCCGGTCTGCCAGGGTGGACTTTCCGTGGTCGATATGGGCAATAATGCAGAAATTACGAATGATCGACTGGGGAGTCCGGGCGGGCTCGGGCGCGGACAGCTGCTTCATCGGCTGCTGCGGCGTTACTGACACAGGGCATCCGCCAGGTACATAGTCGGCTCGGTTAGGTGGGTAGATCTGCGGCGCAGCCGGTCGCGGACACCTCAGCCCACCCGGCACCAGGCCAGGCGCGCGACACTGACACCGGGTGGCAAGCCAGGCGCACCAGGCGTCTCCGGCAGATCTTTCTCGCACCTATCGTTGCATGCCGGGCCCGATGCGCTCGCCATCAGCCGCCTGGGCGGTGCCTGGCCACCGGCCGTGCCGCCCAGCCGGGAGTACGCCAGAGGTTCAGCCAGGGCGTTCAGGCGGGCGCCCGGCCCAGGCGTTCAGCCGGACGGTCCGGGCGGCTCGGCCGGGTCGCTCAGCCCGGCCGCGAAAGGCCTGAGTTTGAGCGCCCAGCCGGATCTCGGCTATCCTTTACCGCAGGCTGCCTGCATGCCCGCGATTGCCGCGATGTGCTGGCCGCCCTGTGTTTGTTGCCCCGTGCTGATGCCCTGTGCTGATGCATAGCCTTCGCGCGCGGGGCGCGACGTCGCGATCCGGCCAGCCCGGCTCGCACGGGGCAGCACAGACCACCTAGACCAGACCTTAACGAGGCATTCGCGTGGCAAACATCAAGTCCCAGATCAAGCGCAACAAGCAGAACGAGAAGGCTCGGCTCCGCAACAAGGCGGTCAAGTCCGAGCTGAAGACGTCCGTGCGCAAGTTCCGCGAGGCCGCCGAGGCTGGCAACGCCGAGGCTGCCGACGCCGCGATGCGGGCCGCGTCCATCAAGCTGGACAAGGCCGCGAGCAAGGGCGTCATCCACAAGAACCAGGCTGCCAACCGCAAGTCGGCCATCGCCGAGCGGGCAGCGCAGCTCAAGAGCGCCTGAGGCTTTCGCAGGATCGAGGCGGCGGCTCGCCGGAAGGGCTTGAGCCGCCGCCGCCCGCGTCACCCCGGGCATGACGCACGGCCTGGCCAGGCGGCCGGCCGTGTACCGGGAGCCCCTCATGTCCAGGCTGGCCGCCACCAACGTCAGCATCTGTTTTGGCAACCTTGTCGTGCTGGATGGCGTCAGCCTCAGCATCGGCGCCGGGGACCGCATCGGAATCGTCGCCCCGAACGGGGTCGGGAAGTCCACGCTGCTCAGGGTGCTGGGCGGCGAACTCGAGCCGGACAGCGGCACCGTGACCAGGTCGCCGGCCACGACTACCGTGCTCCGGCTGGCACAAGAGCCGGACATCCGGGCCGGCGAGTCACTGGCCGACCATTTGGCCCGGCGCACCCAGGTCGCAGCCGCGCAGGCTGCGCTGGACGCGTCGGCGGAGGCGCTGGCGCGTGGTGACGGCGGCGCCGACGACGCCTACGACCTGGCCCTGCGGCGCTGGCTCGCGCTCGGCGGCGCGGACCTGCCCGAGCGCATGGCTCAGGTCACCGAGGAGCTCGGCCTGGACGCCCGGCTGCTGACCGGGAACGTGGCCGAGCTGTCCGGCGGGCAGCATGCAAGGCTCGGCCTCGCGGCGGTGCTCCTGGCCCAGCCCGACGTTCTCCTGCTCGACGAGCCGACCAACGACCTGGACGATCAGGGCCTGGCTCTGCTGGAGAGCCGCCTGCGCCGGAGCAAGGCCGGGCTCGCGCTGGTCAGCCACGACCGGGCGACGCTGGCGGCCGTGGTCAGCCAGATCGTGGAGCTGGATGAGTTCAGCCGACACGCATCGGTCTACTCCGGCGGCTGGGATGCCTACATGGCGGAACGGGAACTGGTCAGGCGGCACGCGGTCGATGCCTACGCCGCTTACGAGTCCGAGCGCGACAAGCTCACCGAGTCAGCGCGGCAGCAGCGGCAGTGGGCCAGGTCCGGGGCGCAGCGAGCGGCGAGCGCACGGCAGTACCGGGCCGATCCCGACAAGTTCAGCCGGGCTTACCACGTCGCGAGCGCGCAGAGCACGGGTGGCGGGGCCGCCCGAATTGACAAGGCCATCGCCCGGCTGGAGAAGGACGCCCCGGACGAGGTGCGCGAACCCTGGCAACTGCGGCTTGAGATCGCCGAGGCGAAGCGGTCCGGCGCCGTGGCCATCTCGCTCACCAACGCGGTCATCAGCCGGGGCGAGGTGACGCTTGGTCCGGTCAGCCTGACCATCGGGCCGGCGGACCGGATCCGGATCGTCGGGCCCAACGGCTCAGGCAAGACCACGCTCGTAGACGCGCTGCTCGGGCGCGCCAAACTCGACCTCGGCCGGCGCTACGCCGGTCCGAGCGTCGTTTTCGGCGAGCTGGATCAGACCAGGCGAGAATTCGCGACCCAAACGCCGGTGGCCGACGTCGTGCGCGCCGCGGCGGGGCTGACAGCGGAAGAGGCCAGGACTCTGCTGGCCAAGTTCAGGCTGCGCGGCGACGCGGCGCTTCGTCCGTCGAACGCGCTATCGCCGGGCGAACGGACCAGGGCCGGCCTGGCCTTGCTGCAGGCCCGCGGGGTGAACTTCCTGGTGCTCGACGAGCCGACCAACCACCTCGACATCGAGGCGATCGAGCAGCTGGAGCAGGCGCTGCAGGCCTACTCGCGCACGCTCGTGCTGGTGACTCATGACCGGCGGCTCGCCAGCGCTGTCCCGGTTACGCAGGTCATCGACGTGACCAGCCTGCGCGCCATGCGGTGACGGTAGTTCCGGTCCTCGTTGGGCCGCGCGCGTCTCGTCAGTCCGTTCAGCGCGCCACGGCCCTGACCGGCTGAACCTCTCCTACGACACCTGCTGGATGATTTGGGCAAGTTCTTCGGGCTGGTAACCGCAGCGCCGCGCGAGCTGAACTAGCTCGCGCGCCTTGGCGACGACGACACTCCGCTGCGGGCCCTCGCCGGTCACCGTCACGCCCCGGCCGCGGCGGAACTCCAGGAGTCCCTCGTCTCGCAGCGTCCGGAGCGCCCTGAACACGGTGTTGGCGTTGACGCCCATGACGGCGGCGAGGTCCTTAGCCGGAGGCAGGCGCTCGCCCGGGCTGGCCTCGCCCTCGGCGATCGCCCGGCGCAGCGCTCCGGCGACCTGCTCGTGCAGCGGAACGGAGCTGTGATTGTCGATCCACGTGGTCTGCGTGATACTACTCACATTGGCATCATACAGACCGGTCCGTCGCCTGCGAAGGCGGCGGCGCCTGTTGGCCGTCATCGAGACCTGCCCGCTGGCGGCCATCAGAGGCTGCCCGGAGGCGGTCAACCTGGTCACTGAATGTGACTGCTGCATGCGCTGGGCTCCGCGCCTGATCCGCCTGATATGGACGGCTCTGGAGAGCGAGTCCCTCTACAGTCGTGGCGGTGCAAAACTAAATGTTTTGCGCCAGGCGGCACTGGGCTTGGTGCGAGATGATCACGCTCGTCACGGCAGGCGAGTTCCGCTCGCAGGGCGCGAGAACTCGGCCGGAAACAGGCAGATGCATGTCACCCCGGCCACGGTGGGCACTGCCAGGGCGGCAGGAGCAGGCGGTGTAACTGATGAGCCTGACCCAGTGCGGTAGATGATGCCGCCGATCGTGGGGCGGATCGTGCCGCCCGGTGCCTCGGCCACTTCGGAAGATGGGTACTGGGTGGTCGAGCTTGAGGAGAACGCGACCCAGAAGTCGCCCTGGTTGTCGATCATCACAGCCGGATACATCACGTCCCCGCCGACCATCGTGATGTCGACGTCCCGC
>JBKQTJ010000033.1:0-5828 GCA_052143255.1 Streptosporangiaceae bacterium | reverse complement strand
CGCGGGCCCGCTGGCAGGCGCGCTGATCGCCGTCGGCTGCGCGATGGTGCTGCGCGGCCGCGGCGGCGACGCCACCTCCCGCGCGGCAGGCTCCGGACTTCTCGGCAGCGACCTTGCCGCCGCTAAGACCGCCCGGCCTGGAGAGCACCCATGACGCTCCGCCCTGCAACCGCGGCGACGACGTGCGGGTTTACGGGACAGACTTAGACCTCAGGGCAAATCACAAGGCATGAGCGCCGGGCGAGGCACGTTCGGCGATCAGGCGGATGAGACTTGTTGACAGCCGGGATGACTAAGGAACGCCAATGACCCGACCGACCGCCCGCAGCCGCAGCCAATTCATCGATGCAGCGATCGATGACTACGCAGCAGCGCACTCCACTTCCCCCGACGCCCAACAACTGGACCTGCAGCGCATCACCCAGGAGAAGACCGGACCGGCCGCAGGCATGCAGATCGGTGACGACCAAGCAGTACTGATGGAGATGCTCGTACGAGCAATGGGCGCTAAGCGGGCCATCGAGATCGGCACGTTCACGGGATATTCGGCTCTCGCAGTGGCCAGGGGCCTGGGCCCCGACGGGCGCCTGCTCTGCTGCGACGTGAGCGAGGAGTGGACCTCAATCGCCCGCGACGCGTGGCGGAAGGCGGGGGTCGCCGACCGGATCGAGTTGCGAATCGGACCGGGGCTCGAAACGCTCCGCTCCCTGCCACCCGGCGAGCAGTTCGACTTCGCGTTCATCGACGCTGACAAAACCGGCTACGCCGAGTACTACGAGGAGATCCTGACTCGGCTGCGACCAGGTGGCCTCATCCTTCTCGACAACATGCTTCAAGACGGCCGTGTCATCGACGGCAACGCCAACGACGACAACGTGTCGGCGATCCGATCGCTGAACGACGCCATAGCAGGCGATCTGCGGGTGAAAGTGGTCCTTTGCCCCATCGGCGACGGCGTCAGTTTCGTGCAGAAGATCTAGTGCCGGGCGAGGAAGATGACCTGGTGGGCGCGTATCTGGTCAGAATCCAGGAGGGCAGCCAGGGCGCCAGCGATTGCGCCGACGAATCCGCGGTCCTGCGGGAACGTCTTGGTCGAGACGAGGATCAGCCCGGCGTGTGATTGCCCGGCTGCGCGCCACTGGCCGTCCAGCGGCACGAAGTCCTTGATGTTGGCGCTGACCAGGACGCGCCCGCAGGACGCCGCATGGCCAAGTATCTGGGTGTCGGACAGGGAGACCAGCCCCGCATCAGCGACGACCGCAATGACGTCATGGCCCTTCCCCCGCAGCTGCTGCGCGATGGCATCGGAGAACATCTCGTCAAGCAGCAGCGCGCAGCTCACCGGCTACCTGGCGAGCAGTCGGTGTTCGCGGTGCCAGGCTTGCTCAGCGGCGTGCTCGGCAGCGTCAGCGGCGGAGATCTCGGCGTCGACTTCCTCGGGGTAGGACGCCCAGTACCGGACGGCGGCGCGGACCAGCCGCAGCGGGGTGCCGGTGTTGTCGGCGACCAGCCCGAGCAGGCCATCGTCGGCAAGCTCGGGCTCGGCGTCCCGGGCGGACCTGACCGCGCGGACGACTTCCCACACGTCCGGGCCACCGGCCAAGGCGGCACGGCGCCCAGTCGGACCGGGCCGGAACATAATTCCCGGGTGCTCGCTCATCCGGAGGGCCTCATCGACAAGCCGGTTGGCCGCCGACGACAGGGACATGCCGGGGTTGGCGGCCGCGAAGGAGGCCAGGCGCTCGGCCACCGGCCCGTCGAACCGCACGGGAGTCGCTGCGCGCTTACTCATGACTACATCGTAGTTGGTTTGATGCGTGGTCGCAAACCCTCGGTTGCAGCCAGGTTGGTACGGCGGCGACGCCAGTGACGTAGCCCGGGTTGAACCGTCCCGCATGGGGGATTCCCTAGTCCACCGAATGATGTGCACGAAACATCCGCGCCAGGACACCGCCCCGCCGGGGAGCTTCCGCGCAGATGAGAGCCACGAGCGGCGAGGAGGGCATGTGGCAGCAAGTAGCGAAGGCGACGGTCTCAGCTTCGATAAGGACATCAGGCCACTGTTCCGCGCGAAGGACCAGGAATCGATGCAGTTTGCCTTCGATCTCTCGAAGCACGCAGACGTCGCCGAGCACGCTGACGCCATCCTGGGAGCGTTGCGAAGCGGCCAGATGCCGTGCGATGGCGCCTGGCCGCCAGCCCAGGTGGAGAAATTTCAGCGCTGGATCGACGCAGGCAAGCCCGCATAGCCAGCTCCCCGGGGAAGTGAACTTCAGCCGCGCACTTCCCCAGGCCGGCCTGGGGAAACGTTAACCTATGGTCGCCCACCAGCACCGAGACAGTCGCCCGCCAGGACCGAGACAAGTGGGGCCGAACTCAGCATGCCAGCTCACCGGAGAATCTCGCCGCAACCGGACCTGGCATGAACAGGCCGGCCGCGCCTGCGCTGCCTGACTACCTGGATATGCCGCTCAGGCAGTTCCTCGGCGCGCTCGCGGGCAGCGACGCAGCGCCCGGCGGCGGTTCGGCGGCAGCCCTGGCAGTCGCGCTGGGCGCGGCTCTATGCGGCATGACCGCCCGGTTGTCGGCACGGCAGCTGGCCGACGAGCTGACCGCTGAGCTGGCTACCGATGCAGCCGCCTTGCTCGCCCAGACCACCTCCCTCATACAGGCTGACGCGCAGTCCTACCTGGGAGTACTCGCCGCGCTCCGGCAGCCCGGCGGAGCAGTTGAGTCGCCCCGGCAGGACGGCGCCCGAGCCGAGGCACGAAAGCAGCGGATCGCGGCGGCGCTGTCGGAGGCAGCTGAGGTCCCGATGTCCATCGTCGAGCACGCCGGGCAGGTCGCGCGCCTGGCCGCCCGGCTAGCCGCAGACGGCAATCCGCGCCTGCGCGGCGACGTGATTAGCGCCCTTCTGCTCGCCGAAGCAGGCGCCAGGGCCGCGGCCGTACTGGTCGGGATCAACCTTGCCGACGCGCCGGAGGATGACCGGCCAGCTCGCGCCGGGCAGATGCTCCAGGACATCGCCCGCACCGTCCGCGAGGAGCTCATTCGCTCGGATCGCGAACGCGACGCGTGAGGCCGGGCGCCAGCCACGGGCTGCCGGCGGTGATCATGGGGGAGTTGCTGGGGCCATAGCACCCAGTAACTCCCCCGTGATCACGCGACCAGGTGATGTGATTGCCAGCCACCATCCACCATCCACTCTGGTGAAACGGCGTTGAATCAAACGATTAACAAGAATGAAATAGAAGGCTCGGCCAGCCGTCATCGCCGCGGCCCACTCGCCATCGCGACTCGTTATCACCATGCGGCTCATGCCAGCACCTGGCGGCGGTCGGGCGTCCCTCCTCGCTGGGTTAGTCAGGAAGCCAGATCAGAGCCGTAGACCTAGCACGGATGGCGCGCACCGCGCGCATGTAGCGCAGCCGCCCGATGCGTCTGCGGTCCGGGCCGAACACGAAGATCCCGGCGTCCTCCTCTGCCAGCACGTCCAGCATGGCCTGGCAAGGGTGGAAGCTCTTCACCCGGAGCCTGGTCACCTCGAGACCCAGTGCCTGAGCAAGAGCCGCGGGCGCCAGCAGCGAATCGGCCAGCTCCGGCGGGTCGGGCAGATCGTCGTAGCCGAGCATCGTTGAGAGTGGCAGCGGTGCGCGTTCGACGAAGTTGGCGATGATCAGCCGCTGCCCGAGCTCGACCGCCGAATCCACGGCAAAGACCACAGCATCGTTGGCGAAGGGCACGTCCAGTGTCGCCAGCATGACCGGGCGGCCTCTGCTGTTATCGGGCCGGGTAGTGACCTCCGGCCGTCGCGGCAGCACGGTGCGCATGTCGGGTCACTCCGGATGCAGCTTCCACTTGCGCAGGTTCCTGGCGCGTTGCCGGACCTGGCGACGCCACCTCGGCATGTAGAAGATAAACCAGAAGCTCATCAAGATCGGCAGCAGCAGCAGGATCCTGATGCCGGCGACCAGGGTGAGCAGGCCGATCGGGACGACAAGGATGAGGGCGGTGCCCATCACGGTGATGCGGAGTCGCCGCCCGTCCCGCATGATCTGCCAGTACTCATCAGCCGGGATCTGGGCGGTGTTCCACGTCCGCCCGCACTTCCGGCACGTCCACCGCTCGCCGTACTGGACGTAGCCGGTGTCGCCGCAGTCGCAGCGCACGGTGATCTGGGCACCTCGCATGATGCAGTGTAAGTCTCCGTTGGCCGCCCCGAACAGGCCGCAACGGCTGGGAAATGGTCGCAACAGCGTAGACACGGCTGGCTCGGCATGCTAAACAAAGTTCACCCGGGGTAAACGGAGACCCAAATGGCTGAGGCATTCGTTGAAGAGCGGCAGCTGCTGAAGTCGCTCCGCTGGTGGGACGGGTTCGTCATAGCCCTGTGCAACCCAGGCTTCCTGATCGCCTCGCTGGGGTTCTGGATGGGAGCGCTGGGCACCTGGGGCGCGGTGTTCATCTGGGCGGTGTCGGCGGCAGTCGGCATGCTGCAGACCTGGATCTACGCGGAGACCGCATCGATGTTCCCCGACAAGCCGGGTGGCATCTCGCTGTACGCGGCCGAAGGCTGGCGCGGGCGGTTCTCGCTGGCCGGGCCAATCGGTGCGTTCGGTTACTGGATCGGCTGGTCGGTAGTCCTGTCGATCTTCGGCGTCCTCATCGGCGACCTGATCCAGGCGCAGTGGTTCCCGACCGCGACCTGGTCGGTATTTGACGGCGTCGTGCACCTGGGCCTCCCCCAGTTCCTGGCAGTCGGCTTTATCGTGCTGGTCTGGCTGCTCAACGTGTTCGGCATCCGCCCCGCTGTGTGGATCTCCTATGCCACCGGCATCGGGCTCATGGTTCCGCTGGTCATCTTCATCGTGGTGCCGTACCTCAGCGGTAACTGGCACAGCAGCAACATGACCTGGGCCCTGCACGGCTTCAGCGGCTTCAAGATCGCAATGGTCTACCTGTTCCTGTCCGGATGGTCGGCCTACGCCGCCGAGATCTGCGCGACCTTCGCGCCGGAGTACCACGACACCAGACGGGACACCACCATTGCACTGCGGTCAGCTGCGGTGTTCACGCTGCTGGTGTTCCTGCTGTTCCCGATGGGCATCGGCGGGGTCGCGGGCGCACCGAGCGCCGCGACTGCGAGCGGCGAGTTCTACGTCTCCGATCTGGCGAAGATCGTCGGCAGCGGCCCGGCCGGAGTCATCATTGTCCTGCTCATCGGCAGCCTGTTCCTATCGATGATCTCCTCGACCGCGGACGGGTCGCGGGCGCTGTACGGGATAGCGCGCGACGGGATGACGGTGAAACAGCTCTACCACCTCAACCGGTTCCACGTGCCAGCCCGGGCAATGTCGGTGGACCTCGTGGTGAACGTGCTGCTGGTGCTGTTCATCTCCAGCAACCTTGCCATCCTCTACCTGAGCAACATCGGCTACATCCTGGCTCACTTCCTGGCGCTGACCGGCTTCCTCCTGCTCCGCAAGGACAGGCCGCACTGGCCGCGGCCGATCAAGGTGGGCGCGATATGGGTAGGAATCGCAGTGCTGCTCGCCGCGTTCAATGCCGTCCTGATCGGCTTCGGCGTTGCCTTCCCGGCGCTCACCGGCTACGGGACAAGGACCGACATGTGGATCGGCGTGGGCGTCCTGGTCGGCTCGGTGCTGCTGTTCCTCTTCCGCCGGATAGTCCAGGACCACTCGAAGGTCACGCTGCGCGAGACCGTGCCGACCGAACCGACCGCCGAGCAGATGGCGCTGCTCAGGCAAGAGGCGGCGGTGCTCGCCGACTGAGCTGCCCAGGTAGCCCCGGAGCGGCACGCGCTTACG
>JBKQTJ010000032.1:0-4766 GCA_052143255.1 Streptosporangiaceae bacterium | reverse complement strand
CTCGCCCATTCCCTGTCCGGGCTCATGCTCCAACTGGAAGGCGCCCGGATGCTCGTGGCCGGCAACCCCAGCGATCCTCGGCTGCCTGGAGTCATCGAGCGTGCCCACCACCTGGGCAAGTCCGGTCTCGAAGAAGCTCGCCGGGCGATCGGGATGCTGCGCGACGACGAACTGCCCGGGCCCGAACGCCTGTCCAGCCTGGCCGCGCAGTTCCAGGAGGTCAGTGGCGTCCCGTGCCTGTTCACGGTGTCCGGCCAGGCATACGACCTCCCGTCAGAGGCTGCGCTCGCGGTGTACCGGGTAGCGCAAGAAGCGCTGACGAACATCACCAAGCACGCCCGCCCGGAACGGGTCGAGGTGCACCTTGGTTATGAGCGTTGCGGCACTCGCCTGACGGTCGAGGATTTCGCGATGAACTCGGAACCGCCGCGCGCGGCCGGCGACGGCTCCGGCTACGGCCTGACCGGGATGCGCGAGCGGGCCGAACTGCTCGGCGGCGACCTCACCACGGCGATGACGCGCGGTGGCTTCCGCGTGGAGTTGCGGGTGTCGGCGTGAGCCAGCCGATGCGTGTTCTCATCGCTGACGACCAGCGGGTGGTCCGCGAGGGGCTGGCGATGGTGCTCGGTCTCCTGCCTGACGTCGAAGTCGCGGGCTGCGCCTGTGATGGCGACGAGGCCGTCGCAATGGCCGCTGATCTACTCCCCGACATCGTTCTCATGGATCTGCGGATGCCCCGCTGTGACGGCGTCGAGGCCACCCGCCTGCTGCGTGAGCGCGTGCCACAGACCAAGGTCGTCGTGCTTACCACCTACGCCGATGACCGGTCCGTGATAAACGCCCTGCGGGCTGGCGCCCGCGGTTACCTAACCAAAGACGCGGGCGGGGCAGAGATCCGCCACGCCCTCAAACAAGTCCTCGATAACCGTGCGGTCATCGACCCCGCCGTCCAGCATCACGTGGTCGACGCCATCGCCACCCGATCGCCGGCCCAGGACCGGCGACCGCTCTCACCTCTTCCCGCGGGTCTAACCCCCCGGGAAGCCGAGGTACTTGCACTCATCGCCACCGGCATGTCGAACAGCGAGATCGCCGAACACCTCGCCGTCAGCGAAGGCACCGTCAAGAGCCACATCAACCACCTGCTCGCCAAGATTGACGCACGCGACCGCGCCCAAGCGGTCACCTTCGCCTACCAGCACGGACTTACCCCGCCACGGGAACAACCCGGCTGAAAGTCCCTATCGCTCGCAACCCTCTGACGCTCGGACCGCATCCAACCAATCCGGCCGGAGTCGGACAGTGCTCGGGCGACCCACCCTGTGAGGACTTGCTCCACGTACAACTTCAAGAGCGCCGGAGGTTCAGCAGCATGATCTCAGGACCTGTCTCGGCAGTCGACGTGGTGCGGTAACGCTCAGCCCTGAGTCAGCAGACGTTTGATCGGGGGAGCCGTGGCGCACCGGGCGCCGCCTACCGCACTTAGGCCCCGACGGGCCACGGCGTCGTCGGCGCGCAGTCTGTCCGCGCTACTCGCCGCACGGCTTGGCTGGCAGATCGGTGCTGGTGCTGTGCTCCACGAAGGCGGGACGAGGGGACGTGTCAACGTAGAGCCGGAAGATGTCTGGGCGGTTGTAGTGACCCACCGGATCTATGTGCCGTCGACCGGTCAGGACGGCCCCCAGGTCGAGGTCGGCGATCAGGGTCTCCTCTTTCTCACGCACCGGCCCGGCCAGCGTAGTTCCGTTCGGCGCGATGATCACGCTGTTGCCTTCCTCCAGCCATGGGCCGTTTTCCTTCAGGTAGCCCAGCGGAACCAGCCGCTCCCGGTGGGGGAAGGAGGCCGGGATCTGGTCGGCGTGCAGCACCGGGTTGACGCCGACGACGAACATCCGGTTCTCGCGCGCCAGGTGCTGCAGCGTCGCGACCCAGCCGTCGCCGATCGCAAGCGTGGGCGCGATCCACAGGTCCACACCTTGGGCATACATGTGGAACCGGGCCAGGGGCATGTAGTTCTCCCAGCAGATCAGCCCGCCGATGCGGCCGAACGGCGTGTCCACGACCCGCAGCGTTGATCCGTCCCCCATGCCCCACACAGTCCGCTCCGACCCGGTCGGCACGAGCTTGCGGTGCTGACCTGCGAGTGTGCCTTCGGGGGAGAAGTACAGCATGGCGTTGTAGATGGTCCCACCGTGCCGCTCGCGCTCCTCAACCCCTATGACGAGCCAGACCCCGTTGTCGCGGGCGATGGCGCTGAGCCGCTCGGTCGCCGGGCCCGGCACCACGACGGCGTTCTCGGCCAGCAGGCGGAACCAATCCTCATCGCCATCCCAGATCGGCTGGGTATCGATCCAGATCGGCGTGCCTGGCACGAAGACCTCGGGGAAGGCCACTAGCTGGGCGCCTTGCGCTGTGGCCGCAGCGGTCAGCTCGGCTACCCGGTCCAGGGTCGCGACCTGGTCCATGAGCACGTAGCTCGCCTGCACCGCAGCCACGCGAACTGATGTCATCCCGCTGGCCTCCTGCGCTGGATGCTATCCCTTATACGGCACATCACCGCCGGCTGAACAGTGATTCACGACGCCGGATGCGGTGCGACCAACTGGATTCAGGCCGGTGCCTGATGCCCAAGGTTCAGTCAAGGCTGATAGCGCTGCATAGCGCGCGCCCGCTCCGCATCCTGGCCCGCACGGCCGGGGTTGTCTCGGGAAGCCGTATGTTCGCCGCTAGGCTACGCGGTCCAGGTGCCCTTAAATAGGCCGTCGCGCTGCGCCCTGAGCCAGCGGCCAAAGCGTTGTTTCCATGTCATCTGTCAAGCCTTGTGGCTGAGCCGGTAGTGCTCGATGCTGTCAGCGTCGCAGGTCCTGCAGGACAACACAACAGGCAGGCATCGGCGGCGGCGCATCCTGGGCCTGCAATGCCGGGCCTGGCGCTCCCAAGTGCCTCTTGTTCCTTCAGCGCGGCTCTCGCGGACTGTTCGTCGCGGTCGTGCCCGGGATGATCAGCGCGGCTTCGTAGGCCAGTACGACGGCCTGGACTCGATCCCGCAGGCCGAGCTTGGCGAGTATGCGGCCGACGTGGACCTTCACGGTGCCCTCGGACAGGTGGAGCCGGGCGGCGACTTCGCTGTTGGACATGCCCGAGGCGATGAGGGAGAAGACGTCCAGCTCGCGGGCGGTCAGAGCACGGCGTATCTGCTCGGCACGCTGGCTGCTGGGTTGCTCGGGCTGCTGAGCGGTGAACTGGCGGATAAGGCGCTTGGTCGCGCCCGGCGCGAGTACGGCGTCACCGGCGGCAATGGTGCGGATTGCTGCAACCAGGTCCTCGGGCTGGGTGTCTTTGAGCAGGAAGCCGCTGGCTCCCGCGCGCAAGCCGGCATAGACATAGTCATCCAGGTCGAACGTGGTCAGGATCAGCACCTTCGACCGCAGCCCGGCGGCGGCGGCGATGTCGCGGGTTGCCTCGATACCGTCGCGGCCGGGCATCCGGACGTCCATCAGCACGACATCGGGACGCAGCGCGGATGTCATGGATACCGCAGCCGTCCCGTCGCTGGCCTCGCCCGTCACTTCGATGTCAGGTTCGGCGTCTAGGATCAGGCGGAAGCCTTTCCTGATCAGCGGGTGATCGTCGGCCAGCAGCACGGTGATCATGACACGGCCCCAGGATCGAAGCTGAGCCGGGCGGTTACCCGCCAGCCGCGCGGGTCGCGGGGACCAAAATCGAGATCACCATCGAAAGCGCTGATGCGCTCGTGCATCCCGGTCAGGCCCCCGCCGCAGGTGCTCGATTCTGCGCCGCGTCCGGTGCCGTCGTCCTCGACGTCGACGCGGACCTCGGCGGCCGCGAGCTGCAGACGGACCGCTGCGCTGGCGTCCGGACCTGCGTGTTTCATCGTGTTCGTCAGGGCTTCCTGTATCAGCCGGAACACGGCGAGCTGGATTGCGGCCGGAAGATCGGCGCTGGTGCCGCTGCGCTCGTACTGTACCGGCAGGCCGGCGGCCCGGACCCGGGCGAGCAGGTCGTCGAGGTCTGCCAGGCCGGGCAGCGGCTGCCGCGGTTCCGGGCCGGAGTCGGCTCTCAGCACGCCGAGCAGCCGGCGGGTCTCGGTCAGCGCCTGCCGGGCCGTCGCCGACACGTCTGCGATCGCATCGGCCGCCTCGGCGGGCGCGCGGGTGACCGCGCGGAACGCGCCGTCGGACAGTGCCACGATCACCGTGAGGTGGTGGGCGACACTGTCGTGCATCTCACGGGCGATACGGGCCCGTTCCTCCGCAGCGGCCAGCGCGCTGCTCTGGTCCCGCTCGCGCTCTAGCCGCCGGGCCCGGTCACGCAGCGCCGCGAGGTAGGCGCGGCGGGTGCCCACGTACAGGCCCACGACCACGACGACGGCTGTGAACCCGGCCGCATCAGACGCCGCAACCGCCCAGTGATGGGTGCCGTCCTGGGCGACCACCAGCAGCATCACACCGGCCACGAGCACCGCCGCGGCCAGTGCCTGAACCCGGCGCATCGTGGCGGCGACGGTATACAGGCTAATCGCCAGCGCCACCGGGAACAGCGCGCCACGGTCCGGCCACTGCGCCACGACGGCCGCGGCCAGCAGTGTCCAGACGAACACCGGACCGGGCCACACCCTGCGCAGCGGCAGCGCCGCGGCCGTCACGACCGCGACGATCACCCCGGCGGCCAGCGACAGGTGACTGGCATGCGCAGCCTGGCCGAACGAGAAATGCGCCAGCGAAGCGGCGCCCGCGGCGACGGCG
>JBKQTJ010000031.1:0-4428 GCA_052143255.1 Streptosporangiaceae bacterium | reverse complement strand
CCAACGCTGCGCTTCGGGGTTCTTAGTCTCATTGGCACCGCGATCTACGCAACGGGCACTTCGACCCTCGGATATGTGGTGGGCTCGGCTTGGCACCGCGTGTCCGGTGCCCTGTCGGTGACCGGCTAGGTGCTGGCCGCACTCGTGGTGGTAGCGATCGTGGCCATCCTCGTTCGCCGGCTGCGCCAGAATCGGCGCGAGGCGGCGGCGAGCCGGAGCGCAGGGAACTGATTAGATAGGATCCGCAGCGCGCCACCGCCGCGCCAGGCCGAGCACTGGTGGCTGGCGTGGGGTTGGATTCGATGTGGGCCTGGCCTTCTCACCGGAGTCGCGTTATTCCTCCGCTCTGCGCTCGCGCAAATCGTGGCCGCGATGACCGCCACCTTGCTGTGCTGCCACGCATGGCTCTCAGCTCCACCACCAGCCTCGGAACGGCGGCAACCGCAGTCGGCGCCGCGGGCACGGCACTGGTCGGCATCCTGGCTCTCGAGGAGTCGAACTCGGCGCTCAAGCTGGTGTCTATCGAGGTGGCGCTCGCTGGGGTGGTAAGCCTCAACCTGTCCGGCGTCACGCCCGTGACCTGACCCGCACGCCGCGCCTGGCGTATGCCGCAGCCAGACACCGTCCCGTCGGCAGCGTCTCCCGGCGCAGCCTGACCAGCAGGGACTATGCATCGTGCTGTAGGACATTCCGGTCGGGCTTGCCCGCCTCGGGAGCGGCTAAGCGCTTGTCGGCGACGAACGCAGCATCGGGGGCCATCACCGGATCGCCCAGGTGGACCGGGTCACGGCCGAAGTAACCGTCACCGAAGCTGCCGTGCTCAAGGCGCAGCACGCGGTCTGCCAGGCTGACCAGCCGCGCGGAATGGGTCACGACGACGACGGTCTTGCCGCCGGCATGGTCCAGCAGACCGCTGATCAGTGCTATCTCCGCTGCCTGATCCAGTCCTGCGGTGGGCTCGTCGAGCAGGAGGACCGGAGTGTCGGCCACCAGCGCCCGGGCGACCGCGATCCGGCGCTGCTGACCACCCGAGAGCTGCCTGCCGTGTTCGCCGACTGGTGCATCCAGCCCGCCCGGCAAGAGCCTAGCGAAGCTGGTCACGCCGGCCAGGTCCGCGCCAGCCCGGATCTGGCCCCGGCTGGCCGCCGGGTTGCCGTAAGCGATGTTGGCGGCGATGCTCCCGCTGTGCAGCCACGGGTCCTGCGGTGCCAGGGTGACCAGCCGCCGCAAGCGGTCAGCCGGTAGGCCGGCGATGTCGTTGCCGTCGATCCTGATCACGCCGGAATCCGGATCAGCCAGTCGCACCATGAGTGCCAGCAGCGTGGACTTGCCCGCGCCGGACGGCCCGGTGATGCAGACGAATTCCCCCGCCGCTACCCGCATGCACGCGTCACTCAGCACCGGCTGGCCCGGACGGTGAGCGTAACTGACTCCCGCAATCTCCACTGCTGCGCCCAGTCCGGTCCGGCTGCCCGGCAGCACCGGCGCGGCCGGGGGGAGGCCGTGCTGGCCGCGTTGCCGGGCCGACCTGGCGCCGTGGTGCCGGGCGTTTACCAAGGGAACGGGGTCGTAGAGTGACTCGCGGCCTGCGGCCAGTACCGGCAGCAGGAACAGCTCCGACAGCCGGTCCCGGCTCGCTGCACCGCGCGTGATCGAGGTGCTCAGCTGGGAAAGCGACCGGACCGGGCCGGTCAGGCTCGACAGGTAGGCAAGGAAGACCAGCAGGCCCCCGATGGTCAGGCGCCGCGCTGACACCTCCGCGGTGCCGGCGATCAGCGCCGCGGCTAGCGCGATACCGGGCAGGGAGTCGGTGATGGGCGCGAACCGGGCACTCGCGTCCAGCGCCGTGACGGCCGCGTCGGCTGCGGTCGTGCTGGCCCGGTGATAGTCCGCGATCTCGCTGTCCGCGCGCCCGAACACGTGCACGGCCGGAATCCGGGCCAGCAGGTCCGCGGCGAACGCCGATAGCTCCCCAGCCCGGGCGCGTGACCGCTGCTGAGCGCCGTGCAAGGAGCGGTTGCGCAACCGGGCGGCCAGTACGTACAGGGGGATCACGCCGAGCACGGTCAGCGTGAGCCGCCAATCGAGCATGGCGGTGATCACCGTCATGCCGGCGAGCACCGCGAGGTCCGGGATCAGCGCCTCGATCGCAGAGGTGATCGTGTCGCTCACCCTGTTGGCATCTGAGCCGAGACGGCTGGCCAGTTCCCCCAGCGGAAAGCGGCTGACCGACCGCGGCGCGGCCCGCAGCAACTGACCGACCACGCTCACGCGCAGCCGGCTGCTCATCCGCTCGCCGACGGCGCCGACGAGGAACGCGACCAGGTACCCGGCGACGCTGCTCAGGACGAGCAGCAGCAGGCCGCCGACTGCGGCCAGCGCCGCCAGGGCCAACGGCGGACTGCCGTGCAGCCCGGCCAGCCACGGCGGAAATCTCTGATGGCCGAGGCCGTAGTCGACAACGACCTTCAATGGCCACGGTGCGGCAAGCGCGAGAACCGTATCCACGATCATCAGCCAGACGGCCAGGCTGACCGCGGCCCGGTCGGTGCGCAGCAGCCACCGCCCGACGCCCGCCCAGCGCCGCGAGCTCAGCGCCGGCCGATCCGCACTGACACGCCAGGTGTGGTCGTTGTGGCCGCAGCGGACCAGCCGGGCGCGCACTGCGAAACCGGCGGCCAGTGACGCCGCGCACACCGCCGCTCCCGCGATCATGAAAGTGATCATCGTCTCCCGCTTCATGGGCACCTGCTCCGCCGTCCCGCCTGGCGGCATCGTCCGCTGCCACCTCGACCAGGTCGGCGTGTTCCTGGCCTCGATACTCGGCAGCGCACGTGAGCTGGTGATGAGCCGCGGATGAGAGGACGCTCACCCTGGTGTCTTCCGCGTTGAGAGGAACCTGAGAGCTTCCGCAGAGCCTGCGCATCGGTGCCGGGTCCACAGTTGATGCTGTGGGAGGCAGCGGCGCGGGACCGGCCGCGTCTGGCAGGTACGAGCAGAGGGCGCCCGCTCCCGTTCGGGCCAGGCGCCAGCCGCTGGCGCGCTGGCGCCTGCTCGCCTCGGCTCGCGGCCGGATTCTGGGCTGGTCTGTGCTGCTGCTGGTCGCTGGCATTACCGCATCGACTGTTGCGACACGAGTGCTCCTGGTGCAAGGCATGAATGCGCAGGTCCGCGGCGAGCTGGCGCACGAGATCGGCGAGTTCAAGGCACTCGCGGCCCGGCGCAGCTCGGCGGCCGGCGGCAGGGCACCCGGCCAAGTGGTGGCGCTGCTGCGAATCCGGACCCAGCAGGCAGTGCTGGAACATGACATGGTGCTCATCGGCCTGGTGGGTACCCGTGTGGTCGCGACCAGCCGGAACTTCAGCCCGGCCACCCTCGGCGCATCGGCCGGGCTTCGCACGTCCTGGGCGGCACGCGGCCAGCAGACGGACGGGGCGGCCAACCTCGCGATCGGGCCGATCCGGTACACGGTCGTCCCGGCGCGGATACCGGGCGATCCCGTGCGTGGCACGTTCGTCGCGGCCGTGCTGCTCGGACCGGGCGAGGCGAGCATCAGCCGAGTGACCCAGCTGCAGCTTGAGACCGGCGGACTCGCCCTGCTGGCCGGCACTGCGCTCTCCTGGCTGATAGCCGGCCGGGTGCTCCGGCCGGTCCGAGACACCACCGACCTGGCGCGCCAGATCACTGAGACCGACATCGCCGGCCGGATACCCGTTCGCGGGCACAATGAGATCACCGAGCTCGCGAGCACCTTCAACTGCATGCTCGATCGGCTGGAGGCAGCCCTGACAACGCAGCGGCGTTTCCTCGCCGACGCCGGGCATGAACTGCGCACGCCGATCACCATCGTTCAAGGCAACCTGGACACGCTGGAACCGGCCACCCTGGAGGACGCCGAGACGCTGTCGATCGCCGCCGACGAACTGGCGCGGATGAGCAGGCTGGTGGACGAGCTGACGGTCCTGGCCAGCAGCGAGCGGCCAGATTTCCTGCGCTGCCAGCCGGTCGATATCGGACCCTTTACCAGCTCGGTGCTAGCGAAGGCGCGGCTGCTCGGCGACCGGCCGTGGTTGCTGACCGGTGCCGCGACGGGCACGGCAGTTCTCGATCCGCAGCGCCTGACGCAGGCACTGATGCAACTGGCAGCCAATGCCGCCGCGCACACTCCGCCTGGCACCGCGGTGGAAATCAGCTCCGGCCTGCGGGGCGGCATGCTCGAATTCACCGTCGCTGACCACGGTCCGGGCATACCGGCCAGTGAGCGAGGCCGTGTCTTCGAGCGCTTCGCGCGCCTGCACACACCGCGAACTGATGGCACTGGCCTCGGGCTGTCCATCGTCGCCGCCATCACCGCCGCGCACGGCGGCACTGTGCAGGTCACCGACGCACCCGGTGGCGGCGCGGCCTTCGTGATCGCGCTGCCGCTGG
>JBKQTJ010000030.1:0-60107 GCA_052143255.1 Streptosporangiaceae bacterium | reverse complement strand
GGGGAGTCCAGCTACTTCACTGGCGTCAAGTGCAGCATCACCTGGCCCCAGTCCGGATAGTTGTAGGCAGCCGGCTGCGCGTACGGGTTGGTCGGCGTGGGCCAACCGCTGAAGCTGCCGGTGTCGTACTGGAACCAGTCGACCGACTCGGTGACCGGGATCACCGGCACGTCCTGCAGCATGACCTTCTCCAGTTGGTCCACGATCGAGTGCTGCATCGTCGGGTCAGTGGTGGTGGCGTACTGGTTGAGCAGCGCATCGGTCGTTGGGTTGCTGTAGCGCTCGTAGTTGAACGAGGCGGTCTTGCCGATCGCTGCGGTGTTGCCCGTGTAGAGCCACTGCCGAAGCTCGAAGAACGGGCTCGGCCCGCCAGGCTCGGAGCCGTAGCCCAGCTGGTACTTACCGGTGTACAGGTCACTGTCGTAGCTGGTCGAGGCCAGGTTCTCCGGCGTTACCTGGATACCGACCGCCTTGAGGTCGGCCTGGATGGTCGCCACCGCCGCCACCCAGTCGGAGAAACCGCCGTTGTTGAGGATGCTGAAGGACAGCGGCTGGCCGGACGGCGTGGTGAAGATGCCGTTCGAGCCCATCTTGAACCCGGCGTTCTTCAGTACCGAGATGGCCTTGGCCGGGTTGTAGGCGTAGTTATTGCCGAACGCGGCCGCCTGAGTCGTGTCCTCCCAGGTGGAGAATGTCGGGGTGACGATCCCGGTCTGGTTCGATGGCGGCTCGTAGCCGTACTCACCGATGGTCGATGCCTTCGGCCGGCTGATCGCGTAGGCCATCGCCTGCCGCACCGCGACGTTCTTCAGGATCGGGTTGGTCAGGTTGATGAACAGGGACACGTTCGCCACGGGCGGGAACCAGTAGTGGTAGTTCGAGCTCTTGGACAGGTAGAAGCTCTTGATGCTCGGGATGAACTGGCTGCCCCACTGCGCCTGGCCGCTCGCCAGGTAGGTGTTGGCGGTGTCGTTGGTCAAGAACGACGGGTAGTTGACCGTGCCGACCTTCGGCAGGCCGGGCTGCCAGTAGTGCGTGTTGGCCAGGTACTTGATGTTCTGCGGGGTGCAGGTCTTGCTGCTGACCGTGTACGGGCCGGTGCCGATCGGGTTCTTGTCCCCGTAGGTCACCGGATTGGCGACCTTGGACCAGACCTTCTGGTCCACGATGCCGATCTGGTCGGCGATGTAGTAGAAGTACGTCACCGCTGGCGACTTGAAGGTCATCACCACCTGATTCGATCCGGACGTGGTGACGCTCGAGAGCACCGACCAGATGGCATTCAGGTCCAGACCCGGGTTCTTCTTCAGCAGGTCGAAGGTGTAGACCACGTCGGCTGCACTCAGCGGGTCGCCGTTGGTGAACTTCACGCCATTGCGGATGGTAAAGGTCAGCGTCTTGTTTCCGTTGCTCCACGCCCACTTCGTGGCCAGCCACGGCGTCGCCTGGCCGCTCTGAAGGGTGTTGACGAATGCCAGCGGCTCGTAGACGTTTCCGAGCGAGAAGGAGATGTAGGACAGGTTGAACGGGTTGAAGTTACACGTCCAGGTCCCGCCGCTTTCGTTGTCGATGGTCAGCACGCCTGACGGGCCTGACGCGTGCGTTGACGGTGAGGTTGAACTGGTCCCGCAAGCGGCCGCCAGCAGGCCAACGGCCCCGATGAGGACCCCGAGCGACTTTAGGCGTCTCATGTATGCCTAGCCCTTCGATGCAGAGTTCTGCCCGCCTGGACCGGCCGTGCTGGCCGCGTCGCCGAAGCGGGCACCGGAATGTGAGATGGCCTGAGGGGCTTCTCCTGCGGGGAAGCTTCCTTGCGGCCGCGAGGGGGCACTATAAGTACGGTTAGTACTATAATGCCCATTCAAACTAGCTGCGTGCATACTTCTGGTACCGGAGCTTGTGGCCCCGGCAATGGGATCGGTGCGGAAGGCGTCGGCGGCGGTGCTGGCGCTTATAGGGACATCAGCGTCGGCGCTCGCGCCAACGCTCGTAGAACTGTCAATGCGGAGGTGGTCGGCACCCTCGGCGTCGTCGATGCCGCCGGGGTAACGGGTGCCGACGCGGTAGCGCGTGTCGGCGGTGCTGGTGCTATTCAGGTTGCGCTGGGTACCGGCCTGGCCTGGCCCAGCGCTGTCCGGCACGGCATCGATGGCGAGGGCCACGGCCCCGAGCAGCGGAGCCTCGTGCGGGAAGTCGGCGAGGACGAGCTCGGGCGGGTACGGGACGCCGCGGCTAAGGGCCTCAGCCAGGCCGGGCCCGATCTTGTCCCATGACCTGGTCATCCCGCCGCCAACGGCGATCCGGGCCGGGTTGACCAGGATGGCCAAGTTGACCAGGTGGAATGCCAGCTCTTCGACGAAGTCGGTGATCACCTCGGCCAGGGCCGCGTCCTGACTGCCGCCGGCAAAGACTTCAGCCGCCGTCAGTTCGCGCCCGAGCGCTGTTGCCCGCCGCCGCAGCGCTAGGCCGCTGACCATTTCCTCGAGCGGTATCCGCTCGCCGGTCGGCAGGCCGACGTCGTCACGGGACCTCAGGTTGTAGCCGATTTCGCCGGCTGCGCCGTGACTTCCGGCTAGCACCGTGCCGCCGATGACGACCGCAGCCGCGAGTCCGGTGCCGAGGTTGAGGTAGACCGCGGGCTCGAAGCCCGCGAGCGAGCCCCACCGTGCCTCGGCCTGCGCGGCTGCCTTGGCATCGGTCGCCATCCGGATGCTTGCGCCTGGGAACGCGGCCCGCAATTCGCGGCCGATCGGGAGCGAGCCCCACCCGTCGATCGAGGGGGCCAGCTCGACTCGGTCCTCGAACGGGATGCCGAAGGTGGCCACGCCGACCGCGGCCAGGCTGTCCTCGGCTGAGCAGCCGATCAGCAGGTCGCGCGCGGTCTGAATGCCGTGATCGAAGGCTGCCTTCGCGCCGCGATCGCCGCCGTTGTCGACCACGGCGGCGGCAAGCTTGTTACCGGCCAGATCACAGACCGCTACCGCGATCTTCGTGCCGCCGAAGTCGATACCGACCACGACCGGGGGATGGCTCATGCGGGAAAACTCTCGTGATCCAGGGCTATTCCAGGAATTAGTTAGGACAGTATCCTAACTATGTGACCCCGACAAGGATGGTCACCGACCTGTTACATAACGGCTCGCCGGTCCTCGCAGCCGGAACCGCGGTAGGGAAGGATGAGAGCGTGGCCGTGACGACAACACCCGATCAGCAAGACGAGGCGGACCGCGGCGACTGGCCCGGCGGCGGCGAGCCGGAGCTGGCCGCGGCCGTCGGCCAGGACGTTGCCGGCGTGCTCGCGACGGGGCAGATCCGGGCCGGCCAGGCCGCCCGGCCGCAGCTGCTGCGCGCGCTGAACGAACAGCTACTGCTGCAGCACATCCGCCAGCTCGGCCGCTGCTCGCGGGCCGAGCTTGCGCGCCTCTCCGGACTGTCCAAGCCGACCGTGTCATTGGCGCTGGCCAACGTCGAGCGCTCCGGGCTAGTCCGCGAGGCAGGTCAGCGGACCGGCGTGCCCGGCCGGTCAGCCGTGCTTTATGAGGTCCGGCCCGAAGCGGGATACGTGCTGGGCCTGGATATCGGCCATCAGTACCTGCGCGGTGCGCTCGCCGACCTCACCGGGGAGGCAGCTGCCCGGTCGGCCGTCCGGACGCGGGCGTCGAGCGTGAGCGGTCGGGTCACCGAGCTAGTCCGGCTCGGTGACGAACTGTGCGCTGCGGCCGGCATCGACCGCAGCGCGGTCACCCAGACGGTGATCGGCAGTCCCGGCGTTTACGACCCCCGGCGCAATGCGATCACCCTGGCGGGCGGCCTGGCAGGCTGGGGCAAGCCAGCTGTGCTGGCCGAGCTGCGGCAGGCGTTCGGGGATCAGCTCGTAGTGGAGAACGACGTTGATGCGGCGACGCTGGCCGAGCGCGAGCATGGCCACGGCCGGGAGGTCGGCACGTTCGTGTTCGTCTGGATCGGCACCGGCATAGGCATGGGCCTGGTCATCGACGGCAAGCTGCACCGCGGCGTGCACGGCGTGGCGGGCGAGATAGCCTTCATGCCGATCTCCGGCGGCAAGGGCGCCGACCCGGAGGATGCCCGGCGCCGGGGCACGCTGGAGGCTGCAGGCTCCGCGACGGCGGTGGTCCGGGCCGCCCGCCGGGCTGGCCTGCGGGGATCAGTGTCGGCCCGCCGTGTGTTCGAGGCCGCCAAGGCGGGCGATGAGCGCGCCGCCGCGGTAGTGGCCGACGAGGCCGAGCTGATCGCCCGGGCGGTCTGCGCGATCATCACTGTCATCGATCCTGAGCTGGTTGTGCTGGGCGGCGGCATCGGCCAGGCCCCTGGCTTCGCCCAGGTGGTCGCGGCCGAGCTCGATCGGCTGTCGCCCGTGCAGCAAGAGGTGCGCGTGAGCGCGCTTGGCACCGACGCCGTTGTGGACGGCTGCCTTGCCTCCGGCGCTGACCTGGCCTGGCAGCGGCTGACCGCGATGCTGCCCTCGCTATCCGCGACCGATGGTGCCAGCGCCGAGCCGCGCTGATTGCCGCTCATCTGCCGATCTCAGGCCGGGCAGAAACCTAAATAACCTGCCTTGGCCGCATCTATTGACAGGTTCGTTCGGAAAGTATACGAACTAACTGACCATTCAGTGGGGGCAGCGTTCCCTAGCGGCGAAAGGCCGCAGGAAAGGGGTTGCCAGTCATGATCAGCGCCATTCGTCCACAGCTCGCAGCGGTTTTAGTCGCGTTTCTGGCGGCGGGCACGCAGCTCATCAGCACTCAGCCCGTGCAGGCGAGGTCCATCGCGGCCGGTACAGTCGCCAGCCACGGGAGCCCAGCATCAGCCCGGACTGCATTCGCGAAGACCCTTACCGCGACTGTCAACTCACCCGCGGACACCGGTGCTTCGGACGTTTCCAATCTCGGCGGCGCTAACGGCTGGGAAGTGCAAAGCAGCGCGGTCGCGACCCAGACCGGCGCGCAGATCTCCACGCCAGGCTTCAACACCAGCAGCTGGCTGCCGGTTACCAACGACGACGCCGGGGCGCCGGGTACCGAGGTCGAGGCCCTCGCCCAGAACGGCAAGTGCCCTGGCGACACCGCGCTGCAGCCGGTCAACCAGAGCACGAGCAGCCCGAACAGCGTGTTCTTCGGCACCAACATGCAGTCGTGCTATGGCTACCTGAGCTCGATCGGCGCGGACACGCTGGCCGAGTTCGACGTGCCCTGGTGGTGGCGCACCGACTTCACACCGAACCTAGCGTCCGGCCAGGTCGCCACCCTGATCGTGAACGGCGTGATCGGCTCTGCGAACGTCTGGGTGAACGGCACCGAGGTCGCCACCTCGTCGACAGTGACTGGCGACTACACGAAGTTCACCTTCAACGTCACCAACCTGGTCCTGTCCGGCACTAACTCGCTGGCGATCGAGGTCAACCCGAACAACCCGCTGACGACGTTCACGCTCGACAACGTCGACTGGACCCAGATACCGCCGGACAACATGACCGGCATCCAGTTCCCTGTCCAGCTAGCGGTCGACGGTGCCTTGTCCGACGGCAACGCCCACGTGGTCGAGAACAACGCCGCGAATCTGAGCAGCTCGGCGCTGACCGTCAAGGCCGCCATCACCAACAACACCTCGACTTCGCAGACCGGGACGGTCACCGCGACGATCAATGACCCGAGCAATACGCAGATCGTCAACATAAGCCAGAGCGTCACGGTGCCGGCCAATACCACGCAGACCGTTTCCTTCACGCCGAGCAGCTACCCGAGCCTTACGGTTAGCAACCCCCAGGTCTGGTGGCCGTACCAGCTGGGATCATCGCCGCTCTACACGCTCACCACCTCCGTCTCGCAGGGCATCACGACGCTGAACTCGACCAGCGAGACGTTCGGCATCAGGAACGTCACCTCGTCGCTGGTCGGGTCGAACAGCGGCGAGCCGTCGGGCGCGAGGGCGTTCCAGATCAATGGCGTGCCGATCGTGATCCGCGGGGGCGGCTGGAGCCCGAACCTTTTCCTGCACTACTCAGCGGCCGATACGGCCAAGCAGATCGCGCTGATGAAGAACATGGGCCTGAACACGATCAGGCTCGAAGGCCACCTGATGCCGCAGGACTGGTACCAGCAGATGGACGCGGCCGGAATCCTGGTCAACGCCGGCTTCCAGTGCTGCGACGCATGGGAACTGCAGTCGAGTGGCCTGACCAGCTCCGCCGACTACGCGATCATGACGAACTCGGCAGTGGCGATCGCACAGAACCTGCGAAACCACCCGAGCGTGTTCAGCTTCCAGTGGAGCGACGAGCCGCCGCTGGCCACCCAGGAGTCTGACACGCTCACCGCGTTCAGCCAGCAGGACTTCGACGACCCGGTGATCTCATCGGCCGAGTACAACTCGAGCCCGCAGCTCGGCGTGTCCGGAGAAAAGGAAGGCCCGTACGACTGGGTGCCGCCGAATTACTGGTACGACACCACGCACTTCGACAAGAAGGACTCGACGCAGACCAACGCCGGCGGTTCGTGGGGTTACGACAGCGAGCAGAGCGCGGGGGACACCATTCCCACCATGGACTCGCTCAACCGGTTCATGAACTCCACCGAGCTGTCGAACCTGTGGCAGAGCTCCTCCTACAACCAGTACCACGCCAACTACGAGCCGAGCTGTAACAACAATTACAGCTTCGGCACGCTCTGCCACTTCAACGCCGCCCTTGACGCCAGGTACGGAAAGCCGACCAGCCTGGCCCAGTACGTCGAGGAGGCGCAGGCCCAAAACTACGAGAACACCAGGGCGCAGTTCGAAGCCTTCATCGACCACGCGAACAACACCCCGCTACCCTCCACCGGGACCATCTACTGGCAGATGAACAAGGGCTGGCCGAGCCTGCTCTGGTTCCTCTGGAACAACGACGGCGACCAGGCGGGCAGCTACTTCGGCGCGCAGGAGGCCAACCGGCCGCTGCACGCGCTGTACGCGCTCGACAACGGCACGGTCACCCTCGACAACCTCAGCAACACCAGCCAGTCGGGCTTGACCGTGGAGTCCAAGGTCTACAACCTGGCCGGGACAGTAACCGACGACCGGACGTCCCCGACCGAAACTCTGGCCAGCCAGCAGGTGCTGAACAGCGTCCTCACCCCGAAGGTACCGACGACTCCCGCCGGCACGACATACTTCGTGGAGCTGCTGCTCAAGCAGAACGGCACGCTGATCGACCGCAATGTCTACTGGCTGTCGACAACTCCGGACGCCGTCAACTGGTCCAAGTCCCTCGACAAGCCGGCCGGCGTGATCTCTACTTACGCCAACCTGACCGGGTTGCAGTCGCTGCCAACGGCGTCGGTGACCGCTACTGCCGCCACCACTCAGCAGGCCGGCCCCGATGGCGCCGACCTGGCCACCACCGTCACCATCACCAACACCTCGTCGTCCACGGTTGCCTTCTTCCTGCGGGCCGATGTGCGCCGGGGCACTGCGTCCGGACAGGAATTGTCCGGCGACAACGAGCTGCAGTCCTCGATCTGGCAGGGCAACGACATCACCCTGTTCCCGGGCGAGTCGCAGACCCTCACCGTTACCTACGACTCGACAGATCTGCAGGGTGCCACCCCGGTGATCAGCGTGTCCGGCTGGAACCTGCCCAAGATCGACATCGCCGCCCCCGTTCCGTAGAAGAGAGACGCTCGTGCGAATCCGGCACCGAATAGCGCTCGGCCTGACCGTAGCTGCCGCCTTGGCGTGGCCGCTGGCGGGGGCAGGAACAGCAGCCTGGGCTGCTACTTATACCCCGCTGCCCGCCCACGTGTTTGCGCCGTACTACGAGACCTACCTGGCCCCGAATACCCCCAGCATCACTGCGACGGCCCAGGCCTCCGGCGACAAGTACTTCACGCTGGCGTTCCTGCAGTCAACCGGCAAGAACTCGTGCACCCTGGCCTGGAACGGCCTGGCCAGTCAGCCGCTGAACTACTACGCCTCGGACATCGCCTCGCTGCGTGCGATAGGCGGTGACGTCATCCCATCGTTCGGCGGATACAGTGCCGATCACGGCGGCACCGAGATCGCCGACTCATGCACCAACGTGAACTCGATCGCGGCCGACTACGAGTCGGTGATCAGCACGCTCGGGGTCACCAGGCTCGACATGGATGTCGAGTCCAGTTCGCTGAACAACACCGCCGGGATCAACCGGCGCAACCAGGCGATCGCCCTGACCGAGCAGTGGGCGGCGGCGAACGGCATCCCGCTCCAAATCCAGTACACCCTCCCGGTTGAGCAATACGGGCTCGACCCCAACGGCGAGGCGGTGCTGCAGAGCGCGGTAGCCAACGACGCCTCCGTTACCTCGGTGAACATCATGGTTTTCGACTACTACATCGCCAAAGAGGGCGTGGTGGAGATGGGCCAGGCTGCCGTCAACGCGGCCACCAACACCCACACCCAGCTGCAATCCATCTACCCAAGCCTGACCCCGGCGCAGATCTGGAACATGGAAGCCATGACCCTGCTGCCCGGCATCGACGATCTTCGTAAGAAGACTGAGGTCACCTACCTCGCCGACGCGACGACGATGCTGAACTTCGCCCAGGCCAACAACATGAACCTGCTCTCGATGTGGGCGATCCAGCGCGACAATGGCGGCTGCCCCGGCACCGTCGACAGCAACACCTGCTCGGGCATCACCCAGAGCACCTGGGACTTCAGCCATCTGCTCGAGCCGTTCAACGGCTAGATCTGAACTGAAGCGGAAAAGAGCGGGCCCGGCCGACTCGATCGGCCGGGCCCGGTTCAGCAGGGCAGAACAGCACCGAAAGTAGCGATTGCAGCTCGGGGATGGGCATGCGGGACCGATACTGGGCCGGTGCTCGATACGGCGTTCGAAGCCACCCTGGCCAAGGCCCAGGCCGGTGACCAGGCGGCGTTCGCCGCCATCTTCCGCGATGTGCAACCGGTGCTGCTTCGGTACCTGAGCGTGATAGTGCCGGAGGCTGCGGACGACGTTGCGGGCGAAACCTGGCTGAACGTGGTGGCGGACCTGCGCAAGTTCCGCGGTGACGAGCGGGGGTTCCGGGCCTGGCTGTTCACCATCGCCCGGCACCGCGCCAGCGACTGGGGCCGCTGGCGGGCCCGGTCTTACCCCGCCACGATCGCGGCGAGCGCCACGCCCGATCGGCTGACTGCACCCGACGCCGCCGACGTCGTCCTGGAGCGGATGTCCACCCAAGCTGTCCTGGCAGTGATCGCGTCACTGCCCCGGGAACAGGCTGAGATCATCCTGCTGCGCGTGGTAGCCGGCCTGGACACCAAAGACGTTGCCCAGCTGGTTGGCAAGACTCCCGGCGCGGTGCGCGTGGCCGCGCATCGTGGGCTCCGGCGGTTGGCCAGCCTGGCGAGCCGGACGGATGTAACGGTATGAACGGCTCAGACGCTTCGTCAGGCGAGATGCCCGGTTTCCCTTTCCCCGGTAGGTCCGGTCCCGAGCCGGACGAGCCTTTGCTGGACATGATCCTCAACGGACAGCCGCTGCCCGCTGACGCCCCGAACGGCATGCTCGCGTTGGCTGACAGGCTCACCAGCCTGGGCCGCCCGGCAGGGCCTGGCGAGGTGCCTGGCGAGGTCGCGGCAATGGCGGCGTTCAATCGCTCCGTCGCTGGGGCCAGCGTCTCGCCCGCCGGAGGCGAACCAGCCCAGCGGAAGCCGGCCCGTCGCTCTCCCGCGCGGTGGCGGGCCGCTCGACCGGTCCGGCTGGCCGGCGGGCTTCTCGTGGTAATGATCGGGCTGGGCAGCGCCGCCGCCTACGCGGACGTGCTGCCCAGCCCGGTACAGGACTTCGCCCATCACGTGATCGGCGCGCCGGCTGCCCACCACTCGCCCGGTCGATCTGGCGAGCACCAGAAGCCAGCCCACCGGCCGGGCGGCGCCCACCCACCCACCTCTGCCGGGCACAAGGCGCATCCAGCCAAGCCGGGTAAGGCAAGGGGCCGCACAGCTAACAGCAAAGCCAAGCACGGCCACCGGCGGGCTCCGGCGAAAGGCCACCGCCGGGTCAAGCGGCCGCACCCCGCGCACAGTCACCCGGTGCCGAGTCATGCAGCGCCAGTGCACCCGGCGCCGACGCCAGCGACTCTGGCGCGTAGCGCTGCGCCCGACGGCTGAAACCCTGCCGGACGGCTCGCAAACAGTCAGCCCGCCGCCAGGAGCCTCATCCCGGCGACGGGCCGGCCAGCAGGTTGTTGCTTACTTCTTAACAGCCTTGAGCGTGATGACGTTGCTGTGGCTCTTCCGGTACGTCGCGTCGCCGGCGAATACCATCTTGTACTGGGTCTTGGCGGTCGGCGCGACCGTGAACGTCACCGAGCCGTCCGTACCGGTCGTGCCGGAGGCAACAGCAGCCCACCTCGGCTTCTTGCCGGTTCGGCTGTCCAGGGTGATCGTCTCGCCTGCCACGCCTTTGCGGTGCGAGCTGAGCACGCCAGTCAGTGCGTCAGCGTGGTGCCTGGCGTGCGCGATCGGCTTGTTCTTGATCGAGAGCGTGGTGGGCGCGAGCTTCGGGTGGCCCTTGGCGGCACTGGCCGCTGTCGCGGTGGCCATCACGCCGCCGGTGGCCAGCACGGCCACGGCGGCCGCTGAGCTGACTCGGGTCAGCAAGGACGCTCGGATTGCGCGCATGAGTCTCCTTCAGGTGGGGGCCCCAGGGTCGCTGAGGCAACGATGGTCACCACCGAAGCGGAATCGCCGCACTGGCCGTTACAAACTGTGCGGTACTCGTGCCCGTGGCCTTGCCCGTCCCCGTCGCCGTGGCCGTCGCTCGCCACGACCACGGCAGGTGGCTGCTGGCTGGTCACGTATCCGCGCCCGGCTAAAGTCCTGGGGTGACGCAAGACCCTGTGGTGACCGAAGGCGCCGGGCTCAGCCTCCCGCCGCCCAGGCTGCTGCGGTGGGAGATCTTCGTGGTCTTCGGCCTGTCGCTCGGCGCCAGCGGGCTGAACGCGGCGCTCAACCTGATCGGCGCGCTGCTGCGCAGGCAGTCCCTGAGCAGCCAGCAGGCCCTGCTGGTCGGGCCGCTCGCCATCAACTCATGGCTTGACCTGGTCCTCCAACTGGTCGGTATCGCCGAGGCGCTGATGCCGGTCGTGCTGGTGCTCTACCTGATGGCCCGTTCGGGCGAGCGGCCAGCCATGATCGGCCTGGACGCGACCCAGCCAGCCAGGGACTTCGTCAGGGGAGCAGCACTGGCGGCCGTGATCGGCGGCGCCGGGCTCGGCCTGTACCTGGCTGCGTTCCACCTCGGTATCGCGTTGAAGATCGTCCCGGAATCACTGCCGGCGGTCTGGTGGCGGATACCGGTGCTGCTGCTCAGTGCCGTGCACGACGGGCTCCTGGAAGAGATCCTGGTCATCGGCTACCTGCTGCGGCGACTCGATCAGCTCGGCTGGACGCCGTGGAAGGCGATCATCGCGGCGGCCATCCTGCGCGGCTCGTACCACTTGTACCAGGGCTTCGGGGCGTTCCTGGGGAACGCGGCCATGGGCGTCATCTTCGGCGTTCTTTACCGCCGGTGGGGCCGGGTAACGCCGCTGATCATCGCGCACGCGCTGATCGATGCCGTTACCTTCATCGGCTACGCCCTGCTGGTCGGAAAGGTCTCCTGGCTGCCTTAGCGCAGGGCCTGCGGTCAGCGGCCGAGGCCGGGCAGTACCACCGCACCGGGCAGGCCGGCCACCGCCGCGCCGGGCAAGATGAGCTTCGACCGGCGCAGGCCACTGCCGATGACCACCCATGCAGTTTTGGCGACCGCCTCGTCGACAAACAACGGCCACTCGGCGGGCAACCCGATCGGCGTGATTCCGCCGTACTCCATGCCGGTCAGCTCGACTGCGGTCTGGGTCGCGGCGAATGACGCCTTGCGCACGTTAAGTTCGCGCTTGACCAGGCCGTTCACATCGGCTCTGGTGGTTGCCAGCACCATGCAGGCGGCCATTCTCGTCTGCCCTTCCCGGCGTCCGGCGACGACGACGCAATTCGCCGACTCGCTCGGCGCAACGCCATACCGCTCGCAGAAGGCGGCAGTGTCGGCTAGCTCCGGGTCGATCTCGGCGACGCGGACTTGCTCCCCGTCAATGTCGCTGAGCGCGGCCGTCACCCGCGGCGCCAGCAGGTCCGGCCGGTCGAGTGCGGGCACCGTGGGCAAGCTGCCGATATACATGGTCATGGGCACGCAGTCTACGAGCCAGCCGCCCACGCAAAAGCAACCCTGACGCCGAGCCGCAGTCTGGGCCTTCAGGCGAGATGCGCGGCGCCCAGCTGGTCATGGGTTGGCTAGCTGCCCAGGCTGCCAAGCTTGGCCGTCGTCGTCCGGTCGGCCCCGTTGCGCGTGTAGTGGACGGTGACCTTATCGCCCGGCTTGAACTGGGTGAGCGCGCTCTCCAGCTCCTGCAGGCTCGAAATGCCCAGGTCATTGATGCCCACGATCACGTCGCCGGCCCGGATGCCGGCCTTGCTAGCAGCGCCGCCGTCGGTCACCGCGAGGACCGCGACGCCGGCCGGTTTGCCCTCCTGGTTGGTCGCGGTCTGGGCCGTTACGTCAAGCGTGGCGCGATCGGAGTTGGTGACCTTGCCAGACTTGATGAGCTGATCGGCTATGTTCTGCACGGTCGCGCTCGGGATAGCAAAACCGATGCCCGGCGCGGCGCCGCCCTGATCCGGCAGCCGGGCAGCCAGCGTAGGCACGCCCACGACCTGGCTCTCCAGGTTTACCAGCGCGCCGCCGCTGTTGCCCGGATTGATCGCGGCGCTGGTCTGGATGGCCGCGGTGATCAGCGCCTGCCCACCGGGCTCGGGCGCCCCGACGGTGCGGCCGGTGGCGGAGATGATGCCCTGAGTCACGCTGTCGGTCAGGCCGAGCGGGTTGCCCATAGCCAGCACGATCTCGCCAATCTGGGTGTCATTGGAGCCGCCGAACCTGGCGGGCTTCAGGCCGCCGGCATCCTTGGTGACCCGGATCACGGCCAGGTCGTCCGGGGGGAAAGCGCCTATGACGTTGGCTGTCAGCGACGTGGTGCCCATCGCCTCACGCACCTGCACGGTCTTCGCGGATCCCACCACGTGCGCGTTGGTGACGATGTCGCCCTTGTCGTCGTAGACCACGCCGGACCCGGTCGAATCGCCTGCGTTGATCTGCACGACTGAAGGAAGTACGTCCCGCACGACCGCCTCGTATTGCGCCTGCAGCCCGAACAGCTGGTTGCCGGTGCCGATCCTGCGGACTGCGGAACTCGTGCACGCCGTGGCTGTGGAGGCCAGTGCCAGCGCGGCACAGGCTGACAGGACAAATTTCCGCAGACGCGATCTAGATGACGGATCCACAGAAATTCCCCCCGACGATGAATCGTCAACGACCCCTATTCTGTCCAGCATGTCGCTCACCAAATCCCAGGCCATCGCCCGGACGGGCATTGAAGTTGGCGAGGGTTCCGTCGCGAAACTCGGCGCCGCGCTGTCCGCGGGAACCTTGACTGCTTCCGAGCTGACCGCCTTCTACCTGGCCCGGATCGACGCCCTCAATCCCGGGCTGCGCGCCGTCATAACTCCCGGGCCGGAGGCGGCGGCAGAAGCCGCGGCGAGCGACGCCCGCCGCGCGGCCTCCGCACTTGGTCCGCTGGACGGCATTCCGGTGCTGATCAAGGACAACATTGCCGCGCGCGGACTGCCGGCCACGGCCGGCTCACCGGCCCTTGCCGCGGCCGCCGCCACTGATGCCTTCGTTGTCAGCCGGTTGCGGCAGGCTGGCGCCGTCGTGCTGGGGAAGGCGAACTTGTCCGAGTGGGCGAACTTCCGGTCCCGGCCGTCAAGCAGCGGGCTGAGTACGCTCGGCGGGCAGGCCGTGAACCCGCATGGCAGCGGCCGCAGCCCGTCGGGGTCAAGCTCGGGGTCGGCGGTGGCCGTTGCGGCCGGGCTGGCCCCGCTCGCGGTCGGCACGGAAACCGACGGCTCGATCGTGTCGCCAGCCGGGGCGTGCGGCGTGGTGGGCCTCAAGCCGACGGTCGGCCTGGTCAGCCGGAGCGGCATCGTGCCCATCTCCGCGGCGCAAGACACGGCGGGGCCGATGACCATGACCGTGGCCGATGCCGCGATCCTGCTGACGGTGATGGCCGGCGCCGACCCGGCCGACCCCGCGACCGAGGCAGCCGCCGCCAATGCTTGCGACTACACCGCCTACCTCGATCCGGCCGCTCTGGACCGAGCACGCCTCGGCGTCTGGCGCGCTGGCTCACAGGCGGCCGACGCCGCGACAACCGCGGTGCTCGAGGCAGCGCTGGCGGTGCTGCGCGGTGCCGGGGCGCAGGTTGGGGATCCGGTCGAGCTGACCGATGCCGACAAGATCGGCGAGCCCGAATTCGCGGCTCTCACCCACGAGTTCAAGCACGACATTAATGCGTACCTGGCCGGACTCGGCGGTGAGCATCCAGCCGATCTGGCCGGGCTGATCGCGTTCAATTCCGCTAACGCGGCCACCGTCATGGCGCACTTTGGCCAGGAGCTGTTTACCGAAGCGGAAGCCACCAGCGGTGACCTGACCGATCCGGAGTACGTCGAGGCGCGGTCAACGGCCGTCCGGCTGGCCAGAGGGGGCCTGGACGCGGCGTTCGCGGAGAATAACGTAGACGCGATCATCGCGCTGACCGGGCATCCGGCCTGGCTGATCGACCATGTGCTCGGCGACTATCACTCCTGGGGAACCTCCGGCCCGGCTGCGGTAGCCGGCTACCCGTCGATCACAGTGCCCGCCGGGCAAATCGCCGGGCTGCCGGTCGGCCTCTCGTTCATCGGCCCGGCCTGGAGCGAGCCGCGGCTGATCGCGCTGGCGCACGCCTTCGAGCAGGCCCGGTGATCTCCGGGGTTGAGCCGGGCAGCGATAACCTGGCGCCCATGAACTCCTGGCCCGCAGCTGATGTTCCCGGCCTGCCGGGCTCTGCCCCCGCCACGATGATCTGGGATACGGCTAGCGGTGCGCTGGCCGACGCTGCGCCGGGCACAACGGCCACGCTGTATGCCTGCGGAATCACCCCATATGACGCGACCCACATCGGGCACGCGGCCACGTTCCTGGCCTGGGACCTGCTGGTGCGGTCCTGGCTGGACGCAGGCAAGCAGGTGCGGTACGTGCAGAACGTCACCGACGTCGATGATCCGCTGCTGGAGCGCGCTGACCGCGACGGCGAGGACTGGCGGGAACTGGCCGACCGTGAGATCGAGCTCTTCCGGTTGGACATGACAGCGCTGCGGGTGCTGCCGCCGGCGCATTACGTCGGTGCCGTCGAGGCGCTGCCGCTGATCGAGCAGTTCAACCGCACGCTGGCCCGCCGGGGCGCCCTGTACGAGCTGGACAGGGACGTGTACTTCTCCCGCGCAGCAGACCGGCGTTTCGGCTCAGTGTCCGGCCTGGACACCGAGACGATGATCCGGCTGTGTACCGAGAACGGCGGCGATCCCTCCCGGCCAGGGAAGAAGGATCCGGTTGACCCCCTGGTCTGGCTCGGGCAGCGGCCCGGCGAGCCGTCCTGGCCGTCGGAATTCGGCCCGGGCAGGCCGGGCTGGCATGTGGAGTGCGCGGCGATTGCGACTCATTACCTCGGCAAGACCTTCGACGTCCAGGCGGGCGGCCGCGACCTCATCTTCCCGCACCATGAAATGAGCGCCGCGCACGCGCGCGTTGCCCTGGACGACACTAGTGACGGGAACGGCGACCACGCGGGGGAGCCTGCCTTTGCGCGCCGATACGCGCATGCGGGAATGGTCAGGCTTGATGGCGAGAAGATGTCGAAGTCGGGGGGCAACCTTGTCTTCGTTTCCAAGCTGCGCGCGGCCGGCCACGATCCGATGGCGGTGCGGCTGGCGATCATCACGCACCACTACCGGGCCGATTGGGACTGGGGGGCCGATTCCCTGGCCACGGCCGAGCGACGGCTGGTCAGATGGCGCGCGGCCGTGGCCGCGGCATCCGGGGACTCGCCGACTGAGAGCAGTGGTGCGTCTGCCGGCGAGCGGGTTCTCGCCGCGATGCGCGAGCGCCTCGCGGATGATCTTGACGCTCCGGGCGCGATCGCGGCCGTGGACGAGTGGGACCGCGAGGCCGTTGCCGGGCGGGCACAAGGGTCTGGCCCGCTCGTGCGTGCCGCCGTGGACGCACTCCTGGGCGTCGCGCTGTAACGGGTCGCAGCGCTCGCGCGTGGCTGGCAGCAGCGCTGCGGGGGCTAGCCGCGACGCGCGACGCCGGTCCGTCGGACGGGGTAAGCCACTCGCGTCAGTCGCCGAAGGCGGTCAGCTGGCTGCCCGCCGGAACAACGAGCAGACCCCCGCCGATCGACATGCCGATCAGCACGTCCGCGTTCTGTTCATCGGGAGGCAGGACGACGGAGCCGGCCATGCCAGTCCAGACCTGCTTGCCCTTGCTGGCCGAGACGCCGTAGACCGTGCCGTTGCTGGCGCCAACGTACACGGTCCCGTTGCTGACAACCGGCGCGGTGACCAGGTTGCCGTTCCCGAAGCTCCACCGGTTGGGGCTGCCCGAGGCATCAACCGCCACCAGGACGCCATTTTGCAGGGTGAACATGGTGCGGCCGGCGAAGGCAGGAGCAGTGTGAGACGCGAACGATCCGGCAGGCCGGCCCTTCGACTTCGTCAAGATGAGCGGCGAGTCGATCGACGCGCCGCGGGCGTAGACGAAGTTGCCGTGCAGGACGGCCGTGCTGCCGCCGCCGCCAGAGCAACTCTGATGGACATACCAGCCCAGCCGCCCGTCGAGCCGGAACCGGAAATCGTGCTGGCAGGCGTAGGAGAGGTAGATGCCGGTCGTGTCGACCGCGGGTGAGCTCTTGTCGCCTGCCGAGGGCAGCAGCAGTCCCCACAGGAGCGCTCCGCCGGCCTCGCTGACTGCGTAGATCGCCCCGCCAGTGCCCGAACCGGAGACGTAGACCACTCCGTTGAATGCGGTCGGCGGAGCAGTGAACGCGTATTCGACCGGTAGCTGAACCGACCAGTCCTCGTGGCCGGTGCTCGCGGTGAACGCCGTCAGCACCCCGTTGTAGTTCAAGGCGAAGAGTCGCTGGCCGTCGTAGGCCAGCGCGGAGAATCCGTAAGTACCGCCCAGGCCGACCGACCAGTCAGTGGCTCCGGTGCGGGCGCTGAGCGCGTAGAGAACCGTCCCGTAGCTCTGGGCGTTCTCGACGGTGACAAAGACCCGCCCGCCAGCTATCACCGGGTAGGAGACATCACCCGCTTCCGCGCTGCCGTCGCCGGGCCCGGACAGCGTCCGCGTCCACTTCTTGGCGAGCGAGGTGGCATGGAGATGGCCTCTTGCCTGATTACCGTCATGGGCGGGATCGACCTGATAGGCAACCGAGTCGGTGCCGGCCGCGGCCACCTTGATCACGACCTCGGCAGACACGCTCAGGCGGAACTTCGCATTCCCCAAGTAGGCCGCGATGATCCGCCGGGTGCCTGGAGCCAGTGCAGCGGTGGAGAATGTCGCAGTACCGCGGTGCAGCGACGCGACCGCGAGGTAGCTCTCCATGCTTGCGTCAGCGAACAGTACCCGCCCCGTCGGCATCCTTCGGCCGGCGGTAACGCGCACCCGGAAGGTGACTGTCGTGTCGTATTTGGACGTTCTCCTGGTCGCGGTGAGGTGAGTTTTGGTAGCCAGCTTCTTGCTGGCCGCAGGATCGCTGGGGCTGCCGACGGGCAGCTTCGCGCTAAAGACGTCCGGGCTCGGGCCTACGATCTGCTGCCTGACAACTGGGGTCCGATGGCCCGCGGCAGACGCGGCGGTTGCCGCAGGCTGGCTGATGCCCGCGAGCACGATCAGGCTGACTCCGGTTGCCGCAATTTGCCAGCGCATGCCAGGCCGCCTTTCGCCCGCGTTGCCGCCGCAGGGACGGCCCGGCTATCCCGATGAGCTGCCTGGAGCCTACGCGGAAAGAGGCAAAGATAGGCCTTAATTGGTAAATAGCGATATCGCTGATGCCTATCGGTGCGGCCGGAGGCGGACACAGCTCCGTCAGGCCGGATAGAGGTCGCCGACGGTCCAGTCAGGGCGCCCATGCGCGCCGGGCGGCTCGTTACGGCCTCCGAATACGGCAGCCGCACTTCGTGACTTGATCGCGGGTCTGCCGCAGGCCGGTGCCGGTGGCGTGCCTTTGGTGGAACCATCGGGCCCAGACTGGTGAGGATGCGCCGCGATCATCTGCGTTGGGATTCATCAGCGGGCCCATAGGAGTGACCGGTTAGGTTTTTGCGGTCTCGCCGGGGAAGATCCGGATAGCCTGCGGCGGCAGTGTCGCGATCACGTCGGCTCCTGGCTCGAGACTGTGCTGGCGGATTTCGCGGTGCAAGGCGAGCACGTTGAGGGCTGGCGCGCTGCTGAGGCGGACGCGGGCCAGGGGGAGTGTCATGTCGATCTGCTGGATGCGGGCTCTGATGCTGCCTGGGGAATTGGGTGGCTCACCGGCGTAGTGCAACAGGACGTCCTCGGGCCGGTAGTAGACCTCCACGGGTCCTGAGCCTGTCGCCGTTTCCGGGGCGAGCAACGTGAGGTCGCCCATTCGGATGTGGCCGTCTTCTTGTATTCCTGGTCCCAGTTCGGTCCAGCCAAGAAGCTTTGCCACGACGGGGTCGGCCGGGTGGGTGGCGACGTGGCGGGCGGTGCCGACCTGCCGGATTGTGCCGTCGGCGATGATCGCCAGATCATCGGCGAGGGTGAGCGCTTCGTCCCTATCGTGGGTGACGTGGATGGCCGGAGTGGCCTGCTGAGCGAGGAGCTGGCGGAGTTGGCCGCGCATTTCCTCGCGGGTGGGCTGGTCGAGGGCGGACAGGGGCTCGTCGAGCAGCAGCAGCCGTGGCCGGATCGCCAGGGCCCGCGCGAGCGCGACGCGCTGTCTTTCGCCGCCGCTGAGGGTGCGGGGGGCCCGGTCGGCGAGCTGGGTGATGCCGAGCTGGCCGAGCAGATCGTCTGCGGCGGCGACGTTCTCCAGGCCCGCGGCTCTCGGCCCGAACCGGATGTTCTCGCGCACCGTGAGGTGGGGGAACAACGCACCGTCCTGGAACACCATACCGATCCGCCGCCTCTCAGCCGGCCAGGCTGTGACGTCATGGCCCGCGAGGTGCACCCGGCCCACGAGGCTCGGACGCAGCCCCCCGATGACAGTCAGCAACGTGGTCTTGCCAGAGCCCGACGGCCCGAGGACGACCAGCACGCGGTCAGCCGGGACATCGAGGGTGACCGGGCCAACGGTGAATGAGCCCGCGCGAGCGGTGAGCTCGCGGATGGCCAGGCTGGATTCAGGCGTAGGCACGGTCGATCCGGCTCAGCAGCCGCCCGGACGCCAGCGTGCGCAGTACCAGGAACGTCGCGAGGGTGACGATCAGCAGGACGACCGCGGCCGATGCCGACTGGGTGAGGCCGGACTGCAGAAAGAGGTTGTAGATCTCGACCGGGGCGGTGGCCGGATAGTAGGCGATGATGACCACGGCTCCGAACTCGCTGATCGAGCGCGCGTAGACCAGCACCGCGCCGGTCAGCACGCCGCCCAGTCCGAGTGGGAGGGTGACGCGGCGGAATGCGTGCCACGGCGTCGCGCCCAGGCTCCTGGCCGCTTGCTCCAGCCGGGGATCGATAGCCTCGAAGGCGACCCGGGCACTGTTGACGGCGAACGGGCAGCTGACGAACAGCATGGCGGCGACGATGCCCCACTGCGAGCCGTAGAACGAGACGCCGATCCGGCCGGCCGGCCCGCCGATCCAGCCGGTGCGGCCGAGCAGGAACAGCAGTGCGATGCCCGCCACGGTGTGCGGGACTACCAGCGGCAGGTCGACGAGTGCCTGGATCGTGCCGCGGCCGGGAAACCGACGGCGCGCGAGGACGTAGGCCAGCGGGACGCCGAACAGCGTGGCGATGCCTGCAGTGATGGCGGCGTCCTGAAGGCTGAGCAGGGTGGCATCGCGGATCTGCGCAGATGCGGCCGCCTGGCGCAGGCTGCGCACCGACGAGGTGGCGGCCAGCCGGATGAGCGGCAGCACGACGAACGCCAGCAGCAGCCCGCCGAGCAGCCAGGTGATCGCCTCGAACGGCCCGGCCGGCCAGCGCCGGGCCCGCCATCCGGTAATCTCCGCCGGCAGGCCGGTCGCCGGGCGGTCGGGGACGCCGGCCTCCGGCCCGGTGACGGCGACCGGGCCGGAGGCACTGGCGCGCTGATCATCCGTCAGCGCTGGTCCACTGAGTGGTGAGGGACCGCAGGGACGCTGGCATCAAGGCCTGCCGGCTGGCCAGCGCGGGGGTAATGCTGACGAAGCCCTCGCTGGCCATGATGGTCTGGCCCCTGGCGCCGAGGACGAACTTGACGAACGCCTCGCCGAGGGCGGCGTCGGGCGCGGTGGCCGGGACGGTCAGCCCGTAGATGATGGGCTTGCCAGTCAGCTCGCCCAGGGATCCGCCGTTGACGGTGACCGTGCCGTAGGTAGCCGCCATCGCCGGGTCGGACAGGTTGATCCGGGCAGGCAGCTTGATGTAGTCCAGGTGGTCTTCGAGCGCGTTGGACTTGTAGATCGCCAGGTAGTCGATCTGACCCGACTGCAGGGCCGACAGCAGCGAGGTCTCGGTCTCCGCGACGCTGGAGTCTGGCGAGTTCTTCAGCACCGCGGCTGACAGTCCGGGGTCGTGGTAGTAGCCGTCGGCGAGCTGGAGCATCTGCAGGGTCTGGTAGCCCGACGGATCGGCGGCCGGGTTGGACCGGCCGATGTGCACGCCTGGCTCGGAGAGGATCTGGTACCAGTTCGACGCGGTGAGCTGGCCGGCGCCCTTGCTGTGGCTGGTGTAGGCGAAGGTGATCTGGTTCGACACGAACCCCACGTACCAGGTGGCATATGGCTTGGCCCCGCCGAACATCTCCTTCGGGATGAGCGAGTAGTCGGCGACGCCCAGGACGTCGGCGGGCTGGTGCAGCTGCGTGATGGCCTTGACCATGTCGCCGCTGGCGCCGAACTGCGAGTGCACGGCCACTCCAGGATTCTGCTTCCTGAACGCCTGGATCTCAGCGGTGAACGGGGTGTCCAGCGTGCCCGCGCCGAATACCGTCAGGGTCCCGTGCAAGCCGTGCGAGGCGCTGCCGCTGTTACCGCTGCCGCACGCGGCGGCGGCGAGGCAGGTCGCGGCCACCGCCACGAGGCCGGCTTCCCTCATTGTGCGATGCACTATCTGCCTCCTTCTGTCCTAGCACAGATCGGGGCGAGCCTACCGGTGCCTGGCACAGTAAGGAAGAACGACGTCCGCGTGGCGGTAAGGGAATCGGCGGCAAGCCGCTAGAGTCCGGTGCCATGGCGCTCTACCGCCAGGTCAGTGAGAAGATCGCCGGCCAGGTCGAGTCCGGTCGGCTGGCTCCCGGGGCTCAGCTGCCCAGCATTCGCGACGCCGCCCGCGCCTACGACACGACGACCGCCACAGTCAGCCGCGCCTATCGTGAACTGGCCGATGCCGGCGTGATCGATGTCCGTGACCGCGCGAGGAGCACCGTGGCGACCAGTGGCCCGGCCGCCGCCCGGCGGCTGCTCAGCGGTACTGTCGCGCTCCGGCTGGCCGGCAGCGACGACCCCGCGCTGGACATCGCCCTCCGCGCCGCAGGCGAGTCAGTGGTCACGATCGGCGAGCGGGGCAGCTTCCAGGGCCTCACCCGGCTCTGGCGCGGGAGCGCTGACGCCGCGGCCATTCACCTGCCGCATCGCTCCGGTGTCGCCAACAAGCCGTTCGCTAGTAGCGTTCTCCGCGATCGGCAGCCTGTGGTGGTGCACCTGTGGCGGCGCGAGCAAGGCCTGCTCACCCCGCCGGGCAACCCGGACCGAATCTCCGGACCAGCCGATGTGCGGCGGCTGCGAATCGTGCGGCGCCGGTTCGGCACCGGAACTCGCGTACTCCTCGACCGGCTACTTGCCCAGTCTGGCATCACGCCCGAGCAGGTCAGCGGACCCGAGGCCGGATCGCACCTGGAAGTTGCGATGACCGTCGCAACCGGCCAGGCCGACACCGGGCTAGGCGTGCGGGCGGCGGCCACCGCCATGGGCCTGGATTTCATCCCCGCCGCGTGGGAGGAGTTCGACCTGATCCTCAGCGGCGCTATGCTGCCCGCTGCTGAGCCGCTGATTGCCGCGCTCCGTGACCCGGCAGTCCAGACCGCGGTCGAGTCGCTGGGAGGCTATGACACCAGCAGGACAGGCACGATCGAGGCACTGGCGTGACGACCTGCGTGATCCACGGTGTCGGACCGATGCGCTGTTACGCAACCGATGGATCGAGGTCGACAGCTGAAGCGCCTCGGCCGAGAAGTTTCTCGGTGGTCTGTTCAGGCCCGCCTGCTTCGTCAAGAACGAGCACGTTATGCCCGGCCCCGATCAAACCGTACTGGATTTCATAGCGCCTGGGAGCGCGGGACGCCGACCCTGCCCAAGATCGCGCCTACCGTTAAGCATCCCGTCCAGCACGTCCCAGCCTCCCGTTATCTGGAACTTGCTAACTTGTCTCACCGCCTCCCGGCTATGGACCCGTTTACCTTCTGCGAGTCCGTTAGGGGCCAGCTGTCGGGACAAGCTCGGCTACGTCGTGATGGAGCATGGCCATCGCCTCGTCGAACGTAGCGAGCCGCGCCCTGCGTGCCCGCGTCAGTGGGGCTAGGTACGCGTCGGTCACCTGGCGGTGACCGACGATTCCCTGGGTTGGCATGTCGGTAAGCCGGACGTCGTCGGGCCAGAATTCATGGCGCCGGTCGGCCGAGGCTCCGATGAGCACCTCTTGTGCCGCACTAGCCGATTGGCCTTCGCGGATGAGCAGTCGCATCAGGCTGCCTTGAGTAATCGGGCAGGTCGCGAAGGTCCCGCTCATGCCGACGAACCAATCCTCGGCAGCGCCATGATGGACATGGTCGTCGACCAGCAAGGCGATCAGCACGTTCGAGTCGAGGAGGACGGTCACTGATCGTCGTCCTCCAGTCGCCGCACGTCGTCGCTGGTGATTGTCCTGCCGAGATGCGCCACCGGGAGACCAGTGCGGTCGCTTATCGCGATCTGGCCAGGGCTGCCCGAGCCGAGCCCGCGGCGGATGAGCCCGGCGACGGTCTGACTCAGCGACTGATGGGTATCCCGGGCGATCGCCACCGCCTGAGCGTGAAGATCATCCGGGAGGTCAATTGTCGTGCGCATAAGATCATCCTAACTTCATCTCATCATGATGCAATGATGCGCGTTCGCCGTTAACCTCGGATTCGCGTGTACGGCCGGATGCCCTGGCGAACCGACGTAGGCCGCTGCCGACTGCCCGTCAATGGCTTTTCCATCCGCTGTGGATGAGCGCTGGCTTGTCCACCGGCGCCAATAACGGTCGCGCGGGCAGTCGGCCCGCATTCGGACCATGAATGCATGACAGACAACACACCAGCGGGTGACAGCGCCCCGCGTTCTTACCTGGGCACACCTGCCGTGCGGCCCGGCGGCGTGGCCGGAAAGGTTCAGCTGCGAGCCGGCTCAGCCGAGGCCGTGCTCGCGGTCGTGCCGCACATGCTCGGCTTCTACCCCAGCCGGAGCCTCGTCGTACTCGGCCTCGGCGACCGCAACCGAGTGCGGGTGACCTTCAGGTATGACTTGCCCGACCCGCCCGATGCCGAACTGGCAGCTGACATTGCTGACCACGCCTCGTACGTCCTCACCCGAGAGCGGATCAGCTCGGCGATGCTCATTGGCTACGGGCCCGAGCCGCTTGTCTGGTCCGTCGTGCGCTGCGTGGTCGACACCCTGATCGTGGCCGGCGTACGCGTGCCAGACGCGTTGCGGGCCGATGGCGGCAGGTACTGGTCGCTGTTCTGCGACGATCCCGGTTGCTGCCCGCCAGCGGGCAAGCGCTACGACCCGGGTTCGCACCCGGCGGCGGCGGAGATGAGCGCGGCCGGGCTGAGCGCGCACCCGGACCGTGAGGCGCTCGTCCGCACACTGCAGTCGCCGGCTGGAAGCTCGGATGAGATCCGTCACGCCGCGAGCCTCGCCCGGCTCAGGCGGGCCAGGGTCACCGCGCATAGCCAGGCATGCGGGGAGCCGGATCCGCAGCTGCGACTAGCCCGAGTGGGCCGGGCGGCGGTGCAGCGAGCGATGCGGCTCTACCGGGCGGGCGGCTCGATCACAAGCCCGCATCAGCTTGCCTGGCTAGCCGTGTCGCTCACCGACCTGCGAGTGCGCGATGACGCGTGGGCGCGGATGGACCCGGCCCGTACCGAGGCGCACCTGCGGCTGTGGACCGACGTGGTCAAGGGAGCATCGAGCGACTGCGTTCCCGCGCCGGCCGCGCTGCTGGCGTTCAGTGCCTGGCAAGCGGGGAACGGGGCGCTGGCCGCTGTCGCCGTCGATCGTGCGCTCGCCGCCGATCCGCAGTATTCGATGGCGTTGCTGCTTAGCGGCGCACTACAGGCTGGCCTGCCACCGTCAGCGGCGAAAATGCCGATGACCCAGGCCGAGGTCGCCGCGAGCTACATGCCGATCCGGAACGAGGTCCGTGCTGGCCGGCGCGGCACCACCCGGGTGACGAAAGCGCGGCGCCGCCGTGGGCGCGCGGCCCGGCGACAGCGGTCAGGCGGACGGCCGGCTGGCACAGATGCAGCCAGCAGGCAAGCGCCAGCGGGCCATCACGCGGCGGGCGGAGAGGGGGGCTGGTAGGCACGGCAGCAGCTGACCGCGGTCCGCCCGGCTAGCCGCGGATGACAGGCTGGGCAGCTGACTGCGATCGGAGCGCTAGCCGCGGACGACTGCCTGGGCAGCCGACGGCATGCCGACGGCCTGGACCAGGGGCGCAAGTAGCCGGCCTTCCGGGTACTGCAGGGCCGCGGGCGGTAGCTCCGCCGGCCGGCCGCTCAGCAGCACGCAGACCAAGCCGGGCCCTCGGATTCCGGGCGTCTCGCCCGGCCCGGGAGTGCTGGAAGTCGCGGCGGGTATCCGGCGGAGTGCCTGGGCTGCGACCGCGGCCGCGGATCCCATCGTGACGGCATGAGGAACCGCGCGGCTGATGCGGTCGGCGACGAGCTCGTATTCCGTACAGCCGAGCACGATCGCCTCACAGCCAGGCGGGGTCCGGGCCGCCGCATCGGCGATAGCCGCGTCCGTTGCCTTCTCGTCACCGGCGTCGACCGCGTCCGCAAGGCCAGGACAAGCCACCGGTGTCACCTCGGCCGACCCCCCGAACTCGGCGATGAGCCGCCGCTGGTAAGCGCTGGCAGTAGTCGCCACCGTTGCCCAGATGGCTATCCGGCGGTGGGCGGCGGCGGCCGGCTTGATGGCCGGGACGGTGCCGATTACCGGGATGGCAGGCTCGAATTCGGCGCGCATCGGCTCGAGCGCGTGCACGGAGCCGGTGTTGCAAGCCATGACCAGCACGTCAGGCTGAAAGCTTGCGGCAGCCCGGGCACAGAGCAGGGCACGTTCCGCGATGTTCTGTGGTGTGCGCGGGCCCCAGGGCATCCCGTCCGGATCAGGGGCCAGTATCAGGTCGGCATCGGGCCGCATCCGGTGCAGCGCTGCGGCCGGAGCCAGCAGGCCGAGGCCGGAGTTGATCAGCGCGATCCGCATGCGCCAACCTTACGAGAGCCGAGCGGCGGCGCGGTCGCGGGCGGCGATGCGGTCCCGGCTGGCGCCTCCCGGGCCGGGCGGTCCCGGGCGACCTCGCCGTCGCTGGCGTCGCGGTCCAGGCCGGAGCCGGGCTCAGCTTCGGCCAGCGCGGGCAGGCCGTCGATGCTAACCGCGTTCTTCTCCGCCCGGTAGGCGGCGAGTTCCCCGGCGGACTTGCCGTCGGCCCACCTGATCTGCAGGTCCCTCTCCTCTACCAGGTCCATGAGCGGAACCGCATAGCCGCACGAGTCGGCTATCCGGTGCACGTCAACGACGATGATCGCGCGCTCGCTGCCGCGGCCGGTGCCGGCCTTGGGGAAATGGCCGGCGAGTTCGTCCCACCGCGGTTCCCCTGGTAGCACCACCCGGCCAGCGCCGTACAGGCGTAGGATCTTTGGCTGCTGCTCAAAGGAGCAGAACATGATCGTGATCTGGCCGTTCTGCCGAAGGTGGGCAATAGTCTCGGCGCCACTGCCGGTCAGGTCGAGGTAGGCGACCGTGGCGGGCCCGAGGATCGCGAAGGTACCTCGGTACCCCTTCGGCGACAGGTTGATGTGGCCGCCGTTACCGTCCCGCGTTAGGCAGGGAGCGGTAGCCACGAAGAAAACGGGCTGCCTGGCGATAAACTTCGTGAGCCGTTGGTCCAGTTCCGGGTAAACCTTGCCCATGATGCCCTCCTTAGGGCATTGTCCGATGGCCGGCAGGCCGCGGCGAACGTGAGGGAGGCTGTGTGACCCAGATCACGACCAGGCGCCGGAGGGCACCGGCCGGCCCGGCCCTGGACCAGCACCGCGCAGCGGTGGCCGCGATCGAGCAGGCATACGCCGCGATTCCGGCGGGCAGCCAGGTCCGGCTCGCCAAGCAGACATCCAACCTGTTCCGGTTCCGCGACGATCCCCGTGGCAGCGCCCTTGACGTTGCCCAGTTCGGCCACGTGCTGTCGGTGCACCCGCAGGCCAGGACGGCAGTCGTCGGCGGCATGACGACTTACGAAGACCTGGTCGCCGTTACCCTCCGGCACGGGCTCATGCCGCTGGTCGTGCCGCAGCTCAAGACCATCACCCTGGGCGGCGCAGTGTCCGGCCTCGGCATTGAGTCCAGCTCGCTGCGCAATGGCATGCCGCACGAGTCCGTGTTGGAGATGGAGATCCTGACCGGCGACGGCCGGGTCGTCACTGCCGCGCCCGGCAACGAGCACGCGGCGCTGCTGCGTGGCTTCCCGAACTCGTACGGAACCCTCGGGTACGCGTTGTCGCTCACGATCGAGCTGGAACCCGTCAAGCCTTACGTGCACCTTCGCCACTTCCGGTTCACTGACCCGGCCGAGTGCATGCAGGCCGTCGCCCAGGTAGCCGCGGACGGCAACTATCAGGGCCACCAGGCGGACTTCATCGATGGCACCGCATTCAGTCTCGACGAGATGTACCTCACTGTGGGCGCGTTCAGCGACGTGGCTCCCTGGTGCAGCGACTACACCAGGGAGCGGATCTATTACCAGTCGATCCGCGGGCCCAAAGAGGACTTCCTGACTATCAGCGATTACCTATGGCGCTGGGATACCGACTGGTTCTGGTGCTCGCGGCCGTTCGGCGTGCAGAACCCGGTGATCCGCCGCATGTGGCCGCGCCGCTTCCGCCGGTCTGATGTCTACCGCAAACTGGTCGCTCAGTACCGGCGCCGGGGGCTCGACCGGCTTGATGCCCGCCGTGGCAAGCCCGTCACCGAGGCAGTCATCCAGGACGTGGAGATCCCGGTCGAGCAAGCCGCGATATTCCTGCGGTATTTCCTGACCGATGTCGGCATGAGCCCGGTCTGGATGTGCCCGCTCCGGCTGCGCGGCGACCGCACCTGGCCGTTGTACCCGATGCGGCCGGGCCAGGTGTACGTGAACTTCGGGTTCTGGGGGACCGTGCCGCTGCCGCCGGGAGCGTCGGACGGCTATTTCAACCGCCGGATCGAAGACAAGGTCACCGAACTCGGCGGGCACAAGGGCCTGTACTCGACCTCGTTTTACCCCGAGGACGAGTTCTGGGATCGTTACAACGGCGCGGAATACGCCGAACTCAAGCGGAATTACGATCCGCGAGGCCGGCTCGCCGGCCTGTACGACAAGTGCGTCCGCGGGGTCTGACCCCGGGAGGTGAGGTTACAGATGGCATTGGCCGAGGTATTCGAGCGGGTCGCGGGCCCGGATGCCCCAGTCGAATTCGAGGCATTCGACGGGAGCTCCGCCGGGGCCGCAGGCTCCCCGATCAAGATCAAGGTGAAGTCTCCGACCGCCGTGTCGTACCTGGCTCAGGCGCCTGGTGCGCTGGGCCTGGCCCGCGCTTACGTCTCCGGTCATCTCGACGTGGTCGGCGACATGTACTTGGCGCTCGCCCGGATGGCGCACGCCCAGCAGATTCGCACCGGCGTGACCGAGCGGCTGAAGCTGCTGCGCGACCTCGGCGGGCCCAAGCTCCTGGTGCCGCGGATTCCGCCCCCGGCGCAGGAGGTCCGGGTCAGCACTCGCTGGCTGTCCGGCCGCCGCCACTCCAAGCAGCGCGACGCCAGCGCCATCTCGCACCACTACGATGTCTCCAACGCCTTCTACGAATGGGTTCTCGGCCCGTCCATGGCATACACCTGCGCCTGTTACCCGACGCAGGACGCTACCCTCGAGCAGGCTCAAGCCACCAAGTTCGACCTGGTAGCCCGCAAGCTCGGGCTCAAGCCGGGAATGCGATTGCTGGACGTGGGCTGCGGCTGGGGCGGCATGGTCATGCACGCGGCACGCGAGTACGGCGTCCGGGGACTTGGCGTCACCTTGTCAGCTGAGCAGGCTTCCTGGGCGCAGCGCGCGATCAAGGAACGCGGCCTGTCCGACCTCGCCGAGGTCCGGCACCTGGACTACCGGGAGGTTGCCGAGACAGGGTTCGACGCGATCAGCTCCATCGGGCTGACCGAGCACATCGGCAAGGCGCAGCTGCCGGGTTACTTCCGCTTCCTGCACGGCAAGCTCAAGCCCGAGGGACGGCTTCTCAACCACTGCATCACCCGGCCCGACAACACCGGCCCGGCCCGGGTCACCGACGGTTTCATCTACCGCTACGTCTTCCCTGACGGTGAGCTTGAGGGCCCCGGTTACCTGATGTCCCTCATACACGACAGCGGTTTCGAGGTCAGGCACGAGGAAAACCTGCGCGAGCACTACGCCAAGACGCTCGCAGCCTGGTGCACGAACCTGGACGAACACTGGGACGAGGCGGTGGCCGAGGTCGGCGAGGGAACGGCACGCGTCTGGCGGCTGTACATGGCCGGCTCGCGGCTTGGCTTCGAACGCAACCAGATCCAGCTGCACCAGATGCTGGCCGTCAAGCTTGGCCAGGACGGCCGTTCCGGTGTGCCGCTTCGGCCCGACTGGGAACCGGCCAGGGAATTCACCGCCGATGGCAAGGCTATCGGCGCTGGTCCCGGCCGATGACCGTGACCGGAGGCGAGCAGCCCGCGGATCGGCCGCTGTCGCGGACCGATGCCTCAGCTGCGATTGACGCGGTCGGCTGGCGCTACCTGCTGGGAAACCTAGCCGCGTCCGTGCCCGTTACCTCGTTGCAGCAGGCGCTCGTCGTAGCCGCGGCAGCCGCGCGTGCCTGCGGCGATCTGGCTGACGGGCACCTGCGAATTGACCTTCGGCCCGACCGCGTGGAGTTGTCCTTGCGGGAGCAGAGGCAGACCGCGGCCACGAGCCGGGACACCGAACTCGCGCACGCCGTCACCGCCGCGTTGACTGGCCTCGGCCTCGCGGTCGCTGCGCCCGTGAGCAGCAGGTATCCGCGCCCTGTCCAGACGCTCGAGATCGCGATCGACGCGATCGACATCCCGGCCATCATGCCGTTCTGGAAAGCGGTGCTTGGCTATGCGGACGAGCCAGGCGCGGATGGCCCTGGCGACGCGATCGTTGACCCGGCCGGCCAGCTGCCCTGTGTCTGGTTTCAGCAGATGGACGCACCCAGGCCGCAACGCAACCGGATCCATCTCGACGTCACCGTCTCGCACGAGGAGGCCGAGCCCAGGATCAAGGCTGCGCTGGCGGCAGGCGGCACCCTGGTCTACGACGAAGAGGCGAGGGCATTCTGGGTGCTGGCCGATGCCGAGGGCAACGAGGTATGCGTGTGCACCTGGCAGGACCGCGACGACAAGGTGCCTTAAGTCTGCTGGTCCGGCCGGGTGCGGTAGCTCTCTGCGACGGTGAACGCCAGGTCGAGCGCCTGGCCCCGGTTGAGCCGCGGATCGCACGCGGTCTCGTAGCGCTGGTGCAAGTCGGCGGCGATGATCTCGTGGCTGCCGCCGACGCACTCGGTCACGTTGTCGCCGGTGAACTCGATGTGGATGCCGCCGGGGTGCGTCTGGAGGCTGCGGTGCACCTCGAAAAACCCCTGCACCTCGTCTAGTACGTCCTCTAGCCGCCGGGTCTTGTGGCCGCTCGGCGCCTCGAAGGTGTTGCCGTGCATCGGGTCGCAGATCCAAGCCACCGGGATGCCCTCCGCCTCCACTGCCTTCACCAGCGGCGGCAGCAAGGTGCGGATCATGCCCGCGCCGAGCCTGGTGATGAGCGACAGCCGGCCCGGCTCCCCGACCGGGCTCAGCTTCCTGATCAGGGCGCGCAGGTCCTCCGGGCTGGCATCGGGTCCGATCTTTACTCCGATCGGGTTGCGGATGCCAGCAGCGAACTCCACGTGCGCACCGTCCACAGCCCTGGTCCGCTCGCCGATCCACAAGAAGTGCGCCGACAGGTCGTAACTGTAACCGGAGTCGATCCTGGTCAGGGCCCGCTCGTAAGGCAGCAGCAGCGCCTCGTGGCTGGAGTAGAACTCCACGGTCCGCAGCTCGTCTGGGTCGGCGCCGCAGGCCCGCATGAACGCCAGCGCCCGGTCGATGTCAGCTGCCAGCCGCTCGTAGCGCTGACCGGACGGGCTCCGGCGGACGAAGTCCTGATTCCAGGCATGCGCCTGATGCAGGTCGGCATAGCCGCCGGTAGCGAACGCCCGGCACAAGTTCAGCGTGACCGCCGAGCACTGATAGGCGCGCAGCATCCGGTCTGGATCGTGCGCGCGGGCCTGCGCGGTGAACTCGAAGCCGTTGATCGCGTCGCCGCGGTAAGCCGGCAGCTCCACGCCGTCACGTACCTCGGTCGGCCGGGACCTCGGCTTTGCGAACTGCCCGGCCAGCCTCCCGACCTTAATGACGGGAACGGAGGCGCCGTAGGTAAGTACCACCGCCATCTGCAGGATCGTCTGCAGCTTGGCCCGGACCGCGGCTGCCGTCGCGCCTGCGAAGGTCTCCGCGCAGTCCCCGCCCTGCAACACGAACGCCTCGCCGCGGGTGACCGCGGCCAGCCGGTGCCGCAGCAAGTCGCATTCGCCCGCGAAAACCAGCGGGGGCAGCCCGGCTAGCTCGGCGACGACTTCCTCGACCCTTCCCGGGTCGGGCCAGTCCGGCTGCTGCGCGGGCACCTGGACGGGGGAGTGGGCGCTCACGGATCTCACCGTACTCACCGAATGCGACTGCTAGTCGCGGCAGGGGACAATAGCCCGGTGGACTCAGCGACCTCAGCCGGCGGCTGCCGCGACATCATCCTGCTCGGCTCGACCGGATCCATCGGCACTCAGGCCGCGGACATCATCAGCCGGAACCCGGACCGGTTCCGGCTGACCGGGATCGCGGCCGGCGGGAGCAATCCGGAACTGCTGGCCCGGCAGGCCCTGGACCTGGGCGCCGGGGCCGTGGCGGTCGCCCGCAAGGATGCCGTGCCGCAGCTGCGGGCGGCACTGGCCGGGCTGGGCTCGGCCGATGGAGCCCGGCGGCAGCTGCCGGAGGTGACGGCCGGCCCCGACGCCATCGCCGAGCTGGCCAGGCAGCAGTGTGACGTGGTGCTCAACGCGGTGACCGGAGCCGTTGGCCTGTCGGCGACGCTGGCCGCGCTGGAAGCCGGCCGCGTGCTGGCGCTAGCCAACAAGGAATCGCTGATCATGGGCGGGCCGCTGGTGTCCGGCCGGGCAGCACCGGGCCAGATCGTGCCGGTGGACTCCGAGCACTCAGCGATCGCCCAGTGCCTGCGCGGCGGCCGGGCCAGCGAAGTCAGTCGGCTGGTGCTGACCGCGAGCGGCGGCCCGTTCCTGCACCGCAAGCGGGACGAGATCGCGGCCGCGACCCCTGAGCAGGCGCTGGCGCACCCGACCTGGAACATGGGGCCCGTCATCACCGTGAACAGCGCGACCCTGGTCAACAAGGGCCTGGAGCTGATCGAGGCGCACCTGCTGTTCGGCATCGGCTTCGACCGGATCGAAGTGGTCGTGCACCGCCAGTCGGTCGTGCACTCGATGGTCGAGTTCACCGACGGATCCACGCTTGCCCAGGCCAGTCCGCCAGACATGCGGATCCCTATCGCCCTGGCTCTTGGCTGGCCGGACCGGGTGCCAGCGGCGGCGCCGCCGGTGGACTGGGCGACGTCGCACACCTGGACCTTCGAGCCTCTTGACGAGGACGCCTTCCCGGCTGTTCCGCTGGCCCGGCAGGCAGGGGCAGCGGGCGGTACCGTTCCGGCCGTGTACAACGCTGCCAACGAGGAGTGCGTTGGCGCCTTCCTGGCCGGGCAGATCCCGTTCGCCGGAATCGTCGATACCGTGGCCCAGGTAGTCTCGGACCATGAAATCCCGGCGGGGAGCGCCTTGCAGCTTGCGGACGTTCTTGCCGCGGACAGCTGGGCGAGGGACCGGGCACGCGAGCTGACGGGGAAGCACTAAATGGGCACCGCGCGAGGAGAGGCCGCCTAATGGGGCAGAACGGGCGCTGGCTCGCATGGCTCAGGCGGATACGCGTCTGGGTCTTTCTCGTCGGCATCGTGGTTGTGTTCTTCACGCTGGCGAGCCAGCGGCTGGCCTTCATCCTGGGTATCGCGATCTTCGTGGTCGCGCTGCTGGGCTCGGTCATGCTGCATGAGCTGGGCCACTTCCTGACCGCCAAGAAATTCGGCATGCGGGTCACCCAGTTCTTCATCGGCTTCGGCAAGACCCTGTGGTCCACCGTCCGTGGCGAGACCGAGTACGGCGTCAAGGCGCTGCCGTTCGGCGGGTTCGTAAAGATCACCGGCATGACGTCCATGGAGGAAGTGGACGTTGCCCACGAGCCGCGGTCGTTCCGCAATCAACCTGGCTGGCAGCGGATCATCGTGCTGGCGGCCGGCTCGTTTATGCATTTCGTGCTGGCTCTCTTCCTGCTGTTCGTGCTGGCCATCGGGATCGGCCAGACGAATACGAACAGCACAGTCATCAGCTCGATCGCTGGCTGCGTGCCCGCCAGCAAGGCGGCGCTCGAAAGCCCTAGCCCCTGTGCCGGGCACAACCTGGGCAAGTCGCCGGCCGAGATTACCGGGCTCAAGCCCAACGACAAGATCGTCTCCGTGGCCGGGAAGCCGATCAACACCTGGGGCCAGCTGCATACGGTGCTGAAGCGCCAGAAGGCAGGCGTCACCATCCCGATGGTGGTCCAGCGCGCTGGCCGGGATGTCACCGTGTACATCACGCCGAAGGCGATCCCGAAATGGCCGACGCCCTACCTCGGCGTCCAGTCGGCCGTGCAATATCAGCGCCTCGGCGTGCTGGGCTCGGTCAAGTTCGCCGGCGACCAGTTCGCAAACACGCTGACCTCCTCGGCGTCGGCTATCGCCAAGCTGCCGGCCGCGCTGCCCGACCTGTTCTCCAAGAACCGGTCAAGTACCGCAGCCGGCCAGGTCAGCAGCGTCGTCGGGGTCGGCCAGGTGACCGGCGACGTGGTACAGGCCAGCCTGCCCTGGCAGGCGAAGGCGGCGGTGATCCTGCTCCTGATCGCCTCGCTGAACATCTTCGTCGGGGCTTTCAACCTGCTGCCGTTGCTGCCGCTAGACGGCGGGCACCTGGCCGTGGTGATCTTCGAGCGCATCCGCGCCTGGTTCGCCCGGCTGCGCGGCAGGCCAGATCCTGGGCTGGTAGACATACAGCGCCTGGTACCGGCCAGTCTGCTGGTCTTCGCGGTGCTGGTAGGCATCGGCACGCTGCTGATTGCCGCCGATATCCTCAATCCCGTTCACATCCCGGTGTAAGGCGAGATCGCGATATGACAGTAGACCTAGGCATTCCGCAGCTGCCGCCGGAGCCGCTGGCGACCCGTCGCAAGTCGCGGCAGATCGTCGTGGGCCATGGGAAGCACGCCGTGCCGGTGGGCGGCGGCGCGCCCGTCTCGGTTCAGTCGATGACTACCACGCTGACCGCGGACGTCAATGCGACCCTCCAGCAGATCGCCGAGCTCACCGCGACTGGCTGCGAGATAGTGCGGGTCGCCGTTCCCTCCCAGGATGACGCGGACGCGCTACCGGAGATCGCCCGCAAGTCGCAGATTCCCGTTATTGCCGACATCCACTTCCAGCCCAAGTACGTGTTCGCGGCCATCGACGCGGGCTGCGCGGCCGTCCGGGTGAACCCTGGCAACATCAAGACCTTTGACGACAAGGTCGGCGAGATCGCTAAAGCCGCCGCAGCCGCGGGTGTGCCGATCCGGATCGGCGTCAACGCCGGCTCGCTGGATAAGCGGCTGCTGGCCAAGCACGGCAAGGCCACGCCCGAGGCGCTGGTGGAGTCCGCACTCTGGGAGTGCTCGCTGTTCGAGGAGCACGGCTTCACCGACATCAAGATCTCGGTCAAGCACCACGACCCGGTTGTCATGATCAATGCGTACCGGCAGCTTGCCGAGCGCTGTGATTACCCCCTGCATCTCGGCGTGACCGAGGCCGGGCCCGCCTTCCAGGGCACCGTCAAGTCCGCGGTCGCGTTCGGCGCCCTGCTCGCCGAGGGCATCGGCGACACGATCCGGGTCTCGTTGTCGGCCCCGCCGGTCGAGGAGGTGAAGGTGGGCATTGCGATCCTGGAGTCGCTCGGCCTGCGCCAGCGCGGCCTTGAGATCGTCTCGTGCCCCTCCTGCGGCCGGGCCCAGGTCGACGTCTATACCCTTGCCGATCAGGTAACGGCTGCCCTCGACGGGCTGGACGTGCCGCTGCGGGTCGCGGTCATGGGCTGCGTGGTGAACGGACCGGGTGAAGCCAGGGAAGCCGACCTGGGCGTGGCGTCGGGTAACGGCAAGGGCCAGATCTTCGTCCGCGGTGAGGTCATCAAGACGGTGCCCGAGTCGCAGATCGTGGAGACACTGATCGAGGAAGCGATGAAGCTGGCCGCTGCCGCGGCTCCGGCCGAGGGCTGAATCCCGGACTGGCGCAATGAACAGATCGCCAAACCTGGCTGCTGGCGGCTTGGTTGCCGTGGCCGTGCTGGCTGTGGCCGCCGCGGGCTGCTCCTCGCCCGGGACCTCGGCCACCGGCTCGACGGGGTCTACCAGGCTGAACTGGCATCCTTGCCCTGGCGCGGCCGGTGGGGCCCCGACTGCGGGCCGGCTTCAGTGCGCGAGCCTGAAAGTGCCGCTGAACTACAGCGACCCCGGCGGCCGCAAGATCACGCTGGCGCTGTCGGAGGTGCCCGCCACTGCGCCAGCCTGGCGGCGCCAGGGCGTGCTGCTGGTGAACCCGGGTGGTCCTGGCGCCGGCGGCCTGTCCTTGGCGGCCACCGTGGCTGCTGGGCTGGCGCCGAACGTGGCCGCCGAATACACCGTCGTCGGCTTCGACACCCGTGGCGTCGGCGCGTCGGTTCCGCGGCTGAGCTGCGAGCCGTCGTTCTTCAGCAAGCCGCGGCCGAACTATGTCCCGGCCAGCCGGGCAGCAGAGAATGTGCTGGTCGGGCGCGCGAAGCAGTACGCGGCGGCCTGCGAGAAGAGATTCGGCTGGCTGCTGCCGTACATGAGCAGTAAGGATCTGGCCCGGGACATGGACTCGATCCGGGTCGCGCTCGGGCAGCGCCAGATCAGCTATTACGCCTTCTCCTATGGCACCTACCTGGGCCAGGTGTACGCAACCCTGTTCCCGCACCGAGTCCGCCGGATGGTGCTGGACAGCATCATCAACCCCAACGGCGCCTGGTACGCCGACAACATCAGCCAGGACTATGCCTTCCAGGGCCGGATGCAGGCCTTCTTCCAGTGGATCGCCGCCAGCCACGCGTCGTTCCGGCTCGGCACTACCGAGCCGCAGGTCTACGCCGAGGTGAACGCCACGATGGCCAGGCTGGCCAGCCATCCGATCAGCTCGAACGGCCGCCCGCTGATCGGGCCCGACGAGCTGAGCGACACCCTGCTGGTCGGCGGCTATACAAGCTCCTGGTGGCCGTACCTGGCCGGGGCGCTGGCCGGCTACCTGCACGGCGGCCAGACTGGCAGCCTGATCTCGCTGTACCGCCAGCTCGGCCAGCAGAACGAGAACGAGTTCGCGGTGTACACCGCGGTCGAGTGCGCCGACACGGCATGGCCCCGGAGCTGGGCGTTCTGGAACTCCGACACCCGGAAGGTGTACGCGAAGGCACCGTTTGAGGCCTGGGGCAACGCCTGGTTCAACGCCGCCTGCGCATTCTGGCCGGTGCGGGGCCCGGCGAAGCCAGCAAAGATCGGCGCGGCCGGGCTGCCGCCGATCCTGCTGCTGCAGGGGACGCTGGATGCGGCGACACCGTATCAGGGCGCCCTGGTCGTCCGGCGGCTGCTGCCGTCCTCGCGGCTGGTGGTGGTGGAGGGCAGCGGGAACCACGGCCAGTCGCTGTCTTACCCGCCCAACCAGTGCGTGGACGGGTACCTGAATAGCTACCTCGCTAACGGCTCGCTGCCCAGCCATCCCGGCCTGGTCAACGCAACCTGCCGGGCCCAGCCACTGCCTAAGGCGTAGCGAGCCGCGCAGAAGCCGTTACTCTGGAAGTGTGCTGCGCACCAAGCCCTGGCGTTCGGCGTCGCTACGGTTGCTGACTGCCCACGATCGCGATGAGGTGCTCGCGCTCTGCGATCGCGACGCGGTCGCCAACGTGTTCGTCAGCGCCCGGATCAGGTCTTCTGGTCTGGATCCGGCCAGGCTGGGCGGTCAGGTATGGGGATACTGCGAAGGCGGTCAGCTCACCTCGCTGTGCTATTCGGGCGCCAATCTGGTGCCCGTGGAAGCGACCCCGGACGCGATTGACGCCTTCGCTGCTAAGGCCCGGCTGCAAGGCCGCCGGTGCTCCTCGATCGTCGGCCCGGCAGATGCGGTCAGCCAGCTGTGGTCACTGCTGGCACCGTCGTGGGGCAAGCCGAGGGACGTCCGGTCGGTGCAGCCGGTGCTGGCCATCTCCGGTCCGGGCCTGGTGGAGCCGGACCCGCTGGTCCGGGTCGTGCGCCCGCGCGAGCTGGATGTGCTGCTGCCGTCCTGCATCGCGATGTTCACCGAGGAAGTCGGCGTCTCCCCGATCGGCGCTGACGGCGGTGCCGCCTACCGGGCCAGGATGGCTGACCTGATCGGCGCAGGGCGCTCGTTCGCCCGTATCGAGGGCGATGGCACGGTGCTGTTCAAGGCGGAACTCGGCGCGGTGACGCCGTCCGCGTGCCAGGTCCAGGGCGTCTGGGTGCCCCCGGCAGCGCGCGGCCGCGGCCACGCAGCCAAGGGCATGGCCGCCGTCGTGCAGGCAGCCCTGGCGATTGCCCCGGTCGTGAGCCTGTACGTAAACGAGTACAACGCCCCGGCGCGTGCCGCTTACCAGCGCGTTGGCTTCCGGCAGGTCGGCACCTTCATGTCCGTGCTGTTCTGATACGGCACGCAGAACTCGCTGACGCGTTTTGCCACGGGGCTGCCGCAGTCGCGCCACGTGCGCTATAGAGTAAAAATCACACCATTGTCGCTGCGCGGGACTGGTGTCCCTGCGCGCGGCTGCTTTTTGGACCTGGCTTGACCAGGGGGGATAGTGAACGAGGCGCCGGGTTCGCCGGGCTCAGTTGGCAGGCCGGCGCGATCACCTGGCAGGCAGGCGGCGTCTGCATACCTGCAGCAGCTGCTGCTGAAGCCGGGTGAGTACCGGCATGCCTGGGAACGCTACGTCGTCCGGGCCCGGCCGGGCGCGATCAACCAGCTGGCGGTCGCCGAGGTGCTGGCACAGTACCTGCGCACTCGGGAGCCTGCTGACCTGCGGCCGCTGCAGATTAAGGACACCGTGTCCCGCGCGTTGTCGGGCCGGATGCTGAGCCGGCCAGCGCTGGCGCTGTTCATCGCGGCATTCAGGTTCAGCGACCACGAGGCTGACCGGCTGTGGCGGCTCTGGGACGGGACCGGGCGGATCAGCGTGCTGGCCGGCAGCCACGCCATGCCGCCCCAAGCCGAGGAGCACGTCGACCGGGTGCTCGGCCCGCCCCGGTATCAGACCATGTCACTGCACGATCACGTGTTCGTCGGCGCGGACGGCCGGATGGAGCGCACTCGCACCATCCAGGTGATCGAGGCCGTCGCGGCCAAGGTGGAGAGCATCCCGTTCCTGTATGACACCAGCGCACTGACGGTCGAGGTCAGCCGCGGCTGCAGCGGGTTGTCCGGTGAGCTGCAGCAGCTGCGGCCCGACGTGTTCGTGACCGACATTCTGCTGGCCAGCACCCTGGGCCTCGGCGAGACGGCCACGCTGGAGTACTGGACGACTTACCGGCTGCCCGGCGACTTGACGGACGCGCGGGAGCGCGAGTACCGGCGCGGGGTGCTTCGGCACATGGAGAACTTCGACATGAGCGTGGAGTTCCACCCGGACCGGCTGCCCGCCCAGGTGTGGTGGGCGACCTGGGACGGTGTCGAGGGCGAGATCCTCCACCAGCAGGAAGTCACGCTGGACAGCCAGCACGCCGCGCAGCGGTTCATGCGCTCCGTCGACCGGGCCGTGGTCGGCTTTCGCTGGCGCTGGTAACCAGGTGCCGACCGGTCGGCTCCGGTGCTAAGATCCTGTGCCCTTGTGCCAGCCACCCCTTGTAACCGAGGAGATGAGCCATGCCATCGGCCAGTCCTGAGCTCGGGGCGGCGGAGGTGCTTAGCGCTGAGCGCGAGCACCTGCGCCGGTCGCGCGAGTTCCTCGAGCTGATGCGCGAAGATGTGCTTTCGCTGCGGGCCATGGGCGGCGACCCGGTGTCGGAGGAGTACCTCAAGGCCGACTTGTACCGGCGCGCCGAGTCGCTGCGCGACCTCCCGGACACACCATTGTTCTTCGGCCGGCTCGACTACGAGCCGGGAACACACGGGGAAGAGCACTTCCACGTCGGCAGGCGGCACGTGCACGATCCGCACGGGACGCCGGTCGTCATCGACTGGCGAGCTCCGGTGTCGCGGCCGTTCTACCGGGCTAGCCAGGCTGAGCCGATGGAACTGGACCGCCGCCGCCGGTTCGGTTTCTCCGGCGGCGAGCTGACCGCGTTCGAGGACGAGCGCTTCGGTCAGTTCGCGCAGGCCGGCCCGGTAACGAGCCGCATCCTGATCGACGAGATCGAGCGGCCGCGGTCCGGGCCGATGCGGGACATCGTGGCCACGATCCAGCCGGACCAAGACGACATCGTGCGCGCCAGCGTCGAGCAGACGGTCTGCGTGCAGGGTGCGCCCGGCACCGGAAAGACGGCCGTCGGCCTGCACCGGGTGGCTTACCTGCTGTATGCATATGCCCAGCGGCTCGGCCGTGGCGGCGTGCTCGTGCTGGGCCCGAACAAGGCGTTCCTGGCCTACATAGAGGACGTCCTGCCCGCGCTGGGCGAGCTGGGCGTCACCCAGCTGTCGGTGGCCGAGCTCACCGCGGCCGTGCCTGTGCGCGGCACCGACTCCGATGCTGGCGCCCGGGTCAAGGGCGATGCGCGGATGGCGGCGGTGCTCAGCAACGCGCTCTGGGAGCGGCTGGCCGAGCCCGCCGAGGCGATCACGCTGGCAAGGGGCTCGCGCCGCTGGCGGGTGCCTGCCCACGAGGTTGCCGAGCTGGCGGCCGAGCTGCGGGCCCGGGGAGTGCGGTACGGGACCGGGCGTGAGCTTATCTCGCACCGCATCGCGCACGTCATCCTTTCCCGGATGGAAGCGGCGGGGGAGACCTGTGATGACCGCACGCACGAGGCGGTCCGGCGGGCCAGGCCGGTGCGGGCCGCGGTCGACCAGATGTGGCCGAAGGTGGACGCGGTCCGGCTTGTCTTCCGGCTCCTTGGCGATCAGGAACTGCTTGCCCGCGCGGCCGACGGCCTCCTCGATGCGGCCGAGCAGAGCGCGATCTGCTGGCCGTCCCCGCCACGCGGGCCAGGCTCGGCGCACTGGACCGCGGCTGACGCCGTACTCATCGACGAGGCCGCCGACCTGATCGAGCGGACGCCGAGCCTCGCGCACATCGTCGTGGATGAGGCGCAGGATCTGTCGCCGATGCAGTGCCGCGCGATCGGCAGGCGCTGCGCCACCGGCTCGGCCACCGTGCTGGGCGACCTCGCGCAGGGAACGACACCCTGGGCGGCAGGCAGCTGGCCGCAGCTGCTCGGTCACCTTGGCAAACCCGACGCTGAGCTGCGCATACTCGACACCGGCTACCGGGTGCCGCGGCAGATACTGGACTTCGCCAGCAGGCTGCTCAGCCGCATAGCGCCGGAGCTCAGCCCGGCGTCGTCGGTCCGGCAGGACCCCGGCGCGCTGCTGATCCGCCGGCACGGGCCGGCCGCGCTCGGCCACGCGCTGGCAGCCGCCTGCGCCGACGCGCTGATGAACCCCGGATCGGCGGCGGTGATCGCCGCTGACGAGCAGGTGCCGGTTATCGCCGCCGGGCTACGCGCCGCAGCCGTGCCGCATGCCGTGCTGGCAGGCGCCGCCACCGCCGGGCTGATCACGCTGGTGCCGGTCACGCTGGCCAAGGGCCTGGAATTTGACCAGGTCATCGTGTATGAGCCCGCGCAGATCGCGCGCGCAGAGGCGCGCGGGCTGCACCGGCTCTACGTGGCCCTGACCCGTGCCGTTTCCCGCTTGACCGTGCTGCACGCCGAGCCGCTGCCGGAGCCGCTGCGCTGAAGTGGGCTTACATGTCCTTCAGCACCGAGCAGACCAGGGCCGCCGAGTCGTCGAATGACAGGGCACTTGCCTGCAGGTGGTTGAAAAGCACGTTATAGCGATCGACCTGGTGCACGTCCTCGACCCATAGCGCGCCGGTCAGGTCCTCCAGGTAGACCACATCGGGATCGATGCTCTCGCCGAACACGAGGATGACGAACGGCCTGCCCATGCCGGGGTGGGCGCCGGCGCCGAACGGGATGACCTGCAACGACACATTACGCAGGCCGGCTAGCTCGCGCAGGTACTCAAGCTGCGCGCGCATCACGTCGGGGCCGCCCACCTCGCGCCGCAGCGCGGCCTCGTCCAGCACGGTCCATACCTTCGGCGGGCTGCTCCTGGTCAGCCGTTGCCGCTCCATTCCCAGCGCTACCCTGCGCTCGATGTCCGACCGCGGGCTGTTCACCATGCTGGCGGTAATGACCGTGCGCGCATAGTCCTCGGTGTGCAGTAAGCCCGGAATCATGTTGACTTCGTAAATCCGGATTTCCGACGCCGCGCTCTCCAGGCCCAAATAGGTGCCGAAGTGCGGTTGCACGCTGTCACCGTAGGCATGCCACCAGCCCTTCTGGCGGGACTCCCGGGCCAGTTGCACCAGGCCTTCGCGCTGCCCTTCCGGCGCGCCGTAGATCTCGAGCATGTCGCGGACATCCCGGGGGGACACCGACACCCGGCCGGTCTCCACCCTGCTGATCTTGGACGCCGAGCATTCCAGTTGCTCGGCTACCTCCTCGCAGGTTAGCCGGGCTGCCTCACGCAGCCGCCTCAGTTCGAGGGCGAGGCGGCGCCGACGGACCGTCGGGCTCTGGTTACCTGCCAAGTCGTCACCTCCCGCGCAGGCCGGGCGCGGCGCAATGTGCAACGGAATGCAGAAAGCGCCGCAATCGAATGCGATGCAATCGAGTGCAGAGCAATTTCAGTGTGGCCGGACTCTAGCCGTTCCGTCCAGTACCCGGCCACCCTTCACCCCGGCAGTTCTGGCAATACGGATGCGAATATCGCCGTGCATGTTGCAGGCCATCGACTATGTGCGGCATTCTGGAGCTGTCTCATTACTTTGTGCTGTGTAGCAGTTACCGGTGGTGACAGCAGACAATGGACGCCCAAACGGCCGCGGCGCGCGTTCCGCGTAGCTGGCAGCCAAACCTGGCCCGGCTCGAGGGGCTCGCCGCCATCCTGGCCGATCACGGCCTGCGAACCAGGCTGATGATGCCCCCGGGCCGGGTGCCCAGTCTGCACGTCGTGAACCCGTCGGCCACGGCTCTCGCAGAAGACGTCTACGCAGGCCGCGGCCAGGACGGCCGGTGGTGTTTCTGGTGGTCCTGGGCTGAGCAGATTACCGCCAGCGAGGACCTGGAAGGGGCGGCCGCGCTGATCGAGCGCGTGCTCGCCGGCCCCGCTTAAGTCAGGCTGGCTGCGGGCAGGCCGGGGAAGGCCTGCGTCGACCCTCGCCACGCCGCCGCGCGCAGCGCCGCCCGGGTAGCCTCGCGCGCGCCATACTCGCGAAGGCCCGGATCGCTGACGGCAACCAGCGCGATGTAGGCCTGCGTGACCCGGTCCTCGAGCGTGACCGCCAGAGCGCGGGCCTGCCGGGCGGATCGGACCGGTGCTGGCAACGCGTACGCGACAGCCGACGGAACAGGCATCGCGCCCAGCTTGCTGACCATCGCCGTCAGCTGGTCCCTGGCCACCTGGTGGGCCACCCAGTCGGTCCGGGCGGCCTGCTGTTGCGCTCCGGCCAGGTGCGAGCCGACGACCCCGTAGCCGTAGCTGGCCGCTTCCTCAGCGGCCAGCGCCGCCTGCAGGGCGGCGACCGCCGCATCATGCGGACCGGCGTGCGAGCCGCTCACGTGTCGGGCTCGGTCGAGCGGAGCAGCGGCACATGCGTTGCCTCCGACGCGGCGATGCTGGCGAACAGCTGGGCGAGCGAGGCCGGCAGCCCGGCGAGCTGACCGATGAGGCGGTCGGATGCGGCTGCCTCGGCCTGCTCAAGCTGGGCCATGTCCGGGATCGCCGGGCCTGTTGCGCTGCGATGAACCATGGCCGCGGCCGCTGACCGCTGGGCGGCCGACTCGATCAGCCGGGACTTGAGCTGAGCCAGGTGCTGCCGGTGCTCGGCCAGCACTGCGGTCAGCACGGCAGCCTGGCGGGCCGTCCCGTGGCCCGGCTGGCTCGCCGCCGCGTAGCTGCTGACCAGCTGCTCCTCGGCCGCGATGGCGGCGCGCAGTGTCTGGACCTCGGCCGGGGGCGGCGGCGGGCTGCCCAGGACCTGGACCCCCCGGCACGCCGTGAGCAGCAGCGGTAGCCCAGCCGCCGCCAGAATTGCCCGCCGGGTTGGGTCAGCGGCCACTGCTCCTCCCCTCTGCAGCCGTCCGCGGCGAGATGGCGTGGTCGCAGGTCATCGTCATTTGGCACGGTCAGCATGCCATGTGCCCGGACCCGGCGCGCGCCATCCCGGCTAGGCTAGGTGACAGCGCGTACAACAGCACAGGTCGCGGCGAGGAGGTCGTCATGCACGGTGGCTCCCGTCATAGTTCGCGCCATCCGGCCAGCCCAGGACCCGACTTGCAGCGGCTCGAGCACCTACTCGAGCCAGTGATCAAGGCCATGGACATGGATCTGGAAGGCATCCGGGTAACCACGGCCGGGCGCCGCCGGCTACTGCGGGTTGTCGTCGACGCGGACGGCGGCGTGAGCCTGGACGATATCTCCCGCGCCAGCCGTGAGCTGTCGGCCCGGCTGGACGCCGCTACCGAGATGGGCGAGCTGCCCTACACCCTTGAGGTGTCATCGCCGGGCGTGCACCGGCCTCTCACTGAGGCCAGGCACTGGCGGCGCGCGATCGGACGGCTTGTTGTTGCGCCGCTGCAGGACCCGAACCTGAACGGGAACGGGAACGGGGCCAACATCGCCGAGGGCCGCATCCTCGGCTCGAGCGACACGGGCGTGACGCTGGAGCGCGACGGGGTGAGCCGGGAGTACCGCTATGCCGAGCTGGGCCCTGGCCGGGTCCAGGTGGAGTTCGGCCACTTCGACGCGGACGACCAGGAGGACTAGGTGGACATTGACCTGAGCGTCCTGAGGAGCCTGGAAGCGGAGAAGGACATCTCGCTCGACCTGGCGATCAAGGCCATCGAAGATGCGCTGCTCGTCGCCTATCACAAGAGCGACGGCGCGGCGGCAGTCGCGCGGGTCGAGGTGAATCGCAGCACCGGCCACGTGACGGTGTGGGCGACCCAGATCGGTCCGGATGGCGAGCTCGCCCGGGAATACGACGACACACCGGAGGGTTTCGGCCGGATCGCGGCGACCACCGCACGCCAGGTCATCTTGCAGCGGCTGCGTGACGCTGAGGATGAGCTGACCTTCGGCGAGTATGCAGGCCGCGAAGGCGACGTCGTCGCCGGGGTGATCCAGCAAGGCAGGGATCCTCGCGCGGTGCTGGTGGACCTCGGCAAGCTTGAAGCGATCCTGCCGCCAACCGAGCAGGTGCCCGGCGAGCGGTACGTGCACGGCGAGCGGTTGCGGTGCTACGTGCTGCACGTTCGCAAGGGCTATCGCGGACCGTCGGTGACGCTGTCAAGGACGCATCCGAACCTGGTCAAGAAGCTGTTCGCGATGGAAGTCCCGGAGATCGCCTCAGGCGCGGTGGAGATCGCGGCGATAGCCCGCGAGGCCGGTCACCGCAGCAAGATTGCCGTCATCTCGCACCAGCCCGGCGTCAATGCAAAGGGGGCATGCATCGGCCCGATGGGCAGCCGGGTCCGGAACGTAATGACTGAGCTGCATGGGGAGAAGATCGATATTGTCGACTATTCACCCGATCCAGCAGAGTTTGTCGCGCATGCGCTCTCCCCGGCGCGGGTGTCCCGGGTGAACGTGGTCGACCTGCAAGCGCGGGTCGCCCAGGTGATCGTGCCCGACTACCAGTTGTCCCTGGCGATCGGCAAGGAAGGGCAGAATGCCCGGCTTGCCGCCCGGCTGACCGGGTGGCGCATTGACATCAGGGCGGACACGGCGGAAAGCCGACCACAGCCGGACGACCAGGCCGCACCGGATGAGCAGCCGGCCCTGTAAGCTTGAGTCGGCTGTACCGATCCGAACCTGCGTAGGCTGCGGGGAGCGTGCGGCCAAGACCGAGTTGATCCGTGTGGTAGCGGTAGGGGACGAGATAGTTCCCGACGCTGCCTCGCGGCTGCCTGGGCGGGGTGCATACCTGCATCCGCGCCTGGCATGCTTGGAACGAGCCCAGCGCCGCAGGGCATTCGCGCGGGCCCTTCGCCTGCCGGCCACGCTGCCGACCGGCAAGGTCGCCGAATACCTGGGATGCGGGAGTTGCGGTGCCGACAGCCGGAGGCACCGGGAGGAAGAAGGCTGAGATTGCAATGAGCGCCAGATGAGCATGCGGCGATGAACAGCACAAGCTGACGCCGGACGGAGCACGCGCTGCCCCGGCCGGCTGGCAGGTCCGGTATTTCCGGGCCGAGTAGAGGGAGCGTAGTGGCGAAGGTCCGGGTGTACGAACTCGCGAAAGAGTTCGGAGTTGAGAGCAAGGCCGTCATGGCCAAGCTCCAGGAGATGGGCGAGTTTGTTCGGTCCGCGTCCTCGACGATAGAGGCGCCGGTAGTCCGAAGGCTCAAGGAAGCGTTCGCCGGTGAGGCGAAACCCGACGGCGCGGCGCCGAAGGCCGCCGCCGGAAGACGTGCGGCTAACGGCCGGGTCGGTGCAACGCAGGCGGCTGACACAGTGCCGTCTGAGCTGCCCGACAGCGCGGTAGCGGCGGCGAGCCCGGTAAGCCAGGAGCCGCCGGCCGCCGTCGTGCCGCCGGCCGAGCGGGCCCCGGTGCGCCCCGGTCCGGCGATCACGGTGCCGTTCCCGCAGGATCAGAGTGTCGGGCCGCAGGTGCCGCCCGCCGAAACCTTGCCGTCGCAGCCCGAGACGCAGCGGCCTACCGGTGAGCCCGGCACGGGCGCGGAGCGGCCGGCGGCCGCCCGGCCAGCAGCGGCAGGCCCGCGGCCGGCCGCGCCAGGCCAGCGGCACGCGCCGCGGCCAGGACCGCGTCCCGGCAATAACCCGTTCAGCTCTACTGCCACCGGCATGGGCGCCACCCCGCGCCCGGTCGCGCCGGCTGGCCAGGCAGGCCCCGGCTCGGCGCCTCCTGGCACAGCTGCGCCTGGCGGCCCGCGCCCGGGCGGCCCGCGGCCGGTTGGCCGCCCCGGCCCTGGCGACCTCGCCCGGCCTGGCGGCCCCCGGCCCGGTGGCCCCCGGCCCAGTCCGAGCAACATGCCGCCGCGTCCGGTGGGCGGCCGCGGCGGCTTCGGCCAGTCCAGCCCCGGCGGTCCTGGCGGTCCGCGCGGTGGCGGGTACGGCGGGTCGGCCGGTCCGGGTGCTGGCCCGCGCCCGGGTGGGGGCCGTGGCGGCCCCGGCGGCGGTCCAGGCGGTCCGCGGGGCGGCGGGGCTGGCGGCGGCGGCGGCGCCAGGCCAGGCATGGCCCCGGCACGGCCGGGTCCGGGCGGCCGCGGTCGCAGCGGCACGGCCGGCGCGTTCGGCCGCCCTGGTGGCAGGCCCTCGCGTGGCCGGAAGTCAAAGAAGCAGCGGCGCCAGGAGTTCGACAACATGCAGGCGCCGGCGATCGGCGGCGTGTCGATCCCGCGCGGCAACGGCCAGGTCATCCGGTTGTCGCGGGGTGCCTCCCTTAGTGACTTCGCGGACAAGATCGGTGTCAACCCGGCATCGCTCGTGCAGGTGCTCTTCCATCTCGGCGAGATGGTGACGGCTACCCAGTCGGTCAACGACGAGACGCTCCAGCTACTCGGCGCCGAGCTCAGCTACAACGTCCAGGTGGTCTCGCCGGAGGAAGAGGACCGGGAGCTGCTCGAGGCGTTCGACATCGAATTCGGCGAGGACGAGGGCGAGGACGCGGACCTGGTGCCACGTCCACCGGTAGTCACCGTCATGGGCCACGTCGACCACGGCAAGACCAAGCTGCTGGACGCGATCAGGCACACCAACCTGGTGGCGAAAGAGGCCGGCGGCATCACTCAGCACATTGGTGCCTACCAGGTCGACACCGTGGTCGATGGCCACGACCGCAAGATCACCTTCATCGACACCCCCGGTCACGAGGCGTTCACAGCCATGCGTGCCCGCGCTGCCGAGACCACCGACCTGGAGATCCTGGTCGTCGCGGCTGACGATGGCGAGAAGCCGCAGACCACCGAGGCGCTCAACCACGCGCAGGCGGCCGGCGTGCCGATCGTCGTGGCGGTCAACAAGATCGACAAGGAAGGCGCCGACCCGCAGCGGGTCAGGGCGCAGCTAACCGAGTACGGCCTGGTGGCCGAGGAATTCGGCGGACAGTCGCTGTTCGTCGACGTGTCGGCTCGCAACGGCACCGGCATTGACGCGCTGCTGGAGGCGGTCATCCTGACCGCGGACGCGGAACTCGACCTGCGGGCGAACCCGCATCAGCAGGCTCAGGGCGTGGCCATCGAGGCGCATCTGGACAAGGGCCGGGGCCCGGTGGCGACCGTCCTGGTGCAGCGCGGCACGCTGCACGTCGGCGACTCGATCGTGTGCGGTGAGGCGTTCGGCCGGGTCCGGGCGATGCTGGACGAGAACGGCGATCCGGTGCCCGAGGCTCCGCCGTCGCGCCCGGTGCAGGTGCTCGGCCTGACCGCGGTGCCCGGCGCCGGCGACAGCTTCCTTGTCGTCGACGATGACCGGGTGGCGAGGCAGATCGCCGAGCGGCGCGAGGCCAGGGAGCGCAGCGCGATGTTCGCCCAGCGGCGGCCGCGGGTCACGCTGGAAGACCTGGAGTCCGCGCTCAAGTCCGGCGAGCGGGAAGAGCTGCTGCTCATCATCAAGGGCGATGTGTCCGGCTCGGTGGAAGCACTCGAGGAAGCCCTGCTGCAGCTCGACGTGGGCGAGGAAGTGCAGCTGCGGGTCATTGGCCGCGGTGTCGGCGCGATCACCCAGGACGACGTGAACCTGGCGATCGCCTCCGAAGCGGTGATCATCGGCTTCATCGTCCGGCCCGCCGGCCGGGCCGGCGAGCTGGCTCGCCGCGAAGGCGTGGACATCCGCTACTACTCGGTCATCTACCAGGCGATCGAAGAAGTCGAGGCCGCGCTCAAGGGCATGCTCAAGCCGATCTTCGAGGAGGCTCAGCTCGGCACCGCAGAGGTCCGCGAGGTCTTCCGGGTGCCACGGATCGGCAACGTGGCCGGCTGTATCGTCAGGTCCGGCACGATCACCCGGAACAGCAAGGCCAGGCTCGTCCGGGACGGCGTTGTGGTCTCCGACAACCTCACCGTCGAGTCCCTGCGCCGGTTCAAGGACGACGCTACCGAGGTCAGGGAAGGCTTCGAGTGCGGCATCGGCATCGGCTACAGCGACGTCAAGATCGGTGACGTGATCGAGACGTTCGAGCTGCGGGAGAAGCCGCGGACCTGACGGTGCTTGCCGGAACCGCGGGCCCTGGCCGGAACGGACAGCGGTGTATGTGGGAGCCCTGACGCTGGACGTCCTGCTCGGCGACGTGCGGTCGCTGAAGCAGAAACGTTCAGTGGTCAGGCCGCTCATCGCCGAGGTGCACCGTCGCTTCCCCGGCATTGCCGTCGGTGAGACCGGGCACCTGGATCTGCACCGCCGGACCGAGATCGGCATCGCCGTGGTCAGTTCGACCGCGGCGAATGCCACGGCGGTACTGGAGGCATGCGAGCGGTTCGTCGCCGCGCGGCCCGACATCGAGTTGCTGGCGGCGCGGCGGCGGCTAGTCACCGAGGAAACCCTCACGGAGGAAACCCGCACCGAGGAGTCCCAGGATAGGGAGTGACGGCATGACTGTGCCACGGGGAAACCAGGCCAGGGCGCTGAAGCTTGGCGACCGGATCGCCCAGATCGTGGCCGAGCTGCTGGAACGGCGGGTCAAGGATCCGCGGCTCGGCTTCGTCACCGTGACCGAGGCCAGGGTCACCGGCGACCTGCGCGAGGCTACGGTGTTTTACACCGTCTACGGCTCCGACGACGAGGTCGCAGGCACCGCCGCCGCGCTGACGAGCGCGACCGGCCTGATCCGGTCCGAGGTCGGCCGCCAGACCGGACTGAAGCACACTCCGGCTATCAGCTTCAGCCGCGACACCGTACCGGACAATGCGCGAGCGATCGAGGACCTCGTCGCCAAAGCCAGAGCCGCGGATGCGGCCGTAGCTGCCGCTCGTGCCGACGCGGTCCCGGCGGGCGATCCCGACCCCTACCGGGCACCGGCCGAAGATGACCTCGACGACCTCGATGACGCCTGATCCGGACTGGGGCCGCGCCGTCAAGATCCTCGACGGTGCCGGGCACGTATGCCTGGCCTGCCATGTTCGCCCCGACGCGGACGCGCTCGGCTCGATGCTCGCGTTTGCCCAGGCGGTCAGCTCACGACCGGGACACGGGGTGCCCGTCGTCGCCTCCTTCGGCGATGACCCGTTCGAGGTGCCTGCCATCTTGAGCTTCCTGCCCGGCACCGGGCTGCTGACCCGGCCGGCTGCCTTTCCGGTGCGGCCGGAGGTGATGGTGTCCTTCGACGCCGGCAGCATCGACAGGCTTGGCGTGCTGGCCGGTCCGGCCGCCGCAGCAGGCGAGCTGATCGTGCTCGACCACCACGCTTCCAACACCGGGTTCGGCACGGTGAACCTGGTGGATGGGTCTGCGGCCGCCACGGCTGAACTGACTGCGGAGCTCATTGACCGGCTCGGGGTCCCGCTCACCAAGGACATCGCGGTTTGCTTGTATGCGGGACTAGTGACGGACACCGGGTCCTTCAAGTTCTCCTCGACGACCCCGAAAGTCCATCAGTTCGCGGCGCGACTGCTGTCGACCGGAATCGATCCAGGCTTTGTCTCCCGCGAACTCTACGACCGCGCCCCGTTCAGCTACCTGCACATGCTGGCGGCCGCGCTCGGCCGGTCCACCTTCGAGCCCGCAGCAGCAGGCGGCCTCGGCCTGGTCTGGACCACCGTCACCCGATCCGACCGCGACCAAAACGGCGGGCTGCCGCTCGAGGCCGCCGAATCCGTCATCGACATCGTCCGGAAGGCAGACGGGGCGGAAGTCGCCGTCGTGCTGAAGGAAGACGACAAGGGCGGCTGGCAAGTGTCCGTGCGCTCCAAGGATGTCGTTGATGTGGGTGCCGCTTGCACCGCACTGGGCGGAGGCGGTCACGCCCGTGCCGCCGGGTTCTCCTTCCCCGGCGGCGCCGGCGCGGCCACCGCCGCCCTAGCGGCCTTGCGCCCGCTGCTGGACCGCCGATGACATCGGAGTCCGGGCTGGTCATCGTGGACAAACCAGCAGGCTGGACCTCACACGACGTGGTCGCGAAGATCCGCAAGCTGGCCGGCACGAAGCGAGTCGGCCACGCTGGCACGCTCGACCCGATGGCGACTGGCGTGCTGGTCGTCGGCGTCGAGAAGGCTACCCGGCTGCTTGGCTACCTCGCACTGACCGAGAAGGAGTACACCGGCACGATCCGGCTCGGCCAGTCGACCGATACCGACGATGCTGACGGCGCCATCGTGGGCCACGTTCCCCTCATAAACGTGAGCGAGTCCGGCCTGAAGTCAGCGATGGCGGCGCTGACCGGAGAGATCAGTCAGGTGCCGCCCGGCATCAGCGCTATCAAGGTCGGCGGGAAGCGGTCCTACCGGCTGACCCGCGACGGCGCGGCGCCGGAGCTTGCGCCGAGGCAGGTCACGGTGAGCGTGTTCGCCGTTGAGCAGATCCGCCCCGCCGGTGATCTGCTCGACGTGGACGTGGCGGTGACCTGCTCGAGCGGAACCTACATCCGTGCGCTGGCGCGGGACCTGGGCGCGGCGCTTGGCGTCGGCGGGCACCTGACGGCCCTGCGGCGAACCAGGGTGGGCCCGTACCTGATCGGCCAGGCCGCCACCCTGGACCAGCTGGCGCACCGGTTCGGCCTGATTCCGCTGGCGGACGCGGCCGGGGCGGCGTTCACCCGCCGGAACCTGACCGCGGCTGAGGCGCGCGCGCTCGGCCATGGGGCCAGGCTGGAGCCGACGGGAACGGGCGACGAGCCCGTCGCCGCGTTCGGGCCGGAAGGCTCGCTGGTTGCGCTGCTGACCGACGACGGCGGCCGGGCTCGGTCGCTTGCCGTATTCGCCACCGGCGCGGACGCCCCGGCCGGGTCCTGACGTGCCGCCGGCCCGGACGGCGTGGCAGGCTTGGGGCACCGCCCGATGACCAAGCGCGACCGCCAGGGGGATCCCGACATGCAGCGGTGGCACGGCCTTGATGACGTGCCAGCCCAGTGGGGCAGGTCCGTCGTGACCATCGGCGATTTCGACGGTGTACATCGCGGCCATCAGCGGATCGTGGCGCGCGCCGTCGATGTCGCCGCTGAGCTTGGGCTGCCGGTAGTGGTCATCACCTTTGATCCGCACCCGGACGAGGTGATAAGGCCCGGCTCGCATCCGCCGTTGCTGTGCACCGCGCGCCGCCGGTCCGAGCTGCTGGCCGGGCTCGGGGTCGCGGCGGTGTGCGTGCTGCCGTTCACGCTGGAGTTCTCCCAGCTCAAGCCCGACGAGTTCGTCCGAGCTGTGCTGGCGGACCGGCTGCACGCGGCGGCGGTCGTGGTGGGGGAGAACTTCCGGTTCGGGCACAAGGCAGCTGGCGACGTCGCGCTGCTTGCCGAGCTGGGCGAGAAGTACGACTTCGCTGCCGAGGGCGTGCCGCTGCTCACCGAGAACGGTGTGACGATCTCGTCCACGGCGATCCGCGCCCGGCTGGCCGACGGCGACGTGCGCGGGGCTGCGCACTACCTAGGGCGACCGCACCGGGTCGAGGGCGTTGTGGTTCGTGGTCATCAGCGCGGCCGGGCCCTGGGCTTCCCGACGGCGAACCTGCAGACGCCGCCGCATACCGCGATCCCGGCCGACGGCGTATACGCGGGCTGGCTGGCCAGCCTCGATCCGGACGGAAGCGAGCTAGTACGGTGGCCGGCCGCGATCTCGGTCGGGACCAACCCGACCTTCGACGGGCGGGAGCGCACCGTTGAGGCCTACGCGCTGGACCGGGACGACCTGGACCTGTACGGGGTATACGTGGCGGTGGACTTCACCGAGCGGCTGCGTGACACGCTGAAGTTCGGCTCGGTCGAGGAACTGGTCGCGCAGATGCGGCAGGACGTCGCGCAGGCGCGTCGGCTGCTGTCTGAGTGACTTACCAGGCAAAGGAACTGATCGCCAGGCCTTGCTGCGCCAGGAAATACCAGAGCAGCTTCGCCTGGCTGACCTTGCCGTTGGTCACTTCCTGCTGCCGGGAGCCGCACCGGGTCAGCAAGTCGCCGCCTGAGGTCTGGAGGCGCGGGCTTGCGGTGCGGTGGCTGATCGGCTGGCCCGGCGTGCTACCTTTGAGTAGTGGCCGGTGTATCCGGCCTGGTCAGCTGCGCCCTCAGGCGGCTGGCCGCGCAAGCACTGCCCGTCCTGGAGCAGTGTTTACCATATGCCCAGCAAGGCCCGAAAGTCCGGTCAGGGCGTTCTTTTAGATAAGTAGAGGGAGCAACGTGCCGCTCAACACCACGGTGAAGAACGAGATCATCGCCGGGCACGCGACTAATGAGGGTGACACCGGTTCGCCGGAAGTCCAGGTCGCGCTGCTGACCCGGCGGATTGCTGATCTGACCGAGCACCTGAAGGTGCACAAGCATGACCACCACAGCCGTCGCGGGCTGCTGCTACTCGTCGGCCGCCGCAGGCGGCTGCTGCAGTACCTGGCCCGCACCGACATCGCCAGGTACCGTGCGCTGATCGAGAAGCTCGGCCTGCGCAGGTAAGGACGCTGGCGGCGCGGCGTCACGCTGCGCTTCCGTACAACTAGATAACGTAGACATAACACGTCCCGCGGCTCCGGCCAGGAGCGCTGACAGCGCCCTACGGGCCGGTCCTCGGTAGTGGCTCTCGGGTTATGGCGGCAGTCGCGAATGACGGCCAGCCAGAGCCGAGGGCTTCGATCGAAGACCGGCCGGCAGCCGAACCCGGCATGACGGCAGTCGTGCCGGGGCGCTCCGAATGTGCGGCGGACAGGCGCGGGACCTCAGTCAAGGAGGTCACCCGTGGAGGGTGTCTATACCGCCGAGGTCACGATTGACAACGGCACTTTCGGCGTGCGCAAGCTCCGGTTCGAGACCGGCAGGCTTGCCAAGCTCGCGGGCGGCTCCGCCGTCGTCTACCTGGACGACGAGACCATGTTGCTGTCCACCACCACAGCGTCGAAGGCCCCGCGTGAGGGCTTCGACTTCTTCCCGCTCACTGTCGACGTCGAGGAGCGGATGTATGCGGCCGGCCGGATCCCTGGCTCGTTCTTCCGCCGCGAAGGCCGTCCGTCCGAGGACGCGATCCTGACCTGCCGGCTGATTGACAGGCCGCTGCGCCCGTCCTTCGTCAAGGGGGTGCGCAACGAGGTTCAGGTCGTCGAGACCATCATGGCGCTGAATCCCGAGCACCTGTACGACGTCGTCGCGATCAATGCGGCATCGATGTCCACCATGCTTGCCGGGCTGCCGTTCTCGGGCCCGATCGGTGGCGTCCGGGTCGCGCTGATCAAGGGCCAGTGGGTCGCTTTCCCGACGCACACCGAGCTTGAGGACGCCACCTTCGACATGGTGGTGGCCGGGCGCATGCTCGAAGACGGCGATGTCGCGATCATGATGGTCGAGGCCGAGTCGACGCCGAGCACGCTGCGGCTGATCGCCGACTCGGGCAGCGGCGCCGTGCCGCCGACCGAGGAAACGGTCGCCGAGGGGCTCGAGGCGGCCAAGCCGTTCATCCGGCTTCTGTGCGAGGGCCAGCTGGAGGTGGCCAGGAGCGCGGCCAAGGAGACTGCCGAGTTCCCGACCTTCGCCGACTACGGCCCGGACGTGTTCGCCGCCGTCGAGGCCGAGGTCGGTGCCGATCTCGCCCAGGCGCTCACCATCGCGGGCAAGAACGAGCGCACCGCCGAGACCGACCGGATCAAGGCCCTCGCTAACGAGAAGCTCGCCGCCCAGTTCGAGGGCCGGGAGAAGGAGATCAGCGAGGCGTTCCGGGCACTGAACAAGAAGCTTGTCCGGCAGCGGATCATCCGCGACGGCCTGCGCATCGACGGCCGCGGCCTGGCCGACATCCGGCAGCTGTCCGCCGAAGCCGGGGTAGTGCCGCGGGTGCACGGCTCAGCGTTGTTCGAACGCGGCGAGACCCAGGTGCTGGGCGTGACCACGCTGAACATGCTCCGGATGGAGCAGATGATCGACACGCTCAACCCGGAGCGCACCAAGCGTTACATGCACAACTACAACATGCCGCCCTACTCGACCGGGGAGACCGGCCGGGTGGGCTCGCCCAAGCGCCGCGAGATCGGTCACGGCGCGCTGGCCGAGCGGGCGCTGGTGCCGGTGCTGCCGACCCGCGAGGAGTTCCCGTACGCGATCCGCCAGGTCTCCGAGGCCATCGGCTCCAACGGCTCGACCTCCATGGGCTCGGTCTGCGCCTCCACGATGGCGCTGCTGGACGCGGGCGTGCCGCTGAAGGACATGGTGGCTGGCATCGCGATGGGCCTGATCCACGAGGGCGGCGAGTACGTCACCCTCACCGACATCCTCGGCGCCGAGGACGCCTTCGGCGACATGGACTTCAAGGTCGCCGGCACCAAGGACATCATCACCGCGCTGCAGCTCGACACCAAGCTCGACGGCATCCCGGCCAACGTGCTCGGCGCGGCGCTCAAGCAAGCCCGCGGCGCCAGGCTGACCATCCTGGACGTGATGCGCGAGGCCATCGACGCGCCGGCCGAGATGAGCGAGTTCGCGCCGCGGATCATCACCATCAAGGTGCCGGTCGACAAGATCGGCGAAGTCATCGGCCCCAAGGGCAAGATGATCAACTCGATCCAGGAAGAGACCGGCGCCGACATCACCATCGAGGACGATGGCACGATCTACATCGGCGCCACCGACGGCGCGTCCGCCGAGGCGGCCCGCGTGACCATCAACGCGATCGCCAACCCGCACATCCCCGAGGTGGGCGAGCGGTTCCTCGGCACCGTGGTCAAGACCACGACGTTCGGCGCGTTCATCTCGCTGCTGCCGGGCCGGGACGGTCTGCTGCACATCACCCAGATCCGCAAGCTGCACGGCGGCGCCCGCATCGAGAACGTCGACGACGTCGTCAAGGTGGGCGACAAGATCCAGGTCGAAATCCGCGAGGTTGACGACCGCGGCAAGCTGTCGCTAGTGCCGGTGGAGGTCGTGGAGCGGGAAGCGGCCGGAGAGGACCTGGGCGGCAACGACGAGCCGCGGTCGCGTGATCGCGACGATCGCGGCGGTGACCGCCGGGATCGCGGCGACCGGGACCGGGGCGACCGGGATAGGGGCGACCGGGACCGGGGCGGCGACCACCACCGCAACAGGCAGCGCAGCCGGGGCGGCTACTCCGGCGCGTCCGGGGGGTCCGGCGGGTCGGGGTCGGGCAATTCCTGACAGCGGGCGCACACTCATGACAGCTGGTACGCAGCGGCCGGAGGGCGGCGATGACGGCATCCGGCGGACCGTCCTGCCGGGCGGCCTGCGGGTCATCACCGAGGAGCTGCCGTCGGTCCGCTCGGCGGCACTGGGTATCTGGGCGGGCGTCGGCTCACGGGATGAGGATCCCGAGCACGCCGGCGCTACCCATTACCTTGAGCACCTGCTGTTCAAGGGAACGGCCAGGCGCACCGCGCTGGACATCTCCGCGGCCATGGACGCGGTTGGCGGCGAGCTGAACGCGTTCACCGCCAAGGAGTACACCTGCTACTACGCCCGGGTTCTCGACGCGGACCTGCCGCTGGCCATCGACGTGCTGTCCGACATGGTGACGAGCTCGCTGATCGAGCCGAAGGATGTCGAGGCCGAGCGCGGTGTGATTCTCGAAGAGATCGCGATGAACGAGGACGACCCGGCCGATCTCGTGCACGAGGCGTTCTCCGAGCAGCTCTTCGGTGACACGCCGCTGGGAAGGCCCATCCTCGGCACTGTTGATTCGATCAACTCGATCTCCAGGGACCGGATCGCCGAGCACTACCGGGCCAGATACACGCCTGACAACCTGGTGGTCGCGGCGGCCGGCAACCTCGATCACGATGGGGTGGTCGAGCTGGTCCGGGCCGTGTTCGGGCCGGTGCTGACGGGCCATGCCACCCCGACTCCGCCGCGGCTCAGCGGTCCGGACGGTGGCACGCCGATCGGCACCGGAGTGCGCCTGCTGTCCCGGCCGCTCGAACAGGCGAACCTGATCATCGGGTGCGCCGGGCTGGCTCGTATGGACGGCCGCAGGTTCGCCCTCGGCGTGCTCAATGCGGCGCTTGGCGGCGGCATGTCATCCCGCCTGTTCCAGGAGGTGCGGGAGAAGCGCGGCCTGGCCTACTCGGTCTACAGCTTCAGCTCGCAGCACGCCGACTGCGGTCAGTGGGGTATCTACGCCGGCTGCCTGCCGGCCAAGACCGAGGAAGTGCTGGCGATCTGCCATGAGGAGATCGCCAAGGTGATCGACGCGGGCCTGACAGATGAGGAACTCGACCGCGGCAAGGGGCAGCTGCGCGGTTCCATCGTGCTCGGCCTGGAGGACCCATCGTCCAGGATGAGCCGGCTGGGCAAGTCCGAACTTGTCTATCCGCGGCTCGAGCCGGTCGACGAGATCCTGGCAGAGATCGACGCAGTTACCCACGACCACGTGCGCGAGGTCGCCGCTGCGGTGCTCACCCAGCCGAAGGCGCTGGCTATCGTCGGCCCGTTCGACTCCGACGAGGAATTCACCCGCGCCCTCGGCTAGCCCTCGGTGCCGCCGGGGGCTGGTTTGCGACTGGCCCGCACCCTCAGCCGTTCCTTGACACTCGCGCTGCCGAGGGAACGCGCCGCCAGGCGACACGGGGCTGAGTTTCGGCCTCTATGGTGGGTCGGCCCGTTCCCTCGGGGCGGGAGCGAGCGGCCGCCGTCCAGCGTCCCGCCGCCTCTCTCGCCGCCGGGATGAGAGGATTGCGGCGTTCGGCACCGCAGCGCCCTAAGGGAGCGCTCGACCTGATGGTGGTCAATGGGAGCTCACGACACACCGGGACCGCTTATCGGCGCCGGACGATCAGCGGACATCTACGCGCTCGGCACGGATCGCGTGCTGCGGCGGTTCCGGACGTCGTACAACGCGCAGCCAGAAGCCGACATCATGATCTACCTGGCCGGGGTCGGCTACCCGGTACCGGCGGTCTATGACGTCGCCGGGCCCGACCTGGTGATGGAGCGGCTGGACGGCCCGGAAATGCTAGCCGACCTTGCCCGCAGGCCGTGGCGGGCTAGGAAATACGGCCGCATCCTCGCGGGCCTGCACGACCGGTTGCACGAGATCGAGGCGCCGCCGGGGCTGCGAGCCGCGTTCGGTCCAGGGCGGGCGGTGCTGCACCTGGACCTGCATCCCGGCAACGTCATGCTCACCACCCGCGGACCGGTCGTTATCGACTGGTCAAACGCGCATGCGGGCTCGCCCGGGGCCGACGTGGCGATGGCATACCTGATCATGGCGAGCTCGGAGGTCGATCAGGTGCCGCCCCTGATAAGGCCCGTCGTCGGCGCGCTGCGCACTGCGCTCATCGGCCAATTCCGGGCGGCGGTTCGCGACGATCCTGGTCCGCACATTGCCGCTGTGGCCAGGCAGAGGATGCTGGACCGCAACGTTCGCCCGGCCGAGGCTAAGCTGCTCAGCCGGCTGGCGGTGCAAGCCGAGAGCCGCTCGCAACAGCCGAAAGCCGGCCAAGCCAGCTGACCGGCTAAGCCGGCTGACGGGCTAAGCGGCTGACGGGCTAAGCGGCTGACGGGCTAAGCGGCTGATGGGCTAAGCGGCTGACCGGCTAACCGGCCGGGCCGGGCCGCGTGTCAGCGCGCTGGCGGCGGCAGCTTCGAGCCGCCGTCTGCGAGCCACGCTCTGATCTGCTCGCCGTGCTCGTCCAGATCGGGTGGCGGCAGGTCATAACGCGGTGCGGTGGCGGAGAACCTGAGCGGGTTCCGAATGCCAGGCACGGCCGACTCGCCCTGGCCTGCCGTCACTACTGGCTGCAGACCGATCTGCTCGGCGAACGCGACACCGCCCGCCACGCTGTTGATCGGGCCGCAGGGCACGCCGGCGGCGATCAGGTCATCGAACCACTGTGCCGCCGTTCGCTGCTTGAGCCGCTCGACGAGCAGCGGGCGCAGCTGATCGCGGTTGGCAGTGCGGCCCGAGTTGGCGGCGAACCGCGCATCGGTGGCGAGTTCAGGCACTCCGAGCACACTGCACAGGCTGCGGAACTGCGCGTCGTTGCCGGCCGCGACGACCAGGTCGCCATCGAGCGTGGGCAGCGGCTCGTACGGGAACAGGCTGGGGTGGGAGTTGCCCATCCGGTGCGGGACAACCCCGGCCGAGGCGTAGGCGCCGGTCTGGTTGACCATGCCGGACAAGGCGGCAGCTAGCAGGTTGACCTCGACCAGCTGACCCGCCCCGGTGCGGCGCCGGTGGTCGAGTGCCGCCAGCACGCCGATGGCGGTCTGCAACCCCGACATGACATCGAAGATCGCGATGCCGGCCCGGTACGGCGCGCCGTCGGCGTCTCCCTGCAGGCTCATCAGCCCGGACATCGCCTCCACGATCAGGTCATAGCCCGGCAGGTGCGCGCCGCCGCCACTGCCGAACCCGGTGATAGACGCGTAGATCACCGACGGGTTGGCCGCGCGCACGCTGTCGTAGTCGAGGCCGAACTGGCGCAGGCCGCCTGGCTTGAAGTTCTCCACCATGACGTCGGCGCGCCGGGCGAGTTCAGCCGCCATCGCACGGTCGGCATCCTCTTTGAGGTTCAGCCGGATTGACCGCTTGTTGCGGTTGATGGACAGGTAATACGTGGAGACGCCGTGTCGCACCGGCGGCATCCAGTGCCTGGTGTCATCGCCGCCCGGACCCTCCACCTTGATGACCTCTGCCCCGAGGTCGCCGAGAATCATCGTGCAGTACGGCCCGGCCAGCACCCGGGAGAAGTCGGCGACGAGCAGGCCGGCCAGCGGCCCCGGCCGTGGTACCGGCGACTCCGCGGAGACCTCATCCATAGCCGGTCACGCTACCAACGCGGGCTAGCCGAGGCCGATGCGGACGGCGCTCAGGTCCTTTGTCGGCAAGGCCCGAGCGGGCCAGCTCGTGCCACTGACGGGCAATCGCACCGGCCACCGGAAGGCGCTGGCCGCCAGCCGCGTCCACCGCCAGGTCGACGTCCTTGACCGCCCAGCAGGGCGAGAAGTCGGGCGAGACGTCGCCCGCGTCCATCTTGGCCAGCTTGGCCTGGGCTAGTCCGGCGCCGAGCGGGCCGCCCGCGAGCGCGCTGCTGAGCGCGTCATGGCTGACCCCGAGAACGTCGGCGAGCGCCGCGGTCTCGGCGATGCCTTCGACCAGGAAGGCCAGCCACGTGTTGAGCACGAGCTTCATCTGGCTGCCCGCTCCGGCGGGCCCGAGCCACCGCGTGCGACTGCCGATGGCGCTGAACACCGGTGCCAGCGCCGCCCTGGCCTGGTCCGGGCTGGACGCCAGGATCTGCAGTTCGCCTGCTTCGGCGGGCCAAGGGCGTGGCGGGCACGGACGCTGACGCGCGAGCCCGTAAGGTCGCGTTCTACCTCGGCGTTAACGCGAACATTCAGGGCGACGGCGACCTGGGTTACACGGTGAGCCCGGATAGCCCGCTGGTGCCGGGCTTCAAGGGTCCCAACCCCTACAAGTGGTCGGGGGGCCAGGACGTGTTCCTCGACTTCGAGATCGCGGTGCCCGAGGACGTCGCGATCTTGACGGAGTTGGTGGCCGTCGTCGACGAAGCCGACCGGCTTCGGGTTCTTCACGCCGAGATCGGCGACCGTGTCGGCGAACTTCGAAACGGTACCGGCCGGGTGCTTCCTTTCCCGACGACCTGATGGAAGTCGCCCGACGTGCGGGTGTCCTTCAGTCGGGTAGTACACAAGGCGTAGATTCGTGTCGGCCGGTGGGGCGGCGAACGACCCCTTCTGAAACCGCGGGCGGCACGACGCTTACTCGCATAACCGTCCCAGAGCGGGCAATCTGGCGCGCTCACGAGGTGGCGAGGCCCCGTGCAAGAGTTATGCGCGCGAACGAAGGCCTAGAGAATAGGAGTCCTGATGCTGGACAACCCGCAATCTTTGGCCGGGATCATCACCAAGCACAGCAGCAAGTCCGTCGCACAGACCGTCGCACAGACCGTCGACCGACTGACGCGTGTGATCGCGGATCGAGGCTTCACGCTGTTCAGGGTCATTGATCACAGCGGCACAGCCGAACGAGTTGGTGTGCAGATGCCCGATTCGAAACTCGTCATGTTTGGGAAGCCGACTGTGGGCGCGGCGGTA
>JBKQTJ010000029.1:0-7711 GCA_052143255.1 Streptosporangiaceae bacterium | reverse complement strand
CCGTGACCGCAAGCTGGCCGACGGCAAGCACGATGACGGCGAAGCTGACGGTGGCTGCCGCGCGGGCAAGTCGTGATGTCCTGTTAGCGAGCAATTAGTGCCTTCCCTTCCGGGAGCAGGGGTTCGGGACCTTCCGCGAGCCGGGCCATCATTGCTGCGCACCAGCGGCGAGCAGTCCGGCCGGGCTCGGGGCGGGGAATTCAACCTGCACAGTTGCTGTATGGCCGTCGACCTGGGAGGAGACATGGGCCTGCAGCGGTGGCCGCTGCGCATGCAGGAGCGCAAGGATCTGCTGCAGATCAGAAACCGGGGCAGTCAGTATCACCACGCGAAGCGGGCCGGCCGCCCCTGCTCCTGGTCCGGCGTCAGCGAAGCCGCTGACAGACACGCCGACCTTGGTCGCGAGAAACGCGAGCGTTATCAGGATCCGCGAGTCGACCCGGCCCGCGGCTAGTTCGTCCTTGGCTGCCGATGGTGCGCTGATTCGCTTGTTGCGGTCGAGTTCGAGGCCAGCCGTCTGGCGTGCCCTCATGTCCGCCTGCACGGCCAGCAGGTAGTCGGCCGCGCCGCCTATCGCCGTAACCCGTACCTGAACCTGACTCGCCCCGGTACCGAAGCTTGCGATAACTAGCGGCGCGTAGACCTGCTGCAGACGGCTGCCGAACTGGCTGCGCACGGCAGTCGTCGCTAGCACGATCCCGGAGCCGAGCGGGTCGCCGGCGGCGGGACCGATGGCCGACAGGTCCGCGGCCGGGAAGCCGTGCTGTTGAAGTGCTGCGCACATCAGCGGGTCGCAGGCGACGATCACGCCGTGGCTGACCTGGGCCGCCACCCATGTGGCCGCCTGTTGGCGGCTGGTCGATGCCGCCGCCAGCGCGGCCGCATCCCGCGCCGATGCCGAACCGTCGGAGGATCGTGTGGCCGCATTGCCGTGTAGGCGGGTGAGACCGATAACTGCTCCGGCCGCGGCGAGGATGACGGCTGCGAGTGTGATCCCAGTTCTGCCGCGGCGCTGCCATCGTCCGGTGACTCGATCATGGCGCGCCGGAAGGACATGGCGCTGCACCCACAGCCGGAGCGTCGTGGCGATGACTTTCGGCCAGGAAGGCTCGGCCAGTGGGTGGTCCTCTCCGGTCACCCAGCCACCACCCCCAGACCGCGCTAGCTGGACGACGCGGCCTTAACCGTGTCAGTTCACCACAACACAACCTGTGACCGAGGCAGAACGCAGAGATTTGCCGCATGAAATCTCACGGGCGGAGCGAAACAGGAATCTGGCAATCTGAGCCGTGCACGTTGCCTGGCGGTGAGTTTGCCAGCCGGCTTCATCGTCTTTGATGTCAGTTCACCTGGCACGAGCGCTGCTTACTGACCACAATGGGTCGCTGCGGGCGTCCCCGGTCATGCGCGGTCTCCTCAGGCCTGGACCGCCATGCCGGTACTTATGGGTCAAAGGTGGTAGCTATATAATGATAAAGCTTATGTCGTACCGGTTTGTTGCGGCGGTCAGCGCCGGATTGCTGCTATGCGCCGCGCTGATCGCAGGGACGGGCAATGGAGCCGCCGCGAGCGTACATCCGGCGGCGGCCCGCTACCAGAACTGGCCGATGTTCCTGCAGAACACCTCCCGGACGGCGGCGACCACCGATCCGGTGCTCAGCCTGGCCAAGGCCCCCGACCTGACCCTGAAGTGGGCCTACCAAACCGGTGGCCCCATGGCGACCTCGACGAGCATCGTCGGCACTACCGCCTACGTGGGGTCATGGGATGGCTATGAGTACGCAATCGACACCACGACCGGCACCCTGATCTGGAAGACCTTCCTCGGTCTCACCAACGACCCGGCGTGCGATCCCGACGTTATCGGCATCACTTCGTCGGCGACGGTGGTAGGAGGCGTGGTGTACGTCGGCGGCGGCGGCCAGTACTGGTATGCGCTCAACGCGGCCACCGGCGCCGTTGAGTGGCAGGTGTATACCGGCCTCAACACCCAGGCCGGAGGGCATTACAACTGGTCCAGTCCCCTCATTATCGGCAACTACGCCTACATCGGGATCGCCAGCAACTGCGACGCGCCGCTGGTGCGGGGCCAGCTGTTGAAGGTGGCGATCTCCGGACCGCACCAGGGCCAGATCGTCGCCAGGCACTACTTCGTGCCGGCCGGGCAGGTCGGTGGCGGGGTGTGGACATCCCCCACCTATGACGCGGCGTCCCGCACAATCTTCGTGTCCACTGGCACGCTCAACGACTACGTCCAGACCCAATCCGACGCGCTCGTCGCGCTCAATGCGACCACGCTGCGCACCAAGAGCGTCTGGCAGCTTCCGTTCGAGGTCTCGGTGTCGGATTCCGACTGGGGGACTACGCCGACGCTGAGCCGAGACTCGGCAGGCCATCGGCTGCTGTCGGTCGCGAACAAGAACGGCGTCCTGTACACCTTCAAACGCCGCGATCTGGCGGCCGGGCCGATCTGGCAGCACCGGGTTGCCATCGGCGGCGACTGCCCCACCTGCGGCGACGGGACCATAGCCTCCGGGGTGTTCGCCCATGGCCTGCTCTATTACGCCGGCGGCAACAACGTCTCGAACGGCCGTGGCTCAAGCGGCTCGATCAGCGCGTTCAATCCCGGGACAGGGAAGATCCGGTGGAGCCGCCAAACCGAGGGGCCGATCTTGGGCTCGCCGGCCTACGTAAACGGAATGATCGCCGAGGCCGAGGGCAGCACGTTCGAGGTGCTCAGCGCGGCTACCGGCGCGCTGCTGTGGAGCTACCAGCTACCCGCGCCGGTCTACGGGGCGATCTCGGTGGCGCGCGGCAAGTTCTTCCTCGACGACCAGAATGGCGACCTGTATGCCTTCGGTCCGGGCAGAGTGGCGAGCCCGCCTCACGACCCGAACTGCCCGAAGGGATTCAGCTGCCAGGACATCGGCAGGCCCGGCCCGGCCGGCTCGGAGCGCACTGGCGGCGGCGTGCTATCGGTCACCGGGGCGGGCACAGAAGCCGCGACACAGGATAACGGCCGGTTTGTTTCCCGGCCCGTCACCGGCAACTTCCAGGCCAGCACCGAGATCATGTCCCAGACGCCGGCGAATCCGGCTGGGCCCCGGCCCAACGGCGGGCTGATGGTACGGCAGGCCATCGTCTCGGGCTCACCGGAGTACGCCGTGCTGGAGGGCCCGAGCGCCCCGACCGATGGCGGCGGCGCGGCGCGGCTGATCATCTGGTACTGGAGCGGGTTCGGTGCCGCGCGGATCGAGGCGACCAGGGTCTTGCCGGTCACCCTGCCGGTCTACGTGATGATCCAGCGCCGGGGGAACCTGTTCAGCACCGGGATCTCCCATGATGGCGTCCATTACCAGCTGGTCCCGGGATCGACCGCCGATCTGGACCTGCCGGCCACGACGAAGACGGGCCTGTACGTGAACTCCGGGTCTGCGACGGTGACGAGCACGACGGCGTTCAGCCACACCACGGACGGCCGCCTGACCACAAAGCTGGTGCCGCAATCCCCGACGCACCGCTGCCCGGCCACCTGGACCTGTACCGACATCGGCAACCCGAGTCCGCGCGGCGACACCACATCGACCGGCGCCACGGCGCTCACGTTGGATGGCACCGGCACAGGCATCACGCTGGGCCCGTCTGACTCGCTGCACTACGTATACCGGCACGTGTCCGGCAACCAGACGCTCAGCGCGCAAGTGGTCACGACACCCACGAATCCGCCCGGGGCGCAAGAGGGGATCATGATGCGTGCGAGCGCCAGTCCCACTGCCCCGTACTACGCCGTGCTGCTCAATCCAGGCGGCTCGGCCACGATCCAGTGGCGCACCTATGACGGCGTCCCCAACCGAGTCGGGCACATCGCCCTCCCGTCGGTGACCTCGCCCGCGTACGTGCGGGTCGTAGGGTGGCAGGACAAGAACCTCCGCCCGGCCCGGACCTTCTTTTCCGCGCTCACCTCGACCAACGGCAAGAGGTGGACGCCGGTGCTCGGATCCACGGCCACGATCGACATGGGGACCTCCTACCTATCCGGTCTGGCGGCCACCTCCGACGCGCCGCGGGTCACCCCGGCGGTCAGTTACAACGCGATCGCGTTGAAGGCAGCCAGTTCACAGCCCCCCGGGATCTGCCCAAGCGGGTTTAGGTGCAACGACGTCGGCGTGGACATCCTGCCGGGTAACCAGGTCTACCTTTCCCCGCAGCAGACCGGCACCCCAACCGGCACTTGGGACATCCAGGCGGGCGGATCGGACATCTGGTCGGTGTATGACAACTTCCGGTTCATCTCGCAGAAGTTCCCGCAAGATCCCGCGAACTCGCCGCACGGCGACGGGACGGTCAGCGCGCGGATTATCTCGCAAGGCACGTCGCCTAACTCTTGGATGAAGACCGGCGTCATGATCCGGTCCAGCGCGACCGACCCGCAGGCGCCTTACTACGGCGTATTCGTAACGCCGCAGCACGGCGTCGTCGTGCAGTGGCGCCCGAAGGAGGCCGCCGAGACTGGCCAGGTACTGGGAAACCCCTCCGCGGCTACCCCGATCTGGGTAATGGCGAGCCGTTACACCGACCGCAACCATCACTCCGTGCTGTACAGCGCCTACACCTCCACCAACGGGAAGCACTGGACCTACGTCCCCGGCTCCACCGTGCGGCTGAGCCTGCCCGGCAAGCTGGTCGCCGGCATCGCCGCCGACTCCTACCAGCAGACCATCACGGCCACGTCCATCGTGGACGACCTGGCCTCGGTGCCGGGGTCCAATGCGCCGCCGTTCATCTGCCCGAAGTCCTGGTCGTGCGCCGACATCGGCGGCGCGCTGCCGCCAGGTCAGGACCAGCGCAAATCCGCCGGCACCTGGCACGAGACCGTCGGCGGCGGCGATATCTGGTCTACCGCCGACAGTTTCCATTTCGCCTGGCAGAAGCTGGCCGCAGACGGCGCGATCTCGGCACATGTCATTGCCCAGCAGCCGGTCAGCCCGTGGGCCAAGGCCGGCGTGATGATCCGGGCGACCACAGCGGCCGGCTCGGCCTACTACGCGGCGCTGGTCACCCCCGGCAACGGGATCGCCGTGCAATGGCGAACCAAACTCCACGGCACGACCAGTCAGTTGCTGACCACGGGAACCGTACCGACCTACCTGAGGGTCAGCCGGTACACGACGACTGGCAAGAGCCCGAAGATCTACTTCACGGCATATACGTCGGCTAACGGCAAGACCTGGACGCCGGTTCCCGACTCGGCGGTGGCCATCAAGATGACCGGTTCCGTGCTGGCTGGCATCGCGATGACCTCGCACATCGAGGGCACTGCGGGGTCGGTCACTCTCAACAGCGTGAAGCTGGCGCCGGTGAAGCTGCCGCCGCCACTAGCGGCCACCTGCGCTGCGGGGTGGGAATGCGCCGTCTCGTGGACGGCGGCGAGGAATGTAAGACCGGAGGTCAAAGGTCAGCTGCCCACGTCAGTACATTGATCGGCTACCATGCACCGAGTCCCGCGGGGGTAGCTCAGCTGGCAGAGCGGCCGTCTTGTAAACGGCCAACCACACCGCGACACGTAGTCAGGCCAGGTTCCAGGGGTTGATCAGCTCGATTCCTGTGTCCTCGAAATCGGCGATGTTACGGGTCGCCAGTGTTGCGCCGACGGCGCTGCAGATAGCCGCAATCTGTGCGTCGGCTATGCCGATAGGCTGCCCGAGCCGTTCCCGACGGGAGACGACCTCGGCGTACCGGCCGGCAGCCAGTTGGTCGAAGGACAGTACTCGCCCGTCAAAGTCGTCGCTCAGTAGCCCATCAACCGCCGCCGACAGCTCTGTCTTGCGGCGCCCGTCAGGCAGTCGGGCAACGCCGTAGAGCAGTTCGGCCGCGGTGATCGCCGTCGTAGCCACCTCGCCCGCCGCCACTGAATCAAGCCACGAGACCACCTCGGGCGCAGGCGTCTGCCGCGTGAGCTCGGAGATGACGTTGGTGTCTACGACGATCAAGAATCGAACACCGCCGCACGAGGCAGTTCACTGCCGCGGTCAGGAATCTCCAACTCGCCATCAAGGGCAGCGAAGCGCTCGTGGATCTTGGTGCCAAGGCCACGCTCAGCAGAGCCCGCCGCCAGTCGCTCCCGGAGAATCGCCCGCACTTCGGCCTCCATCGACCGGCCATGGCGCGCTGCCTCGACGCGAAGTCGGGCATGCGTCTGCGGATCGAGGCCCCGGATCGTCAGTGTCGCCATCTCCAGTACCTCCGCCTTCGTTTGCATGCAATGCTAGCATTGCTGACAATGAAGGCGCAGGCTTGATGCGATGCTCCGAGCGCTACCAGCCAGGTGCTGGCTAGCTTCGGGCCTACTTGCTGGGCGGCGGAAGGTGGCAGGAGATCTTCGGGTTGACGCCTAGCCAGTTGAGCGGGCCCGCGAGGATCGTCACTGCGACCGTGCCTGCCTGGCTGCAGTTCGCGGGTGGGTTAGTGTAGTCGCCCCGCTGGCCAGCGGCGATGACGCCAAGGATGAGCCACAGAATGAGCACGAAGGACCCGATGATGTGCATCGCACCTGCCAATTCATTCCAGGCCTCTTCGCGCCACGCGATTGCCGGCCGGGAGCGCATGCTGTCGGCCTAGGCACCGCCCCGCGCCGCCACTCCTCTGACGGTGAGCCTCTAACCATCAGTGTGCGCTGTTTGGTCTTTACCTCAAAGAACCAAAAGTCCTCTCTCGTGCGCGTTCACAAGTCCTTTGAACGCTGGGCGACTGCCCCCCGCGCGAGCTGCGCCGCGAGAACTCGTCGGCGGCTCGCCGCCGGCCTAGCTTGCGCTGCAGAGCGTGATGAGTGTTTCGAGCAGCATGTTCGCTGGCCGCTCAAGGTCCTCGGGGCTGGAACACGCTGACCTTCGAGCCAAGGCGCGAACGGCGAACGGTAGTGATTTTGTCCAGCATGATCCGGCTAGGCGAGTCCAGCGGCGCTGGCCGGCTGCCGGGTCGGTGGCTGACGCCGGGTGCCGACATCGCCGTCAGCCGGTGTCCGCCGGACATGCCGCTGCTGCCGGCGGCATTGGGCGATAACGGAGATCGAGGTAAGACCGCAGGTCAGTGGCACATGCGCGCGTCGGGGCGCGGTTCGGCTACCATTCACGGAGTCCCCGCCGGTGTAGGTGTCGAGCCCGGACGGGTGGATGTTGCTGGTGACCGCGACCTAGCGGCGCTCGTAGGCGGCATCGACGATGCGGTAGAACGCCTCGGCGGCGTCCCGGTGCGAGGGACGGCCGTGACCGCCCCGCTCATCGCCCGCGTCATCTCCTCGGGCCAGCCGCGCACGGCTGGTGCCAGAATAAGAAGCGTGAACACTACCCAATCGGAGAAGGTCAGGGCCGGCCGCGGCTTCTTCGCTGCCCTTGACCAGAGCGGCGGCAGCACGCCCAAGGCGCTGGCCGAGTACGGCATCGGGCGGGACCGCTACAGCTCCGACGCCGAGATGTTCGACCTGGTCCATGCCATGCGGACCCGGGTGCTGACCAGCCCGGCGTTCGGCGGCTCGCGGGTTCTCGCGGCGATCTTGTTCGAGCAGACGATGGAACGGGACGTGGCCGACGTCCCCACGGCGCGGTATCTGTGGGATGAGAAGAACGTGGTGCCGTTCCTGAAAGTCGACAAGGGGCTTGCCCCCGAGCGGGACGGCGTGCAACTCATGAAGCCCATCGACACCCTCGATGACCTG
>JBKQTJ010000028.1:0-7203 GCA_052143255.1 Streptosporangiaceae bacterium | reverse complement strand
GCCGCCGGAATAGCTGACAGTCCGAGAGCGCCTGGGCTCCGTCAGCAGGCTGAGCGCTCTATGGCGCGTGCGACTTCAGGCTCTGCGCCTGGTACCCCCACCGTCCCTGTCGCTGGCCGCGGCTAAGCGCCGCCCCGGAGCTGGCGTCGGAACCTAGAATCGGGCCGTGGCAGTAAATGCGGTGATTTTCGACTGGGGCGGCACGCTCACCCCGTGGCATGGCATCGACCCGGCGGAGCTTTGGGGCTGGATCTGCGCTCCGCATTTTCCGGCGGCCGATGCGGAGGCCCATGCGGCTGCGCTGCACGCGGCCGAGGAGGAGCTCTGGCGGTCCGCCCGCGCTGACCACCGCAGCGCAACGATGAACCAGCTGTTCGAGCTGGCCGGCGTTGCCGTTTCGGATGAGATCCTGGCCACCTACCTGCAGCTGTGGGCGCCGCACACCTTTACCGATCCGGACGTCCCTGAGCTGCTGAGATACCTCCGCGAACACGGCGTCAAGGTTGGCGTGCTCTCCAACACGATGTGGCCGCGAAGCTGGCACGAGGATGTATTCCGCCGCGATGGGGTGCTGGAGTTCATCGACGGGGCCGTGTACACAAGCGAGATTGACTGGACCAAGCCGCATCGCGAGGCGTTCCGGGCCGCGATGGCAGCCGTCGGGGTGAGTGACCCGGCTGCATGCGTGTTCGTCGGGGACCGGCCCTACGACGATGTCCACGGCGCACAGAGTGCGGGCATGCGGGCGGTGCTCGTCCCGAACAGCGACGTCCCGCCGTTTGAGTCCGCGGTACCCGATGCCATCATCGACCGGCTCGCCGACCTGCGCCCGCTCATCGAAAAGTGGTGAACCACGGCCCTACCCGCTGCGCTGGCGGGCGGCTCCGGGATGCATCCGCGGCACCTCGCAGCGCCGGCTGCGTGCAGGCGGAACGGCCGGCCTGGCGGGACCGGCCCGCGCTCTAGTGCAGGTGGAACTGCCAGTCCGGCGGGACCCGGCCGGCCGGACCCGGTACTGGCTGATCCACCGGATGGTGCTCCGGCGGGGCCAGCGTGGGGCCGCGCTCGTACATTTCCTCGACACGGTAGTCCCAGAACCATTCCTCCCCCGGCTCGAAGCTCCGGATCAGCCCGTGCCCGCTGGCGTGAGCGTGGGCGGTCGCATGCTGCGAGGGTGAGGTGTCGCAGCAGCCAACGTGGCCGCACTGAGCACACCGGCGCAAATGGACCCACCACCCGCCGGCCGCCTCGCACTCCACGCAGCCGGTCCCGCTAGGCGGAACCGACGGGTCGATGCCTTCCATCACGGTCATGTGGCCCTCCAGGCGAACCGGTCCCGCTGGCCGGGACGTTGTGTCGGCGTAATCGGCTGGCCCCTGCCCTTATTCTCGCCGGGACAGCCCGCGGCGGCCGGCCGCACCCCCGTGGAACAGCTCATTGGTCGCTGGCGTTCCCGGCCGTCAGGGCGGGCGCGTCGCCTAGCGACTCGTTCGCCGCCCACCGGTAGACCCCGGCCGACATCGTCGAAGTCGCCCGGTCCGCCCGGATCGTGAACACCCGGTGCCTGGCTCGTGCTATCGCCTCGTCGCCCGAAGCAGCGAGCCAGGCGAGCTCGGCCAGGTGACCGGCGAGTCGCAGGCCTTCTTCCCCGCCTTGCAGAGCCGCGACCAGCGGGCCGACCCCCGGGTCAGCGTCGGCAGCGGTCGCGGGCCCGGCATCGCTCGCAGCCATCGCCTTGGCGGAGGCTGACGGCGCTGTTGCCGGCTCCGCCAGCGCGGCCTCCGCCAGCTCGACTGCACGGGCCGCCAGCGCGCCTGCTCCGCCGGCCAGACTGGCGAGCTCGGCCGCTAGCGCTCGCTCCGGAGCCGGTTTGAGCGTGGCCGGGTTGCCGTCCCACCACCCGCCGTATTGCCGCCAGATGGTACGGACGATGAATTCCGGTTCGTCGTAGACCGGCTGCAGGTACGGCCGGTCGGCGAGCGTCTGCGGTACTGCCACGCCATGGATCGCGTCATCCAGGCGGCCGCCTGCGTTCATGATCTCAAGCGTCTGGCTGACCAATGATTCCAGCAGTTCTGCTGTGTCGGTAAGTGCGCGTGAAACCCGGTCGGCGCCGACGATGGGGAAGCCGTGGCCGGGCAGCAGGTACTCGGGTCGCAAGGCGATCATCCGGCGCAGGGCCTGGGCCCATTCCAACGGATATCGCTGCACCTTCTGCGGGTTGCCGGCGTTGGGCGATGCCCAGATGAACAGATCGCCGCAACAGAGCACGCGGCGGTCGGCCAGCCAAGTCACGGTGTGGTCGTCGGTCTCGCCCTTCTCATGACGCAGCGAGAACGTCGTAGCACCCGCTTCTACGGTCAGCTGGTCCCGGTAAGTTCGATCGGGGTAGCGATACTCGGTCGGCCAGCGCAGTCCCGGCAGGCCAAACTGACGCTGGTTGATGACCGCGTTGTAGCCGTTGGTCATCCGGTACCGATCAAATCGCGCAGGCAATGCCTCATGCGCGACGACGACAGGGGCGGGCCAGCCGTTCTCGGCGGCCTCGGCTTCCCAGGCCCCGACGCCGAAGACATGGTCGATGTGGCCGTGCGAGTAGATGGCCGTATGCAGCCGCTGGTCGGTCCATCGACGCAGCTCGGCGTGGATCGCCTGAGCGACGAAGGCGCTGCCGGTATCCACGAGCACCAGGCCGTCGGCTGTCCGCGTGGCGGTGACATTGGCGAAAGCCGGGAGGAAGGCCACGTCATCGCATATCTCCGCCAAGCCGCCATGGTGGCCTACCGGATGGAACTCGCTGACGTGCGCGGCACCCCGCCACAGCCGGTCGGCCAGGTCAAGGACATCAGTAGGCATCGGGCCAGCTCCCCTCGGTTATCCCGCCGTGAAAGCCTGCATACCACGCCGGAAAGTCGAGCAGCGAGGCCAGCATTACCTGGGCCCCCGAGTCTTGCAGCTGTCCGGCGCTGAACGAGCCGGTCGGCACCCCGACTGCGACTGCTCCAGCCGTCTGCGCCGCGGTCATGTCCGCTGGCGTATCCCCGACGTAAGCGACCGCGCCGATCCTGACCAGGACCGCGGCCTTCTCCGGACCGTGCACGTGCGCGAACAGGTCATCCGGCTCCAGGCCTACCGCGGCAAGGCTCGGCCGCACCGACACCGGGTGCTTGGCGGTGATGACGACCGCCCGCTCGCCGGCCGCCCGAACAACGGCCAGCGCCGCCTCGGCCCCAGGCAGCAGCGTGGTCAGCGCAGGCGCGAGCCGGATGTAATGGCGGCGGTAGCTGGCGGTCGCCTGCTCCTGGGCGGTTGCAGGGAACCAGTAGGTGACCTCATCTTCAAGCTTGATGCCCATCCGCTGGTCCACGTCGTCCAGGTCGATCCGGACGCCGAACTCCGAGGCGACCGCGGCCCAGGCGGCCATAATCGCGGACCTGGAGTTGATCAGCGTCAGGTCAAGATCGAAGCCGATCGGCCCGGCCGTCCGCAAGCTGACTCCTCACTGCGATCCGCTCGGGTCCCCGTTCCCCGCTCACACGATACGCAGCTGCGCCAGCATCCGATGCGCTGCTCAGCTGGCCACCTGCAGGCGCCCGGCGCTAACCAAGTGCGCCGGCTCGACCGCCCGCCCGGTCGGAGGGCGGCCCTATGCCAGGCCGCTCGCGGCGGCCTAGCTCGAAGATGCGATGCATCTCCGATCCGCGCCGCCACTACCGGCGCACGGCCAGATCGGCTAGCTGGCGGGTGGGAAGCCCCCAGCCGGCCAGCAAGTCGCGCAGCTGGTCTCGCTCGCTGACGCTGACCGCCGCCCTTGTCTCCAGCAGGATCGCCAAGAGGAGATCGATCAGCTCATCCCACTCCCCTCCCTGCGCCATGGAACGCAAGCCGTCAATCTCGGCGTCGGGGATACGGTCAGCGAATATTTCGGGCAGCCTGGCGGTCCGGGTCGCGAGCTCGGCTTCGTTCATTCTCGTCACGCCCTCGGATTCCGTGTCACCCCGGCACCACCGGGATCCGGCCATGCCGCCCAGATCCTGCCATCCGACAAGACCACTGCAGTCACGCTCACGCCGTCGCGCTCGCCCGAGACGCGCCACCGGCTGTTGAATCCCTGCCAATGAGCGGCGTCCGGGTGGCGGGCCACGTCCTGCACGGTCGCGACGATCATGTCGTCTGACCAGCTCGCCGGGAACTCCGTCTTGCCCGGACGCTCCGCTCCGTGCCTGTGACCGCCGCCGGGAGCGCCTGGGCCGTCGCCAGCCAGTGCGTGCCGGGCACGGTCAGCCGGCAAGTGCACCTCGTCTGGGTCGGGCCGGTCTGGATGCCGACGTACGTCGGGAACGTGCCATCCGGACCTCTGTCTCTCATCTGCCTCGGCCTTGGCTGAGCTGCCAGTCAGACCGTCGCCGCCACGCGGGCGCACCGAGTCCGCGGTGTTGTAGCGCGGCGACGACGGGTGACTGTCGGCCAGTCGAGCGAGCCGCCCCTGAACGTCCCCGGGCCCAGCAGGAGACCAATCAGGCGGTGGCCCCGCGGGCGCGTCTGCCACGTCCACGCGCGCGATGTCGTCGGCCATGCTCAGAACCTAGGACGTGCGGCGTTAGCGGATCGTAAGCCAGGTGTTAGCAGCAAGACCTGCCGTTAGCTGCCCGACGTCATCGGTCCTCATCATCTGTTGCGCCCGCGCCTGGGGCCGACAGTCCAACAGCAACCGTCAACATGGCACGGCGAGGTCCGACGCCACGCACGGCCCGGGCTCCGGGCCCGAGCATTACGCAACCCTGGCGGCAGACTGGGACTTCGAGGAATGGGAGCAGCGCGGCGCTGGATCGGATCGGCGCAGGGCCGGCTGCTCCGCGGTGACGCTCATCGGGCAGTGTCAACAATCAGTACGTTGATCTGCGCTATGGCAGCGCAGCACGACCCGATTGTGCTGCGGGATACCAACGACTTCGCGACCGCCGCGCGGCATCTCCCCGACGTCCGGCAACGCACCGTCTCCGACACGCCGCCAACTGACTGCCCTCGAGGTCCTTTCGCGGCCAGTCCATGACCATGCGCGCCACCCTGATAGGCGAGGCAGCCGGATTGTCCTTGCCTGCCAATGCAGTACGCGCTGGTAAGTCGGCGCCAGTTCGCCTGAGTACGGACTCGTCTGGCACGTCAGTGAGATCCGGCGGCCTGGCGACACCTGAAGCAAGGCCGCGATAAGAGGTGCTAGCTGAGCGTCACCGGCTCGCCTGATGCACCCTCAGACGAGCCGCTCCGGTGGTGCTGGTTGGCCTCGTGCGGCCGACGGAATCGGTTGCTGTCAGAAGCCGGCTCTTACCGTGGTGAACCAGCCCGCGATAGTCGTGCCAAGCGTGGCAACCACGGCGATGATCGCACCGGCGATCAGCGCCACGAGCAGGCCGTACTCCACCGCAGTAGCACCGCGGTCCCCGCTCAGCCGGTCAGCGAGGAAGTTCTGCATGAACGAGAAGCACTTGAGCATCAGATTGCCCTCCCAGTTCGGCGAAATGCGAATCATCTCGCCTCGGCCCCGGACAGCACGATGTCGTCCGGTCAGAGGACACGATGGGACAATAGAAGCCAGCGCCACCATCGGCCGGAAGGCCAGATGTATTCGCCTGACGGAGGACATGTCAGCCAGTTGGCCGACAACAGCCGCCGATCGCCCGACACCAAAACGTCTGAACGACCTATTTCCTTGCCAAAAACACTCCTTTCTTAGCTTACTACGCAAGACGACTATTTACCCTGAACTCGATGCGCAGTACGAATTCGTCGGCCTGCATGTACGCGGCCACCACCGTGGTGCAGCGGGGCGACGCGCAGACAACTGCGGGGCGATGTCGGCCTGGAGCGGCCCCAATGAGCGAAACCACGCCCCTCGTGTGGGTTCGGGGTGTCCGACTCGCCTGTCCGCCTGATCAGCGTGCCGACGACGCGACGCCACTCCTCGCGGAAGGCCGCGTCCACCGCTCGCTGGCAGTCGGCGTGGTCATTCGCTCCAGAACGGGCGCACCTCAATCGCGTGGTATCTAGCGATCGGATGCGCGGCCGCCAGCTGGATGGCCTGCTGCCGATCAGCGCAGCTGATGACGTCGATGCCGGCGATGAACTCCTTGGTCTCGGTGAACGGCCCGTCGCTGAGCAGCGTCTCTCCGTCGCGGACTCGGACCGTCGTGGCCGTGTCCTTGCCGCCCAGCGCGTTCCCCAGGACCTGGAGGCCGCGTGCCTCCAGGTCCAGCCGCCAGGCTTCGCCCTCATCCATCACCGCCTGATCGTCGAACGGCGCCGCTGGGGTTCCGCCCATCCACATGCTCAGCAGGTACGGGCTGGCGCCGCCGTCCTCACCGCGCCCGAACGCGAACGCCTCCTCACCCAGCCGCAGCCCGTCCATGAACGGCCGGATCTCGATCGCCTGGAACCATGAAATCGGGCACTTGGCCGCCACCTCAATCGCCTCGTCAAGGTCGGCACATTCGGTGACGTCGAATCCTGCGACGAACTCCTTGGTGTCCGCGAACGGGCCGTCGGTCACCAGCGTCTCGCCGTCGCGTACGCGCACCGTCGCCGCCGTCTCCGGCAGATCCAGCTCCCGACCGAGCAGCCGCACGCCGCGGCCATTCATCTCCTCGACCCAGCCGGGCAACTCGCGCTGAATGGCCGTCAAATCCTCCGGTGCCGGCAGGCCGTCAGCACAGATGAGAAACAGGTACTTCATCTCAACCTCGCTTCCCGTAGACGAAACAGATGATCGCCTGTCCGCGCGCCGCCTGCACGCGCTCGTTGGTCTGTCCGCGAGTGTGGGTCACTATCGAAGCCCCCTTGCTCCGGATCTGGCGCTTACAACGAGACGACGAACGGGAACCGCCCGGAAGGACACATGCGAAGTCCTCGGCTGGGCGCCCGCTGACGCCTGGCCTTCAATTACGCCAGCGCAGCCTAGATCAGGGCATGGGCGGTGGCCGACTCGGCCCGTCCTACCGGTCGTGGATGTGGCATGCACTTCCTGTGCACCTGCCATGTGCCTGACATGGCCCGGTGGTGGGGCCGACGGTATTGGGGCCGGTGGGGCCGGTGGTGTCCAGCCTCAGGACATCCAGGACAGGTCTCTCAAGACATCCAGGACAGCCTGGGGGGATGACGTTCGCATCTTCTGCGGCGTGTCTCAGGACTTAGAGGACAGCTGGGCCA
>JBKQTJ010000027.1:0-8267 GCA_052143255.1 Streptosporangiaceae bacterium | reverse complement strand
GGCAGCGTGCAGCATGAAATAGCTCCAATTCCGCTGTCCGGAAAGCGCGGGGCGGCCCAAGGACAGCCCGACCCTGCCACCGGGCGCGTCATCGCAGTTGCGTCGCGTCACTGGCCGTCGTACTCGTCGTGACGGCGCCACCACATGCCGGTCTCATTGCGACCGCGCGGTGCGCGGTCGAGCCACTGGTACATGCCCCAGAGCCCGTCCAGCCCGCGCTCGTACGCGGAGTAGGTGTGGTACACGACGCCGTCCTCGAGCACGAACGCACTGACGCCGGGCCCTTCGCGCCTGTACGTCTCCCAGTCCGTGCCGACGACGTCGGACGCGAACTGGTCAAGCTGGGAACTGTCCTGCCCGGCTGGCGGCCGGAAGTCCGCGTGGCGGAAGTTGTACGTGATGCCGCCCGATTCCCACTCCTCCTTCGTGTACGCGGCCTGGAAGTCGTGGTTGAAATCGCTGCCGAACGACGACGCCCAGGGGAATGTCCAGCCCATCCGCTGCTTGTACGCCTGCAGCTTCGCGAGCGGCGCGCGTGACACGGCGCACAGCGTGACGTCGTGATTGGCGAGGTGGACGACGGAGCCGTTGAAACCGTCTGCGATCGCCGAGCAGGACGGACACCCTGCCGCGTAGTCGGGCCCGAACATGAAGTGATAGACGAGCAGTTGCGAACGTCCCGCGAACAGATCGGCGAGCGACGCGGCGCCGTCGTCGGTCTCGAACCGGTACTCCTTGTCGATCCGGACCCAGGGCAGTTCCTGCCGCTGCCGCGCTAGTTCGTCGCTACGCCGCGTCAGCGCCTTCTCGGCATCGAGCAGTTCCAGCCGCGCCGAGAGCCACTCTTCACGCGTACCGGTCTTGTGGTCAGTCATTGCTTTTCTCCTTCTTGTTGTTGCGACCTTCTTGTTACGACAGACAGGCGACGTTCACGCCGCCGCTGCAACTCACATCGGCATCGGCTGCATGAGTCCGGGAATCGACGAGGGCGCCAAGATGATCAGGAGTCCCAGTCCGACGATCGCCAGCGCCAGCGGCACATCGATGACGCCTTTAGCTGGCAGCAACTTCTGGGCCACGACCAGGACCGCGATCACGATCATCCAGGTGACGCTCATGACGCCCAGCACCACCAGCAGCACCATCAGTCCGATGCTCGACCCGACGCAGCAGAGCCCGAACTCGAATCCGGAGCCGGCGCTGTCCCGGCACAGCCGCCGGGAGCGGCGCTTGAGCGGCGTGAACTCATAGGCGCCGGCGGCAATCGCAATCCCGCCAGCGGCGAGGTACCCGTGCGGCCGGTACAGCGTGTAGACGGCGACACCAACGACCGCCCAGATGGCCAGGTACGACGCAATAAACAGCGGCACGGCGCGTGCGCCACCGCTGGCATGAGCGCGTCTCAAGACTGCCGGAACCGCGCCCGGCAGCATCATCGCCGCCATCATCCACACCCAGAGGCCGATAAAGAACGCGAACGAGCCGAGCCGCGTCTGGGTGCCCATGTTCATCCCGGTCATCTGCCGGACCGATACGACCCAGGATGCGGCCGCAAGCCCGAGCGTCGCGGTCAGCGCGGCTGTCGTGCCGCGCGTCATGGTGCCGGCTCTGGCTGCCGGCGTCGCGTCCGTTGCCTGCGGTATTTCATGCCGTTGCCGGAGTTGCATCGCGCCCCTCCCAGTGCTCATGACGTCTGCGGAAAGCTTGCCCTGGTATCTGCTACCAGATGGTTGCACATACTCCCGGCAATGTGCAACTGCAGGATTGCAGGTGAGAGACCAAGCTGGTCAAGCCCGCAGCTCAGGGGCCTGTCGTTGACACTGCACGCGCTCCCCTTTACCCTTCAACTATGACTATAGATAAAGGGTCTAATGGTCCGCCGCCCGCGGGGGCGGCGGCGGACCCGTCGACGGCCAGCTCGCCGATCGGATTCCGGCTAGACCCGGCGTCGGGGGTTCCGACCTACCTGCAGCTGGTCCACCAGGTTGAGCAGGCACTTCGGCTCGGTTACCTCAAGGAGGGCGACCAGCTGCCAACGGTCAAAGAAGCCGTCGAGTCCCTGGCGATCAACCCCAACACGGTGCTGAAGGCCTACCGCGAACTTGAGCACCGCGGCCTGGCGGCTGGCAAGCCCGGCCAGGGCACGTTCATCGCCGGCACGCTGCGCCGGGTTGGCCTCGCCGAGCAGGCCGAACTACGCAAGAGCCTGCTCACATGGCTGCGATCCGCCGATGACGCGGGCCTGGACGGCGATGGCATCGCAGCGCTGTTCACCACCTCACTGCGGGATTTTCTTGAGCGCCACGACGCGAAGGGCCCGCGTCGCGGCGCTGATGAGCAAGCCAGTCGGCAGCAGTCGCGTGCCCGCACGGCAGCAGGGGAAGTCGCGTGAACGTGATCGAGTCCTGCGGGCTGGCCAAGCGCTACCGGCGTTCCTGGGCGCTTCGTGACTGCGGCCTGGCGATTCCGGAGGGCCATGTCGTCGCCCTGGTCGGACCTAACGGCGCAGGCAAGACGACCCTGCTGAACCTCGCCGCCGGGCTGCTGCGGCCGAGCGCCGGCGACATCACCGTGCTCGGCGGCCAGCGGCCCGGATCGGACGTCGCGCGGGCCGGCATCGCTTTCGTGCCCCAGGATGCACCGATGTACGGGCACCTGCCGGCGGGGGAGATGCTCCGCCTCGCTGCGAACCTGAACGTCAGCTGGGACTACGACCGCGCCCGCGCCCGCCTCGCCGATCTGCGCATCCCGCTGGACCGCAAGGTGCGGGCCATGTCCGGCGGCCAGCGCGCGCAGCTCGCGCTCACCATTGCCCTGGCCAAGCGGCCCACGCTGCTCATCCTGGATGAGCCGCTGGCCAGTCTCGACCCGCTCGCCCGGCACGACTTGATGGGTTGGCTGATGGCTGAAGTGGCCCAAGAAGGCCTCTCGGTTGTGTTCTCCTCCCATGTCGTCGCCGAGCTTGAGAGGATCGCCGACTACCTGGTAGTGCTCAATGACGGGCGGCTGCAACTAGCTGGCAACGTCGATGACCTGCTGGCCGCGCACCGCGTCCTGACTGGGCCAGGCGGCGAGATGGCCCTTGACGCCGAACGCGTCACAGTTGTGCATGCCCGTCAGGCAGGTGCGCAAGCGCACCTGCTAGTGAGGAACTCGGCCACAAGCGCCCGGGCCCCGGCGGGCTGGCAGTCCGACCCGCCGACTCTGGAGGACCTGGTGCTTGGCTACCTGCGCGACCCGGGCGCTCGTATGCTGCCCGGCCCCGCCATGACCGCAGCACACGGCGGATCGGCGGTGAAGCCATGACAGCCGTCGCGCCGTCGGCCAGCGACAACCGGCAGCCAGGCAAGCAGACCGCCGTTGTGCCGTTCCGGCAGCTCGCGCGGGTTACGGCGCGCCAGCACCGGACGGCCCTCATCTGGACCGCTTCTCTCGTCGCGGTCCTAGCCATCGCGCTGCTAGCGACGGGCGTTGCCCTGCACGAACTCGCGGCCCGCGGGGGACCTAACTGGTACGGCGCGACCCGCGCGAGCGTCGACTATGGCGGGCTATCGCAATGGTTCCAGCTCGTACTCCAAGTTGGTCCCCTGCTCGCCGGCATGTTCCTCGGCGCGCCGCTGCTCCCTCGCGAGATCGAGAACGGTACCGCCAAGCTGGCCTGGACCCAGGCCGCGAGCCGGACCCGGTGGCTGCTGGCCCAATATCTGTCAGTCGCCAGCCTGCTGGTCATTGCCGCACTCGGCATCGGCGCGGAATTCGGCTGGTGGTTGGCACCATTCCCGCATTTCGCCGATCTGACGCTTAGCCCGAGATCGCCGTGGGGGCCGCTGCTGTTCAACCTGAGCCCGCTGCTCCTCGCGGGGTGGGTTGTTTTCGCCTTCACCCTCGGAATCTTCGTCGGTGCCGCAATCCGCCGGACCGTCCCGGCCATAGCCGCAACATTCGCTTGCTACGGCGCGCTCTGGTATGCGGTGTCGGCCTCCTGGCGGATGCACTACCTTCCGCCACTGCACCGAGCGATTGCAGTTCAGTTCCAAGCGGGTGGCTACGGCTACAGCGCCTACTGGGGAGGCTCTTGGGGAGGACCGCCCGTCATCATGAACAGCGCGCTGGGCTGGCCGGATGGGCGGCTGCTCAGCAACGCGCAGCAGCTGAACTCGGCAGCCTGGATGAGAGCGCACCACATCATCATGTGGCTCACCTACCAGCCCGCTGGCCGGTACCACGAGTTCCAGCTCATCGAGCTCGGGTGGCTGATCGCAGCATCGGCGCTGCTGGTCACCGCCGCGATAGTGCTGGTTCGCCGCCAGCAAGCCTGACCCGCCGCGCGCAAGCAGGCCCCACTCGCCGCGCGCCGGCCAGCATGACTCGGCCACGCTGGCCGGCGCTCTCCCGCGCAGCAACTTTCTGATTGTGGATAATATATTAGCGCTGTTGTAACGCTGTTACGTTGACTGGACGCGAGATGGACGCCCGTTACCCCGAAATAGAGCCGTATGCCCACGGGTTCCTGGCCGTCGGCGACGGCAACTCCATGTACTGGGAAACCTGCGGGAACTCGGCTGGTAAGCCTGCCCTCGTCCTGCACGGCGGCCCGGGCTCGGGCTGTACCGCGGGAATGCGCCGTTATTTCGATCCAGGCGCGTATCGGATCGTCCTGTTCGACCAGCGCGGCTGCGGCCGGAGCAGGCCGCACGTCAGCGACCCGGCCGTCAGCCTGGCGGCGAACACGACGCAGCACTTGCTGGCCGATATCGAGCGGCTGCGCGGGCATCTGGCCATCGACAGCTGGCTGGTCCGCGGCGCCTCCTGGGGCTCGGTGCTGGCGCTCGCCTACGCCGAGCAGTACCCGGAGCTCGTTACTGCCCTGGTCCTCAGCGGCGTCGGCACCGGGCGCCGCAGCGAGGTCGAGTTGTTCACCCGCGGTCTCGGCGGGCTGTTCCCCGCGGCCTGGGCACGCTTTCGGTACGGCGCGCCCGAGGGCGACCGTGACGGCAACCTCGCCGCCGCTTACAGCCGTCTGCTCAATGGCGGGAACGTGGACGTGCGCGAGAGGGCAGCCCAGAACTGGTGCGACTGGGAGGAGGCCATGGTGCCGACCTCGCCACGGCCGGATCCGCGCTACGCCGATCCGAAGTTCAGGCTGGCGTTCGCCCGGCTCGTGACGCACTACTGGAGCCACGATCATTTCCTCGAAGACGGCGTGCTGCTCAGGCGAGCCGCCGTCCTGGAAGCCGTTCCCGGCATTATCGTGCAGGGCAGCCTTGACCTCATCAACCTGCTCGGCACGCCGTGGCAGCTGGCCTCCGCCTGGCCCGGCTGCGAGCTGATCGTCGTCGGGGAAACCGGGCACGGCGGCAGCGCCGCGCTGGACGCCGCGATAGTGGCGGCGACGGACAGGTTCGCGGCCGAGGATCTCGGCGGCAGCCGCGGCCAGGCCGGCCATGGCTGAGCGGGCGCAAGGCGGTCACTCCGTCACTGCGATCGGGCTCGGCACCCAGCTCCGGCATGTGCTCGACCTCATGGACGCCGACATCGCGACGGTGCTGACCGATCTCGGCGTGACCGGATACCGGCCGCGATTCAGCCCTGTGGTTCGCGCCTTGGTCGCGCTCGGGCCAGTGCCGATTCGCGACCTGGCCAAGGCGATCTCGGTGACGCACTCGGCCGCCAGCCAGACCGTGGCGCAGATGAGAGCGCGCGGGCTGGTTGTGCTGACGCCCGGCGAGGACGCCCGCCAGCGGGTGGTACACCTGACCTCCAAGTCACGCGCCCTGTTGCCGGGGATCGAAGCGGAATGGGCGGCGACCGCCTCAGCCGCTACCGAGCTTGACGCCGAGCTGCCCTTCCCGCTGGCCGAGCTTGTCCCGGCGATTGCCGCCGCGCTCCGGCAGCGGCCGTTCCGCCAGCGCATGATCGAGTCGCAGTGGGCACGCGCGAACCCGGACTTCGCCGCCACGCTAGCCGCTGCCCGCCGAACGGAGTAGCGGCGCGCATGCCAGGGTTGCTCACCGACATCACGCCGCTGCGCGAGTCCGCGCAGTTCCGCAGGCTGTTCCTGGGCAGCATGCTGTCCTCGGTAGGCGGCGCGCTGACCGGGTTCGCCATCCCGCTGCAGGTGTACGACCTGACCAGGTCACCGTTGGCTGTCGGCGCCATCGGCCTGGCCGCCCTCGGGCCGATGCTCGCCGTCGGGCTTCTGGGCGGATCCCTCATCGATGCTATGGACCGGCGCAAGCTCGTCCTCGTGACCAGCATCTGCCTGGCTGCGGTGTCGGCCCTGCTCGCGGCCCAGGCGTTCGCAGGGCTACACGCCCTCTGGCTGCTGTACGCCCTCGTCGCGGTTCAGTCGGGGATCGGTGCGCTGAACATGCCCGCCCGGCGGGCATTGATCCCTAGCCTGCTCCCGGCGGAACGGCCGGCGGCGGGCCTGGCACTGAACCGCATCAGCTTCCAGGCGGCCCTCATCACCGGCCCGGCGCTTGGCGGACTCATCGCCGCGGCGGCCGGGGTCAGGGCGTGCTACCTGATCGGCGCGGTCAGCTTCGCCCGGGCGCTGTATGGCGTCGCGCGATTGCCGGCAATGCCGCCGCAGCCGGGAACGGCCAGGCCGGGCCCGCGCGGTCGCCGAAGGCTTGCGGTTCATCGCGCGCAGTCAGGTGCTGGCCGGCGCGTACCTCGCCGACCTGAACGCCACGGTATTCGGCCTGCCAGTTGCGCTGTTCCCGGCCATCAACGCCGAGCGGTTCGGCGGCAATCCGGCGACGCTCGGCTTGCTTACCACTGCGATCGGCGTCGGCGGCCTGCTGAGCTCGGCTTGCACGGGGCCGCTGCGGCAGCTGCCGAGGCAGGGCCGGGCGATGCTGTGCATGGTCGCGATCTGGGGCGCGGCGTTCGCGGGCTTCGCGCTTGCGCGCAGCCTCTGGCTGACGCTCGCCTTGCTGGCGATCGCCGGCGCCGCCGACACCTTCACGGTGGTGATCCGGGGGACGATTGTCCAGGCTGTCACCACCGACGCGCTCCGGGGCCGCCTCACTGCCGCTGAGTACGTGATCGGCGCGGGCGGCGAGTCCCTCGGCAGGCTCGAGTCGGGCCTGGTTGGCTCGCTGGCCTCCCCCGTGATCAGCGCATTCTCCGGCGGCCTGATCACCGTGGCGCTCTCGGCCGCGCTCGCGCTGGCACTGCCCGGCTTCGCCCGCTACCGGGCCGGCCAGGACGAGCCAGCCTGCCAAGGTCACGACGGAGCCGGCGAGCTGAGCGAGCCGGCGCGCACCTGACGCACCCGGCTCTCCATGATCCGGGAGACTTTTGCATCCTCCGCGAGAAATAGTCTTCCGGATAATGACGGGAACGGGATCGCCTGGCCGTCCCGGCCGTTGGCTGTCAGCGAGTTCGCGACGTTACCGGCCCGAGGTCGCTTATCTTGTTGGTTCGCGGTCCGGTGATCAGGTAGGCATGACGTATGGCGGCCGAGGTTGCGCGGTACTGGCAGCACGCGGCGGTCGCGGGAGTCGACCTGCTGCGGGCGAAATTCATCACGCACCGGTACGGCCGGCACGCGCATGAGACCTACACTTTCGGGCTGATCGAGGCTGGCGTCGAGGAGTTCGACTACGGCGGCAGGCTGCTGCGTGCCGGACCGGGCGCAGTCGCCCTGCTCGATCCGGAGGTCGTGCACACTGGGCATGCGGCAACGCCGGCGGGCTGGACCTACCGGGTGCTGCAACGGAACATCCGATTATCAGAGAAGCCCAGCTACGATGCTGAGCGTAATAGATTGTGTTCGTGACGACACGCCGGCAACTCGGAACTGAGAAGCGACCGCTGAGCGGGCATTGAATGCGGTGTGTTAATCCCGTCAAAGTAACAGCTTCGTTTCGAGCATGCACGTTCCGATCGTCCCGCGCGGTCAGCAGTTTTCAGAAATTCGACCTCTTGGAAAATTTCTGCGTCAAATCTGAGCACTTCACCGTTCCTCGTATAGGCCGTGCTGCTCGTAATGACGCGGCGCTTTCACTCATCGCGAGGCGGAGGCGGGCGCACATCTGCGCGAGCTTGCTGAGTCTTAGGCGCGGCCGGCCACCTTCTCTCCTCGTTCCGTCGCCTTGCGCGGGAGGGTTAGGGAGGGGGCGGTCCCGGGTGCGAATACAAACGCCGATGCCGTGTGTTCGGTCAGTACAGGTCGCAGAAGTTCAAACTTTGTTTTCATGTTGGTGGATTGACGGTTGGATGTTCGTTCATTCCGAACACGGAGTTCGCGAAATCGA